>JAHBXV010000074.1 GCA_019636285.1 Planctomycetaceae bacterium
GCGTTTGCTCCCTCAACTCCCTCAGGGAACAGTTCCCCTTCGCTCAACCATGTACGAGGCAGAGCCTCGTGGGGAGCGTTCTCAGGTGGAGCCTCGGAACAGGTACGGCAAGTGCCGATTAGAAATCGACCTGCGCGCGGATGGCGTAGATGTCGGCGTGGCTTTCGCCGATGGGGTCGCGGTCCAGAAATGACCGGACATAGTTGAACTGCATTTTGGTGAAGCCATTGAGATACCAGTTCACGCCAGCCGTGAAGTTGGTCATCCGGCCGCCGCGAACCGTTCCGCTGTTGAGGTCGATCGTCGAGAATCGCGCGGCGACTTCCCATGCACCCGGTCCGCGATCGCAATCGCCGATCGCAATGAAAGGGCGTTTGGGGACGATGCGGTCGTAGGTGCCGGTCTTGGGGTCATAGGGACGACTTTCGCCCGTGACCAGCCAACTTCCCAACAGATACATGCCTCCGAAGTTGAGCGAATCGCCGGTGACCGGATCGGCCCACGCAGTCATCGCTTCCGACTGCACCGAAAATGGTCCATTGATCCACATCGCTTCCAGGCCAAAGTGGGCGAACGAATTGATCGAGAGGACGCCCGTGTCGACGAAAGGGGGCGTGCCGTGCGACAAACTGGGGACCGGCACCTTGCTGCTTCCCAGGGGAGCCGCGCCGAACGTGCCGACGAAGCCTTCGGGTATCGAGGCATATCGAAACCGATGGTTGGACGGCGTCCCCGCCCAATACGCGCCGCCGAGGTGCAGGTAGTGGTAGCTGCCGCCCAAGTCCTCATAGAACGGCAGCCACGTGAGACGGCCCGCTGATGAGTAGCCGCCGCTGTCGCCGATGTCGCCGCCGAACTGGTCGTTCCCCGGCTTGAGCACCGAAAAGGCCCACGTCAGCGTTTCGTCATCATTGTGGTCGTACGTTCCCACGCCGATATGGCGAAATGGAACGAATGCCTGAAACAGGCTCGACCGTTCGAGGAAGGTTGTGTAGCGGTAGCTGGAAACGACTTCGAGACTGAAGGGGTGCTTCCATTGACCGACCCGGACGTTGGAAACGACCGGGACATCGGTCACCTCCAGCCACACATCGGTGAAGGTGGGGCGGCCGAAGAACCCGAAATCCATCTGGAAGAAGTAGTTCACATTCTCGGCGACACTCCCCTTGGCTGACAGACGCGCCCTGCGGAACTGGGAACCGTCCTGCAGATCGCCGAGCGCCGCGAGTTGAGCGGGAGTCAGTCCGCCAACATGGAGCGGGTCGTAAAAACCCAGCGTCTGCCGGTTGGCGTCGTCCTGCCCGAACCAGTATGTGTCGGCCTGGAAAGCCCCGTTGACGGCCACCGTGGGATAGCGGGGCTTTGCGGGGGGCGGCGCGATGGGGTCGCTGGCTGTGAGGCGTGAACGCAGCGCCGCGAATTCGGCTTCGAGCGCGGACAGGCGCGACTGGGTTTGCGATTCGTCGTCGTCCGGAGACGGCGGAATGTCATCGTCCAAGAGCGAGGTTTGCCGCACCTGCTCGTCGGAAGTTGTAATCTTATCCGGTTCGCTTGCCCCGACGGCCCCGGCGAAGAGTCCCGCCAGCAGCCCAACTCCGACTCGCAGGGCCCAGCGGCGCGAATCGGAAAGGGTCATGGAACGGGCCTCGTCTCAGCAACCTCCCAGACCGTCGCAAATGCGAAACTTTGACGATCCTGTCAAAGAGATCGACTTCGGAAGCTGTAAGGATTGAATCGATTTTTCCGCCCACGTTGTGGCGAATTAAAGCGCGGCCAACTACGACTTCATCAATTTCAATGACTCGGATGCAAGCCACTGTCGCAGAAATCGCATCCTTTTGCAGGTGAGAGACTTAAGGCGCACTGGCAGAGCCAGTGGCACACGAAGACCAAGCCCTGAGAAAGCACTTGTGCCGGATCGATAGCCCGTTGTCGGGGCGGATTTCAGTCCAGAAAGCCGCAGACGCGCAGCGTTGCCAGACTGTCGCGGATGGATTGGCGAATGTCTTCCAGGCTGGGGTCGGGTTCGCCTTCGATTCCCTGCAACTCCAGGTTACAGGGTCCGCGAAAGCCCGACTCGCGCAGGATTTGCCGAACACGGGTGAAGTCGACGCCGCCCCCGTGTCCCAGCGCGGGAAACGCCCAGACGCCGGCTTCCCCCGTATGGTCCTTGAGGTGAACGCTTCCGACCCAGCGGACCACTCGCGCGAGGCTGGTTTCGACGTTGGCTCCGTCGTTGAAGTACAACAGGTTTCCGGTATCGAAATTCAAACGCACTGCCGGGTGATCGACGGCCCGCATCGTCTCCACCATCGATCGCACATCCTGGCAGACGCCGGGGTGGGTCTCGCAACAATAGACGAGCCCCAATTCGCGGCAGCGGTCGCCAATTGTTCGCAGAACGTCATACAGCGGCTCTTTTCCCAATTCAGGGTGAGGACGGCCTGCCTCGCCGACGACGATGGAAACACCGAGCTCGGCCGCGATCGCCAGTTTCCGGAAAGTCTCTTCGACCACGCCTTCGTCGAGCGGTTGGCCGCTCAGGACGTTGCAAGCGGTGAGAGAAATTCCGGCGTCGGCGAGCTGTTTTCGCACAGCGGCGATGCGCTCTGGCGTGGCGTCCGAGTCGAGCAGTGACGGGTCGCCCCGGCGCGGGCGGAAGCCGGGCGTGCGGATCGGCAGTTCCAATCCGCGAATCCCGAGCGCCGGCAGCTCACGAATCGCAACTTCGGCCCCGAAGCGATGAAACGAGTTGACGCAGCAACCAAGCTGAAACGACGGGCCGACGGACATTGAGACCTTCCGGAGGCTCCGCCTCACTCAACCGGGAACGAGGCAGAGCCTCGGGCGGAAGTGCTCCCAGGTGGAGCCTGGGAACACGTGCAAAAGACACACTGGCAAAGCCAGTGGCACACGCCTGAAACTTTCACACAGAGAAAGCGCTACTTGACGCGTACCAGTTTCATCAGACGTCCCGAGACGTTCCAGTCCTGGACGTAGAGATTGCCGTCTTTGTCCCAGTAGGAGCCGTGCGTTCCGCTGAAGATACCTTCGATCCACTGGTCCTGCGGCACGTTGAAATTGACCCGAGTCGCTGGATTGGGGTTATGGCCGAGCACGGCGATGATCGTGTTGGACTTATCGAGGATGACCAACCGTCCGTGCAGATCGGGAACGGAGACGTAGTCGCCCTGAATGGCGACCGACGTCGGCATTCCCAGCCCGGTAATGACTTCTTCGAGGAATTCTCCCTCCAGGCTGTAGTGCAGCAACCGCCCCTTCGGCTGATGATTGCGGTCACAGATGAGCAGTCGCGGCGGGTCGTAGCGGGTATCGAGCGTCATGCCGTGGGCCGTGTTGAATTCCTTCAACCCGTTCCCCTTGGTGCCGAAGTGCGACAGGTACTTACCCTTCGCGTCGTAGCGGAAGATGTAATTGCTGGCGTAGCCGTCCGACAGGAAGATGTCTCCGTTCGGGGCGACCGTGATCGCCGTTGGATGGAACTTTTCGAGCTTCAGACCCGACTCTTCGGGGAACTTCAACCGCAGGACGACATCGCCGGTCTCCGCGTGAATCTTGATCCCTTCGCCGGCGTTATTGCGCGCCCCGAACAGGAACTCATCGTCCCCCTCGGCGCGGATTTCCAGGTCGTGGATGGCCGTGTAGTCGTCGCCGACAAACCGCTGAAGCAGTTTCCCCTCGGGGGTGAACACGAAGATGCCCATGTTGGCACTGGTGTAAATGTTGCCCGCTTTGTCGATGACCACGCCGCCGTGGGTCGGACCGATGAGCGACTTGCCGTCTTCGCCCAGGCCCCAACCGGGGACGGTCTCAAATGTCATCTCGCCCGCGCCCATGCGAACCGGCTTGGCCAGTTCCGCCGCCATGAGCGGCAGCGAGGTGACCAAAATCGCACAGAACGCGGCCAGCGAAAAACAAGGCTTCATGTTGAGGATTCCTGGAGCGGCAAAAAATGGCAGGCGATGACAGCAGTGACAGAACTGAATCATGAAAGCGCGATCGCATCAACAGATGCAGAACGGCCCATTTGTTGTCCGAGCGAGTATCGCGCCCATGCACGCCAGTTGCAAGGAGTCGAGTGTCGAGAGACGAGAGTCGAGAAAAGAGGGAGGGGTCTCCGTGTGTCGTTCATCTCGCCCCTTGGCTATCGATCTGGCAGCAAGTCAGGCCCGGTAGAATTTCACAGAGGGGCATCACGCCCAGGCGCTCGATTGCGTCGATGGCATCTTCGCGACCACAATCCCTCGTGGCGTTCCGAGGGGTTCCATTCCCCCGCCCATGCTGCCCCGTGCAGTACGAATTTGACCGGAACGTGCGCTGCTCCCGGACGAGCCGGACATGCCCGCCGATTGTCGAAACTACGAAGACGCGCTCCAGTACCTGATCGGCCGCATCAATTACGAGAGCGCGGCCGGGTCTGACTTTGCGGCCAGCGATTTCAAGCTGGAGCGCATGCGGCATCTCCTTGCGGAACTCGCTCATCCGGAAGAGCGACTGCCTGCCGTTCACGTCGCGGGAACCAAGGGGAAAGGCTCGACCTGCACGATGACGGCGAGGATTCTTTCTGCCGCCGGATATCGCGCCGGGCTGTATACCTCGCCGCACCTGCACCGCTTTGAAGAGCGCTTCGTGGTTGATGGTGTGCTGCCCACGGAACAACAACTCGTGGACCTGGTGCAGCGGATCATGCCCACCGTCGCGCGAATCGACGCCGAGCCGGGGGGGATGCAGCCCACGTATTTTGAACTCGCGACGGCTCTCGCCTGGCTGCACTTTCTGGATCAACGAGCCGATATCGCCGTGCTCGAGACCGGGCTGGGGGGCCGGTTGGACTCAACCAACGTCTGTCAGCCCGTTGTCACGGGTTTAACGAGCATCAGCTTCGACCATATGCACCTCTTGGGAAATACCATCGCCCAGATTGCCCATGAGAAAGCGGGAATTCTGAAAGCAGGAGTTCCTGCCGTCAGCAGCGCGGTCCATCCCGACGCGATCGAAGTCTTTCACCATGTGGCCCGCGAACGAGGCTGCCCGCTGTGGCAACTCGGGACGGACATCCAGCTTGAGTCTCAGATTGCCCCCGATCATGTTTCCTCGCACGGCTGGGTCGTCGACGTCGTGACACCGGCGCGCAGGTGGTCGCGCATCGAATGTCCGCTGCGCGGGCGCCATCAGATGGAGAACGTCGCTGTTGTCCTCGGAATGATCGACTGGCTGCGCGAAGCCGGCTGGCGGATTGACGACGACGCTGTGGTTAAGGGGCTCGCGACCACGCGCTGGCCGGCGCGGATTGAAGTCGTGCCCGGCTCACCCACCGCCGTCCTGGACGCAGCCCACAATCCTGCCTCGGCACAGGCCCTGCGCGACGCCCTGAATGAGGAATTCCCGAACCGGAAACGCGTCCTCGTCTTTGCCAGCAGTGCCGATAAAGACGTGGAATCGGTGCTCAGGCTGCTGCTCCCCGGCTGTCGCGAGGTGATCTTCACGCGGTTTCTCGACAATCCACGGGCCGAGAACCCCGAACGGCTGCGGCAACTTGCGAACAATCTGAATGACGTGTCGACTCACTGCGCGGCGACACCCCTCGCCGCCTGGCAATTGGCGCGGTCCCTGGCATGCGAATCTGATCTGCTCGTGGTCACGGGCTCGTTTTTTCTGGTCGCGGAATTGCGGCAACACATCCTGGCGGAAGCGCGAGAATGCGCGCTGTCCGACCCATGATGGTCCTCTGCCCTCTGTCATGTCGAAGATTCGTGCGAGTACCACTGGTTTCGCCAGTGCATCTTGTTATCGCCAAACTACATCAGGCATACTGGCAGAGCCATTGGCACACGAAAATGAAGCCGTGACAAAGCCTCAGTCCAGTTTTTGATCGGAATCCCATGGCCGACGCGGTCCGTTCCATGCCTGGTTGCTACCTCATCGTCGCCATGTGGGTGGCACTGACGCTGTCGGCTTTGCAACCGGTTGCCGCGCAGTCGCCGACAGCGTCGCTGACGTTCGAACACGGCGTTGTCGCAGCCGATCATCCGGCCGCGAGCGACGCGGGAGCGGAGATCCTGAAACAGGGGGGCAATGCCGTCGACGCGGCTGTCGCGACCGGTTTCGCCCTTTCGGTCGTGCGTCCTGAAAGCAGCGGGCTGGGCGGAGGCGGATTTCTGCTGTTCTGGAGCGCGGCGAACAAGAAGGCATACGCGATCGACTACCGCGAGCGAGCCCCGTTGGCCGCGACCGCATCGATGTACACCCAAGACGGTCGCGCGGCGAATGCGAGTCAGCGAGGCGGACTGGCAGCAGCAGTGCCGGGACACGCGCTGGGTCTCTGTGCCGCGCTCGAGCGCTTTGGCAGCCTGCCGCTGGCGACGGTGCTCGCCCCTGCGATCCGACTTGCCGAGCAAGGCGTGGAAGTTGACGCGTTTCATCGCGACACTCAACGCGGCCTGTTGCGGCACTTTGACCGGCATCGCGAGGACCGGGAAACCTACAAAGGTTTGTGGGAGAAGTACCTCAATCACGGTATTCCGTGGCAGGTTGGCGATCGTTTTTACTCTCCCCAGTTGCCAGCCCTTCAAAAACTGGCGGAAGTCGGCCCCTCGGCCTTCACATCGGGAGAGGTTGGCCAGTCGCTGCTGAAGACCGTGCGAGACAGCGGAGGAATCTGGACGGCTGACGACCTCAAACAAGAATTGGTCGTCTTTCGAGAACCGCTGCACACGGATTTTCAGGGCCGGGACATCTGGACCATGCCGCCCCCCTCGAGTGGTGGAATCGCGCTCATTCAAACGCTCGAACTGCTGGAGCGCTATGAGGCAGTCGGACGCCGGCCGCCACTCGGCAAGCTTGGCCCGGATCATCCGGCTGCTCGGCATCGGCTGCTGGAAGCGTTGCAACATGCATTCGCCAATCGGGCGACGTACCTCGGCGATGCGGACTTCATTGACGTCCCGGTCGACCAGCTTCTTTCCCAGGAACATCTCGACCGGATGGCGGCGAGTTTCGAGGAAACGAAGACCCTTCCCAGCGAAGCGTATGGCCGTCATTTAGGGGTCGATGACGCCGGAACGACGCATTTCTCGATCATCGACCGCCACGGAAACGCCGTTGCCTGTACCGAGACGATCAATACCACGTTTGGGTCATGGGTGGTCGATCCCGAGTTCGGCATTGTCCTCAATAATGAGATGGACGACTTCACCGCACAACCGGGCAAACCCAATGCCTTCGGGCTTCTCCAAAGCGAAGCGAATGCGGTCGCCCCGCGTAAGAAGCCCCTTTCGAGCATGACACCGACGATTGTCGTTCAGGACGGCGAGGCGAAATTCGTTCTTGGCGCCTCGGGCGGGCCACGGATCATTACGACGACGATTCAGGTGCTGCTCGGTCTCACCGTCTTCAATCTTCCGCCGGAAGAAGCAGTCTCGCGACCGCGGATGCACCACCAGTGGTTGCCGCGCGAGGTGCTTGTCGAACCCGAAACTCCAGCGGACCTTCGTACATCCCTTGTGGAACTCGGCCACGTTCTTCGTCCTGAAGCGAAGCTGGCCGCGTGCCAGGTGGTGGCACGGACGGCCGCCGGATTTGTCGGCATGTCCGACCCGCGCAAACATGGTCGGCCGGCCGGTTATTAATGATCGTTCGCGGAAAGATTCGTTCCGTGGGTGCGCTGCGCGACCCACGGCCACCCTCTTTGACCGCTTCGCGGTCAGGGAACTGCATGTCTTCGGAATCTCACGCTATTTGACACACCTGCCCGAGCCCGGTTGCATTCACGGTTGAGTGAGGCGGAGCCTCGGGAAGAGAGCTTGCCAGGCGAAGCCCGCGAACGAGAATCGACCGGGTCACGCTTGCCAGATGAACGAGAATCGCCCCTAATTTCGCTACCTGAGATCAGCCCGCTCATGTTGCTCGTTCCATCACCACGAGGATTTCGCCGATGTCGTTGTGTTTGAATGGTCAGATCGATCAGATCGCCGGCGATTGGCTGATCGTTCCTGTTTGCGAGCAGGACGATTGGCGGAAGCCGCTGGTGACGCTCGATCAAGCCACGGGCGGACTGATTGGCCGATTGACTAACGACGACTTCACGCCGAAGCTGGGAATGGCTCTGGCACTTCGTGGCGTGTCCGGAGCGGCGGTTCGCCGGCTCGTCCTTGTGGGGTTGGGCCAGGAGGAAAGTCTGACTCCCGGCGGAGCCGACCGGGCGCTCAGAAGCGCGTTCCGTGGAATCACCGATCGTCCCGATCAACACGTCGCGGTCTGGCTGGGGGCCGTCTCTCCCGACCGTCAGGCCCTTTTGGCCGAAGCGGCTGCCACGGCCGCTGTTGTCGGCTCGATGGGGCAGGATCTGTACCGCACGGAACGAGTGCGGTACCCGCTGGGACGGCTCGATTTCGCGGCCACCGATCTTGGCGAATCGACCACGAAGGCGATCGAACAGGGGACGATTCTGGGCGAATCGATCAACCTCACGCGGGAACTGGTCAATCGCTCCCCGCAGGAAGTGACTCCCGTTGGCTTCACGCGCCGGGCCGAGCAGGTCGCCGCGGAACTCGGATTGACGATTCAGGTTTTCGATCAGCCGCGACTCGAAGCCGAGCGCATGCGATCCCTGCTCGCGGTCGCGCGGGGCAGCGTGGAACCGCCGCGGATGGTCGTGCTCGAGTACCGGGGCGGCGCGGCCGACCAGGCGCCGCTCGCGCTGGTCGGCAAGGGTGTCACCTTCGACAGCGGCGGACTCTCGTTGAAGCCGACCGACGGCATGCTGACCATGAAATGCGACATGGCGGGAGCCGCGACCGTCCTCGGAGCGATGTCCGCGATCGCGCGTCTCAGGCTGCCGGTCAACGTGGTCGCTTTGATGGGACTTGTCGAAAACATGCCGAGCGGCTCGGCATTCAAACTGGGAGAGATTCTGACGGCTCGCAACGGCGTGACGATCGAGGTCTTGAACACGGACGCGGAAGGGCGGCTGGTCCTGGCCGACGTTCTCTCCTACGCCGTCGATTCGGGAGTCAGCCGCATTATCGACCTCGCGACGCTCACCGGTGCCTGCGTCGTCGCGCTGGGCGAAGACGTGACCGGCGCGTTCACCAACGACCAGGATTGGTGCAACGAACTGGTCGCGGCGGCGAAGTCGGCCGGGGAAGACCTGTGGCAGCTTCCGATGTTCGACCTCTACGACGACCTTATCAAGGGGGAAGTCGGCGACATCAAGAACACGGGGGGCCGCTGGGGCGGGGCCATTACCGCCGCCAAGTTCCTCGAACGATTCGTGGGCGAAACGCCGTGGGTGCATCTCGACATCGCGGGACCGTCGTTCGCCTCTTCGGCACGGGCCTACCGCGACGCCGGAGCGACGGGCTGCATGGTGAAGACGCTGGTGGAAGTGGCTCGGCGGAGCGCCCATGCGGGCTGATCGCCCCGCGAGGTACTCGAAGTCAGTTCCAGCCAAGCAGGTGGACGTTGACGTATTCAATGCCCGTGCCGCGATCGACTGTCAGCGTGATGATGTCGTCCGGCTCGTAGTCGGCCAAGTATTCGACGAGATCATTGGGCATTTCGATCGGCAGTTCGTTCAGCTCGAGAATGACATCACGTTCCCGCAGACCGGCTCGGGCCGCCGATGTTCCCTCGACAACCGACATGATTTCGCAGCCCCCTCCGCGAGGAATGGAGGAGAAGCGAATTCCGAGCTGGACCGGGCCGCGAACCTGGATGACCAGATCGGGGCGATCCATGGAGAGCTGGGCAATCGCCTCCCGCGACACGTCGGCTCCCTTGGCCAGGTACAAGGTCGAGACAATCTCCAGTCGGCGAAGATGTCGCAATCCCTCATCCCCCCCCTGCCAGCGGCGGCTGAGGAGAACGTGGTCGATCGGACCGGCGGCGGGGGCGCCGAAGACCCCCGCCATCGACTCTTCCGAACGATAGACGATCGTTCCGCCCAGACGCGTGATTTCCGCGATCGCGCGGCGCGTCCGTGCTTCTTCGCCGAGGAGCCCCGCAACCAATGCCTGATCCCGCAGCATTCCTCCCCGCGCCTTGGCTATCTGCTCGAGATCGAGTTCCAGGTCGTCAAAGTCGCTCGGATCGGCCTGGAGGTACCACTCCCGCAGAATCTTGGCGGCGCGGGTCGCGGCTTCCAGCTTGCCGGTCTTCGCGATTTCCGCGAGTTGGGGGCGAAGGTCACGTCCATGCAGGAAGATCTGCTCGGTGGCCTCTTCCCGCGTCTTGAAATCGGGATCCGACAATTGGCTCAGCCAGCTCCTGGCCACGGGACGTTTGAGGGGTGGCTCGTCCGCCATTCCGGTCAAAGCGAATGCATATAACAAGCCGACCGTCGCGAGCGAGAGCCTCGAAAGTCGGTGCATGCAAGTTTCACCAGGCCGCCGGCAATGAGTCTGTTTGCAGACGCCCAGGAAAGTGTTCGCGAACATCGGAGCGTTTCCGAACGGAGGGAGCGCGACGCTAGAGATCCCGGTCGTGCGGGATCGGCCGCGGGCTTGCCAGATTTCCACGAGCCGCGACCGTGGAACTTACCGCGCGAGCGGCCATGTCGTCCATGTCGTCTCGTCAAAACCCTCTGGACGTCCGAAACGTAACCGAATTGGCAGGGGAGCAGAGCCGCCAGCCGGGTTTTGACGGAGGCTCATGGCACTCGCGGACCGACATACTCGTTCTGGAACGCATCGAGCAGGAAGATTTCGACCGAATCCGCGGATGAGGGCCGCGCGGCGCGCAAATTCGGATCCGGCATTTGTATGTGCGTGAGCAGGCGAATGCGATCCGGGTCGATACCCTCTTTGATGAGAAAGTCCGCCACGCGCCGCGCCCGCTCGTAAGCCAGATTCCAGGCCGAAATGCCGCCGTCGGCCGAGTCGGGAATGTCGTGACCAAAGACCTCGATTTTGTTCGGTTTTCCGGCGAGGCGAGCCGCGAAATCAACCAGTTCCTTCTGAACGGTCGGGACCAGTTCCGAGGATCCGCGGGCGAACAGCAGCGGCGCTCCGGCGGAGATCGGATTGCCGGGACGATTGGAAAAAATTCTGACATCGTCTCCCCGGGTAGCCTGCGGGGTTTTGATCCCCCCCTTGGACGTCCGCTCGTTCGTGTGCGCGCCCAGGATCGACATGCGTTCGATGACGCTGTTGAGCGGGAAAGCCCCGCCGGGAGGAGCCAGCGGCGCGGCGGTGTAGCCGAGCGACTTCTGCAAGGAGTCGAGAACCGCCCGGAACTTCTTGTTGGCCTGCACCTCGCTGAGCGAGACCAGCATGATGAAGAACGTCAGCAACAGCGACATCATGTCGCCATAGGTGACGACCCACTCGGGCACACCTGGGGGAGCATCATCATCCGCCACGACGACTCCATGTGTACGCGATTACAGAACTATGCTCGCGAGAGCGGCTCGCCTCGTTCGTTATTTTCGACAAACACGGCACCCAAGCCGCTCCATGGGCGACTCCCCCCGCCATTTTCGCGAGATTTTCATCCCAATGGCACGGTTTCCACGGTTCCGACTCCAGCGATGGGATCGGATTTGACGATTTTTCTGCCAAGAGGTCCGACTGGGCGACAACCCATCGCGACGTCTCGCCCACCCGCTCGCACTCTACGACGGAAGCCGGTTCATGGACTCGGAACGCTCATTTCGGCCCGCTCCGATGTTTGTCCTGTCGACCGAGGGAGAACTCCTGGGGGTCGACACTCCGGCAAATCGGGATCTGGTCCGGCGGATTGAAGCGTGTGTCGCCGCCTGTGAAGGAATCTCGACCGAGGAACTCGAGGCCGGGATTATCACCCAGATGCGGGAGCTGCTGGCTCAGATGGTTCCCGTGTTGCAGGCGCGACAAACGCAGTTGACCGATCAGCGGTCAGTGGCCTGAAGGCGCCGCGCGGCGGTGCCTCCCTACCGATTGCTCAAACGGCCGAAGCCGCTCAGTTTGACTTTCAGCGTTCCCGTACTGCGGTGACCGCTGGGCGCGTTGATCTTCAACATCAACAGGCCGTTCTTCTCCGGCGTCCACTCGTGCGAGGAGCCGATCGCGAAGGGCTTGGTCGGCTTTCCGTCGACCAGCAACATCCCGACGAGCGTACCGACCGGAATTCCGTCGATCAGACCGCTCGTGGGGTCTTCATTGCGGAAGCCTTCAGGCGATGCCTTCGTGCCGAGATTGAACTCGTAGGATCCGTTTGCCGCAATGCGGGCCGCCCGTTTGGCCAGCGCATAGGCGCCCGGCTGAACCCAACCTTTCGAGACATCGAGTTCATACTCGAACTCGATGGCTTCGAACATCTGTTCGGTGAGCTGCTCGACCTTCTCCTTCACGCCCGGCATCGTCTCATCGAGTTTCAGCAACGTTTCATACATCGACTTGGCACGTTCGAACTGGCCGACCATTTCGTATTGCTTGGCGATATCGAACGTCTCGCGCAGAAACGACTCCTGCAACTTGCTGACGCGCGCGTCGATCGACTTGACCGCCCCGGATGTCGCGGGAGCCGCCTTGGTCGCGGGGCGCGCCTTGCTTGAGCCACCCTGCTGGGCCACGGCAGCCGATGCCAGGGCCAGTACCGCGACGAGTACGAATCGTGGAAATCGGGCGAATTTCATGACTGCCTCATCAAGGACCAGCGCGCCGGAGAGCACGAACGTGCGACTTGATTGAAAACGGAAAACGGCCGCATTGGGAACAGTGACCCATTTCCGTGATTCATCCCCCGAATCGGTACCGATGCCCCGAGGGACCAATCGATTTTCTCCGATGCTAACAACTTTCCAGCAGGTGAACACCCGAATTCGTGCCCTGTTTGGCCGGACCTCGCCGTGGCGAACTCATCTCACGGCAGGGCCTTGGCGGGCAGCGTTCCCCCGTTGGGTCGCGGCTCAGTGCGGTGGCGACGGTCGGGGTCGAATGCCATAATCGCTCAGGGATCGGTGGAGATTGATCCGTAGCGACATTCCGCCATCCCAGACACGGAATTCTGAATCGCAACCGACACAAGGACCGCGGGATGACATTTCATGACACAGCTCGGATCGGACATGCCTGCCCGAACCGGGATTCCGGCCGACGCTCGAACTGGCTGACACACGTGCTGACCGCGGCTTTCGCCATCGCCGGATCGGTTTTCGGACTGCATGGCACGTTACAGGCCGCCGATCCCGTCTCGGTCACTCCCGGCCCGCGGATCAGCGGTCTGAAGGGCTGGGTCACGGCAATCGCCTGGTCGCCGAATGGCCAGCAACTGGCTGTGGGGACGAAGGGAGAGGTCGCTCTGCGGGATGCCGCAACCGGCGACATCATTCGCAGCTTGCCCATTGGGAAGGGTCAGGTCCGCGCGGTCACCTACCTGCCGGGTGGTGAAGCCCTGCTCATCGGCGGCTACCAGGCCGTCCTGCAAATGGACGTCGCGTCGGGAGAGGTGGTTCGGAAGTGGACCGGACCGCGCGGAGCCGTCACGGCGATTGCCATTTCGCCGTCAGGAAGCGAATTTGCCGTC
Organism: Planctomycetaceae bacterium; assembly: GCA_019636285.1. Taxonomy (GTDB): domain Bacteria; phylum Planctomycetota; class Planctomycetia; order Planctomycetales; family Planctomycetaceae; genus JAHBXV01. The sequence goes on from JAHBXV010000074.1 coordinate 13,525, forward strand.
GCCAGCGATGACGAAACGGTTCAAATCTTCTCATTCGAAAAAGACGAGGCGATTCAAAAGAAGGCATTCCCGGACGAACCGGCGAACGCCGTGGCCTGGTCGCCCGATGGGGCCCGGTTGGCCATCGGCCTGGGTGACGAGACACGTCCCACACGACCGGGTCGCCTGGTGGTCCTTGATGCTCAATCGGGTGATGTTGTTCTCGAAAAGAGCGACGCCCGCCAGTCGGTCACCGGGGTCGCGTTCGCCGGAAACGGGAATCGCGTTCTGGCCGGCAGCCTCGACGAGCGAGTTTATGTCTACGATCTTGCCACGGGCGAGGCTCACGGGTTCTTTGGCGGGCATTCGCGACCAGTCAACGCGCTGGGAACGCTTCCCGGCGGCGCGGTCGCGGTCTCTGCGTCGGGTGGAAAGTTCAAGGATGGTCAGAATACCAAGCTCTGGCAGATCGAGGACGGGGCAGAACTCGCGGTTCTGGAAGGGCACGACGCGCGCATTTCAGCGCTGGCACTGACAGCGGACGGCCTTCGTCTCGCGACGGGGAGCTACGACGGAACGGTGGCGATCTGGTCAATCGCGATGTCCGCGGCACCAGCAGAAGCAGTCGCGGCGACCGAGGCCATTGAAGCCGCCAAACCGGAGGAATCCGTCAAGCAGATCCGGATCGGGATCATCGGTCTTGATACTTCGCACGCCACCGCGTTCGCCAAGCTGCTCAATGATCCCAAGGCGGAAGCGGACGTGGCGAACTGCAAGGTGGTGGCCGCCTATCCGAAGGGCAGCCCCGATATTGAGTCGAGCGTCACTCGCGTCCCGGGGTATACGGAGCAACTCAAGGAACTGGGCGTCGAGATCGTCGACTCGATTCCAGCCCTGGTCGAAAAGGTCGATTGCGTCCTGCTGGAAACTAACGACGGCCGCCCGCATCTCGAACAGGTGTTGCCCGTCCTGAAAGCCGGGAAGCCCTGCTTCATCGATAAGCCGATTGCCGGCAGCCTGGCCGATGCCATCGCGATTCTGTCACTGGCGAAGCACTACAAGGTGCCGGTCTTCTCGTCCTCGTCATTGCGATATGTGCCAAGCGCGCTTGATGCCCGAGCCGGGAAGCTGGGCAAAGTGCTGGGATGCGACGCCTACAGCCCCGCGTCGCTCGAAAAGACCCATCCCGATTTGTTCTGGTATGGGATTCATGGTGTCGAACTGCTGTTCACGACCATGGGTCCGGGCTGCCAGTCAGTCACACGCGTGCATACGCCGGGGATGGATCAGGTGACCGGAACGTGGGCCGATGGCCGGATTGGCACGTTCCGTGGGATTCGCGAAGGGAAGTCGGGATATGGCGGGACGGTTTACACCGATCAGGGAATTTCCCAACTGGGTAGCTACCCCGGCTACCGGCCGCTGGTCGTTGAATTCGTGAAGATGTTCCGCACGGGCGAAGTCCCCATCGATCCAAAAGAAACGCTCGAAATCTATGCCTTCATGGAGGCCGCCGACGAAAGCAAGCGGATGAACGGTGCCCCCGTCTCTCTCGAGTTCGTGATGGAACGAGCCCGCCAGGAAGCAGAGGAGAAAATCGCAGCGGGGAAAAAATAAACGGGATTTGATTGGATCGACTGTCGGCGGCTCGACACAGGGCTCCGACATCCCCGACGACGAACGCACGAGACGCACGAATTCCCCGTGAATTCGTGCGTTTTCGTCGTTAACGACTCCGTTTTGCTGCTCATGCAAGCTCGGTCAAACTTTCTCGATTCTGCCGACAGGGTTCCGGCCGATAAACAGATTTGGCCTCTGGACCAAATCACTTCGCGGCAGTCCGTGCGGAACCAAACAATTCTCGGAATTGAGAGGAACCCTTGTCTTCCGTTCCAAGGGGCGAACGTGCTATGTTGAGCGACAGTTGGCTTTCGGGTCAGCTCCGCCCCATTCGCCCGCCTTTCAAGATGAGTAGCGTCTCCATGAGCTCGACCGGCTCGCCTCCCCGTCAAAAAATGCTATTTCACCCGCAGGCGTATCTCTTTCTTTCAGAGGCCCTGCGAGTCGCCCAGGAACAACTGGGCCGAGAAGACGAGGCCGACGAGACTTCGGAATCGGGTCATATCTCGGGGCCGGAACTGCTGGACGGTGTGCGGCTGCTGGGTTTGCGGCAGTTCGGCATGATGGCGCCGTCGGTCTTTCACCACTGGGGCATTCGCTCCACCGGAGACTTTGGCCGGCTCGTCTTCGAGCTGATCGAACGCGGGCAGATGCGCAAGACCGATCGCGACCAGCTCAGCGACTTTTTCGACGTGTACGATTTCCAGAATGTCTTCGTGGACGACTACCGCGTCGATCTGCGAAAGTTCACCGCGAAATGACTGCCGCGCCGACTCCCTCGCCACTTCGGTCCCGCCTGGTCGTCATCGGCCTGGCGATGGCGATCTGGATCGGGTTTCTCGTCGTCTGCCTGGTGCTGACACGGAACGAGACGACGGTCAATCGGGCGCGGGTGCTGGCCAGCCGCTGGATTGTTGTTGGCGAGCGGGCCGCGAACGGTGAAGTTCGGGTGACCAAACAACTCGCGGGCGCTGAACTCCCTCCCAGCCTGCGCATTGAGTCATTCCCCGATTTACCGGCTGGCGAGTGGCTGATCTGCCTGCAACCCGGCATCTCGGGTGGGTATCAGGTCACCCACGGCAGGCTGCCCAACCCACCGACCAGTACCACGGGGGAACCGATCGCGGCGTTTGTCGAACCCGGCGTCGATCGGCCAACCTCTGCCAATCTCGCGATGGTCTCGTTGTGGCTCGCGGAACGTGCCGCCCGCTAAAAGTTATTCTGACCGCGAAGCGGTCAAAGAGTATCGGCGTGGACGCGGGGCATATCCACGGTCTGGAGGCAGCCTTGTTCCTTTTCCAACCTCCAGCGGACGCCGTCGATGAGCATTTTTCCGACCCCCGCTGGGGGTCGGAAAAATTTATTGAGAACTCGTTTTTCCGTGGGCGCGCTGCGTGACCCACGGCTATCGTCTTCGACTGCTTCGCGGTCGGAAAGGCCTTTTCCAACAGCGACCCGTCCTTGACTCCCTCGAACCTCTTCGCCACTATACTGGACGTTCGTTCGATTTATTGAACGCAATGTCCGAGTCCCACAGTCCGGGGTCCATTGGATGCCTCTCTCCGCCGAACCGCTTCAGCCGCTGCCGCGACATCAGTTCGCCAGCGATAACTACGCCGGCATCTGTCCCGAGTCGTGGCGGGCCATGGAACGGGCGAACGTGGGGCACGCCCGCGCCTACGGAGAGGATGCCTGGACGCTGCGAGCCTCGGAACTGTTGCGGGAGATCTTCGAGCACGACTGCGACGTCTATTTCACCTTCAATGGTACGGCGGCCAACTCGCTCGCCCTGGCGGCCCTGTGTCAGTCGTACCACAGTATCATCTGTCACGAACTGGCGCACGTTGAAACCGATGAGTGCGGCGGCCCGGAATTCTTTTCCAACGGAACGAAGCTGCTGCTCGCATCGGGTAAAGATGGAAGAATCCAGCCATCGGAAATCCGCCGGATCGTGCATCGCCGCAAGGATCTGCACTACCCGGTTCCCAAGGTCGTGACGGTCACGCAGGCGACAGAACTGGGGACGGTTTACTCTCCCACGGAGCTGGTCGACATTTCCAGCGAAGCGCGGGCCTGCGGACTTAAGGTTCACATGGATGGCGCGAGGTTCGCGAACGCCGTGGCTTCTCTGGGTGCCACACCGGCCGAACTGACGTGGAAAGCCGGCATTGATGTTCTGTGCTTTGGCGGCACGAAGAACGGAATGGCGGTCGGGGAAGCGATTTTGTTCTTCGACCGGTCTCTGTCCGAAGAGTTTAAGTACAGGTGCAAGCAGGCCGGTCAGCTCGCCTCGAAAATGCGGTTTCTCGCGGCTCCCTGGGTCGGGCTGCTGGAGTCGGGCGCCTGGCTGAACAATGCCCGGCACGCCAACAACATGGCGGAACGACTGGAAGGCCGGCTGAAGAAACTGCCGGGGATCTCATTCATCGCGCCGCGGCAGGCCAACTCTGTCTTCGTCGATCTTCCCGAGCAGGTCGCGGCCGGGCTACGGGCACGGGGCTGGGTCTTTTACACGTTCATCGGTGCCGGCGGAGCCCGCTTCATGTGCTCGTGGGACACGACGACCGAGGACGTCGACCACCTCGCGGATGATCTGACGAGTTTGCTCGGCTCACTATGATGTGTCGCTCAGCCGTCAGCGGGAATCGCCCGTCGTTGCGAATTCCGGTCACTCGGCTGGCTGGACCGTGACCCAGACTGGCGTGCTGGAATAGGTCGACTTCATGACGAAGTTGATCGCGAGGTGAGCCATCACCGCGCAGACCTGCTTCTCGACGGGCGGCGCGGTCTTCTCGGCCTTCAGGCGAATTTTGCCAGCCGTGTTCGCCCCGGTCAGCAGCACATTACTGGCGCTGCCGTCGATGGAAACCCCCTGGGGCAGGCTGTTGGCGAATGGCCGTGCCAGATGCTGAAAGACCATGTCGAGCGTGACGTTCGAAGTCATGCCCGGCGCGCGTTCGATCGTGACGTCGATGTCCTTGAACTCGCCCGGCTTGAGGTGAATGTCGTACTCGCTGAGCGTGACCTTGAGGATGTCCGACGGATTGCCGACACAAACCGTGTGCGTGGCGATCGGCCAGTGCCCGCGCCCCCCGCCCGGCAGGTAGATTTCCTGAAACGGAACGGCGGCAGCTTCCAAAGTGACCGGCGATTCACCTTCCTTGGGAGTGAATGTCGAAACGCCGCGCACCACGACGTTCGCGGCCTGTAGCGGCGCGTCGGCCGGGGCCGTCAGGACAATGGCTCCATCAGTCGCCCCCTTCAGGATGCGACCGGTCACCGCCTCGATACCGGGCGGCAGGTTATCGATCAGCAATTCGATTTCTGCGTCGAACCCATTCTTCTTGAGCGCGCGAATGAACATCACGTTGCTGCTGCCGGGCGTGAGCTGCGTCTTGGCATCGTCCATCACCAACTGAAAGTACGGAGTCGCCCGGTCGACGTTCAGGACGTACGTGAATCGCGGGCCGCCGCGCAGGTGGACATCGCGAACCTCCACAAAATAGTCGCCATCGGCCGGTGCGACCCAGTTTTCCAGCCAGCTGTCGGATGTCAATTCGGTGTGGATCGTGATGTCATCCGTCTCGCGCTGGACCTTGCCGTTGGCATCGAGAAATCGCAGGTACGAGTCGAGGTCGGAGGAGAGTCGCCGGGCGACGATTTCAAACGAGAAGGCTTCGCCTTTCTTTGCGGTGAAACGATAGCAATCGAGATCGTTTTCCGATTCGATGCGACCAGCCACGGTGACCGGGAGTTCGCCAAGATCCACCGCCGTCGCAATTTCGTTATTGGGAGTTTCCGGCTCGACGACGACGCGCCGCGTGGTCGCGTAGACCGGCGCGGGGATCACCGGGGCGTCTCCGACCGTCGTCACGCCTTCAAAGGAGCCCGAAGCCCCCTCCGGCACCACGACATTCGCGACCGAGCCTTGCGGCAGGTTTTCGCCAGCCGCGGCGAGGGTTGCTGTCGCCCCCGGCGCGACGGCCAGCGGATGGACGGTCGCCACGAAGGGACGCGGGGAAATCTCCAGGGCGTATTGCCAGTACTTGTTTCCCTGAAAACGAACATCACGCAACTCGAGCGTGTAATCGCCATCGGCCGTGAATTGGTAATTGAGCAAGGGGTCCGCGAAGAGGGCGTTGTCCGACATGGCCAACACGCCGCCACCGGCGTCACGCAAGAACAGAATCAGATCAGCGTGGGTTTGCAGGTCGTGAATTTTGTCCTGCAATCGCTGTCCGCGAACGTGGAACGTCAACTGATCGCCGGCCTTCGCTGTGAAGCGATAGAAGTCGAAGTCTTCGTTCTTCTCGATCGCGCCGCAGACCGTCGCGGGGAGCGTAATGACCTGGGCTTTCTCGGCCGTGTCGTTGTCTTTCTGTTCGACAATCACCGGGTCGAGCGTCACGACAAGCTGGCCGACCGTGCTGGCTCCTTGAGGCGTGATGAGCCGAAACTCGCGGACTCCGGGCAGGGCGTCCGAGGTCGCGGTGAACCGAATCTTGAGACTGGTGAGGTCTTTCTTTGCCTGCTCCGCGGTCTCTTCCGGCAGGATCGGCTCGCCAGTCACGCCCTCGCCCGTCACGAAGACCAGATGCGTCCCCGCCAGGCTGTAACGCGACTCGACTGTCATTTCCGAGGTCGTGCCAACCTGAATCGCCACCGGATCGAGACTCATGACCATCGGATAAAACGACGAAGGCTGAGCCAGCGTGAGTGGCGCCGATGTCGCAACGATTGCTGCCATCCACGTGAACAGGATCGTGATCGGAAAGGAGTGCGATTCGAGCCGGGCAATTTGAACGGTACGCATGAGTTGAGGACTCCAGGCAGTCTGAATTGCCCAATCGAGCGGGTTACGGCTCGTGCTCTATCCCTGCTAAGGATATGGGTGGCTGGCGCTCTAAATAAGGGTGGCACGCCCTGAAGGCTTTGCGGAAGGGCGTGGTAGTTGTTCCTTCACCACGCCCTTCGAAGACTCAGGGCGTGCCACCCACCGTGCTCTGTCAATGTTCAGGATATGAGTGGGTGGCATGGGATCTGCCAGCGTGCTTTAAGTTGTACTTCTATAATAACTTGCACTGGCGGAGCCAGTGGCACACGAAGAATCGGGAAGACCTTTCAACTGATTCGCTCGCATCAGTGGTTGAACAGGAAATCCTTGGAATTCAGCAGGGCCCACAACAGGTCTTCGTATCCAATCTGCGGCGACCCCGCTTCGGCCACGATCTGTTCGGCTGCGGCAATCTCAGCGTCGCGAGCCGGTCGCGAGAGCGTGACCAGGTAGAGCTCGTTGACGATCTCTGCGTGGGGCTTTTCCGCTTTGAGCAACGTGGCGATGCGCCCGGACTTACTCGCCAGTTTGGTCGCCAGCGTGTCGCCGTTCAGCGTGTGCAGGGCCTGGGCGAGGTTGGGATCGGGAGCCCGTTCGCAGTCGCAAACACTGGTGCGGCGCGGTTTCGCGAATGTGTTCAAGAAGAAATCGGGATACTCGGCATCGGGAATCTCGATCGCGCGAGTTCCCTGCGGCAGGTTCTGGAACTTGGTCGTGGTTCCCGTCGCGACGTCGATCGCGTCGAGCAGGGGTTCCGCCGACAATCGCTTGACGAGAAAGTGACTGTAGAACCGCTCGTCCGCGACGTTCCAACTGGTGGGCTGGGAGTCGAGCTGATAGATCCGCGACGACACGATCACGCGGATGAGCTGCTTGAGGTCGAACTTCTGCTCAACCAGATGCTCCGACAGCCGCTCCAGCAAAGCGACGTTGGTGGGCGGATTCGTGGCTCGCATGTCGTCAACCGGCTCGACCAAACCGCGGCCGAGCAGGTAGTCGAGGTAACGGTTCACCACCGCGCGGGAAAAGTCCTTATTGTCGGCTGCCGTCAGCCAGTCGGCGAGGGCGATCCGGCGGTCGAGCGGGTGGTCGACCGCTTCGGCATCGAGGGGCGTCGGTGGCAGGTTCTTGCCGGTTTTCGGATGGCGGACTTCGCCCGACGATTGCAGGACGATGATGCGTTCGCGTCCAAACAGGCCGAATTCCTGGCTGTTCTTGGTTCCCACGCGGGCGAAGAAAGCCGCAAAGCCGAAGTAGTCGTCCTGGCTGTACTTCTCGGTTGGGTGATGGTGGCACTGGGCGCACATCAACCGTTTGCCGAGAAAGAGCTGTGCCGTCGATTCGCCACGGTCCGCCGGCGAGGTATTCACGAGGTAATAGTTGGCGGGGCCGCTCGAAAAGCTCGACCCCTTGGCCAGAATCAGCTCACGAACGAACTTGTCGTAGGGCACGTTCTGGCGGAACTGGTCCTTGATCCAGTTGTGCATGGCCCACATGCCGATGTCTTGCAGGTCGCGGCTGTTGTTGCGCAACAGGTCGGACCAGCGCAACGTCCAGAACGCAGCATCGCGCTCGTTGTACTGACCGCGATTGGGAGACTCGGCCAGACCCAGGAGG
>JAHBXV010000075.1 GCA_019636285.1 Planctomycetaceae bacterium
GGATGGGCGAGAGTTGACCTACGACTACGGAGAAGGTGGGAATATCAACGACCGTGCCAGCCGGATTGTGTCGATCGTCGATGATGATTCAACCCACCTCGCCAATTACGATTATCTGGGCCTGGGCACGACGGTCGTGGTCGATTACACCGAGCCGGATGTGAAGTACACGCTCGTCGACCTCTCCGGGACAAACGATCCCGACACAGGCGACATCTATAGCGGCCTTGACCGCTTTGGTCGGGTTAAGGACTGCCGCTGGTACAACTATAACAACGAAGAAGACGTCGCCCGATTGAAATACGGCTACGACCGGGCCAGCAACCGCCTGTGGCGCGAAGACATGGTCGCAAGGTCGCTGGAGAAGGAGTTCGACGAACTCTACAGCTACGACGGCCTCCATCGGCTGAAGGACATGGCTCGCGGGTGGCTCAACGGCTCGCGCACGGCCCTCACGTCGGAGACGTTCGGCCAATGCTGGGCGCTCGATGCGACCGGTAACTGGGATGGATTCCGCGAAGCCAGTACCGGAGCGAGTTGGACACTGGAACAGTCCCGCACTGCGAACCCGGTGAACGAGATCACGGGGATCACGAACACGGTGGGAGCCGCGTGGGCACAACCGGGATATGACCCCGCCGGGAACATGACGACCATCCCGCAGCCGGCCGATCCAACGCAGGGCTACACGGCGACCTACGATGCCTGGAACCGTCTCGTCAAGCTGACCGACGGCTCGGATACGGTGCAGGAGAACGAATACGACGCCCGCACGTTCCGAACTGTGAGAAGGGACTACGAGAGCGGAGACCTGAGTGAGTCTCGGCAATTCTACTATACACCCAACTGGAGATGCATAGAAGAACGTATCGAAAGTTCCAGCGAATCTGAACGACAGATTGTGTGGGGACTCCGATATCTTGACGACCTCGTCCTGAGGGACCGAGATACCAATGGCAATGGCACGTTTGAAGAACGGCTGTACGGCTGCCAAGATGGCAACTGGAATGTTGTGGCGGCCACAGATACGACTGGTACGACAGTCAATCGGTATGCGTACTCGGCCTATGGTGCGCCGACGTATCTGACGGCTGCATTTGGTGCTCAATGGCTCGCCTCCGACTGGGAAACACTATACTGTGGATACAGGCACGAGCCCGCATCTAACCTCTATACCGTTCGGCTTCGCTTCTATCAGCCACTTCTGGGAGTTTGGACGCGACGAGACCCGGAGCCGGTCTCGCCTTCGGACTCGCTTTATACCTATTGCGAAACTTCCCCAGTCGACTCCATAGATCCTAGCGGAGGGAGGAATATCCGCACTTCAAGACCAAATCCCACTCGCTCAGGAAGGGGCGGTGTGACAACGTGGCAAAACAGAAATCGACAGTACGATCCAATCGTACGGCCTTGGCGCCCTCGACCACAGCCACCGACTCGTCCGGATGGCCGCCCTGGCACTGGCGCACCGCCCGGCGGATTTCCTGATTGGGTACCACCGCGAACACTGTACCCACATTTTTCGCCGACAGGGGTTTATCCCGAGCGCAGTCCTTCGATTATGGGGCCAGACAGCTCACCACGGGACTTTGAAGAATCGGAGCAGGACTACTGGGACAAAGTCATCAAGGGGCGTGTTAGACCGAAGAAAAAGGGCTATCGTTTTCCACCAGGTCGCGATTCATTTATGCCTTGGGAGTGGGAGTGCTGGTGCTGTCTACCACTCGAATCGAGTGGCGGAAACAACTCGGGTTGCGTCGCACACTGCGAATGGACACCGATCCTGGAGTGTGACGGATTCTGCTGCCCACCAACAGTGGTGGATGGAAATTCGTGGGACAACTGCTATTCCGACTACGATATGCGATGCAAGCTCCGAGAGGCTCGGGACGCATACGAGGGTCGCAACACTTCGGACTGACAAGTGCGGTGTGTAACGTCAATCAAAAAAATGATCGAAGAACAGGCATCAAAATGTCCGATTCGTCTTGCTTGCCGCTGGCGCATTACAGTGAAATACGCTACAGTTGTCGCGGCAAGAGCATTTCGGAGCAACTCTTGATTGCGTTTCGGGGGCTTGAGTCCACGAATGGTGCCGTGCAAACGGCCTCGCTTTGGGTAATGAGGGACGTGCTGCTTGTTCGCAATAATTACCGTGAAGTAAATGAGCAACTACGGTCTGAGGTAATTGCGAGGCTGAGTGACGTCTACGAGACCGGACGCCACCGAGATGTTGCCGACTTGGTCAGAGCGTGCTTACGAGACGAGTCCCTTGTGTCACGTTTGTTGAGGATTCCTTTGTGCTGTGTGCATGATTTAGAAATGCGATGCCTTGGATGGATCGCGTCCTCGGCTGCGATTGAGGTTCTTGTTGCGAAAATGAGTGAAACGACTCATTGTGAGACACGAATATATTGCGCGAAGGCGCTTGTCTGCGCCGGAGCGCTCGGTGACGTGAGTCATCAAGCGTGGAGTGACGTTAAGGAGCGGCTGCCGCGCAACGAGCCCGACCATGCGCACTGGACACAAGATGCAATTCTAGCGAGCTATAATAATAATGGGGTTGCCTGTGCCCGCCTGATGTCAATTCAGGAAGAATCCAAGGTCATCCTTGCGGTTAATTGGCTAGAGCCAACGATCGACATAAGAAAGGACGGATGGTTTCATGAATGGAGGGATGTGATTCGACGGCGATGCATGTAAGACATTGCATTGATGGAATGTCGAATAGATGCAAAAGCGAGAATCTGGAACGCTTGTGGCTCGCTTGCGTCGGTATGGCCCATAAGGATCGAATAACGGCTTGGCCGAATAACACGCTGTGACACCGACCAAATCCGCTTTCATAGTGGGGTGAACGAGACGGGGGCACCGTATTAAAGCTCGCTATGCGCTCGGTCCCCGCGAACGGGGACGTAAGCCCGTCTCTCCCGCTGGGGCAACGGCCTTTCGGCCTGATGCGGACGCTCACGGCGGCTCTTCGTGGTGATTGGAGGGGAATCTCCCCGCGCCGTCAAGGATCGGGGCCGCGCTGTCCGATCGGCTTCCTCCCCCTCTTCCTCCGCTGCGCTGCGTGCAGAGCGGTGCCCTCCCACCAGCCAGTCCTTGACCTCGCTCCCCCCGCGCTTTGGGCCTTCGTCTCCGTTGCCCAAAAGCGTGAGCGCTTGGCTCAACGGACTTCAGAATCACCCCAAAACGGAGACGTTCCCGATGGTCACTGCCACCACGCCCCGCACAGATGTTTACGGAACCGAAGGTGCCTGCCCGACGATAGCCAGAATGGCGGTTTTCAGATGTCTTGGCAGGTGGTTCCATGCGTCGATGACGGCGCGGAGTTCTGAATTCGGAAATCCTGGATCGTGTCGTTCGCCACCCTCGCCCACTGCATCCGACCCCTGCCGCGCTGCAATGGGCGCTGCAACGACGTCTCCAGTTTGCCGCAACTCGTTGTCAGAACAGACGGTTCCGTAATCCTCCATTCGGTCTTGAAAACCGGCAGACCCGCAAGGGTCTCCAGGGTTCGAATCCCTGCCTCTCCGCTTTTTCGCCTCAGGGCGAAAAAGCGGAGCAGTGGAGCAGGAGAACAGTAGATCAGTAGAAAGAGTTGAACTCCACTGCGGCCTACTGTTCCACTGCTCTCCTACTCTTCCTCCCGCTCCTGATGTCCCTTCGGCCATTCACGGCTGACCGGAAACCCCGCCAGAATTCTCGGCGGTCTTTCGCTGGCGGTGGGCTTGCTCTTTGAGTCCGTCTTGATCGGGCTTCTGGTCGACGGATTCTCTCCGTTTCCTCGATGGCTCGCTGGAAGCGGTTCGGCCGACCCGTCGAATGTGCGTGTCACAAGCAGCGGTCGGCTCGGTCGGATTCAAAGTCCGCGTAGGAAGTCTTCAAAGATTCCGGACCTTGCAGATGGATTTTGGTTCTGGTTCACTGAACGCAGGACGGTCTTGCAAAGCGAGTCACTACACACGCATTTCGCCATTCGTTTACAACTCACCTCATCGTTGACCGGCATGACATTCGTATCGTGCAGGAACTCCTGGCCCACAAAGACGTTCGCACGACAATCATTGACACTCATGTACTGAACCGATGCGGGCGCGGTGTCCGCAGCCCGGCTGACGACGGGCTCATGCTCCCGGTGAGCGCCAGGCTGCAACAGTCGATCAAGCAGGGAAAGTCCTGAGAAAGTAGCGATCACAACGGAGCATGGACATTACGGCATTTGGCGCTCCGCGCGTTAGCCTGACAAACATTCGGCCTACACGTAATACGCTGGCCATCCTAAGAACACTTTCGGGCTCTCAATCATGAACGCCAGCCCTTTCGTTCGCTTTGCAAGAGCGGCCGCGTGTGTCCTAGTCCTGGGATTCTCTAAGCATCTGTTCGCCTTTCCGGGATCTCCCCTTCCTTTATACGAGCTGTGGAAGCAGTCAGATGCGATTCTGTTTGCAGACGTCATCTCGACGGTAAATGACGGTGCCCAGCAACGCGCGAGTCTTTCGGTTGTCACGGTCCTGAAAGGCGATGCTGCGAAGGTTCAGCCCTTTGTGACGGTTTTCACGCAACTTGGAGGGTGCCCATACCCACATGCATTCAAAGCAAGTGAACGAATCCTATTGTTCCTGGCGTGGGATTCCGAAGAACTGATGTTTACTCCCGTCGGCGCTTCGGAGGCAATTATCAGCACGGACGCGACTGGACTAAAGCACTACAAATCGGCTTTGGACGAACTTCCGAAGATTTACAAGTTGCCGGAAGATCAGCGGATTCGCGAAGCACTCTTGAGATGGAGTGTTCGCTGCTCTTTGAACCCGGTTACCAGGCAGGAAGGCTTATGGTCGCTGGCTTGTGCAAAGCCTCGCGACACTCCAAGCGATAAGTGGCTCTTGCCCGAAGAATCTGAATTACTGATCAGGGCGATCACCAATGAATCCACCGCCAAAGAGACGCTCGGGATCATCGAGCTAATGATTTCGCATCCCACTCCCAGCATCGATAATGTGCTGCTCAACAGCTTGACAAAGTGCAACGACGATTCGTGGAGTCCAATTGCGAGGATTGCGTTGCATCACCTGCCAGAGAGATTGGGGGTTTCACTACCGCCCGATTTGCGTGATCGACTCGGACAGTATTGGGAACGGGAGTCCGACTTCTATTGGGGCGCTCCAAAACACTCGAATCGGGAAAAGAAAAGGATCAAGAGTTCGCTTGATACGGAGTTTGGCTGGCTCTGCGCCAATGTGTGGCGCGAGTGCGCGAGCCATACAGAAGCCCGAACCAAGCGGTGAACGCGAACCGCCGGTCACGCGGGTCTTGAAATCATGGCCAATTGGCGGCGGCACCGTTTCCGCTGTCGTTCATAAGGAGCAGTTCGGCATGGGGAACTTCTACGTCAACTACACAACTCACGGCGTCACGCAGGGCGAGGTCGCAAAGGCGCTCGCCGAACGGACGTGCATCGTGACACAATCTGCCAACGACACTGTCGTCGTGTTCGATGAGGAGTCGGACAGCCAGGACCAGGAGGTGATCTCGTCGCTCGCGACGGAGCTGTCTCTAAAGCTTCGCTGCCCTGTGCTCGCAGTGCTGAATCACGACGACGACATATTTTGGTATCAGCTCTACAGGGATGGCAAGCTGGAGGATGAGTACGACTCCTCGCCCGGCTACTTCGATGAGAGCGCTGAGCCCTCGGCTCCGGTTGGAGGCGACGCCGCGAAACTCTGCGCAGCCTTTGGATCAACGAAGATTGAGGAAGTCGAGCGCGTCCTCCGCAAGTCATCCTTTGATGACGACGGCTACGTGTTTGCCTTCGAGCGGCATGGCGACCTTGTGAACGCTTTGGGGATCTCGACCTTTGGAGTTGGCACCGCGTACGCGAGCTTCGAGTACGACGAATTGCCCGAAGGTTTATCGGCGGAAGATGTCATACGGACGGCGTAATGGCGTGCCGCACTGCCAGGCTCGCAGCGAGCCGACGGGGCATTATATCTGTTGCGTCTGTCCGGACACCGCGGGTAAGTCGACAGCGTTTCACAACGTGGAAATTCTTGGAGGCTTCCGGACCCTGGCCCGGGCTTTTGGCTCTGCTTCACTGAGCGCCACCTAGCCTTAAAAAGCGAATCACTAGTCACACTTTTCGCCATTCGTTTGTAACTCAGCTCCTGGCCGACGGGTCCGACATTCGTACTTGAGATCCGAGGCCGGCGTCGCGTCCGCAGCCCGGCTGACGGTCTGAGTCGTGGCCCCAACGAGAGTTATGTTGAAACGGCCTATCGCGTCGCGAAAAGACTTGATAACGTCGCACACTCCGTGCAGCATGAGTCACGCAATGATTCGCGTGGGGCGCGGGCTGACAATGATGCATGGACCACTCGCGCCGTAACGCCTGCTCGCGCGCTTCACGTGTCGATTCAAGTCCTAGGACGGCTTCCCATGACAGACGCAATTCAAGAGCACACGCCGTTGTTCATGGACGAACTTTTCGACCAAGGATGGTATCACCCGCTCATTCTCACCAACACATATGTCGTGTCCGCCAACCTTAAACCAGGCAAGCAAAGCGCCGTACACGCCGCGATTGCGTCGAACAAGGACTTGCCGGTCTACCTGAAATCAATCACACCGCTGGGCGCGGCCTTGGGATTGATCGAGCTAAAGAACTTTCAGCGGGCCGCGTGGCACGAAGACGAATCGTTCCTGGAACTGTATGAAAAAGAAGACGCTCACGGCAAATCCAGATCGTTGCTGGCTTACTTTAGTAGTCGCGACAATCGCCAACCATTTATTGACCACCTGACTGATCTGGTTGGCCCTTGCGAGCGCAGCGAAGTTCCGGCGAGCATTTGGCATGTCGGGATGGGGCCCATAATTTACAGTACGATGGCCATCCTCGCTTGTGGCCTGTTGGCATGGGCAGGATTCGCGCAAGATAGCCCAGCCGATGTCGATAACGTTCGCGGGCGCGGCCGAGGGCTTGCCGTGCT
This sequence comes from Planctomycetaceae bacterium, assembly GCA_019636285.1. GTDB lineage: Bacteria > Planctomycetota > Planctomycetia > Planctomycetales > Planctomycetaceae > JAHBXV01. Next base: position 6,990 of record JAHBXV010000075.1, read on the forward strand.
TCTCAATGCGGTCGGCCCTGTCGGCATGCTTGTGATCGGCGGAGCCGTTGTCGCGGCTATGATGATTCGGTGGTACATCCGCTGCCTTAATCCCCCAGCAAAAGTCGAGATCACCACCATTGCAAAGTGACTTCGGGACTTGGCGCACGTCTTTTCGAGACGTTCATGGCACTTCGGCCAATCAACGCACCTGCCTGGTAGCCATGGCCCGCCTTTGTGGGGAAGTGGTTGTTTCCACCATTCGACAGAGAGGCCAGGTCATCTTCTCAGATCTCGAATCGACCCCGCACGTCGATTTCCGCCTGGAGTTATACGCGCGCTGCACCTGACCGGCGGAGAGTGTAGCCTTTTCGTCACGGGTAGCCGACCTGGCCCCGCCGGCAGTTGAGCTGTTTCGTTCGTTCGACTGAGTGAAATGCCAGATGGAAACGCTATGGCGATGGTTTTTCCGAAGCGTCGTCGGGATTGGCGTTCTCTTTGCCGCGTTCTTAATTTTGCTCGTTGTCAGGATGAACCGACCGCACGTAACACAATCAAACGGATATGCACACGCTACTCCGGACGCACTCGCAGCCACGCTGTCTGGCTCACTTCCCGAGACGGCGACAAATGTTCGCTACTGCCGTGCTTCGGTCGGTCTTGGTGGCCGGCTTCTCATCTATCGCTTCTCGGCGCCTGTTGCCGATTTGCACGCGCACGCTCAAGCTGAATTTACGGCCCGCTGGGACAAACCACGGCTTCGGAAAACACCGAGTTCCGGATCACCAATAACTGCTCACGAAGTCAACTTGTACAAGACCGGATTTGGAGTGGATGCTGACTGGATGCTGCCGCCGTCCAATGCTCTTGGCACACTTTATGAATCTGCCGATCGACAATTCTCACATCGGCCGACCATATTCGTTGATGACGAAAACGGTGTCCTGTACTTCCAGATGACGGATTGATCGGACACCAACCCCGAATACGGACAAAACGTGGGATACACCGGAGCGGCAGTGGGGTGGCTCCTTGTGAGATCATGTCAACTCCCGCTGCCCGCTGATCCCGGTCGTCACGGCCGACCCCCGGTCCCTCTGGCCCGGGCCAACCCGACCCGCTCGCGTTGGCGATTGAGATTCGGGAAACCGACCGAAGCCGAAACCGATGGCCGTTCAGGCAGACTCTGTTTTCCGGTCCCGGTCACTATTCCCCAGATGAGAGAAACCTGCGTGGAGGGTGGGCGTGCCCCTGGCGGGTCGGGCTCTTCGCTCCGACTCCGGTGCTCGCAAGGCCTGCGCTCCGGGGTCTCTGCTGCGATCCCTCACGCGGTTCGCCTCCCCGCGTTTGGTGGTCTCGCGTCAGCCTGCGTGTGGGGACCCCCACCAGGTGAACCCCCACACACAGGCTGACGGTCGACGGCGGAACATCAGGCGGCTACAGGGTTGGGGGAGGCGAACGGGAAAACGAGAAGAACCCCCGCCGCGACTGTCCGGACAACGGAGGGGGACTTCCGAACGTTTCAGACATTTCGGTTCGCTAGGAGAGATCCAAGGGGCTCCTCACTCCCAGCCCTGGCTTGGCATGACGTGCGTGTCAATCATCGTTGTTTCGACGCTCTGATGTCCCCGCAGATCCTGTACGGTTCGGATGTCGGTGCCTGCTTCTGGATGGAACGCGATAGCGGGGGCGTTTTGGGGCGGATAGAATCCCAACTGTGGAGACTGCGGCGTAGTACGGGAGCCCTGTGCGGTGTAGCAAGGCAATCCGAACGGCGTTCGGGCGCAACTCGTTCGCAGTCTGACAAATCAAAGTTCGGAAGTCCGTGCTACACCGCCGAAGTGCGGTAACACTCTACCGCAATTCGGCGGTCCAATACCTGTTACCCGACAGCGACATGCAGTACGTATCTAGCCTCGGTGGTCCGCGCGTGTTTCTCCCAACGTCCGACGTCGGGACTTGGATTGATGAACTCGGCACATCGCCTACGCCTGACAGTGGTCTCTACGGCCTCGCCTGTTCAATCAACGAGTACTGCGGAATCATTTCCCCGTGGGGAACGCCACTGGTGATATTTGGTGACGATCCGTCCGATATCTTCTTCTTTGAAGATGAATTCGCTGGCTTGCTTGTTCGATGGGTCGGCGCAGACTCGCTTGAACGTCTTGCCGCCTTTGCAATTGCCGAAGCAAACACGGACTCTTGGGACGAAGAGTTGGAAATCGAAATCGTCAACGAAGCGATGACAATCATGGATACTTGCACCTTTCACGACGACGATGCACCTCGAATACACCTCTCGATGGAGATTGGGACGTACAAGTTGTACTCAAGATATGCGGAGAGTGCGGACGCAATGGCAATCATCCATCGACTGGAGTACCTCGGGTAACAATCGCATGCAACGGAGCCGGCGGCCGGGTCGGTTTTGAAATCAGCACGTATCGCGCCGGCCCGCTGATGCGAAGCGTTCGGCCGTCCCCCGGGCTACATGGTCCAGGCGAACCCGACCCGCCGCAGATGCCGCCCCATCCGGGTAAGTGTCTGTTGACTCAGGCCCGTAGTCAGATCGAGATGAGGGAGACCGAGCGCAGACCGGAGCCGAAACCGAAGGCCAGTCAGGCAGAATCTATTTTCCGGTCCCCGTCGCTCTCCCCCCGCAAACGAGCGAAGTCTGCGCCAGAGACGCGCGTGGTCAATGCCAGGTCAAATGAAAGGCCCCCGGTTTTCGGGGGGCATTTTGAGCGTTCTCCAATCATCAGGAAAGCGAACCTCGTCGACGGAACCGAGGGCCACTGCCCGACGATTGCCAGGATGGCCGTTTTCAGATGTCGGGGCAGAGCAGCCCATGCTTCGATGATGGCACTGAGTTCTCGGTCTGGTGGCGGCCTATCGGTCTGCTTGCCTTGGTCATCCGCGCTCTTTTTTTTTCGTGGGCGCTGCAACAAGTTTGTGAACGTGATGTAACTCGTCTGAGGGACAGGAGGTTACGTAGCACTCGTTTCGGTCGTGAAAACCGGCGTCCCGCAAGAGTCTCCGGGGTTCGGTTGACGAGGATCCACTGCCTCCATGATAGGATGCACGTTTGCAATCTACAGGTGAGAGATGAACAAGAAAGCCAAAATTCTACTCGGCATCATAGCTGGTACCATCGGCATTTTTGCCCTGAGCTATGTCGTTCTATGCCTGATCTTAATGCAGCAGTTGTCGAGCCCCGTTCTGGCCACCGTGCCTTCGCCGACAGATACCAAGAACGCGGTGTTATTGCTGGAAGATGGGTTTGTGGACCGTGGAATCTCCCTCCTTGTCAAGTCTCCATCCGTCAACGCAGGCTATCCGCAGCGGATCACTCCACTAGATTGGAATAGGCTGTACTCCTTCACACAACTCAATTGGTCCCAAGACGGACACCTCGCCGTCTTCTCGATTCGCCTTGCAGGCGACGACCAGCAGGAAGTCACGGCCTTTGGCTTTGACTTCTCAACGGGCAACGCCATTTTGCCCCCTTGGCAAGGCCAGAATACAACATCTCAAAAGACCGCCGAGGAGTGGAAACAACACGCGGAGTCAATCACCCTACTTGCCGAGCAACATGGTGGCCTGATGACTCCCGGTTTTGCCCGCGAGAACTTTAGAGATCAATCGAAGGAACTCTGGATCTGGCAGGCGCCGTGAGGATGAAGACACCGAACCAAGCAATTCATCGTACAAAGTCACCACGCGCTGCCCGGCGACTTTGTACGATGAATTGCGATCGTTCTGGCCGTCCCACGGTCCCCGATGCACAGGCAAATCCGCCCCGCTCCAGATGCCGACCCATACGGTCCGTGCCGGTTGCCTCGGGGCCGCAGTCAGATCGATATGAGGGAAGCGCGAGCAGATCGAAACCGAAGGCCGCTTAGGCAGAATCTGTTTTCCGGTCCCCGTCGCTATCCCCCTCGCAACTGAGAGAAATCGCGCCGGGGACGCGCGTGGTTGATGCCAGGTCAAAGGAAAGACCCCCGGTTTTCGGGGGCCTTTTATGGGTTCTCAGAACGTCAGGACAGCGAGCCTCCCCTGACCCGGAGGCGTATTACCACTGGAACTGCACGGCTCCGCTGCCCATGTGGAAGGTTTGGACGGCGTTGAACTGGAGGTCGTAGTTCAGCAGGACCGACCAGTTTCGACCGGTTTCCCACTGCAAGCCGCTGCCGAGGACCGCCCAGTCTCGGCCGTAATCCAATCCGCGAGTCGCGAAACTGGAGCCGCCGACGCTGGCGAACGTCGTGTTCAGCACACTGCTGGTGTCCAGGAATTCGTGCAGCCACATCGCGTGGAACGTCGGGACCAAGAGGCCGCGGCCGGTTTCAAAGGGTCTTGCGACCGATGCCCCCAGCACGCCTCGCAACGCATGGGTATCGAGCCCCTCCACGTCCAGGTTCAACACGCCGGCGCCGTTTTCGCGGAAGTCATTCTGACCCACGTACAGGTATTGCAGCGCGGTGAAGGGTTGCAGCGTCACGCTCCTTGTCTCGAACCGCAAGCCGTGTTCCAACCACGTATTGGCCTGCCAGCCATTGGTGTCTCCCGTAGCCGTCTGGCCCAGCACGGAACGGCGAGAATCGTAGTCGTTGAAGCCGATCCCGAACGATGCCAGCGTGTAGCGGGCATCCTGATGGTTCCGGAGCAGGTAGCTGCCAAACTGCACGGCGTCAGATTCGGTGGACTGGAGACCATTTCGCGTATTGAGGTTGAGGTTCGCATAGGAACCATGGAGGCCGAGTCGCGTTTGCTTATCGATTTCCCGATCGGCACCAAAGGTGGTACCCCCGATGGCGTATTTCGCCGAGCTGGCATTGCCGTCGCTGCCGGCCGTGCCGCCGACGCCGTATCCCGAGATCCAACCGCGCCAGTCGGCACGGTCTTGAGCCCGGATCGCGGCCCATTCCAACTCGCCGGTTTCCGGGTTCTGCACCAGGACAAGAGCGTTGCCGTTGGCGTCGATGATCGGAGCGGAGGAATCCCGCGCGGCCAGCCAATCGGCGGCGGCCGAGTTGCTGAACAGATTCTGACGGAGCAGCAACTGGTTCTGCAGCATGTTCTGAATGGCCAGTTGAGCCAGCGACGCATAGACTTCGCCGGTCATCTGGTCGAACGCCGAGGAAAGTTGCTCGTTCGTCATGCCCATCAACTGGTTGTAGAGAACCTCGACGGGGCCGGTGGCTGAATTGTAGTTCTGGTCGAGATAGTTGGCGATTTGCCATTTGTTAGTCGTTCCGGCGTGAAACCTGAAATTGGTTTCATTCGCCTTCAGCCAGAAGTAGGCGAATTCCTCGCTCGCCGTTCCCTGGCGGTATCCGAGAATCGCGTCGAAGAAGGCCAGATTGTCGGTGACGCCGTCGAACTCGCTGCCGCCGAAGCCGTCGCTGGCTCGCAGGAAGTAGAATTCGGTGCCGTTGGTGAAGTTGCCCGCGACATTGTCGGCAAGGACATTGACCGTCCCCCCGAGTTCCGCGGTCCCCTGGACGTCGATCAGATCGTTGTTGATTCCGGGTTCGGGAACGGCCGAACCATCGTTGATCTCGATCTCCAGCGTGCCCGTGCTTTGCAACTGGGCATTCCCGTTCACGACCAGGGTGCCGATCGAGTTGCCGGGAGCGAGGAGTCCCTGGTTATTCAACCCGGCGAGAACACCGGTCCCGGAAAGGCGCCCGTCCGCTCCCACGGTGACCACGCTGGCCAGCGAGCCGTTGATCTTCAGTTCGCCGCCTTCAACCGTGGTGCCGCCGGTGTAGGTGTGGATGCCGGTCAGCTCCAGTCGACCGGAGCCGTCCTTCGTGAAGGAACCGTTCCCGCTGATGACACCGCTGAAGATCGAGTCGGCGCTCGTGTCGGTGGTGAATTCGCCGTCGCCGAGCAGCAGGCTTCCAGCGCCGGAGAGCGTTCCCACCGTCTGCGTGTTGTCGTTCAGATCGAAGATACCGTCGGCTTCGATCGTCAGAGCACCGGTACTCGCCAGGGATCCGTGCGAGCCGAGCCGCAGCGTTCCGGTGAGCACGTTCGTACCGCCGGTGTAGGTGTTGGAGCCATCCAGGATCAACGTGCCGTTCAGACCAGAACTGAGATTCAGCGAGTTCACGCCGCTGATTTCTCCTGTCAGGATTGTCGTCACGCCGTCCGCCACCAGGATGTCTGAATCGCCGCCGAGGACCACGTCTCGAGCGAACGTCGCGGACTCGCGAAAGAAGATCCTGCCGCCATTGAGTGTCAGATCGCCGGAAACATCGCCGAGATTGGCATCCTGAAAGACATGCAGCGTACCGCCGTTCAGGATCGTGCCGCCGGAGTAGGAATTCACGCCCCCATTGGTGAGAAACAAGCTCCCAGGCCCGGCGAGGGTCAGACTGCCGGTGCCGCTGATCTCCCCGCTGATCGTGGGAACCCCGACGCCATCGAGCACCTCGATCGTGCCGCCGCCACTCTCGAGGATGATCTTCCGATCGATCGAGTAATCGCTGCCGTAGCGCAGGGTTCCGCCGTTGAAGGTCAGATCGCCGGAGACGTCGCCCAGATTGGTGTCGTCGGTGACTGCCAGCGTGCCGCTATTGATGGTTGTTCCGCCGCTGTAAGTGTTAGTTCCCGACAGCGTGACGGAGCCGGAGCCATTCTTGACCAACAGGCCGGTTCCGCTGATCGTGTCGTCGAAACTCCCGTCGAAGCTCTGATCGAAGACCAGGCTGGCGTTATTCGTGATGTCGCCTTGCAGGCTGTTGGTATCGCCCTGCAAGGTTCCGCCGGTAACCGTGGTGCCGCCGGTGTAGGTGTTGGTGCCGCTAAGAATCAGCGTGCCGTCGTCGAGCTTTTCCAGGCTCCCGGTTCCCGTCAGCGGAGCCGAGATGGTGGCGGTGATGGAGTCGTCGACGCGAATCTGGCCGTTGCCATTCAGCAGCAGGCTGCCGTTGTCGCCGTCCACCAGTTCGTACCCATTGGTTGAGAACTGCAACCCCGTGAAGGTCTGCTCGCCGGCGATGCTGACCGTCCCGCCAGCCGGCCCCGCGAAGACGCCGACTTTGTCTTTCCAGGCTTTTTCAGTGGTTCCGCCGGGATTGGTCCAGTTGGTGGTCGAATCATCCCAAACACCGCTGCCGCCGTGGACGATTCCATCCGCGTGGGTCACGGCTCCATTGAAGAACAGCGCACCGCTCAGGACGACGTTGACCCGTTTGGTGTCCGCGAGGAACTGCAACTCGGCATCGGTCATTCCCTCCGGCATGTCACCGACGGTGATGCCGTTATTGGTCAGGGTGCCGCTATAGCCCATCAATGCATACGTGCCGAACTCGAACTCCGTCACCTGGGAATTGCTCAAGTTCAACGTGCCGTCGAGCGTGACGTCGCCCGAGACGTAGATGAAATCGTTGTAGGATCCGCCTTCGACGTCCGCTTGCCCGAGGCGCATGTTGAGAATGGCGCCGTCGTTCATCGTCAACGATTCAAGATAGACGTATCCAACGCTTGTCGTTGTCCCGGCTTCCAGGCTTCCGCCGCTGTTCACGACGACGTTGGGGGCGTTGGAACTGGCGCGAAAGAGACCGCCGTCATTCACAGTGACGGTCATGCTGCCGAAATAGCCACCCTGGTCGGCGTATTGGAGCGTCCCTTCATCAACGACGACATCAGCCGCGATGCCGTAGTCGTTCTGAACGGTTAAGGTTCCCTCCCCGATCTTGGTGAAGGTTCCTACTCCACCGATGGTAAAGGAATTCGTGGTGATTACGGAATCGAAACCGTTCGTGTCTATCGTTCCTCCGTTGAGCCCCAGCGAGATGGCCCTGCTGGTGGTCATGGAGGCATTCGTTCGCAGGGTGCCGCCGTTGAAGTTCAGGGCTCCCGTCCCCAGATTATTCTCTGACGAAACGGCGAGAACACCCTCGTTGAGCGACGTGCCGCCTTGGTAGGTATTGGTTTCCGACAGCGTGACGGTCCCGGTCCCGGTCTTGACCAGGATGCCGGAACCGCTCATGACGCCGCCATAAGTACCGTCGGTGTCCTGGTCGAAGACGACGGTGGCGTTGTTGGTAATGTCTTTGTCATAGAAGGCGGACGTCGAGCCGATCAGTTTCCCCGCGCTGACCGTCGTCGTTCCGCCGTGTAGAAGGGCATGGCCGTTCCACGCATTCTCGCCGGTCAGCGTCAGGCTACCGGTGCCAACTTTCTCGAAATTTCCCGTTCCCGACATTTGCACAAATCGGCCATCGAAGATGGAGTCGTTTCCGGTGCCAACAGTGACCTTGGTGCCACCGTAGAGAACGACCTCGCCCTCGCCCGTCAGGTCGCCAATGATGACCTCGCGGTTCGTATTGATGGAGAGTATCGCGCCATCCGCGATGGCCACGTTGTTCTGTTGGTTCAACGCGTTGCTGGTGCGGGCTTCGACCCAGCCACCCTGAATGTTCAACGCCCCGTTGAAACCACTATTGTTGCCTTGCAGCCAAAGAGCGGCACCGTAACTGCCGTCGGACCTCTGGATTGTCAGTTCCCCCGAGCCCGACAAATCCCCATAGAGAATGGTAGTGCCACCTCCAGGGAGCGGGTTGTTTTGTTCGATGGTCAGATCGCTGTTCAAGACAATGTCGTTGTACAGGGTCTGGCTGTTCGTGCCGTTGTAGAAGTACAACGATCCGCCGTTGGCCTGGATGCTGCCGCTCCCCAGAGTGGTGATGCCGCCGGACAACGCCAGCGTCCCGGCATTCAAGAGAATGTCGCCGGAATAGAAATGAAACCCCGACAAGCCGAGCGAGCCCGCCCCGGCTTTTGTCAGGTCGCCGGTCCCGCTGAGTGAGCCGGAGAGCGTGGAATCGTAGCCGTTGGTGTCGATCGTGCCGCCACCGGACTGGAGATCGAAGTTGTTCGTCAGCGTGACGCTGGCGTCGGTGCGGAGCGTGCCGCCATTGAAACTCAGCGCCCCGGTGCCCAGATTGTCGCCGGAGGTGATGGCGACGACCCCCTCGTTGAAGCTGGTCCCGCCGGTGTAGGTGTTCGTGCCGGAGAGAATCAGCGTGCCGGTTCCGGTCTTGATGATTCCGCCGGGCTGCGAGTTGCCGGCGGCATCGGCGATGGTGTCCGCGATCGTGACTTCGTTGGTGCCGGTGACTTCGATGGTCACGTCGGTGTCTTGCAGGAAGAACGCACTGCCGGCTGCCATGCCTGCATTGGCGAGGTTGCTGCCGCCTCCCAGTCCGACGGTCACGGAGCCCTGAGAAAAGGCAGAATCTTTAACGGTGAGAGACGCTCCGTCCATCACGAAGATCGCACCGCCGAACGCGGCCCCGCCCCCGCCATTCGGACCAGATCCATTTCCGCCGCCGAAACCGCCGGTTCCCTGGCCCGAGAAGGCCCCGCCACCTCCGCCGCCGAAACCACCGTTGCCCGAGCCGATCGGGCTGCTGCCACCACCGCCGCCAAATCCACCGGTGCCACCTGGAGCAGTAATATAGCTCGTCGCACCGCCGCCACCGCCGCCGAAACCACCCGCGCCACCTGCCGCGGCGCCGCTCCCGCCGCCTCCCCCGCCACCGCTCAAGTCGCCACCTGCCCCCCCGGGAATACCGCCAGTTCCCGCGCCTCCAACTCCTCCATATGGTCCACCGCCGTCACCGCCATTATTTCCCGCGGCAGCTAGACCATCCTGTCCCGGCAGCGCGCCCCCACCGCCACCCCCGCCGCTTTGTCCCACTCCGGAACCTCCGTCCCCGCCGAGGCCGCCCCCGCCCGCGCCGCTAATAAAGGTGCCGCCGCCGTGTGTTCCCCCTTGCCCCCCTGCCGCGGCATTCCCGAGGAAGTTGACCGCATCGACGGTCACGGACGCGCCGTCCCGCACGAAGATGGCCCCACCGGCCCCGAGGCCGCCGCCCCCCCCGGTACTGGTCGCGTCCCCTCCATTGCCCCCTTGGGCGAGGCCGTTTTGAATGGTCAAATTGCTGATCGTGACCGAACCGGCATTCACGAAGAACGGCCGATGTTGCGACTGGCCGTCGACGACCGTGGTTCCCTGGCCAATAATTTCCAGGGAGCCGCCCGTTTTATTGATGATGGGCAGATAGCTGGACAGCTCGATCGTTTCGTGACCGTACGGCAGATTGAAAGTGATCTTGTCCGCCTGGGCCGGGTTCGCATTCGCCTGCTCGATCGCCCAGCGCAGCGTTCCGGGATCGGAGGTGTCCGCGGTCGAGGTGACCTGATAATCGGCGGACCATGCCGGAGCCACCATCGCCAGCGGAAGCGCCGCCCGCAGAATGTGTCGACGATAGCGTTCCCAGAACGCGGCAATCCATGCCTTGTTGGAACGATTCGACACGCCATTCGAGACAATCCGGCCCACCGGCATTCTCCGCCTCCCTGCGAAGACACGTGTTTTGGAAATAGCCGTCACCGACGGTGTTTCCGTTATAGCCCGTCTATCATCGAACACTAACCGCCAGTCATGGAACAAAGATCGACGAGCCCGAAAACGATCCGGAAAAGCGGGGTCTGATATCCCTACATTTGTAGACGTCATCGCAGGCGTCACACTCTCTCTGGCCGGTTCGTTCGATTCTTCCTGGGACGGCGGACATTCCGGGAAGCAGAACGTGAGAATTCGTCGTCCACTGTTCAGGTTCCACGCGGCCGCGGCGGCTCTCTTTGGAGTTTCCGTTCGCCGTTCGTCGCGCGGCATTTCGACTGAAGTCTGCCTGGGCAGAATGTCGCGATCGCGGAGGTCCACCTGGTTCCGGTACTCCTGAGGAACATGACGATTTTTGGGCGAACAGCCCTCCCAGACCTCACATGTTCCTCCCTGCGAGTGTCCCCGCGGGGGTCGGGACAACTACCGTCTGAGACCGCTTCGCGGACGAAAGCGTCGAGAGTGGAACGCAAGTCTCCGCGCCGTCATGAATCCCTCACCCGTTCCCAGGGAAACGGCGGCTCGTGAACTTCCCACAGAAGTCCGCTTCACCATTCCCGAGTGGCGGAGCGCCTTGGGCGGTGGTTCAATGGAGGGGGTCGGCTTTGTCGGGGCTCGCCGCCCTGGTTCGTTTTCGTGTGGGCAAAAAAACCCGCGCGGGTTGGACCGGCGGGGCGATGCTTCGCCGAGGCTGATGCTTCTGGATGGACACCCGTGCGAGATCGTGGCTCATGAATGGCTGGCAGCTTTTCGGACTGGTATTCATCGCAGGCGGCTGGCTGGGTGGGATGCTGGCGGCTGCCGAGGCGGAGCCGGCGGGGCCGGTTGATTTTCGGCGAGATATTGCGCCTATCCTTGAGACCCATTGCGTGCGGTGTCATCAACCGAAGAACGCGAAGGGGGAACTTTCGCTGACGACAGCCGAGGGGGTGTTCGGCAGCGGCGTGGTGGTGGCCCGCGATCCGTCCGGAAGTTCGCTGCTCGTCCAGGTGACGTCGCAGGGAGGCGAGCCACCGGCCATGCCTCGCGAGGGGAAGCCGCTGGATGAGCGGGCCGTGTCCCTCCTACGGCGATGGATCGAAGAGGGAGCTGCCTGGCCCGAGGGAGCCGAACTGACCGAGCCGTCGCGGATCAACCGCAACTGGTGGTCGCTGCAACCGCTTGCCAACGTCGAGCCGCCCGAGGGAAGTGGTCCCGAGGCGTGGCGGTCGCATTCCATCGACCGTTTCATCGCCGCGAAGTTCAGCGAACAGGGGCTGTCGCCGAATCCTCCGGCGGATCGGCGGACGCTCATTCGCCGCGTGACGTACGACCTCATTGGCTTGCCTCCCTCCCCCGAGGAAGTGGCGGCGTTTGTGGCCGATGATCGCCCCGAGGCTTATGAGGAACTGGTCGATCGCCTGCTGGCCAGTCCGCGTTATGGCGAACACTGGGGGCGACATTGGCTGGATGTGATTCGCTTCGGTGAAAGCCGGGGTTTCGAGCGAAACGAGATCATCACGAACCTGTGGCCGTTTCGCGATTACGTGATTCGATCGTTGAACGAAGATGTGCCGTTCGATCAACTGGTAAGGGAACATCTGGCCGGGGATGTGCTATTTCCAGACGATCCGACGAAAGTGATTGCGTCGGCGTTTCTCGTGGCTGGGCCCTATGACGACGTGGGTAATCAGGATCCGGTGCAGGCAGCCCAGATTCGAGCCGACACGATTGACGAAATCATTCGCGCGAGCAGCGAAGCGTTTCTTGGAATGACGGTGGGATGCGCCCGCTGTCATGACCATAAGTTCGATCCGATCTTGCAGCGCGACTATTACGGGCTGTATGCGACGTTTGCCGGCATCCGGCATGGCCAGCGCGAGGTGAGCACGTCCCAGGAGCGACAACGCCGCGATGAACAACTGGGACGGCTGAACGCGGAACAGCAGAGGCTCACCAAGTCGCGCGACGATCTGATCGCGGCTGCTCATGCACGGGGCGAGGCGAAGCTGGCCGAGTATCAGAAAACGTGGCCCCGTCCGCCGGTCTCGCGGCAGTTGACGGAAGAAGTATTCGGTCCGGCGACGGCGAAGTTCGTCAGACTGATTGTCGATGGCCAGGAGCAGAACCCGGACGCACGAACGGGTTATCGCATTGAAGAATTTGAGGTCTGGTCGGCTGAGGAACCTTCACGAAACGTGGCCCTCGCGATGAATGGCGGAGTGGCTCGGGGCGACAGCCGCAATGCTCAGGATTTTGGCGGGGCCTATGATGCGGCGCTCGTCATCGATGGTCGCTTCGGGGCCTGCTGGCTCGCCTCGGGAACCGAGTTGACGATTGAGCTGGCCGCGCCCACGTCGATCGGCCGCGTTACCTTCTCCAGCGACAGGGCCGGGGCGTCGGCCGGGCATCCGGTGGCGAACTTTGTGTGCGAATACCGCCTGCAAGTCTCGGTGGACGGCGAGACGTGGAACGAAGTCGCCACATCGCGCGATCGCCAGCCGATGAATGACGCTCATCGTCGCAAGCGGTTGATCGATGCCGAGTTGACCGACGAGGATAGGGCGAATCTCGCCTCGATCCAGCAGGAGCTGGCAGCGGTGCAGCAACAGATTGCCGCCGTTCCGCCGCTGCCGGTCTGGTGGGTCGGAACGCGCGAATCGACACCGGGACCGTTCACGACGTTTCTGGGAGGGAGTCCGCAGCGTGCGGGCGACGCGGTGACCCCGGCGAGCCTGACGACTTTGCCCACTGTGGCCGGTCAGTACGACCTCGGAACGACGTCAGCCGAAGGCGAACGGCGTCTGGCCTTCGCGAACTGGCTCGTTGATCCGACAAACCCGCTCACGCCCCGCGTGCTGGCCAATCGGCTATGGCATTATCACTTCGGGATCGGGCTGGTTGATACGCCGAGCGACTTCGGGGCGATGGGATCGCAGCCGACGCATTCGGAACTGCTCGACTGGCTGGCGGGACAGGTTCATGAAACGGGGTGGCGGTGGAAGCCGTTGCACAAGCTGATCGTGATGTCGGAGACGTATCGGCAGTCGAGCCAGTTCCGGGAGGACTGCGCGGCCGTTGATGGTGACAGCCGCTTGTTGTGGCGCTATCCCCCGCGTCGTCTCTCGGCCGAAGAAGTGCGGGATACGATCCTCGGCGTGTCGGGCAAACTCGACCTGACGATGGGGGGACCGGGGTTTCGGCTGTATCAGTATTTGCAGGATAACGTGGCGACGTATGTGCCGTTGGATCGACATGGCCCCGAGACGTGGCGGCGATCGATCTATCATCACAACGCGCGGGCGGCAAGAGTCGACGTGATGACCGACTTCGATAGCCCCGACTGTGCGTTCTCGACGCCGCGCCGCGCAGAGACCACGACGCCGCTTCAGGCGCTCACGATGCTCAACCATCAATTCACGCTGGAGATGGCCGGTTTTCTGGCGGATCGTGCGATGGCCGAGGCGGGAAACTCGCCCGACGACCAGATCACGCGGGTCTGGCAGCTTTGCTATCAACGTGACCCGACGCCCGACGAGATGGCGGCTTGCCGCGAGCTGCTGAATCAGCACGGGCTCAAGGCGCTCTGCCGCGTCGTGCTGAATACGAGCGAGTTGATTCAGTTAGAGTAACGAAGTAACCCGAAGAGGCTATGACTTTTTTGTAGGGTCCGGTGTGCGGACCACAATTGGTTGTGGAAC
>JAHBXV010000076.1 GCA_019636285.1 Planctomycetaceae bacterium
GCTTGATCTTATGTTCCTGCGACGCCCCGAGCAGGTCGTACAGAAACGCGACATCCAGCTTCAGGACTTCGATGAACTCGATCATCCCGCGGTTGGCGACGTTGAACTCGCCATCGAAGTTGAAGGCCCGCGGATCGGATTCGCTGCCGTACTCGGCGATCTTGCGGTAATTGATGTCGCCGGTCAGTTCCGTGGAGTCCTGGTTCTTTTCATCCTTCGGCTGGAACGTGCCGATCCCGACGCGGTCCTGTTCTGAGAGGAAGAATCGCCGGACGACGATGGTTCCGAGAACCTTGGTCCAGTCGCCGTTGTACTCTTCGAGCCGCTGCTTGAAGTAGAACCGCGACAATGGGCAGACATCGCCGCGGATTTCCACCAGAAAGTCTTTCGACGGATCGCGAGCATCATTCAGGTTCGCGCAGACTTCCTCGCGGGCGGCGACGGGAATCAGTTGCAGGGGCTCGCCGTTCATCGGATCCCAGGTGACGCTGCCGTCGGGCTCCTTCCAGCCGAACGAATAGATGGCCCCCTCGGACGTGCGGCTGTACCGCTGCAAGCCTTTCTTGAGCAGTCGCGCGATGGTGCTCTTCGAACTTCCGACCGGGCCGTGCAGCAGCAGCACGCGGCGTTCGCTGCCGTACTTGAGAGCCGCGCTGCGGAACACGCTGACCAGTTGCATGAGTTGCGAGGTCAAACCGAAGATCGCGTCTTCGCCGCCGTTGTCGGGGTCATCGAAAAAGCGATACCGCACCAATCCGTCACGACGGCCTTCATCGACTTCGTACGTGCCGTACGACATGACCATGTCGTAAATGCGCTGATGGGCGGTCCGAGTGATCTCCGGCCGCTCCCGCACCAGATCGAGATATTCGTCGAACGTCCCCTGCCAGTGTTCCTGTCGAAAGGCGCCGACATCCTGACGAGCCGAGATTTCGGCAAGCAACTTCTGACCAATTGCCACGATTTCGCTCCTTCAAGGGGGTGGACGAATTTCGAATCCGGGCCTCCTGCCTGGCTCGATCGGAGACTTCGCACAATGCGACTCTCGGCGCCGCGCAGGCTGGCACGGAAATCGTCAGCCTTGGGAAGCGGCACCTGCCGAAAAGAGCCCGACCATCCCTGGTCGCGGGGATTTGCTGGTGGGAAAGAACAGTCGCGGGGTCAATCACGCGGACCGGGCAAGACCCTTGGGGTTGTCGCTTGTTCGCAACTTCCCACGCTGGCGGTCATCGCTCGTATCTTCCCAATTATCCGTCCGTTCTCCAGACTGGCAATATCAACTTTGCCAAGTCTGTCCGAATTGTTGATTCGCCAGATCCCATGCACTCACCGCCCCGCACACGTTCAAGGCATGAGAAGCCCCAGTTCCCGAAAATCTCTCGCCAGACGTTCGAGCGGTAAACCAACCACGTTGCCGAGGCTTCCGGAAACACGCGAGACAAACAAACTTCCGGCTCCCTGCAAGGCGTAGCCGCCCGCTTTGCCAAACGGCTCCCCGGTCGCCAGATACCACTCGACCCAGTCTCCAGCATCGGCCCGAAATTCGACTTCGGTTTCGTCCAGGGATTCCCGCGATGGCACTGCTTCCTCGGCGAGCCCCAGGCAATAGGCGGTCAGCACGCGGTGAGTCTGGCCGGCATAGTGGTTGCGAAACCAGTCGCGGACAGCCGCGCGGCCCGAATCGTCGTCGGCAGGACTCCCCAGCGCGCGAACCGCGTTGTCCCCCATGCCGACGACAACCGTCGTATCGGCTGACAGAATCCACGTGGACCGCGCGACTGGTTCTTCGAGGGTTTCGGACGTCAATTGTCGTGCGACGTCGTGCCATTTCCCCAAGGCAATCTGCCGCAAACGGCCGCGAATCTCGTGGATTTGGTGCAAGCCGTCGAACTCCAACTCCGTTGAGTCCGTCGGCGGCAGGACGCGAAAACGCTCCTGGGAAATCAGGTGCCCCAGCAATTCGCGACGACGGGGCGATCGCGAAGCGAGCACCATTGTCCAATCCCTCGCGGGGCGTCTGTCGCCGCTCATTGGGGGCGAATCTCCGCAAGACTGTCACCGACTGCCTGCGACTTTGCCCGAAACTCGGGGCAGGAAAGCATTGGCTGTCGCGGATACTTCGGCCAGTTCGGGGAATGTTGTGAGAACTCGCACAGGTAGAACACGGACCGAGCCGTTTCCAGCCGGCGGCAATGCATGCACGTGTGACAAAGGCTGGGCATCATGCGCGACGATTGAGGCCTACCTGGAATTGGAGCCCTGATCCGCCGCCCGGATTGATTGGGCTCCCGGAACGGAGGCCCACCGAGAACTCGGCGATCCACTTCGAAGCGACATCTTACGGAGTGGCCGACGAAGCCGCACTATTTGTGGAGAATGAGTTTTCCGTTGCGGGTCAGCCGCAGACGATACGTTTCTCCCTCATGCTCGATCAAGACCTCGCGCGCGCCCTGCAGGAGCTGGCGGGAGGAGATACTCACGGCCCCTTCGGAGGCCGGGGCGTCCTGCGGCTGGGGCGGTTGAGGAGGGGGCGTGCGATCGGGATCGGACATCGAGTTCCCCGGTCCGGGCAAATGCTGCTTGAGTCAACGGGCTGGCCGGCCACGAAACAGAGACTGAGTCTCAATATCAACTCTTCTAGCCTTGTGCGTGCTCGACTGTCAACTGATTTCGTCTCTCCAGCAACACGACGCCGATTAACAACACGACACATCCAGTTACCATTAAACGACTTCAGACACACGCGACAGGAAGCAAAACCTTCCACGGATAATTCTCAGGTGCAACGGTCGCAGGCTTCATGACAGCAAGCCAAACGCTTTCCTGACACTTGAGTGATCGGCACCGCCCCAAGGGCGCTTTTCCCTTGGCGTCCCCCGCAAATTCCGTGGAAATTCAGCCGGGAACGATCTATACCGATCAACAGTGAACAAAATTTCCCGAACAGACAGGCTGGCCCCATGCGTTGTGTTGCCTGCTCCTCGATCGGCGGCATCGCCTTGTGTTCGCTTCTGGTTCTGCTGGGCGCCGTTGGCCATTCCGATGATCCGCCCGTCTCGACCATCACGACTGCCGCTGGCGGTGAACCGCTGCGGGTGACCGGACTCCCCAGGACGGACGAGTTCACGAAACTTGAGTATCGGTATTTCGTCTGGAACGACGGCAATGGTTGGCACCTGCGGACAACCACTCAAAAAGCGCTGCGAAAATTTGAAGGAACGATCACGTCGTCGCACGATCCCTTCGGCAAACTCCGGCCGATTGGCCTGGAGTCGAATGGCAAACACAAGGACCTGTGGGAGGTGGATGAGGGCCGGAAAACCATCCGGTTCACGATCTGGACCGCGAAGAAGTTTGATGGATTTGACTTCGATCTCCCCAACAATCCAGACGCCACGCTGACGTTCGACCTGAAAATCGATGGGAAGGATCGCCCCCGGCATGTTTTCGTGGGGCGGGCTTTGCAAACTCCGGCCGCGCTCCCGTTAGTGGTTCCGGCCGCTCCCTGAGACCCTCGCGAATGTTCCCTGATCGACGTGGAAGACCTTGACGGCCAGATCGACTTCGCGGGTGGGTTCCGGAAACCTTCCCGCTCGAGAGCGTCACTGCCTCATGTCGGTACGTGGTTCGACCGATTCTTGTGTTGCGGTCGAGACGGGGTTCGCACGAGCGACCGCTCGAACCGAGCATTTCCGCGGGAAGCCCCCTGCGAGCCTTGTGACGTCGGCCGCTTCAACAATTGGCCATCGCGTCGGCAAGTGCTCCCTTCCCCGGCCAGACAAGGAGGTTGCGGTGTCGGAAAATCTGGAATTCGAAGAAATCTCGAGCGACGAAGTGGACCGGGTCATCGCGGCCTTGGAAGAACTCGCCGCGTCGGTCTCCAGCCAGACGATTCAGTCGTATCTGGAAGAGTGCTCGAACAACATCTACTACCTGGTCTACGAAGACGACGTCGCCGACGCCGCATAGGGCTTTGCCTCGGCTCACGAGCCGACCGGGCAGTGACTTTTTCGCGGTTCGCTGATCGCTTCCGGCGCCAGAAGGACGAATCGAATCCGCAGCTTCCACGGACGGTGAAGAGCCGAGCCGTCTTCATAGCGAAAGCCTCCAGGGGAGAGGGCTCCCCTGGAGGCTTTCCGTTTTTTGGTCGCCCGGGAGCGGGGCAATCGCGATCGAAATCGGCTAGTCTGCTGACGACCAGTCGGGGTCCGTCTCGCTCGGAGCGCGGTCCCGTCCCTCGAACTCAAAGCCGTCCCACCCCACTTGCCGCACCAGGAAGCCTACCACGATGGCCGATCGTCCTACCGTGCTACTGTCCGCCTTCGCCGACGAAGCCGCCAACTCCAAGTCGATTGTCGAGCAGTTCGCGGCTTTGGCCGCGCTGGGACTGTCGTACTACAGTCCGCGTTTCCTGGATCTCGATGGATCGGGCCGAGTACAGCATGTGACCGAGTTGACGAAGGACCAGTTCAAGACACTGTCCGACCGGCAGCGCGAATACGGCCTGTCGGTGTGCAGCATTGGCTCGCGCATCGGCAAGGTGAAACTGCTGGATGTTGCCGACGCCTCGCACAACGCGTATGTGGCTCCCAAGAAATACCTCGACACCGTCGTCGCGGACACGATCAAGTCGGCGAACGCCCTCGGGGCCAAGATGATTCGCGGCTTCTCGTTCTACCATCCGCTGGGGACCGATCCGTGGCCGCATGTTCAAGCCGCGGCCGATCGTTTGGGACCGATCGTCGAAGCCTGCGCCAAACACGGGTTGATTTTCGGCCTGGAAGTCGAGGCGAACCTGATCGGGCAGAACGGCAAATTGCTGGCGGCGCTGGCGAAGGCCGTCAAGAAGCCCAATCTGGTCTGCATCTTCGACGGCGCCAACATCAGTTGCCAGAACATCAACGCCATTGATTGCTGCGCGGAGTACGAAGCAATGCGCGACGTGTTCGGCTGGATGCACATCAAGGATTACCGGATCGACAAGTCGCTGAAGTGGACGGGCGTCGTCGACGAAGAACGGCTCAAGAACTTTGTCCCCGCCGACGTTGGCGACTCGGGACATGAACTCATTCTTCGCGATCTCAAGGACCACTTGCCGAAGATCCACAAGCGCATGGTCAAGCTGGGAGCGCCGGGCGTCTTCCTGGAACTGGAACCGCACCTCAAGGGGGGCGGGCAGTTTGGCGGTTTTAGCGGCCCGGACGGCATGGGTGTCGCCGTTCGCTCGCTGTGCCGCGTCCTTGACTACGTGGGCATCGATTACCACCTGCGCGACTTTGGCGACATTCGCACGGCACGCGGCTTCTGAGCGGGCGTCTCGTTTTCGAAGTGGTTTCTAAACCCTCTGGGCGACGGGGTTCGTCCCGGATCTTGAATCGTTTTGGGCCGAAAACGGGTTTTGACGGCTGCTCCTGGCAATCTGTTCAGAACACGTGATTCCCTCGCGAGAACGCAAGGAACCATTTTGACCGAATGGTTCCGCGCATGTTACGATCGTCCCGTTGAAGTCGTTCCCGATTCGCATGTTCATGGCGGACGGCGGTTTCCGTTTTGAGACCGGGTTGTTCACAATTGCCTGTCCGCAGTTCGTGCCAACTGGTCGTCACCTCGTGTCTTGCTTGTTGATCGTCGCGTTGAATCTGGTCGATTCCATTGTCCGAGATCGAACTTCATTCGCGGTCGCTTGAAAGACGTCCGGCCAACTGGCCGGTCGTCTGGTTCCTTTTCACCTGCTCCTAGTGGATTTCGCAGATGGCGGAACCACCGGTTCCCGAATCGCCGTCGCCCAAGCCCGGAGGGGTCTCACAAGACCTGCAGCGTCTCGGTCCGTTTCGCATCGAACGACGAATTGGCGCCGGGGGAATGGGAGCGGTTTATCTGGTCCGCAAGGAAGGGTCCAAACAGCCGCTGGCGCTGAAGGTGCTGCCCCGGGAAAAAGCCAAGAACCCGACACTGGTGAAACGCTTTCAGGCCGAAGCGCAATCGGCCGCGCAGATTCGGCACCCCAACGTCGTGGAAGTGGTCGACAGCGGAGAAGCCGACGGCTATCTCTACATCGCGATGGAGTATGTCGACGGAACCGATCTGCACGACTTCGTTCGCAAGCGCGGCCCCATTCCCGTCCGGCGAACGATCGAGATCGTCAAGCAGGTGGCTTCGGCCCTGCAACACGCTTACGAACAGAACATCGTTCACCGCGACATCAAGCCATCGAATCTGCTGCTGCGACGCGACGGACAGGTGAAGCTGTCCGACTTCGGCCTTGCTCGATCGGTGGACGAGGCGAGCGAATCGGACATCACGCGCGCCGGCACCACCGTGGGAACGGTCGACTTCATGTCGCCGGAGCAGGCGCGCAACAGCAAGTCCGCGGATGTTCGCAGCGATCTCTATTCGCTGGGGTGCGCCTGGTATCACATGCTCACCGGTCACGCTCCGTTCCCGGATGGCGGACTGACGAACAAATTGCAGGCTCACGCCATCCAGGCTCCGCCCGATCCTCGCACCGAAAACCCCGCGGTGACAGACGGCCTGGTCGCCATCCTGCACCGCCTGATGGCCAAGAAACCGGCGGATCGTTACCAGACTCCGAAGGAGTTGCTCGATGACCTGGAAGCGCCGGGCCTGACGCGGCAGGGGGTGGAACGCAACATCCTGAGCGCCGTTCTCGAAGATCTGCCGTCCGATCAGCAGATTATTCTGGATGACGACGACGAGGACATCGGCGACCTCGACTTCGACACCCGCGAGGAGATGGCGCCCGATCAGAAGCCCAAATCGACCAAAGCTCAGCGCATCCTTCGCTCCAGGCGCGATGGTCCCGAAGAACCCGAGGTCGAGGAAGACGAAGCGGACGCTCCGGAAGCAATCTCGCGGAGAGTTCGAAAAAAGCCTTCCAAGAACAAACCGCCACGGCGGGAATCGGTCGAGATCATCGATAGCGACGTTGCCGAAGAAGTCGAGGACGTCGAGGCCCCGGAGGATGCCCCCGTCAAGCGGCGCCGCAAGCGGCCGGCGGCCGAAGACGAATCGGCCGAGAACGAGGACAATGACGGTCGGAAGTCCGAGAAAGCGGCTTCCCGCAAGGGCGGCACCGCGACGACCGAGGACGAGTCGAAGGACAAGCCGAAGAAGAAGGAGAAACGGCGGAAACTCTCGGACGTCGCCGACGCGCCGCGTTCCTCGCTCAATTGGGAGCCGCTCCGCAACGTCTCGCTCCTGATCCTGGGCCTCGTGGTCGTGGTCGGGCTGGGATCGCTGGCTGCCGGCTTCGCGAGCCGCTACTTCGGCGGCGGGCAGCGGACTCTGCAACAATTGGGTGAGTCCAACGAGCCCACTGGACCGTCCACGATCCATGGTGCGACCGTCACGGGAGATGGGGTGGGCGAGTCGACCGATGAGGCGACCGGCGAGACGGCTGCCGAAGCGGCGATGTCAACCACCAATTCCGCCGCCGCGACCCGCGAAGAGCGTCCGCCGGTTCGCGATCCACTGGCCGATCCCGACTGGCTGACACAATCGTCGGCGTCGAACGTGAAGGTCATCCGTGTTGGGCGGCATCAGCCCGCCACCAGTCTGGCGGAAGGAATTGACCAGGCGAAGGGCGCTTCGGTGCTCGAACTTGTCGGGAGTGGCGTCTTTTTCCTGCCGACGCTGGAACTGGAGAATCGTCGTCTCCAGATGCGGCCGGCGGATGGGAATGACCACCCCGTCGTCGTGTGGAGACCATCCGCTCGCGGAGCGACGGCCCTGACCCTGCGGGGTGGACTGATTGAAATGACGGGGCTGCATCTGGTGATCGACTTGTCGGCGGAGGCAGCCGATGGTGAGACGAACGGGCCACCAACCCGGTTGGCCGCGGTCGAAGATGGTCAATTCCTGATGCGCAAGTGCTCGCTGACCTGCGTGGGCAACAGTCCGGTGACAGGCATTGCGGTCGTGCCGCCGACTCGAAATGTTCTGGTGTCGGCGTTTCAACAGCAGGTTGGATTTGACCGCTGCATTCTTCGCGGCGATCGACTGACTCCCGTCATGCTTGGGACTTCGACGGCGGATGTGACGTTCCACCAGTGTCTAAGCGTTTTGAGCGAAGGCCCGCTGGCCGCGGTCGAACCGCAGGGGACCACGGGCAGCGAGGCCGTTTCCAAGAATTCCCCGCCGGGAAGTCTGTTGCGCGTCTTGAATACGACGGCGTGGGGGAATCGGTCTCTTTTGCGGATTCAGGCCACGGAAGAACCGCTTCCGGCAGCCATGACCGTGGGACTGCGAGATTCGCTCATCGCGACGGCGAGCCCCGACCAGGGCCGCCTGATCGACGGAGCATGGCCTTCGCAAGGGGGAAGCGTGGAGCAAGGCCGCCTGCGTGATTTCCGATTGCACATTCGGGATTCGGCGCTTCTTGGTCTCACGAACCTCGTGAACCTGGCCGGGCAATCGACTCCAGTCTCGGATTCAGCGAGCCTGGCACGATTCTTCGGCGCGAATGCCCGTTCGATCGAGCAGTTGTCCGAGCCCTGGCGAACGGTTCAGGCCGACTCGTGGACCAAATTGACGGTCGCGGCGTTTGATCCCGCGACTCTTCCGCCGCTGGTGACGCGAACCCGCGCCGGACGGCTGCCCGGCAGCGTGATCGCCGAACTGGACTGGCCGAATGAGCTTTCCCCCCGCCGACTTGCCGCGCTGGCGCAGCGGCCGGATCCGCCAGCGGCCGCCGTTCCACCGCAACCGGGAACACCCCTTGTCGTCGACCTGAACAAGCAGGATTTGGGGCTGATGATTGAGCGCGACAAACTTCCCGACAACACGATGATCGTCGCGACGGGGTCGGGTCGCTGCCAGATCTCGCCATTTCGCGTCGCCGGCCGTTCCCTGCGCATTCGATTCGAGCAGGGAAATGGTCCCCCGCTGAACCTTGTTCCCAAGACGATCGGCCGCGCGCGACCACAGTGGATCATGCTCGCGGAACAGGGGGGTCTTCACCTGGAAGGGGCTTCCTTGCAGCTCGATCAGGCGGCTGCCCGAGCCGGAATTCAGACGGTGTTCTCGGTTGTCGATAGCCAGTTGCGTCTGGACCGCTGTCGCCTGCTCGATGCCAACCCAAACCCGGCCGAAGACGCGGTCCTTGTCGACTGGGTGGGGACGACGAACGGGGCGGCGTTCACCGTCATCCAGAGCTCCTTGCAGGGAGCAGGGATCGCTCTGCGCGCGGCGGGCTCACGCGGCCGGATCGCACTGGACAACGTCTTGCTGGCCGGCGGTCGCGCGGCGATGCAGGTCGCCCCGCAAGCGGCCGACGGCGGATGCTCGATCGACGTCGACTGGAACCATGTCACGGCTGCCAGCAATGGACCGGCGGTTGACTTCCGACTGCCAGCCGAGGACGTCGCGTGGAACCGTAAATTGCGGATGTTTGTCGAGAACTCGGCGTTTCTCGCAAGTTCCGTCGCCGGTGAGAAATCGGAACAGTCGTGCGTGGCCGCGGCGGAACCGCCGCCAAACGCCGCCAAATGCGTGGAGTGGCTGGGCCGCAGCAATGGATTCGCCTCGAACCTGGGAGGCTGGTTCCGGGGCGAAACAACCGGTTCGCCACCTGGCGAACAGTGGGCAGCCCTGTGGGGGAGAGACGCCGAGGTGAGGCTGCTGTCGACTCCGGATGGAATCGCCGTGGCTGGAGCGACCATCCGAGGCGAGGCCGACGATCCGGCTCGATTTGAACTGCTCCCGGGCTGCCGGGGAGCCTCGTGGGGCGATGGCGGCACCCCTTTGGGAATTCTTCCGGGGCAACTCGCCGCGAATCCGACGCTGCGGCCCGCTCGGACCTCGGTGCCCGCTCCCGTCCAAAAGCCGGGCACACCGGGGGCAAAGCCGAAAGTTCCATCGTTTTAGTGCTCCGCCAAGGTCCAAGCTGCGGGTGCGTGCCACTGGCTTCGCCAGTGTGTCATAAGTCTTTCATTCACAAAAAGATGCACTGGCGGAGCCAGTGGCACACGAAAATCAGGCCCGGTTTTTTGTCAAACCGGGGCGAGGCGGGCTGGAGAAGTTCGCGACGAAACGGTACGCTCTTCGCTCTTCAATCGGGGCGTTCCCGTCCCGCTGCTCTGGAGGTGAATGAGTACCATGTCCGCGAAGAGTGATCTGCAGAATCGTATCGACGTCAAGAAGTCGCTGGCTGCCAAGCACGAGCGGCTGGCCTCAGTCGCCGGGAGCACCCCGAAGCGAAACACTTACCTCTTCCAGGCACGCCGCTTCCATGCTCAGGTTCGCGCCCTGGAGACTCAGTTCGGGCAGAAGTTCGGCTAAACATTGCTGGCTGGGTGCAGCTTGCGTTATGCCGGCCCACCGCTCGGTCCATCCGCCACCCCACGTCGCGAAATCGATTCGCGGGTGCCGAGACCGGTTGAGAGCCGAGATCGCGTCGAAAATTCGTTCGTTTCGCCGCGCGCGAATCGCGCACTTCCGCGCGCTCATTCACCACGTTGAGCTTCGCTGGCGACCGGGATCGACGCCAGGAATTCGCGGGGCGGAGAATTGTTCGGTCGCCCCAAAGCAGCCTGGGACGCCTGCCGTTTCCGCGTGCGTACGCTACGATCTTTCGGTTTGAAGCCGATGGGGTCGGGAGCGGTGAAGTGGATTACTGGGTGCATCTGGAGATTCTTGGCGGCTACCTGCTCACGCTGGGGTTGCTGCCGGTTGTCCTGCTGACCAAAAAGAAAGAACCCGTCTCCACGATCGCGTGGATTCTCTGCATCGTGGTGCTGCCGTATGCCGGGGCTCTGCTGTTCCTGGTCTTCGGCATCAACCGGGTCCAGCGACGCCTGCGCGTGCGGCGGCGGACAACGAACGTGATTGCCGGGGCGCTGCCGCGCCTGAACGAGCAGCATCACGCCGCCGCGGTGCAGCTTTCGGATCTGCAAAAGACGATGGCCCATGTCTGCAAGCGCCTGGGCGGCACGCGGGCGACAAACGGCAACTCGCTAAAGATTCTTTCGAACGGAAAAGAAGCCTTCGCCGAGATCGAGCTCGCGATTGCCGACGCGAAGACTTCGATTCACCTGGAATACTACATCTGGCAGCCCGACCGCGCCGGCACGCGACTACGCGATCTGTTGATCGCGAAAGCGGAAGAAGGGGTCGAGGTTCGTTTCCTGTACGACGGCCTGGGTTCCATGCGGCTGAGCCGCCGATTTCTGACGGCGATGGAAGGGGCCGGCATCGCGATCGCGCCGTTCGTTCCGGGTGAGTCGTTGCGGGAACGCTGGTCGTTCAATCTGCGCAGCCATCGAAAAATCGTTGTCTGCGACGGGGAAATTGGCTTCACGGGCGGCATGAACATTGGAGACGAATATCTCGGCCGCGATCCGTTCTTTGGGTATTGGCGCGATACCCACCTGCGGATGACCGGTCCCACTGTCCGCCAGTTGCAGGAGATTTTCTGCCTCGACTGGTGGTACGCGACGGGGGAAGACCTGCGCGACGACCGTTACTTCCCGACTCCGCACCGTGACGGAGAAGTCGAGGCTCAGGTGCTCGCGGGCGGACCCGATTTGCCCATCGCGGTGTTTCACGACCTCTTCTTCGCGGCGATCGGCGAGGCGCGGCGGAACGTCAATCTGACGACGTCCTATTTCGTGCCTCCGCCAGCACTCGTCGCCGCGCTCGAAGTCGCGGCTCAACGAGGCGTCCGCACGCGCGTGATGCTGTCCGGCCCCAAGACATACTGGCACACCCGGCATGCCGCCCGTTCGTACTACGATTCGCTGCTCGCGGCTGGCGTCGAAATTCACGAGTATGTCCGTGGTCAGATGCATTCCAAGGTGTTGACGATCGATGGTGACTGGACCTTCGTGGGGACGCCCAACTTCGACGCCCGCAGCCTGTTCCTGAATTTTGAAGTCGGCGTGGCCATTTACGATAGCGGCCTGGCCCGCCAGCTCGACGATCTGTTCACCGCTGACTTGCCCGATTGCCACCAGGTCGATCGGGACGCCTGGCAATCCCGTCCGGTCATCGAACGGCTGAAAGAGAACTATTGCCGCCTGTTTTCGCCGGTCTTGTAGTCGAGAGTCCAGTGTCGAGAGTCGAGAGAGAAGACAGAAGAGCGTCTTGGAGGGGTTGATTTGACCGGGGACAGCGCTCCCCTGTGGGTCGCGGCTAACCTCTGCGTGGCCTCGTCTTTCGGCCAGAGAGGCGATTGCCTCCCGTCACAAAAAGAATCCTATTGACGCCGGGTGTGGGGGGCGGACAGACTGCATGCTCTCTCAGGTCGCGAATCGACAGGGCGCCTCACCGCCGGGGATTCGTTCCGCATGCTGGCTGACGTCTGAACCGTCCCGGAGCATGCGACAATGATCGATGACCGTTTGAACTCTTCTTCCTCCATCCCGGCGCGCCTGGCAACAGCCGAGGCAGCAACCGACTGGGCCGCGTGCGAGGCGCTGGGATTGCAACTCGTCAATGACGGCACGGCGGAAGATCGTCTCGTCTGGAGCGATTTTCTCCTGCGGCGGGGCCGATTTGGCGAGGCGCTGTCGCAGCTTGGCGAATTGCTGACCGAAGCCGAGCAGCAGGGAAACCTGCCGCTGCTGGGCGCGGTGTGCAGCCGCTTCGCGATCGCCTATCGCTGCGTGGGCGACTGGCGGACCGCCCAGCGGTTTCAGGCCCGTGCCCTGCACCACGCCGACGACTGCGGGGCGGATGAACTTTTGCATCTCGCCCAGCAGGCATTGGCCGCGAAGAATTGGGATCTGGCGGATTCGCTGTCTCGCTTCGCCGGCCAACTGGCGACGGATGACGACGAGTTGCAAGGCCACGTTTTGGCAACGCGGGGGCTGGCCGCCGCGGGCCAGGGCCGCATGACTCGCGCCACGCGGCTTTTGCGTCGGGGACGCGACGCACATCGCCGGGCCCGTTGCCCGGTGGCATTGTGCCAGGACTGGATCAACGCCTCCGCCGTGGCGGCACAGTTGGATCGGACCGATCTCGAAGTTCGCTCCCTGGTACGAGCGATCCAGATAGCCACCCGGCATGCGGATGCCGCCTGGCTGCTGCAACGGGCGAACGAATTGCTGGCACGGGCTCGCCAGGCTCATCAGAGTCCATCATTCGACGCCAGGCGAAACTGACGAATCCGCCATCGATCGTCCGCGCCCCGATTTGGCTGCTTGACCGCCACGGGTTGACACTCCTAGGATGACTTTAGCGATTCCGTCAAAAAAACCGCCAATCGGGGAAAATCGGCTAACCCCGGCCCCATGTCGCGGAATTCACGAGGAAGACACCAGAAGGACAACCGCCATGCGAACGATCTTGCCGGCCCTTGCCGCGATCGGATTCACCGTCGTGATGGCCGATCGCGTGGATGCAGCGGAATTGAAAGTCGCACCGGCCGTTTACACGACGACCGCCGAGTCGACCTCGGTGCTGGCCGACCCAGTTGGCTGGCGGCATCGCCATCGGACACACGGCTACTACTACGGTCCCGGCTACTCGTACCGGTCGCGGGTGGCCTACCGGCCGTATTCGTACGGTTATCCGTACTACCGGTACGGCTTTTACAATCGCTATCCGTACTCGGTCGGTTACTCGGGCTACGGGTACGGCTACAGCGGCTATTCGTGGTACGGACCGCGAGCTTACACGAGCCTGTCCCCATTTGCCGGGGTCTATTCGGTCTACCGTTCGCCCGGAGCGTACTACCCGTATCCGTCGGGAGGGTACTCGTACGTTGCCCCGAGCAGCTACTATGCAGCCGGGTACTACTCGCCGTGGGGAGTCACGACCGGATGGACAGTTCCGGGATACCATTCGCCGTACGTCTACGCTCCCAGTTACTACGGGGGTGTCTCGTTCGGATACTCCGGCTGGTGGTAAGCCACGCTCCGCTGCCGAGGCTGGAGGAAGCGGCCCGATTGGGTGGCAATCAGGGGACGGGAGTCGTTCGCGGTGCTGTTCGATGACCTGATCGCCGAATTCGATGGACTCGACGATCGCGAGAAGCTCGAACTGCTCATGGAATTCGCCGACGAACTCGCTCCCCTGTCGGCCTTGCGATCTCACGCAGATCGACCGGAGGCGTGCCGCGTTCCGGAGTGTCAGACACCGGTTCATGTGTGGATCGATGTCGTGAATGACCGCGTCCGCTTCGAGGCGGACGTTCCGGTCTCCGCTCCCACTGTTCGCGGCATCGTCGCCCTGGTTCAGCAGGGCATTCAGGATCGCTCTGTCTCGGAAGTGCTCGCGGTTCCGGAAGATATTCTGCCCGCGCTGGGTTTGAGCACGGCGCTGGGAATGCAGCGTCGGGAAGGAATGCGGGGCGTGATGCGGCGAATCCAACGGGACATCCGGATGACAGCGTCCCGGTGATTCGCCCGGCCGAGAATTTCTCAAACAGGGTCTCCCCTTTTGCGGAAAAACGGCTATTCTGGAGAAGCTCGGAAGCGAGTCTCAGACACGGTTCGAAGACGGCCGATCCGGCGGAACGACGGGCACGGGAGCTTCTTGGCGCGGGCCCGTTCCGGCACTGAACAGTCCGGCGCATTCTGAACGTTTTCTTCGGCAATTTCGCGGCCGCGGCGCGCGTCTGGCAAGACGGCGCGAGCTTCGAAGTCTGTCTGGAATCCGTGGGGCTTTCGCGACTGATATCCGCCAGCTCCGCTGGACTCCCGTCGCGGGACTTGATGACCGCAAGCGTGCTCGGCCGTGGAGCGTGCTTCAGGAAAACAATGATTCACGGTGAACGTTTCGAACGAGGAAATGGTCCGCAGACGGTTCGCTCGCCGGGCAGGCGGTCGTTGCCGGTGGATGGTTCCTCTTGAGACATGGCGAGTGTCGTAGCAGAAAGACTTCATTCATGATTCCCTCCACCTTGGAAGCGGTCCGATTGCTTCCGTCCACCGAACTTCCCGCCTACACCTACGTCCCCGGCGGCGAAGTTCCCCATCCGTATCGAGACCCTCGCGGTCACAGCTACCAGCGCAAGCATGCCACCCCGAAGGCACTGTCACCGGCGAACTGGGCGGAAAACCGCAGCTACCTGCTGGCACTCGACTACTTCAATTACGGCTACTACTGGGAGTCGCATGAAGAGTGGGAGCGCCTGCTGCGCGCCACCGGTCAGGATTGCCAGCCGGGACGATTCCTGAAGGGCCTCGTCAAGCTGTCTGCGGCCGGGCTCAAGGTGCTCGAACGCAGCATTCACGGAGTCCGTCGTCATGCGGCATCGGCCGGCGAGGTCTTCGCGGACGCCGCCGCCGAGGCCGACGAAACGCACTATTGCGGCCTGGAATTCACCCAGTTGCAGTTTGCCGCCGATCGCGCGGCTCAGCTCAGCTACAAGGAGTTGACCGTCAAAACGGGCACTCCGACCCGCATTTTCCCGTTCGTCATTCTGCCGGAACCGCTGCCGCTGGCCTGACGATCCGGATCGGTTGAAGACGAGTTCCCGTCGATCATCGAAGGCGATAACGACTGACTCCGCTGCACCTTGCCGCGAATGAGGTGCTGGTCGTCTGGTTCCCGTTTGGGGAAACGGACGACCAGACGATTGCCTCTTGCGCGACGATTCTGTCGGAAGACGAGCAGGCGCGTGCCGACCGATATCGCTTTGAACCGTCGCGGCGGCAGTTTCGCGCGACACGATGGGGCCTGCGGACGCTTCTGGGTCACTTGCTCGGCATCGCCCCTGCGGACATCACGTTTCGCTACGGAACGCACGGTAAGCCGCATCTCGCTGGAACAGCCGCGGGGCTGGAGTTCAGCGTCTCGCACACCGGGCAGTGCGCGGCGTATGCGTTTTGTCGCGACCAGCTTGTGGGAATCGATATCGAAGAACCTCGGGCTCGCGAAAACACCGAGGGGCTGGTCCGCCGCTTTTTCTCGGAGCCGGAATATCGCGACTGGCTCAGCCTGCCGGAAGCAGAACGACTGGCCGCGTTCTACCGAGGCTGGACTGCCAAAGAGGCTTGGCTGAAGGCGCGGGGCACCGGACTGAACTTTCCGCTGAATCACTTCGCGGTCCCGATGTCGACTTGCCTGGAACGTGGCCTGAGCTGGGTGCATGACGAGCCCGGCGAACCGGCACGGTGGCGATTGGCAAGTTTGACCGCCCGGGAAGACCTCGCGGGAAGCGTCGCCGTTCTCGATCCGATCGGCCAGATTCGCGAAGTGATCTGGAGCGGGCAGGAAGTGCATCGGGCTGGTTGACACGCTTTGCGGCCGGTTCTAACTTCAAAGCTCCCATGTCCCTGTCAGGAGCCTGGCATTCGCCACCGGTTCGCGCGCCCGTGGTCGCTGAAGAGCTCCTTCGTGACAGCGGCCTGGGATCACCGACCATGTCCGAGCAGATGCACATCTTCGACCGAGAGGAACTTCACGATGGGACGTCCGGTTACGCTGTTTACCGGTCAATGGGCCGACCTTCCGTTGCAGGATCTGTGCAAGAAGGCGCGCGACTTTGGCTATGACGGGCTGGAACTGGCCTGCTGGGGCGATCACTTCGAAGTCGACAAGGCCCTCTCCGATGATGGGTACTGCCAGCGGAAGCGCGACCTTCTCGACAAGCATGATCTCAAGCTGTTCGCGATCTCCAATCACCTTGTCGGGCAGGCCGTGCTCGACAACATCGACGCACGGCACAAGTCGATTCTCCCACCGTACGTCTGGGGCGATGGCAACCCGGCCAAAGTTGGCGAGCGCGCCGCCGAAGAAATGAAGAACACTGCCCGCGCCGCCCAGAAGCTGGGAGTGAGCGTGGTGAACGGCTTCACCGGTTCGAGCATCTGGCATCTGCTGTACGACTTTCCGCCGACGCCGAAGTCAATGATCGAAGACGGCTTCAAGCTGCTGGCCGAGCGCTGGAACCCGATTCTGGATGTCTTCCAGGAATGCGGCGTGAAGTTCGCGCTGGAAGTCCATCCGACCGAGATCGCGTTCGATATTTACTCCGCCGAGCGCGCGCTGCAGGCGCTGGATCGCCGGGAGGAATTCGGCTTCAACTTCGATCCCAGCCACCTCATCTGGCAGGGAGTCGACCCGGTCGAATTCATTCGCGCCTTCCCGGACCGCATCTATCACGTTCACATGAAGGACGCGAAGGTCACGCTCAACGGCAAGTCGGGCATTCTCGCCAGCCATCTGTCGTTCGGCGATGCACGACGCGGCTGGGACTTCCGCAGCGTGGGCCGCGGTGGCGTGCGGTTCGAAGAGATCATCCGCGCCCTGAACGCCGCCGGTTACCCCGGCGACTCTCCGCTGTCGGTCGAATGGGAAGACTCCGGCATGGACCGCGAAGCCGGGGCGGCTGAGGCGGCCCAGTTCTGCAAGAACATCGACTTCCGGCCGTCAGGCAGGGCGTTTGACGCGGCGTTCGGGGATTGAGGTCGAGAAAGAGAGTGACTGGGAAACCATTCAGCAATACGTGTGCAAGTCCTATGCGTAATGCAATCGTCGCCGTCGTAATTCTTGTATCAGGATGCGGCCGACAACATTCTGCCCCAGTCGATCCAAAGCTGTCGGCGAACGCTGGTGAGGCTGTGATCGCGGCTGAGGATTCGGGCGCGCCTCGTCAATCATTGCCCACGGACCGCATTCCCGTCACGAAGACTGGCAGGGTCGATTTCGAGGGCGAGTCGTGGTGGTCGGACATCTCGTTCCACTGGACGAATGGATCGATCAATTGGGAGGCGATGACAGACCGGGTGGACCGGAGCAATGCCCTCGGAATGTCCGCTGAGCCGTTTGTGCGAAACCGGTACAACTCAGGCACGGTTCGCATTTGCGAGCTCTATTTCGAGCCGGGAAA
>JAHBXV010000077.1 GCA_019636285.1 Planctomycetaceae bacterium
CTATGACGAGTTCCGCTTCGACCGCGACCGCGATGGCCATCTGGCACATTCTGTCGCATCCAAAGTCGCCTACAAGCAGGTGGGTGATCATCTGGAGATCGTGACCGGTTGTGTTGAGCGAGTGATTCAGCGACTGACCGAGGCTGGGTATGAGGTTACTGTCAACGATCTCGGGAATTGCTCACACGATCCGGTCCAGATCAATGCAAGTGTCCTCTCGGACACTGAAGCAGTCGCACCGGGATTGGCTGAAGTTCTGCGAGCTCACCGAAGTGGCGTCCTCGAATGCAAGGACAGAAGAAGAGCGGACATCGTCGGTTGCCTCTGCCAGCTCTTTTGGCCCGCCAGAATCTTCATCGCCTTCAAGACCAATGAAGCCGCCCAATCGATGGTAGCTGGCTTGAGCCCCTATTTGGGCGGCGGAGTTGAAGCCGTTCATGGGTTGAACTGGACATTCTCATGCCGCGTCGTATGTGGCACATTCCAGAGTTTGAATCGCAGTAACCCGGCAGACTGGAAGATCCTGGTATTCGCGGATGCTCACGAGGGCATCCAAGCCACGAACAATGACGCTCTGGGTGACTACTGTCATCACTGCCTGTACGCCTTCGACAATCCCCGCAAGCGCCGATCGCCCGAAGAACAGCTGCGGATGGAAATCCTCGCCGGTGCGGTGATCTATCGCGACCGGCAGCTTCCTCGACAGCACACCACCGAGTTCGTGGCGGCGTTCATGTCGCACGCTTCCAGCGGCGGGCAGCCGTCCACCAGCACACGCGATCGTCGCACGGCTCTCCGGGGGGACGACCGCCGTAATCACGCGATCGCCAAAGTCGCGCGGGCGTTCGCCCAGGGAACAGAAGCGCCCCTTTGGGATCATAAACTGGTTCTTGACGAAAAGGTCATCGCCTCCCTCGGGCCACAGCCGGGAGTGGTGATTGTCGTTGACTCCGTGCAGCACGGAGAGCAACTGCGCCGCCACCTTCCCGATTGGCAGCTTTTTCACGGTCAGCCGCGCGGTGATCAGACCGCCGCACAGGGGATCGCCATCTCGACCTGGGGAGTTCCACGAAATTCCATCGTCACCGCCATCGTCGCTAACAAACTGGTCGGCTTGGATGCCCGCATCGTGATTTGGGCCAGCGGCGGCAGCGCCCCATTCATACCAATCATCTTGAAACGCTCTCGGCAGACGCAACTGCTGATCGACGTCTGGGATGACGGTAATCCGCTGCTGGCAGCCGACACCCGGCAACGACTGGAAATCTACCGATCCCTCGGCTGCCGCGTTCTTGGAAACAACCTGATCCGTCGGGAACAAGTTCTGACTCAGGAAATCGAGTCTCGCAACTCGAACACCCATCGAAACACCTCGCGCCGACGTCGTCGGTCGCAACGTCCGTCCGTTTGATCCCCGTAACGAAAGGAGACCACCATGTATAATCGGCCCGCCCGGCGAAGGGCCGCAATTGGGCTCGCCGGCGCTCTTGCCCGCCAGATTCCCGCAACCTCTCACCAGGGGTCTGCGCGTGATTTTCTGCGCCGACACGAGATGGAAGTACAGCAGGCTCTGCAAGGCAACCAACGCGAGCGATCAGCGCTCGCAGCGGAGTTGCCCTCGCGAGCCGGAGATAGCCGAAACGTCCAGCAGGCGATCGAGCATTGCGCCTCTCGGGGACAAGCAGCGGGACCTAATGGTCTGAGACCAGCGGCCCTCAACGCCCGCTCCAGATGGGATCTCGCAAGTACCCTGGGCAAACTGATCGAAAGCGGTGAATACCGACCTAGCGAACCAAGAACTACCTGGATCGACAAAGGCCGAGGCCGTGGCCAACGCCCGATTCGCATCCAGAACTTCGAGGACCGTTGTACGGAACGCGCCGTTCTCCAGATCATCCGTCCTTACACCGAATCGCAATACCTCGACCACTCAATGGGATTCCGGAGTCCGGGCTGTTCTCGCGAACGAGCCCTGGCGACGGCCGAACATTGGGCACAAAACCACGACCAATGGGTATGGATTTGTGAAGATCTGCGCGACGCCTTCGAGCACATTCCCACCAGTCGACTGGCTCAGATTCTGCGAAAGATGATCCCCAACGAGGATCTATGCAGTTTCATTGAGCAAATCGCCTTCACACAAAACAAACGGGGAGTTCGACAAGGCGGCCCACTTTCACCCGAGCTACTCAATATCTATCTGCATTGGGTACTCGACCGATGGTGGAGCCAGCACTTTCCGAACAACCCACTGCTGCGTGTGGCAGATGATTTGTTGATCCTGGCCCGCCCGGAGGAGGCTCAATCGCTGTATCAAGCGCTCCAGCAGCGCACGATGGCGATTGGCATGCCTCTGAAGGGATCGATTCTGACCTCGCTGCGCGACCTCACATCTGATCAATCTGTGGATTGGCTGGGTTACGAGATACGCCGGGATGGTTCTGAATTGACGGTCAGGATCAGCCAGAAGTCCTGGGACAAGCTCGAAGATCACCTGCAAGAGGCATGGATTGAACCGATACCAGCCCTCGCGGCCAATGAGACCATCCGTGGATGGATCAGCCAACAGGGAGCCTGTTATCGGGATGCTGACGTACCAGCGGTGTATGCGGAGATTTCCAGGCTTGCGGTCATGCAGGGGTTTCTGGAGATTCCGGAGCGTCGAGAAGTCGCTTGGTTATGGTCTCGGGCGTATGACCGAGATTGGAGACAGGCGCGTGAGGATGTTTCTCGTCCGGTATCTCTGGTGACTGTGTCTGCTGGTGGCTTCGCCAGCCAGCATTCCCGATCAGCGGCAAATGTCAGCCGCGGCCGTGTGGCGTCAGCCACCGGCGAAACTACGCAGTCAGCGCCGCGTCGGCGCGAGGTGTCATTGTTCTGTGATGGATCGTGTCTCGGCTCTCGCGGCGTGGGAGCCTGGGCCTATCTCTTGATTGACCGTGAAACCGGCTTTTGCCAACCGAATGGAGGTGCGGATCTCGATACGACGAATAACCGCATGGAACTGATGGCCGTCATCCAAGGCTTGTCCTCGCTGCCCGAGTCATCCCGAGTCCATCTGGTGGTCGACAGCCAATATGTGTCGCTGGGTGTGACGGAGAGGTTGCAAAACTGGATGGCTCGGGGCTGGCGATCATCCGGGGCCAACTCGCGGCGAGTGATGAATGTCGACCTGTGGGAGCGGCTGGCGGAGCAATTGAGTCGCCATGAATTCGAATGCCAGTGGGTTCGTGGACACAGCGGCCACCCCGAGAACGAATTCGTCGACCAGATGGCCAGGACCATTGCGGAGCAGGCTGCGGCGCTACAACGGGGAGGTCCGATGCCAGGTTAATCAACGGGCACCGAAGGCCCCCCGACTGCGAGCAAGTGGCTCGTACCCTCGAAGATGCAAATCGCGAGCATGGGCCTGTTGTGGATTCAACAGGAACCCCACCCTTGCGCGACTTTGACATCGGTGCGGGCAACGAGCAGTGATCCGTTCTTGTACTCACAACTGGACTCACCAGCCCATAATGGGTTGGCTTCACATTCATCCGTCATCGCTGCCAGGGAGTGCTTCGATGTTGGGCGCGAAGGAAATTCGATCGTGTCTCGCAAGAGAAAGCACCAATGGACCGCCACGCTTGTCCCCTGGGGTACACTGATGGCGAACCCCAATCATCGGCATTTTGGCAAGACGCGGGAGCAACGCATCGACGTCGCAATTGCCATCATCCGCCAGACGCTGGTCGATTGGCTGGCTGATTTTACGGTGGTCGAGATGCCGGAAGTGCATCTCGTCTAATCCGAATCGGAATCGGCAATCGAACACCAGATCAATCCGATTGGGACCAGAAACGTAGGAGTCAGCAAAACCATGCGCAAGAGCAACGCCCAGATCATGAAGGCGAAGGATGCAGTCACGCGAAAGTGTGGCCTTTACGGACGTGTCTCGACTTTGCGTCAAGCCAAGGTCGAGGAAGGTGGGTTGGACACCCAGTTCAGTTGCATGGAGAAGACGGTCGATTTCGAGAACGAGAAAGCGATCGGCGAAACATGGGAAATCGTCGACCGCTATCGGGAGGAGGGACGGTCCGGGAAGGATCTGGAACGTCCTGAGTTCAAGCGGTTGATGGCCGACGTCCAGAGCGGTCGAATCAACACCGTGATCGTCTACAAGATCGATCGGATTACCCGCTCACTCCGCGACTTCTACACGCTTTGGGAGACGTTCGAGGAGTATGACGTCCAGTTCGTGTCGTTGTATGAGAAGTTTGACACGACAACGGCTGTCGGGCGAGCCATGCTGAAGCTCATTCTTGTCTTCGCAGAGCTTGAACGCGAACAGACGGCGGAGCGGACCGCCGCAACGATGCAGCATCGTGCCGAGCAGGGCCTGTGGAATGGCGGAGTTCGGCTGGGCTACGATCTTGATCCAAACAACAAGGGCGTGTTGAAGGTCAATCCGGACGAGAAGGAGATCGTCGTCAAGGACTTCTTCAAGAAGTGCCTCGAACTCGGATCAGCAGGCAAAGTGGTCCAGCATCTGGCGAAACAGGGGATTCGACGAAAGCAGTACACCAATCGCAACGGGAAGGTCGTCGGCGGAGGACCTTACTACAAGCAACCGGTCATGAACGTCCTCACGGACAAAGTCTATCTCGGCATGATCGTCCACAACGGCCAGGCATATCCCGGCCAGCACGAAGCGATCGTGGAGGAAGACCTGTTCATGCAGGTTCAGGATTTGATCCGGCGAAACTCCGAAACCCGCACGAATGCACTGGCTCAGGAAGAACACGTTTTCCTGCTGCAAGGACTCGCCCGATGCGGGAAGTGCGGCAGTTTCATGACTCCCAAATGGAGTTCCGGACGAGGTGGCGTGCGGAACTTCTACTACTGCTGCACCCGGCAGTCACACAGCATGGGGACCGAATGCACGACTCCCTACGTGCCCGCCGGAACGATTGAGAATTTCGTGGTTGAGCAGATCAGCGCGTGGGCCAAAGATCGGGAAGAGATCGAGCGGGCGGTTCAGGCGGCCTGCAAGTTTCGGGAGATTGAAGTCACCAACCTGACGCAGGAGCTGAGTGCAATCCGTGCCCGCTTACGCGAGACGCAGGCCGGATTGAGCCAACTGGTGACGGCGATTCAGTCAGGAAAGAGCTTCCGAGCTGTGGAAGAACGGATGGAAGCTCTCGAACAGGACCGGACTGCGCTCGAAGAACGCATCAACCGCCTGGAACTGGAACGGAGCAGCAAAGAGCAGGAAACGCTGTCGTCGGACGTGATCGCCGAGACCTACTGCGATTTCCCGTTCATCGTCAGCCGTTTGCGAGAAGATGGCAACCTGCACGGCCTGAAGGACCTGCTTGCCTGTTACATCGCAGCGATTGACATCCATCAGGAAGAGGAGGACCCGAGCAGCGGCCACATGAACATCATGCTGTTCGAGGAGGAGCTTCCAGGCTGGAAACCCCATTTGACGCAACTCAATGGGGCGCAAGAAAAAACGCTCACGTTCCAGCCGTTAACCGGCTGGAACTGTGAGCGTGTGGAAAGGCTCCCCGACTTGGATTCGAACCAAGAACCTACGGATTAACAGTCCGCCGCTCTACCGGTTGAGCTATCGGGGATCGCGTGCCGCCTGAGCGGCTGATTGAGGGGGCCAGCGAGTTTGCGGTGCCGGTTGCTTGCCGTGGCAAGACAATTGGCGACCGCGCCCGTCAGGGTCTCAACTGCCGAATAGAGATAGTTGATCCTCTCACACGTTGCAAGGCTTCTGCACCGGCGAATTTGTGGAGTTTGCCCGGAACCCGCTCTTCCCTTCTTTCACCGGCGGGTTCCGCCGTCATTCTGGCTCGACTTTGAACATTCGTATACATCGCTTTCCGCCATGATCCAGGGTGCCGCTCCTGTTGGGGTCGCTGGTTGCCCAATGGCCGAGGGCTTGCCATGCTCTCCCCAAGAGGTGAGGTAAAAAGAAGTTCGACGGAGAGGGGTCGTTGGCGTGATCGTCTTGGGAATTGAGACCAGCGGACGCACGGGATCGGCCGCGCTTTGGCGCGACGGAAACATTCTCTGTCTGCCCGACCAGCCGGTGGAACCGGGACAGCGTCCGGCGCGGCGTCTCGCGGTCGATGTGAAGCAGCTTCTCGCCCAGGCGGAAATTCGCCCGCAGGCCATTGATGCCGTTGCCGTCAGCGCCGGGCCCGGAAGTTTCACCGGGCTGAGAGTGGGTTACGCATTTGCCAAGATGTTCGCGTACGCGAGCGGCAGCCGGTTCCTCGCCATCCCCACGTTTCAGGTCATTGCAGAACAGGTCCGGACCGCCTCTGCGGCCGACAGTTCGGAGTGTTGGGTGATTGAGGACGCCCAGCGGGACGAACTGTTCGTCCAGTCGTGGCAACGGACGGAGACGGGCTGCAAAGCCGTTGGCAATGTCGAAATCGTCGACGCCGAAGAATGGCTGGGCGCGCGATCGCAGACCGACGTGCTCGTCGGAACATGCCTCGGTGGAACTCTCGCGGAATTACACCATGCGACGGCCATCAGTGACCCGTCGATTGCTCGCCCTCACGCCGCGACCGTTGCGAAACTGGCTGCGGAAAGAGCGATTGCCGGCGACTATGACGATGCCTGGACCGCCCTGCCCCAATACGGTCGCCTGAGCGCGGCTGAAGAAAAACGACAACGACAACTCGCTGAGGGCTGAGGCTGCCATTCCCCGGTTACTTCCAGGCTGCCCCCTGTGGAAACTCATACTCGACGAGAGACTCGGGCTTCATGGTGATGCTGTAGCCGGGAGCGGTCGGCGGCATGTAGCGGCCGTTGCGCATGACGACCGGGTCGACGAAGTGCTCGTGGAGGTGGCCTGCATACTCGCACAGGCGATCGTCGAGCGATCCCCCGAAGCAGATGTAGTCGATCATCGCCAGATGCTGCACGTATTCGCAGAGGCCAACGCCCCCCGCATGCGGGCAGACGGGAACGCCAAACTTCGCCGCCAGCAGCAACACGGCCAACACTTCATTCACGCCGCCGAGCCGGCAACTGTCGATCTGACAGACCTGTAGCGCGTTGGCCTGCATGAACTGCTTGAACATCACGCGGTTCGCGCAATGCTCGCCCGTCGCGACCAGGATCGGAGCCACGGCCTTCGCAATGGCTGCATGGCCCAGTACGTCGTCGGGGCTGGTCGGCTCCTCGATGAACCACGGCCGGAACTCCGCGAGCGCGCGGACCCACTCGATGGCCGTCGGCACATCCCAGACCTGGTTGGCGTCGATCATCAGGCGACGATCCCAGCCGATTTCCTCGCGCAGAATGCGGCAGCGGCGGCGGTCGTCCTCCAGGTCTCGCCCGACTTTGATCTTGAAGACTTCCCAGCCATTGGCGAGACACTCGCGGCAGAGTTGCCGGAGTTTGTCGTCGTCGTAGCCCAGCCAGCCCGCTGACGTCGTGTAAGCCGGGAATCCCACCTCCCGCAGTTCGGCGATGCGCTGTGGCTTCGTCGAAGCATTCTGTTGGAGTAGTTCGAGTGCCTGCTCGCGAGTCAGAGCGTCGGTCAGATAGCGAAAGTCGATCGTGTCGACAAACTGCCGTGGCGTGAAGTCGGCCACATATTGCCACAACGGTTTGCCCGCCACCTTCGCGGCGAGATCCCACCAGGCATTGACGACAGCCGCGGTTGCCAGGTGAATAGCCCCCTTCTCCGGTCCGATCCAGCGGAGCTGACTATCTCCCGTGAGATGCCGCCAGAATCGGCCGGGATGTTCGACGAACTCATCGAGCGAACGCCCGACAACGAGTGGCCGCATGGCTTCGACGGCGGCGACACAGACTTCGGTCCCCCGCCCGATCGTGAAGGTCATGCCATGACCTTCGGGGCCGTTGCCCCCATCGGTTTCCAGCACGACATATGCGCAGGAATAATCGGGATCGGGATTCATCGCGTCCGATCCATCCAGCGTCCGCGAGGTGGGAAAACGGAGATCCCGAACGATCAGATTCGTGACGCGTGGCACTCTTCCAGCTTTCGATCAAGAACTTGGGACGCCACAATGTTGGCGTTCGGACGGCCTCATGCTACCGACTTCCCGATTTTGAGCCAAAGACACGCAGCAGCATGTCACGCCTGTTCGCCGGAACTCCGTTCGATCGCCCACCGCATTGCGAGCGCTGCGAGCGTCTGGAGACCGAATGCACGTGTCCGCCCATCGACCCGCCGTCGAAGAGCATTCCACCCGAAAAGCAAACGGCCCGATTGCTGGCCGAGCGACGAAAAAAGGGGAAAGTGGTCACCGTGGTGCGCGGGCTGTCGGCCGAAGGGAACGATCTTCCCGACTTACTGACGCGGGCCAAGAACCACTGCGGCGCGGGGGGAACCGTCCACGAAGACGGTTTCGAGATCCAGGGCGACCATCTCACCCGGTTGGCCGCCTGGCTGAGCGAACTTGGTTACCGCACCAAACGCTGAAAGCCAGCAATGCTGGCCGGTTGAACATCTCGTGATCGGAGCGGATTCTAAACCAGACTTTTCCCGCCGAGCGATGGCTCGCGGCAACGTCGACCGAAGTCACTTGATGACTTGGAGTACCTTCAAACTGTTGATCTTGTATTTCGCCTTCCCGCGACTGTCTTTCTGCACGCTGTTCACAAACCCCTCGACAATGACAAAGTCGTCCGATGTCAATCCCTGGAGCTGGGGATCGTCGATCAGGGCAATTTCGCCGCCGTACGGATCGGTAATCGGCGGCGTCAGGCTGTAAATCAGGTAGTACGTTCCCGAACCCGCATCGTAATCGAGTTTGCCTTTGAGCCATTTGTAACCACTGGGCTCGAACCCGTACCCATTTCCATCCGTCGGCTGCGGAACCGCCTGCGAGACCGGTTGGACCGGAGGTGAAGCGGCGAAGGGATCCATTGCCGTGGGCTTCTGGACGACCGGAACCGGAGTCGGCACCGGCAGGCGGCTGGTCGGCTCGAAGGGCGAAACCCCCAACTCGTCGGACCGGGCCGGCGGCTGGAAGGCGGCCGGCGGTCGCGAGAAATCGTCATTGGTGGGTGTCGGCACCGGGCGGTTGATTCCCGAATCGTAGGGAGCCGCGTCGTTCGGGTTTGAGTTGCGCCACGTCGGAGTCGGGCTGGTAGGCGAAGTGGGCGCCCCATTGAGCGGCGTGGGTGATGCGCCCGGCGTGGTGGGAGACATCGGAATATACGTGCCCCCGCCGGGAGGCGCGACAAAACCCCCGTTGTAGGGAGCCGGAGTTCCGTAGTATCCCCCGGCAGGAGGATAGCCCCCCGGTCCCCCTCCGCCATAAGGATTTCCGTAGTACGGGTACGAGTAACAGCCGACCGCGAGCAGCGGCAGCAGCACCCAACAGGGGTTGAGTCGTCCGCGACCCATGGGCACGAATTCCCGTGGTTGACCGACAGCGATCTGTCCGCAACCCGCGGACCATCCCTCTGTCGAAGGCCGGGCGATTGTAAGAATCTGCCGGACTGTGTCTAGACGGGTTACGGGTTCCGGCCGATTTCGCCGGTCGGTCGACGAAACTTCAGCTCTCGCGGCCCCTTCCGCCGATCACCGTCAGTTGTGCTCGCCGTCACTTCCCACCAGTCTCGAGGGCCTCGCGGA
This sequence comes from Planctomycetaceae bacterium, assembly GCA_019636285.1. Lineage (GTDB taxonomy): Bacteria > Planctomycetota > Planctomycetia > Planctomycetales > Planctomycetaceae > JAHBXV01. Next base: position 9,623 of record JAHBXV010000077.1, read on the forward strand.
TCCGTTTCGGCCAGTTCGTCGTGATCGAACGACTGCCCCATTCCGCGAATCGGCTCCCAACGGCCGGGTCGTCGACCGTCCAGACATGGAACTCGAAGCCCGCATTTTCCACCGCCCGAACCAGCGATTCGTCGACTTCCTTGAACCCGATTCCCAGCCCCGTCGCGTTGGTCCGCTTCAAGGTGGCGACAATTTCGTCAGGAGTGGGCAACAGCTTGCCGTTCTTCTCCTTCAGCGCTGTCAGCCAGTTGGCTCGATACTCGGGCCGAAGTCGTCGAACCTCGGCGATGACATCATCCTTGAACGAGATAATGACGATCTGCTCGGCTTTCAGTCCCGATTTCGCGAGGTCTTCCAGCAGCCTGGGGACGATCTCCGGACCGCACTTCACCTCGACGAAAATCTTCTTCCCCTCCGGAACCGTGGCGAGCACTTCCGCCAGCGTCGGAGCCACGGTCCCCGCATAGCGGGCATCTTTCCAGGAACCGACATCCAGTTCGCGCAGTTCGGCCAGCGTCGATTTCGCGACGACCAGTTTCTTGCCGGCGGTCCGCTCAGTGTCGGCATCGTGCATGCAGACGATTTCCCCGTCAGCGGTTAGGTAGAAATCGCCTTCAATCGCGTCCGCTCCCTGCTTCCAGGCCAGTTCAAAAGCCGGCAGCGTATTTTCCGGGGCTTCCCCCGATGCTCCGCGGTGCGCGACGATGTAGGGTTCCGCCATGACCTTTGATCCCTGAAGCAGACACACCAGCAAGAACAGACGCCGCATCAGCATGAAGTCATTTCCCGGAAGAATCTCGGAGACCGCCCATCGCACAGCACCATCCTGCAACGAGTTACGGAAACGCTCAACTCTGGCACCCGTGAAGATTCTTTGAATTGTCAGTAGAGTTCCGTGGGTTCAAACATTGAGGCATCATGATGACGGCCGTCCAGCATGGCGAATCTCAGCCAACCGACGAAGAGATCGCCACCGCCTACCACGAAGCCGGGCATGCGGTGATTGCCCTCATCGTCGGGCGGCCGGTCCACCGGGTCAGCATTCTGCCGAACCAGTTGCGTCTCGGTGTGTGCGAGCTGAAAAAAGGGGCACTTCGCAAACTGCAGGACGTTCTCGAGGCGGAAATCCTGGTTCTGCTTGGTGGTTTGGCCGCGGAAGCCCGCTTCCGTGGCAAATACCACTGGCAGTCGGCTCAGAAAGACCTGCGGATGGTCCGCGAGCTCGTGGAAACCCGCGCCGCCTCGGCTCGGCAGGTCGATCGGCTCGAACGCCGCTTTCTCGACAAAACCGAACACCTGCTCGGCCAGGAAGGCCACTGGGCCGGGGTCGAGCGACTCGCCCGCGAACTCCTGGTCAGTAAGTCAATCAGCGGACGCGCGGCCGAGCAACTCTTTGCAGAAGCCATCCGCTCGACGAAAAACGTGCCGCCCCCATAGCCGCGACCCAACGGGGAGCGTTCTTCTCAAGCCGACCTCGTCTCTCGACACTCGACTCAAACGCCCCCGCCATTTCTCTGACGGTTCCCCCTGCGGTACACTGTGGTCCGTCGATCTTTGATTTCCCGAGTTTCCTGACCCAGGTGAGAGCGTTTCGAGATGGCGGTGTTGATTCAGATTCAGGAGGCCACCAAAAGTTACGGCAGCCAGGTATTGCTCGACCATGCTGAGGCAACCATCAGCGACGATGTGAAGGTCGGCTTCATCGGTCGTAACGGAGCCGGCAAAAGTACCCTCCTCCGCGTGCTGCTCGGCGAAGAAGAACTCGATCACGGCCAGATCACGCGCCACCCCCGTCTGAAACTCGGCTATCTCCGCCAGCACGACGACTTCCAGCCCCAGGAATCGGCTCTCGACTACCTGATGCGCGACAGCGGTCAACCCGACTGGAAATGCGGCGAAGTCGCGGGCGAGTTCGAGATCAAGGGGGACTATCTGAATGGCCCGGTCTCGCGCCTTTCCGGCGGCTGGCAGACTCGCGTCAAACTGGCCGCCCTGCTTCTGCACGAGCCGAACCTGCTCCTGCTTGATGAACCAACCAACTTCCTCGACCTGCGCACGCAGATTCTCCTCGAACACTTTCTGCGGCATTACAAAGAGGCGTGCCTGATCGTCTCGCACGATCGCGCGTTCCTGAACGCCACCTGCGACCATACGCTGGCCCTGTCGCGGGGCAAGCTGACCATGTACCCCGGCAAGGTCGATGCGTACCTGGCCTACGAGCAGGAACAGCGCGAAGTCGTCCGCCGCTCGAACCAGACAATTCTCGCCAAGCGCAAGCAGCTCGAAACTTTCATTGCCAAGAACAAGGCCCGCGCGACCTCGGCCTCTCAGGCTCGTTCCAAGGCGAAACAGCTCGATCGGCTCGAGCTTTCCGAAGAAGTCGCCGACGAATCGACCACGAACATTCGTTTCGCGAACTTCGAGCCCCGGCAGGGCCCGGCCCTGCGCTGCGAACACATGGACATCGGCTATCCGGAACGAACCATTGCCAGCGACATCACGCTGGAAATCGAACACGGCGCTCGGGCCGCGATCGTGGGGGACAACGGTCAGGGCAAAACAACCTTTCTGCGAACCATCGTCGATTCTCTCAAACCCCTGTCGGGCGAACTCCGCTGGGGCTATGGCTGCCAGACCGCTGTCTACGCCCAGCACGTCTATACCACGCTTTCCGAGGACAAGACGGTCTTCGACTATCTCGAACTGACCGCCGCGCGGGGAACCCGCTCGCAGACGATTCTCGATGTCGCCGGGGCCTTCCTGTTCCGCAACGAACACGTCAACAAAAAGATCAGTGTTCTCTCCGGGGGTGAGCGCGCGCGACTCTGCCTGGCGGGCATTCTCCTCAGCGAGCACAACATTCTCGTCCTCGACGAACCGGGCAACCATCTCGACGTCGAAACGATCGATGCCCTGGCCGAAGCGCTGCTTGGCTATCGCGGCACCGTCATCTTCACGACGCACGACCGAACCTTCATGCAACGCGTGGCGACCTGCGTCATCGAAGTGAAAGACGGCCGCGTCACCAACTACAACGGCGACTACGACGCCTACGTCTATGCCCTGAATAAGGAGGTCGACGACAGCGAAGCCGCTCGCACGACGTCTTTTGCCAAGCCGCCGGAAGCCGTTCTCCACGCCAAGCCGCAAGCCGCCAAGGCGAAGGGCCGCGATGAACGGGCATTGCGCAAGGAAGTCTCAACCCTCGAAAAGCTCATCGCCCGGCTGGACGAACAGAAGAAAGCCGCCAACGAGAAGTTGATGCAGTCAACCGATCCCAACGAGGCGATGAAGCTGCACGAAGAAGTCGAATCGTTGTCGGCCCAGGCGAGCGAGGCCGAGGAAAAATGGTGTGCGTTGCAGGAAGAACTCGGCGAGTGGTAATCCCCGCCATGGGAAATTCACCGACCGAAAGGCGAAAGAAACCGTCCCATGCGCGATCTGTTCACGTCGATCATGCTGCTTTCGATGACTGTTCCGCTCGCGGCTGAGGAGACGAGCGACCCGTTCGTCGCCCGTCCCGAATGGCTCAACACGCCCACCATGCGGTGGGTCGATCGAACCGCTCCAATTCGCTCGTTGATCTACTCGGGCGAATCCGTCAAAGGGCAGCCCACCGAGGTCTTTGCTTTCTACGCCACGCCCGGCACTCTCGCCAGCGATGAGAGCCTTGATAAAAAGCTCCCCGGCGTGGTTCTGGTACACGGCGGCGGCGGAACGGCCTTCGCCGAATGGGTGCAGTTATGGGCCGAACGTGGCTACGCAGCCATTGCGATGGATCTTTCCGGCCGCCGTCCTTCCCTCCCCAAGTACGACGCCGCGACCAAAACGCTCACGATCGAGCGCGATCATCGCAAGATCGAGCGAGAACGATTGCCGCTCGCCGGTCTCGATCACACGCATCTCGAAAAATTCGACAACATCGGCGGCGACGTCAGCGATGACTGGCCCCTGCACGCGGTTGCTTCCGTCATGAAAGCCCATTCTCTTCTACGGTCGTTCCCCGAGGTCAATGCCGAACGGACCGCCCTTACCGGCATCAGTTGGGGCGGCTACACCACCTGCCTGGTCGCCTCGCTCGATCCGCGATTCCGCGCCGCCGTTCCCGTGTATGGATGCGGCTATCTCTACGAAGGGGAATCGGTCCAGAAGCCCTCGATTGATAAGCTGCCCGAGGATCGCCGAGCCGACTGGATCCGTCGCTACGATCCCTCCAGCCAACTCGGCAAATGCCAGGTTCCCATTCTCTTCGTCAACGGAACCAACGACGTCCATTATCCGCTCGACAGCTATCAGCGGAGCTTCGACCTCGTCCCGGCGCCCAAGATGATGCGCATCGAAGTCAAAATGCCGCACGGCCACCCGCCGGGCTGGCAGCCCAAGGAAATCGGCCTCTTTATTGATAGCTATCTGAAGGGGACGCCTCCGCTGCCGACCGTCGGCAAGCCCAGTCGCGCCGGCAACGAAGTCCGCGTCCCCGTCACCGCCGCCGTCCCGCTCAAATCCGCTGCGCTGCACTACACCACCGGCACCGAGAAACGCAGCGATCGCGACTGGACGACTGTCCCGGCGACTCTCACCGATGGCGCCATCGTCGCCCCGGCTCCTCCCGCCGACGCCAACACCTGGTTCGTCACCGTGACCGACGAACGCGACGCCATGGTGAGCAGCATCGTCATCTTCGAGTGATCTCATTCGGGACATCCAGAAGCTTCAGCAACGTCTGGCGAGCCCCTCTTTGATGGTATCCCATCGGAACCGATCGTCGTATCGCCTGCCACGGGAGACAGTGGCGGTCCGGATTCTGCAAAACCCTTCGGATGCAACAAATTGGTGGTTGCGAGCGCCCCCGCACGACCATTACGGTCGGTGAAAATGTTCCAACCCGACGAGAGAATACCGCCCATGCCCTGGAACCGGCTCATTCCAGCAGTCCTCTTCGCAGTCTTCTTTGGTCAGGCGCTGCTTGCCCCGACATCGGCTCTAGCGGCTCGCATCGATGGCCGTGTCCAACTGGGCGAGAAAGAACGCGCGGAACCGCAGGCGCGCGTCTGGGTCACCCTGTACGAGGCGACCGATGGCGAACCGATCGTCCTCGCCCGCGCCCGAACCGATCGGGATGGCCGGTTTCGCCTCCACACCAATCACGAAGAGACGAATAGCATCTTCTTTCTCACGGCTCACGTGAACCTGGGAGTGAAGTTCGTCGCGATCCTCGGTACCGAGCTTCCCGAACAGGTCACGATCAACGAAATGACCAGTGTGGCGGCGTCATACTCGATGGCCCAGTTCTACCGTAGCGGCGACATCTCGGGCGATGCCTTCGCCCTGCGGATCGCGGCCCTTATGAGCGGCAACATCGCCGACATCGCGACCGGCGAGTCCTCGCCCGTCCTGCTGGCCGCTCCCAACGCCGATCAAACCGAATCGCTGCGGATGACGCGATCGCTCTCCAATCTGCTCAACGCAGCCGCGAAGAACGTGTTTATTCGCTTTCTGTATCTGCTCGCCAATACCCCCTCCGGCGGCCCGATCCCGCTCGATACTTCCGTCGCCACGGCCAACCTGGCGCGTGATCCCGGTAAGAACGTCCTCGGGCTCTACAGCCTGTCGAAGACCCGCTTCGCTTACACTCCCGCCCTGGAAAGTCCCCCCAATGCCTGGACGGTCACCGTCAAGGTCAACGATTCCGGGGACGACGCGTTCCTGTTCGGCGGGCCCGCCAATGTCTCGTTCGATTCCCGCGGCTATGCCTGGATCGCCAACAACTCGGTCCAGGGAACGCCCAACTCGGCGAATTGCATCATGGTCCTCAAGCCCGATGGCACCCCGGCCACCGGGGGCGATGGCTTGCCCACCTCTCCTGTCTTTGGAGGCGGCATACTCGGCGTCGGTTGGGGCACATTCGTCGATCACACCGACACCGTCTGGATCGGCAACTTCGGCTGGGGCGGCGACCCGTACTATCCCACGGTCGACCCCATCGTCTCGATGGATCCCCTCGTCCTGGGGAATGGCAGTGTTTCCAAGTTCACATCCGCTGGCGTCTCCCAATCCGATCCCATTGGCTTCTTTGGCAAGACCTACCGCGTGCAGGCACTCAAGGTCGATGGCAGCGGCAACGTCTGGTGTGCCAGCTTTGGGAACGACCGAGTCGTTGTCTTCCCCGGCGGTGATCCGGAACAAGCCAAGAAGCACCAGTTTTACGAGGGTGCCGGCACCTTCGGGATTGCGATTGCTCCCGATGGCGATGCGTGGGTCTCCAACTCAGGCGGGCTGGCGGGACTCAATCAAAGCAGTATCGCCAAGGTTCAGCGTCTCGAAAACGGAGACTTGCACCCGCGTTTCACCATCAATGTCGGCGACACGCTCAAGGTGATCGACGTCGATTCGCTCGGGAACGCCTGGGTTGCCTCGCAGGGGGACAACACGGTTTACGGCTTCGATCGGGACGGCAATCAACTCGGCGCGTTCACCGGCGGAGGCATCTACGGTCCGTGGGGCCTCTGCATCGACGGCGAAGACAACGTCTGGATCGGGAACTTCGGCCCGCTGGAAGTCGGCAACAACTTCACGACCGGCGGCATCTCCAAAATCTGCGGGGCAAATCCTGATGGCTGGCCCCGCGGCAAAACGCTGGGCGATCCCCTCTCTCCCGAGACTCGCTACACCGTGCAATCAGCCGGCAGCGAAGTCCTGCTGCACGATGGCACGCCGCTCTACGGAACTGGTGAAGGAGCCGAACCGAGCTACGCCCCGATCATGCGCTGCACCGGCCTGCAGATCGACCGCGCGGGCAACATCTGGGCAGCCAACAACTGGAAGCCACGGTTCACCACCGACGTCGGCCTCTTCAACGACGGCACGATCGTCGTCGCTCCCGACGAAGGCAACCCCGGCGGCGACGGCCTCGTCATCTACGTCGGCATCGCCCCGCCCCCGCGCTAACAGGAAAGCGGGCGGCACCGTACTAGTCTTTTGTCACGGCTGCATTTTCGTGTGCCACTGGCTCCGCCAGTGCGTCTTAAGCCTCATCCACAAAAAGATGCATTGGCAGAGCCCATTGGTTTCTACACATCTCGAAACCAAATAGCGGCCCTGACAAAACGTGTTCCGCAAGAGCCAAAAAACTTCGGTTTCGTTCTGCTTTCTTCGGATTTTGGGTGGTCGAGCCCCATGGGCGGAGCCAGTGCGAACTGCCGACGAGAAGTCCGGACTGGACTCGGTCGCAACATTCGATCTCGCCGAGCGAATTCCTGACCGCGAAGCGGTCAAAGAGGGTAGCCGGGGGTCGCGCAGCGCACCCACGGAATGGAATCGTCCATATCTATGGTTCTTTCGACCCCCAGCGGGGGTCGCAGACATTCGTGCGTTTCTGCGACCCCCGCTGGGGGTCGAGACCTTAAAAAACGTCCCTCATACCGGGGGTGCGCTACGCGACCCCCGGCTAC
>JAHBXV010000078.1 GCA_019636285.1 Planctomycetaceae bacterium
CGCCATCGAGGCTTTGTCGCCGGACTCCTCATCGAGGGCTTCGCCAAACTGCTCCGCGGTAACCTCCTTCTCGTCCAGCTGAGGCTGCAGGATGGCCACGAGGCAGTCAAACAGGACAAACGGATCGCCGGTCAACTGCTCCATCACGTTAGCCTGGGGATCGATGATCCGGGTCAGGTTGATCCCGGTCAGCGCATGCACCCGCCGCAGCGACGTGTAGTTGATCTCGATCGTCCAGGAGCGTCCATGGCGGTCAGTGAATGACTTCATACGAAGTGATTACTCCAGGTTACGTGGTGGTCATCCACTCGGGAGGATGTTCGGCATAGGTCGGCTTCGCGGTGACGCTGACGGTGATTGCTTCTTCGAGCGGTTCGTTGCGGCTGAAATTCGTGATGGCCATCGTGGCCCGCAGGCCCTGCGAACCGGCGGTGGCGACGTCACCATCGAGAGCCGCAAACTCGATCGGTGTGTTGTTGAAGAATGCGTCCTTGATCGCCGTGAACCCGGCATCGGCGGTATCCCAAACCATCTCGAATTCGATCGAGCCATCCTTGAGCGTCGCCAGGATCGCCCGCCAGCCGCCATTGCCGCGCGTGGATGCATCCGCTTCTCCCGCTTCCACGTTCAGCGTCAGATCCTTGACGTTCTTCATCTCCTGCCAGCTGGGGGTGTCGTAGCTGCTGGAGTTGCGGAACAGTCGCGCGTCGAGTCCAAGCCGGACGCCCATGGTGGTTGCCTCTCAATCAGGTTCGTGAAATGGTCCGTGCTCAGTACTCAGCCGGGACAGCATGTCCGGCAGCGACCAGTGCGTGGTTCAGGTTGACCTCGCCAGAGATCAGTTCCGCCAGGTAGCGGCCATACTTCCCAGTGAGATCTCTCTGCGTGCGGATGGTCAGTTGGCGGGTCTCACCAGCCACGTCATCCAGAAGCGATTCGAGATACCGGGTCGCCGCGAGACCCTGAGGACGTTCGGTCCCGCGGGTCTCGGGCGCGTTGATCCCGGTCAGTCGGAGCGTGGCGGTGAACGTCACATGGAACCCGAGGTCGATCTCGGCTTCCACGGTGTCACCGTCAATCACTCGTGTGATCCGGGCCCGGTACTCGTACATCGCGTGCTACCTCTCGGTTACGCCGTCGGGGCCGGCGCGAACGATTCGCCAACCGGGACCGAAGTACCAGTTCCAACAGTGCCGCTCGGACCGGACGGCCAGCGGCCGAGGACCGGCAGATGGCTGATCGGAATGCCGTTCGTCAGGACTTCGAGATCATCCTCGGTCGGCCAGTCATCAAGCGGGGCAACGGTGTCGAGCAGTTCGGTGCTGGTGAACCAGGCCGACGGGTTGTAGCCCGCCAACTGCTCCTCACTGATCGTGAAGTCCGGCTTGGTCGCATCAGCCAGCGGAATCCGGAACAGTTCCGTCGCCATCAGGCGGTAGACCCGCTGCACGTACTGGCCGATCAGTCCGGCGAACGCTTCGCTGATTTCCAGCGGGCGAGCGTTCTCCTGATGCTGCATCGCCTCGGTGAGGCCGATCAGCATCAGCCCGGCGTACTGCTTGAGCCACTGGTTGCGGACCTTGAAGTACGGGGTTGGGTAGACCAGGAACTCCTCGGGAGCCGGCAACGCGTGCGCCGTCTCCATGTTGAGGATGTTGGCCGGCACCGCCCGCGACGCCAGGATCGACCGCGCCCGCGTGCAGAGCTTGTGGATGCGGGTCAGCGTGTTGATCGACGGAGGCGTCCGGAGCCGGGCATCGGGATGCCACAGGATCGCCTGCAGATTCCGACCGACCACATCGGTCAGGTAGCGGATCGTGTCGTTCTGCGACTTGGTGTCGTTCGAGAAGTTGGGGATTGCGAGGCCGAATCGGCCCCAGTCACCGACGTTGTACCAGAGGAAGGCATCATTACCGGACATGGGCATTCTTTCGTAAAGGTGGAGGACAACAGATCGGAACAGGACTTCAGCAGCGGACTACTTCGTCGACTTCACCCCTTTCGCCGACAGGTACTGATTGATCAGCCCCTTGATCGATTCCAGCGTGGAGACGGAGCCGGGGTATTTGCGGGCCATCTCGGCTTCGGCCCAGGCGAACGCTTCAGCAAAGGTGTCCCGCTCATAAGGAGCAAAGCGGGTCTCCGGGACGATCGCCTGGGGAGGGGGTGGGCTGTCGACCGTGACGACCGGCGGGGGAGCGACTTTGGCCGGCGGATCACGGGCTGGTTTGGGGCTGCGTCGGCGACGGAGCGTGCGCCACAGCGCGAGTCCACCCAGAATCAGACCACCCGCTCCCCCGGTCATCCCGCCCACGCCAAGCCAGGTGGCGATTGAGACTCCCGTTTGAATGAGTTTGCCCAGGCGATCGAGCTGATCGGCGACATCCGGCGAAGTGGCGACAGGTGGTTTGTCGGGAACAGTCGGTGCTGGAGGTTCCGTCGCTGGCGGTTTAGCGACTGGTGGCTCAACTGTGGCGGGTGGTTCCACAGCCTCGTCGGTTTGCGGAGGGACGGATTCGACAGGATCAGGCACGACTTCTCGCTGCGGAGGCGGTCGGGCCGCGATCTCCTGCTGAATGCCGAGCCTCACCAGCAAGCCATCCGATCCCTGGTAGCCGGTGACGCGGACACCACCGGGAACAATGAACGTCGGCACTTCCGTCACACCGAACCGGCTGGTCAGATCGATCTGCTTATCAACGTCGACAAATTCGACGGTGAACCAGGACTCCAGTTGCTGACGAAACGAGGCGTTATTCGCGTAATCATCCTTGAACTGCCGGCAGGGACCGCAGGTCATGGAACCGAACACGTAAAGGGTCGGTCGGCCATCGTTGGCGGGACGTTCCCGCTCCAGCTGTTGCCGGACCGTCGCATAGGCCTGACGGACTGCAGCCGAGGAGATGAACACGCTCGTCGCGCAATCAGTGCTGTTGAGCAGGCCGCAAACTTCCGCTTTCGCATTCAGCAGCGGGCCACCGCTCCAGCCGGGACCGGTAACAAACCCGACCACATTGCCGTTGAACGATCCACCGCCGTAATCGAACGTACTCCACCGCAACAGCGGGCCGCTGTTCCAGCGAAGTTCCCGCCGACCGTTGACCTGCGGATAGCCATAAGACCAGAGCCGTTCGCCAATCTGCGGTGGACTCGCGGCGACGGTGAGATAGGGATAGCCATCCCCTTCACAGTCAAAGATGACTGGACCTTCGGCGTCGCGGCTGACATACACCCGCTGCGCGGTGACTGTTCGGTCCTTGAACCGGACCGTGACCGTTACTGGCAACTCACAGTGCTTCGCGGTCAGCACGAGTCCGGCGGGATCAACGCAGACTCCACTGCAGCCTTCCACCATCACCACCGCTTCGTCAACCGAACCCGCGAACGCCGTGTTGCTGCAGGTCAGCGCCAGCAGCAGCACCAGCACATCACGGGACCGACCGCCGAGCAGTGCGCCCAGCAGCGTGCGGCAGAGCGCCGTACCGTACAGAACAACAGTGAAAGCGAGGAGCAGGAACAACACCGGCCTCCGGGTGAGCGGACAGGGACCACGCGAGCCGATCAGCGAGGCTCACGGAAAGACGCCTGCCAAGTGTCGCGGCAGCGCGGGGAATTCGCGTTCGAACCGGAACGTCCCCTGACGGACCAGTTCCCGTAGCAGGCAGGCGGGGTTGAACCGAGTCGGGTTCGAGCGGTTCATCCGACCCAGCCGCATACAGACGGCAGCGACCAGTTCCGAACAGAACAGCTCATTGAGGTCGGCCTGCGGGAGCAGTCGCGTTCGTTTGAACAGCCGGGTTCCGGAGACCAGCGCACCGCCGAGGTCATAGGTCACCCGCCGGCCAATGAAGTGCCGGACGAGGATCGTCGTCAGCAGTTCCGACTCGGACTGCGAGAGTTTTTCGATGGGGGAGAGGCGATAGAGATCGACATGCCCACCGGCGGTGATGTAATCCCGGATGCGGTCTTCGGGCAGATGCGCCTGACAACCGTCGACCTGGTAGCCGAGGATCGCACAGGGGTGCTTGCAAAGCGTGGTCGATTCAATCCAGACCATGCTGCCGTGAAACTCACACAGCACTGCCACATGGGACGGACCGATCTTCAGTCGCGGTGGGGCCAGTAACGACGCGGTGCCATAACTGATCGCTTTCGCTGTGAACCCGGTGCCGTAGCAGGCGGCGATGTCGAGAGGTTGAAATTCGATCTCGGTCATTCGGCCCCCCGCAATCGGTCAAACAACTCATCATGCCGGGCGAGCCGGCGGCGGATGTCTTCCAGTTCCGCCGACCGGAGTTGGGCGTTGGCCCGCACTTCCGCTTTGATGGCGCTCACGTCGGAACTCATCTGCCAGGCCCACAGGACCGCGCCGACGAAGATCACCGAGACCGTGAAACTCAGGAACGAGACGAACCACTTCGGGATGACGACGTAACCGTTGCCGTTCATCCCCAGCGCGTGCAACGGTTCAGAATTGGAAGGCAATGCAGCCATAAGACTCCTGGTCAGCGAACAGAATCCCGCCACATGGCGGGGACGTTGGGAAGCTCCTGGCGGAACGCCGGTCCCATGTAAGGGCGCTCCTCGATAGCGACACGCACCGGCTGGCCAGCGGAGGTTTCGACGACGGCCTGACCGCCGTACTCCAGTGTGGCGGGGGCGTCGCTTCCGGTACTCAGCCGGGTGGGGCCGATCACGACCGAGCGACGGTCGGGATCGAACAGGAAATAGATGTGCCGTTTGAGCAGCCCGGTCTGATTCGTTGGCGACTCTTCCGGCTGCGAGGGACGCTTGCGGCGGCGAATCCGCTGCTTCGCATCCTGCCGGACGTAGGCCCCGAACCGGGACAGCACACGCCGTTCAGCCCGGCTGACTTTCGACAGGACTTTCTGTCGATCGAAGAACAGCCGCTTCGCCTGCGAGAGGCGGACTCCGATGACCGGCATCGGTTACTCGATCACTCGAAACGTCAGCGTGACCACACTGGTGAATGTCCGCAGCTGGTCAATGTGGTCCGGTGCATAGATCGTCTTGAACTCGGTCTTCACCCAGATGGCATTTGAGAACGATGACAGCCGCTTCCCCCGGAAATGAGCAGCAACCTCCTCTGCGAGTGCCAGCAGCGGGTCGAGATCCGCGTTGTCCTCACCGGTCAGTTTCTGCTGGACCGCGATATCGATCGCCACATCCTGCTGCGTCTGGCCGCGTGAGGCAGTGACGACCGACAGGCCGCTCGGGACAACAGTCACCTTGAGCGCCTTCAGTTCCGCAAGCTCCGACCGGGGCAGGTAGGACCGTACTGCTGTGAACGGCTGACTGAACGTCGCTCCATTCAGATCAGCGATGACAGCCTCAGCAACCTGCGTGATCAGCGGCATCAGGTCTCCGTTGTTCCCGTGTGCTTCGTCGTGATCCGAAACGTCTGGCGGTAGGGATCGGAGTACCGCCACTCCAGCACTTCAAACTCGCGCGGTCCCTCACGGATCAGATCCCCACGCTCCGGCTCGGTCGGCTGACCAGCGAGAATCAGGTCCGCGACCAGGATCAGAAAGTCCCGGTCGGTGAACTCGACCCGGACCACATGCCCGTCATCCGCTTCGAACTTCGTCCGCCCGATCGTGGCCAGCACATCCACTGTCGACGCACCGCGTACATAGGTGACGGTCGTCGCCAGATGCCGGGTCCGCTGCTGCTCCAGCCAGGCGGCCCCCTGCGCCAGCAGGTCACCCATTACTGCGACATCCGGACGCGGACAGTCGCGTCGTTGTCACCGGCAGCCGCGACCGTCTTGCCGATCAGCTTGTTGGCCCCGGTTTCGCTGTCGGTCTTTGCCTCAGCGTCAGCGACATCCCAGAAGACTTCGACGCCAGCGGCGATTGCGGTGCTGGCTCCGGTCGCCTTGGGGAAATCAAACACGCCGGCGACATGCAACGCTCCCTGCGTATTGGCCGGGATCTTGCGTTTGGTGACGCCAACGAGATCGTTCTGCACGACGACATCGCCGGCTTCAACATCGGCATTCGGCGTGTAGTCGACCGCCGATCCTTCTTGAACAAACGTGACGAGTGGCATGATTGAGCTTCCTTTTGATCAAATGTGGGTCCAGGTCTTCCGCTGAACGACGTGCCAGACGGCTTGCTTCGAGATCCCAAATCGTTTGGCGAGACGAGCGAGCGATTGATCGGGATAGACTTGTCGAATCACTCGGACATCGCCTTCGGTGAGTTTCGCGTTCGCACTGTTTTCACCAGTACAATGCTTCGTTCCATGAAGTCCTGTCCGCCAGCAGTGCTGGATATTCTCTTGGCAACTGACGTACTCGAGATTCTCGACGCTGTTGTCCGTCTTGATGCCATTGCGGTGGTTCACCTGTTGCTGTGGTTCCGGCACTCCCAGGAATGCCAGAGCAACAGCACGGTGAACCTTCCACTTCCGTGATGGTTGTCCAGGCAGGCAGATGCGAAACATCTGATAGCCTTTGGAGTCACAGGCAGGTGAGAGAATTCGCCCGCGTTGGCGGCCGGCCGTGCGCCGATCTAAGGGCTCGCTACGGACGCGACCGCGATTGCTGACGCTGTAGTATCCTTCTGCACCGGGGATCGGTCGCCATTCTTCTCCCTCATCGATGCGGTCCATTTGGCAGACTACTCCCCATTCACTTTCACCGCGCCGCGCGGATCCTGTTCCCGCACACCGAAGTCGATATAGCTGCGAAAGCCCATGCCGAGGGAATTCGGAGCAGCATCCACGCGTTCAATGACGGGTGTGCGTCGGCCGTTGAGGAACACAATCTCGAATGCCGGCACGAGTGCTGGATCAGCGAACAGGTACCACGCCTTGGCACTGGCCCCCGAATACACCGTGTCCGAGAGATGGGGCATGGAGACCACTTCGTACTTGTTGCGGTGCGGATTATCGACCGGGATTTTCGTGGCCGTCCCCGAGGCATCGATCATCAGCTGGGCGGAGCCCATCAGCAGTTCCGCTTCGGTCTCAAGTTCGACCGGCACCACCAGGTACTTCGGCCGGACGTTGATCGGCTTCTGATTCTTCGCTTTGCCACCCGGCCCCGCCTTCTGCTTGCGGAACTGAGTTTTGGCAACGGTCAGGGAATCGGGACCGAACGCCGTCGATGCGCCAGCGAGATAGTTGTTGTTGGGGCCGCTAAAGAAGTTGTCGGGATTCGACAGGAATAGTGAGAAGAACAGATCATCGATCGACTCGGCCCCGCTGCGTCCCATCTGTTTCGGCAGTTCGAGGAACGCGTCCAGATCGTCGTTGATGATGTCGTTGCGAGTCAGCATCAGATACTGGCCGAACGTCTCCGCTCGATTCTTGAATGCCTGCTCGCTCAGAGCTCCCGCCTTGAGCTCGCCGCTGGGAGAGACCTTTTCGAACCCACCCGTTCCGAGCAGTCGGTAACGGGTCACCTCTTTGAAGTCACTCACCGAGCCGATGGCGCAGAGTTGCAGCGCCGCGATGGGAGTGGCCTCATAGGCGGCCAGCATGGTCCGGTTCATGACGCTTTCGAGAATGCCGGGAAGACTGACCGTGGCAAATCCGGCATCAATCGTGGCTCGACCTTCACCAAACACCCGCGGGACATCGTGTCCTTCGAGTCGTGCGCACTCTGCGACCAGTTCCCTCAGTTTGATTGCCCGGATGGGATCAGCCGCATCGAGGGTTTGTTCGCCGAATTTTCGGAGACACTCCTGTTCGGGAATCTTGGCGGAGAGCCAGACCGCTGCTTCAAGAACGCGGGCCGACGCAACACCGCGTGACGCATGAATCGGAGGAGCCTTTGGACGAGAAGCCCGCAGCACGGCGAGTTCGGTCTGTGTGGCGTCCCAGCCTTCTTCAACCGCCTGGGTCTGAATCTCCGGAAACTCGCCCGCGCAGATCTCCGTGATTTTCGTGATCCGCCGGTGTTCCGCCAGCCACTGCGCCCGCAGCTGTCCGGCCAGATTTGGAGGCAACTGGGCCGTCGCAGTCGCTGTGGCAGCACTCGCGCTCACCTGTGCTTCATCCGCATTTGTGCCGTTTGACGCTGGGTTCGTCGCGTTGTCGATTGACTCGTCGTCGGCTTGAGTCAAACTCCGTGACCACATGGCCCGCAGCGACTGCGATTGCTGATCAGTGAGGGTGTTCGGATCAAATCCTTGTGCCTCGACCCACGCTTCAAATTCCATAGGTTGTGCCTCAATCTGTGAAGAGGATGGTGGTGAATGACGAGCGATGAGTTGGGCGATCGTCTGATCGTCGGCCCCCAGCGCAACAAAGCTGACTTCCCGGAGAGTAGACTGCCGGGCGACGTAGACCGGTCCGCTGAACTTTCGACCGTTGACTTCGACCGATTCGCCCTGGTCGACGAACACGATCCGCTGCGCAATCGCTCCAATGGAAGACTGCCAGGGGAAGCCGTTGTCACCGGAAGCCGTCACCTCGCGGGCGTGATCGTTCGCTCCTGAGATCACACCGGCCAACTTGATCGAGCCCGCATTGACCTCGAGTGTCTCGGTGTGGCCGACGATGCGGGAGGCATCATGGTCCCGCAGGATCGGTCGGCTCTTCGCGGAAACTTTCAGTCCGGAGAGATCGACGATGACCGGGAAGGCGAACCCGGCCAGCATCAACTTTCCCCCGGTATAGGCGGTCATCGAGAACCGCCGCAGTTCCTTCTCAGCGTTGTCCCCAGCGTTCTCATCAGCGGCAGCTTCGAGAAACCGGAAATCGGTCGGTCCTTCGGCCTCAATAATCCGCAGGTTCGCGGGAACCCGCAGGGGGTCAGGCAGCTGCGACGGCGTCGCGGTTTTGGGGTTGGTCTTCGGCATCCGGCTCCTCTTCGTCAATGACTGTCGATTCAGGTGTCAGTCCCAGTTCATTCAGCAACGCCAGTTCTTTCGCCCGCTGACGAATCTGCGTTTCCCAGTCGAGTCCCATGCGGGCGTATTCATCAGCCAGCGTGGTGGTGAATGACGCCAGGCGAACAGCCTGAGCGTTCGCTTCCTTGAGCGGGTCGACGTGGGATGTCCCGTCCCACATCCATGTTCGCTGCGTCAGCGTTGGCCGAGCAGTTTGCGGGAGTAGTCCGGGGACCATCGCGGCTTCGGCCAGCCACGCTTCCAGGATGCGATCCATCACGATCGCTTCAAGATGCGATTGTTCGACGCGGATCGACTTGAAGTACGTCTGATGATCGAGCCGGCCCGACGCATAGTTGTGCCGGCTGGAATCCCCGGTCAGGACGTTGACGGGCACGAGCAGACAGCGACCGATTTCTCCCAGGATTTCTCGTTTGAACTCTCCATACGTGGTCGTTGGAAATTGAGCCTGGATCTGGCTCACCTTCCAACCGCCCGGCATGGTCATCAGCATGCCCCGCTCAAGCTCGATGAGGTCCATCGGCTCGACTGACTCGGCTTCACCATTCGCAGGGGCGTCGGTATAGAGCACGCCTCCGGGAAGAGCGGCGATTTCCGCAGCGGTGATCACTGCCAGTGTGTATCGACGTAGATGTGCAAACAGCGGGAGCGCCGGAGTGATGTCAGGAATGCCTCGCGCCTGTCCCGGCCGATCTGCCCGGTAATAGTGAATCACGTTGCGGGCAGGGACCCGATCGTACTTGAAACCAATTCCCGCCTGGGGATCACCCGGATGGTCACGCAAAATGTGAAACTCGACCGGATTGCCATCGCCGTCAAACCGGATGCCATCGATTGCCCGCAGGGCTTTTAGGGAGAGATCCGGCGTTGTGACCTGATCGCATTCAACCAGCTGCACATCGAGTTTGATCGCCGATGGCAGGGCCTGGTTGGCGGTCAGCAGCGCGAAGGCTTCGCCATCGGCCGCTCGGGCCATACGCATCGTGCGCAGCTTTTCTGCCAGACGGACGTTGCGGCACCACTGCGAGAACTCCTGTTCGACGCGCCGATTGACACTGTTGTCGGGCGTCAGCATCTGCAGCCGGGGACCGGTCCCCACCGTGTCGTGTGCCAGTGTCAGCACCAGCCCCTTGGCGTAACTGTTGTTGGCCACTTCGTATCGGCTGCGGATGCGCAGCAACCGGCGGACTTCCGCGTTGTTGGCGGCGTTGGCGGAGAGGTCATCCGCGTTACGCCAATGCCGCCGGTTTTCGTCAGTCGTCGCCGCCGCATCATATTTCGCCTTGATTAGCCGCAGTGTCTGAAACACCGTTTGCGATGGTTCAGAACGTGGAGCAGGCAGGAACTGGCGCAGCCAACGAAGCAAGAAGGATGGTCCTCAAACAGAAGGATCATGCGGGAGCCAGATTGGCTGCGACCGCTGAGAGAGAATCAAGAAGCGCCCGGAGGGCTGATCTTCGTGAAGCGAATGCCGCGTTGCTTCGACTTCATCGCTTGTTTGGAGGCGAGAAATCGATCCGCCTCGATCTGATCTTTGAGCGAATGTTGTTTCACGCTGCCGGAGTCGCCACGGGCTTCAGCAGGACCCTGAGCGTTATCGCGAATGACGTCATCCAGCGGTTGTTCCGGCATCGGAGAAACTATCCCCCTCTATAGTATTTATACGTTGGCGGCGGAAAATCGTACGAAAGTTTCTGTCAAGATTGTGTCACGCTGCCATTTTCAGGCTCTGTTGCGTGCCCGCAGGTCCGAGAGTTTCAGAGGTTTCGTAGCTCGTGGGGTCACGATTCCCTCGCCGAGCAAACTCGCACCTTGAATTGATGCCCCCACGGCGCAGCCCACCAAGCAGTCGAGCCAATGGTTGTCGGGCTGGTTGGGGCGAGGTTTCCATTCATCGACCGTGCGGCCGCGTCCTTCGGTCCGGACGCGGTACTCGGCGACGAGATGCTCGGCGAACAGGCGGTGAGGTTCAGGTTTCTGGCCGAACAGGGAGAGTGAGCCTTTGTCGGCGATCGCCACCGCCAACCTGGCGAACACGAAGGACTTCCAGAAGTTGGTGTCGAACAGGGCATGGCGGACTGCTCGCTTGCCCATGACTCCGGGAATGCGCCAGTTGAGACCGACGCGGTCACCCGGCCGGCGCTTGTAGTCCGAGAACGGGAGGCTCGACGCCCCGACAAAACGTCCGTGGCTCGGAAGCAATAGCGCCGCATGGGGCGACTGCCGGCAAAACTGGTAAACCACGTCCGTTGACGTTCCCCAGTTGGCATCGATCAGGCAGCGTTCGATCCGCAGTGATGCCCCATCCTCACGCTGCCATTCGCGTGACAGTTGTTTCTCGGTGAGGGCCTGTAGGCCTGCGTAGATGGCTCCTTCCAAACCGGTCCCTTCCGCGACCGTCGACAGTGTCTTCGTCACATCGCGGAGTGAGAAGTAGGCCCGCTGGGGATCGGGCCAGGCTCCGTACTCGAGCACAGCTCCACTGAACTCGTCGCCCCAGGCGCAGATGACGTAGAACAACAGCTTCTGCTGCACGTCGATGAACATCGTCAGGTGCTGGCAACCGAGTGGAACTCGCCCCTTCGGCAGCCCGTTCAACTTGGCGGCGATCTGGTCTGCCGTCAGTTCGTTCTCATCGACCTCAACTTCTGGGAGTGGCTCGTTCTGGTATTCAGCCCAGAATGCCGCCTCATCCTGCAGCTTGAGGTTCATCGCATGCTGAATCGCGGACAATTCGTCATGGTTGAATCGCTCCGGCCAGGCGATCTTGGCACCGGCATCCATCTGCTCCTGATGCTGTGCATAGAACTCAGTCGCGGCGGCTCCTCCATCCTCGTTCCGCAAGCCTTCCGCACGGAGTTCGGCATACCGATCCCACAGCTTTGTGTCGCTGGGGAACGCATAAACCATCTTCGTACGTTCGCCCTGCCACGACGGGTGGTGGTCCCGATTGAGTATCCGGTCGGCCATGTCTCCCGGACGAATGACCGTGCAGGGCATGATGCCGGAGATCTTGTGTCCTGGACCGGCAAGGCCCAGGACCGCACCGGCGAGGATGCTCTCCCGCTGCTGGCATTGGGAGACTGATCGCGCAGACTCGTCCGTCTGCGGGTCGTCGAGCACCACGAGGCTCGGCCGCACCGACTTGCCATCCGGCCGTTTGAACTTCATCCCCCGGATGCGGCCGGTGATCCCTGCCACCTTGATGATCGCTCCGCTGGCCAGTGCCCGACCATCCTCTCGGATCAATGCATCGAATGTTTCATCCTCGGACCAGCCCTTCGGCTGCAGCGTCGGCAGGACGATGTACTTCGCCGTCCAGCCGATGTGGGTTCGTTCTCCGTGGTAGAGCTGACCGTTGCAGCGGTTGGCGATCCCGTCGAGCGACTGGATCGGATGGCAGACCTCCGGGTAGTCCGCCAGCAGCAGTTCGTTGGCGTCGAGTTCGGTCTTGATCGACTCAAGCATGTCCATCGCATGCCCCTCGTCCGAGCCGATCAGACAGACGAATTCTCGGTGCCCGTTGAGCACTGCCCAGATGCAGGCGCACTCACAGATGGTCGTCTTGCCACTGCCACGCGGCATCGCCATCGCGAACAGGCCCCCCTGCAGCACCGCCTGCTCAATCTTCCGCAGCACCTTTAGATGGTCGTCGGACCAGGCCAGGTGGAACGACTGCGGAAAGTACGACTCGCAGAAGAACTGAAAGTCGGTCGCTGCCTTTGACCGTCGCGTTGGATTAGCGATGGCCGGCAGATCACCGATATCACGTCCGGCGGCTGAGAGTTCCGCGCTGCGGCGGGCGGCACGATCTTTGTGCAGCTCATAGGACTCGGGAGTCTGAACGGGCTTCGGATTGTGGCGTTCCCAGGCCAGCCACGCGGTGTAGCGGACGAGGTCAACGCGGTTCCCATCACCGATCCTGAACCCAGCCCGTTGGCGATCGCGATAGAGCTGACGCTCGCTGGTCACTTCACCGAGCGGAGTCGAGTTAAGCAACCGGACCAGTTCGCTCGGCTTCAGATGTCGGGGATCAATCGCCACGGCTTTGTCCCCCACGGGCGATCGAGAGCCAAGCTGCGTATGTCACCAGGTTGATCGTCCCATCCCCGTTTGTTGGCGCACCGGCGGCGATATCCGCCTCGATCTGCTCGACCCGGATCTGTCGTGCCCCCGCCTTCGAGAGCAGCTGCGCCGCGTCGGCAATCGGGAGCGCCAGGGGATTGATCGGGCCACGGTCGGACATGTGAAAGACCTGCTGAAAACCTGCTTTTTCTGCTCAGAACTGAGTGGATGACGTTCCGCCCCCGAGGTAACTCGTGTCCTGTCGCAACCGCGATGCGAACAACGAAACACCAAGAAAAGGACCACCAATGAACGCCCGCCAGACGACCGCGAAACACGCTGAAACGATGGCCGCCCTTTTGACTCGGATGCAGGCCGCCGCCAACACGATCCCCCACCAGGAGCGAATCAACTGGGGCCACGCCGAGCAGATGCACGACGCCCTCAAGTACGCGGTGTATGCCGCTTTCGCGATGGGGGTGGTCAGCGAAGACGAAGCCCGCGACCTCGGATTCCCTGTCTGAACGCATCACCAACTACGAGGAAAGCCACCATGCCCCGACCACTCAACAGCACTCTGGTTCGCACGCTCCAAAACCTCGAGCGTCTGCTTGGCGATCACGACCGCCGACTGGCGGACCTCGACTGTGAGGACCCCGAAGCAGCCGAGGTGATCCTGTTCGCTATCGAGGCAACCGCCAACGCCCTTCGCAAAACGCGCGAAGCGAAACGGGATCAACTCCACGCAGCCGGGTTCGGAGCAGACCGCGATTGACGAATGCCGAAACGCCCATGGGCGTCGTCGCGGGGTGGTTCCCGCGGCCTGACGATGGCAGCCGACCATCACCAACACGGGAGTACGATCATGGCGACCAAGACCAAGTCCGCAAAGATTACGAGCGTCCGCAAGGGGGACATTTACGAAACCAACTCCGGTCAATTGATCGAGGTGACCAACGGCCGCCTCCAGGATGACGCGGAACATGGGGCATCATTCGAAGGCCGGACCATCGAGTTCAACCTGGAGACCGGCAACCCCAACCGTTCGAAAACGACCGACCGGTTCTACCTCGACGAGCTCGCGAAGAAGCTCTCCAAGAAGGACTACGACGAATGGGTCGAGATCGGCCGCCGCGAAGCCGAAGCAATGGCCGATGCCAAGAATCCGCCGACGGAAGCCGAACCGGCCAAGCCGGCCACGAAGAAGCCGGCGAAGACCCGCGAGCCCAAGACCGACGGCAAGCTCAGCCAGCTCGACGCGGCGGTCAAGGTGCTGACCGAATCGGGCGAGCCGATGACGACCAAGGCGATGATCGAAGCGATGGCCGCCAAGGGGTACTGGACCAGCCCCGGCGGAGCGACCCCTTGGGCAACTCTCTACTCCGCGCTCATTCGAGAGATTGCCAACAAGGGGGACGAATCCCGGTTCACCAAAGTCGACCGGGGCCAGTTCGCCCTGAACACTGGGACCGCCCCCGCGGCGAAACCGGCCGCCAAGGCCACGGGCAAGAAGACCGCCAAGAAGTCCAAGCCCGCGGACGGGACGCCCGGCCCGAAGTCGGTCTCCGACCTCCTCAAGATCTGAGGCCCCGCCATGACGAACCCCAACCACCAACTGGCCGACGTCCTCCGCGAGGTCACCGCCGGCATGCAGAACGCGATCGCCGACGGGTTTCGGTCGCGGATGATCGACGCCGACGACCTGGTCGAGGTGCTGCTGGCGATCGCCGATCGCCTTGACCCGCCGGTGCGCAATGAAGTCGACGCCGCATTCGCGTGTCCCGAATGCGGGGAACGCGATTCGGACCGTCTGGTCCACGAGGCGGACGACCTCGTCCGCTGCTCCTCCTGCGGCATCACGTTCGACCCGGCCGCGCGGTAGCCCTCCGCGGGTCCCAATCCCTGACGCCCCACGTTCGCCACGTCGGGGCGTTTTCTCATTGGCGGAGAAAACGTTCGCGGCCGGGCCTCCGTCGTGACGTCGGCCAGCGTGGCGTCTCACGGGGACTCCACCACGACCGTGGCCTGTTTCGGGAACTGCTTGTCCCAGCGGACGTGGCACGATCGGCAAAGCCATCGGACTCGCAACGGCTCAT
>JAHBXV010000079.1 GCA_019636285.1 Planctomycetaceae bacterium
TTGCGGCGCAGTGCCGGGGGTCGCTGCCGCCTCCCGGCGGCCCGCGACGTCGCTCCGCACCACACGCCCGGCGGCGGCTCAACCGCGGAGCGGGGCGACAGCTTGGTCAGGCGGACCGATGTGCGCCACCGAGCGCCGCGTGCCATTGCCCGGCGAATTTCCCAAAGTCTGGCGGTGTCGTGAATTGCCGCAACTATTTCCATCAGCTAGGTTGTCTCAATGCAATGCAACCACGAGAACGTCCGTTGTCTTAATGAATACGAGATCATTCGCAAGTACCGCTGCGAAAGCTGCGGCGGAGTGATGATGTGCGCCTGCGAGGAAGAATTCGGTACTCGGTTTCTGGCCCATCAATTGAACGAGTGCCGCGACTCAGACGCACTTACTCGCATTCCGGTAACGCTTGGATTCCAGCCAAATGTGTGTCGCGAATGTCGATGCTTGCCAATCCAACCGTTCCCCGTCGCGGAGATTTACGGCCGAACCAGCAAGATCAAGCGCTACTACTGGCGTGAACTGCTCAAACGAGAGCTGGAGTTGTACGGCGAGTGGGCGTTGGCACAAGGCATGAACCCGCTGACGTCTACTGACGAAGCAGCAACGCTTGCACGTAAACAGACGTCTGAGCAAGCCTTGAAGGAAATTAAACACCTTCACCAAACAGCTCCGAAGTACACCTTCTCTACGGAACCTTCTCAGGCGGACATTATCTCTGATTGTGAAGTTGAGGTTGTCGCTCTCAATGCGACTTACATCATTGACCCAGCAGTTCGGCATGTTCAGGTGCGATCGGATGACGAAACCGTCGGTGTCGAAGACTACGTTCAGCGACACTATCGCAAACAGGGTTACGGATCGATCTCGGTGGAGAGCGTGCCGTTTCACGTGTTATTTGGAATTTACCTTTGGCTCGTGATCCAAGACCCGGCCGACGTCCATGCTCAGATTTGCGGCTTTGGTGATCGACGAGGGTTCGACAACGGCGTGGCAGGCGAAACGATCTGGTGCCGCAAACCTAACGATTTTGGTACGCGTGAGTATGCGGAGCGCCGAAAGGATGCGATCGACCGGCATTTCGCGGAAATTCTGACGCCTGGTCAGATCGACTGGTTGTTTGAATACTGGCTTGAACCGAGTGAACGTCTGCGCCAGTACCTTTGGGCACATCGCGACGCTGATGTGAGAACCGCAAAGGCGTTGACCCAGATCCTTCCGCCGGAAGTTCTGCTCCACATTCTGCGATATCTAGTCGACTCATACTGGGATCGTTATCTCGGCTGGCCCGACCTACTCGTGTATCGTGACAACGAGTTCTTCTTCGTGGAGGTCAAGTCGTCTAGCGACAAGCTGTCGAACGACCAAAAACGATGGATTCACGACAACCATAACCTACTGAATCTGCCTTTTAAGCTTGTCAAACTCCATAAGTCGGAATCGATCAACGCCCCGCCTGAATTGTGAACTCGAGATCAGGCGAGGGCGTCAGTGATTCGACTGCCATGCTTCGGTAATGGACGGGCAGGTGTTTTGTGGCATAGGTCTTAATGGCATTGTCCGATATTCAATTGGCAAGTGCGCGATGGGGATCAAGTTATTGGAGTCTTATGAGACGAAGTTCGACTCTTGGGTCAAGGAGCTTGGCCTGCTGAAACTACCTGTTCGCGCGCCGCTGACCGCCTTACACGTTCTCGCAGATGGTCTTTACAACGGATCACGCCTAAATCTGCAACGCGCGCCGCGGCCCGAGGCGGGCAATTCCGCAGCCGGACGGTTTTCGTACCTCATACCGCTGCTCATGAGTTGCGACAGCGAGCCGCTTGGCGAAGACTCCGCTAACGCTCTCCAGGCAGTCACGGACACCGATCCTGATTTCACGCAATTGGCGATGTTGGTCGGGTACAGCCACTTTTGCGAGCTGATGCCAGAGGTCCACCGCGGCTATTATCTAGTCGAAGGCAATGAGGATGCTGGATTCCAGCTGCGCCACCCGTCTGCCGACTTCGCTGGCCACGAGGCGCTCGACATCGTCCTATCTGAGCTTTCGCTGTCGGTGTTCCTCAATCCGCCCGATCCCCTCTTCTCTGGGCAGTTCGATGGACTTGCTCGGAAAGTTCCCTTTGCCGATTTCCGTGAGATGTGGGGGGCACTCAGCCTTCTGAACGAGCACTACAGGCTGTATTTCAACGAGCCGCCGTTCCTGACTGAGGATGGCTATCGGGCCGCCACTGGCGTGGAAATCAAGGAGTTCGTGCGCTTCCGAGCCGCCTTAATCGCGATGGCGGACTTCGCCCGCGGTATGGCTTCTGCCATCGACCGGCGAATCCGGCGCGAAGGAGATCCAGGCGAAAGGCTATGGAAGGAGATGCTAGAGTGGATCAGCGTCTGCTGGAAGAAAACTGCGTTCTTCGGTTTCTTGAAGGGACTGTCGGGGCTGGAATTTGGCAAACTGGAGCGACTCGTATCCCTCTTCAGCGTCGACTTCAGGTCAGGGAAGAAGTCGGGCGTGACCGCCCGAGACGGATTCTTTCCTCCCATCGCAATGCTAGAGGGAACTGTCCTCTATAACCCAGATCTCCTTAAGCTGTTCATGACCGCCAGAAACATCATCTTCGCCGTCCGCCATCAGGACGAGCGTCTATTTAATGGCATGGTGTCTCAGCACCTCGAGCCGTCTCTGGTCCAGCAGGCCGCCGATCTACTTCGTGCTGTGCCCGGATTCGAGGTCATCGTGGGACGCCACTGGCACAAGGGTGGCCGCAATGGAGAATTGGACATGCTCGTCTTTTCCGCTGCTGAGAATGTGGCGCTGCACGTCCAGGCCAAGGCCGCTATTCCACCACAAGGCGCGCGGATGGTTCAGACGATCGAGGGCCGCGTCCGCGAGGGCCTAGACCAACTCAAACGCCTCAGTGACCTGCCGCGAGCGGATCGCGACGCCGTTCTGTCGCAGGCGCTCGAGCGAACCATCATCGGAGTCGAGGTGATCGACGTCCTGCTGTCGCGGTCCTGCTTCGGCACCAGCAAGGTCT
The DNA here is from genome assembly GCA_019636285.1 of Planctomycetaceae bacterium. GTDB lineage: Bacteria > Planctomycetota > Planctomycetia > Planctomycetales > Planctomycetaceae > JAHBXV01. The sequence continues at coordinate 3,030 of JAHBXV010000079.1, forward strand.
GGTCGCAGCTGCGGAACGTAGTGCCGCTGAACCTGACGCTTCTGGCCGGTGTGACGAAGGGGGCGCGGCTGGGACGAAAGTCTATGTCGCTGCGTACCCTCCCAGTCCAGGTCCAAGATGAGATCAACCAATTGATGCATCGGGCCCGGCCGCAGTGGGTTACGAAGGAGGCCATCCTCGGCCCAGTCGTCTTCCGGCTGCCGATGCTGGAATTTGATAGCGAGGCTGTAAGAGTTGCTAACCTGAAAATGTGGGCAGACCGCTGATGTGCTCCACTGTCTCTGTATAGCAACTCGACGGCAACAGTTTCGTCCTTTCGCCGAGGTCCGGTTCTTACCATCCGCCTGAATACGAAATTAGAGCTTCGCTTTCACTCGGTGTCCGACGACCTTCGGCAAACCCGATCATAGTCGCCAGATGCGAGGTCGAATTGCCTGTTCCCAGTCGCCGCAAGAGAGACTTTCCGGCTGCCAGTCAGAGAACTGCCCATTGCCCAACCCGCGCGACCAACAGAGGCGGACGTCAAGATTCCGTTCGGCCAGCAGCCAGAGGGCTTCCTTCGTTCCTTCATCCCCAGGGCCGTCGGCGTCGAACAGCAAGGATGCCCGACCGTTGGCAAGCTGCCGGGACCAACGCTCGATTTTGTCGACCTGTTCCACAGTGATCCTGTTCGACATGATCGCCACGGCGGGGATGCCGAGTTGGTCGAGGGCCAGGACGTCGTTGAAGCCTTCCACGATGATCGGGCCGCAGTGAGCGAGGATTTCGCGGTAGCCCGGTTCCTGAAGGCGGCTCGCCTGTTGGCCAAACAGTTCCAGACCCCGATGGAACCCGGTCGGGACTTTGTGCTTGTGCGGCGGTTTCTCGCGGGAGCGCTGGTCGGGCGTTAGGGCCAGGAACGCGCGTTCCTTCTCCTCGAAACCTGGATCGCGGGCGATCCAGGCCAGGAGTTTGCCGTCTTCGCTGTGGATCGGATAGACGACATGGCCCCGCAGGGACCAACCACGCTTGTCTTCGCCGCCGGTCGGCAGGACGCCGACGGACCATTTGCGGAGCAACTCGGGGGAAGTCAGGCAGGGGTGGCGGCGCACGTAGCTCGCGGCGGCGGGGGGCATGTGGGCGACGTCCATGATCAGCCGTTCGCTGAGATCGACCAGGTCGCGGGCCTTGGGATTGTCGCTATCGGCCAGCGGGACGTTGCGCAGCGGGGTTGGTGCGGACACCTGGGCCGCTGGCTGGCTCTGGGGCTGGCGTGTCGGCTCTGGCTCCGGAGTTCCTGCCAGCACCTTGCGGACGCGGCTGAATTCGCCGCCGGTCAGCTTGTCGCCGGTTGGTTTGGCTCCCGTCAGCATGCCGTGCATCAGCGTTAACAGATTGCCCCGAAACTGGCAGCCGTAGGCATGACAGCAGAAGACCTTCTGCGGGTTGCCGGTGTTGACCGCGATTTCTCGCTTGCCCGCATGATCGCCAGGGCAGCCGAAGAGGCAATCCAAACGGACTTCTCGGCCGCTGCCGTGAACATCGAGCGGGAAGCCGCACTTGTCGGCCGCCTCGGCGAGACTGGTCTGGGCCTGCAGCGTGTCGACGTCGATGTACGAAGACGGTTTCATGGCAGGAGGAAGCGGGGCAATGCTACGCTCGCAGCCGCCTCATGACAAACACCCCGCAGTTGTCGCCGCGCGATCTGTCCCTGTTGCATTTATTGAGCTGGACGCCCGCCACGACGGCCCTACTCCTGACCGCCAGCCGCAGTTTCGAAGGCGGCGGATTTGCGGACGAACGGCGACTGCGGGAACGGCTGCAGATCCTGGAACGAGCGGGGTTCACGCGGCACTGGTCGGCCGCCACCATTGGCGGCGGCCTGCAGAACTACTACAAGCTGACGCCGTCCGGATTTCAGGCCCTGTTTGGGGCGGACGCCACTCCCCCACACCGCTCATTTTTTGCCGAGATCGCACCGAGCCAGCTGGCACACACCCTGGCCTTGGCCCAGGTCATCGTGACGACCAAGTGTGCCGCCCACGAGCGGCGGATCGTCATCGAGCGTTTCTATCGCGAGAACGAGTTGACGTTTGCCGTCGGCGACGCCCAGGTGCAACCGGATTGTTTCGTTCGGTTCACAACCAGCGGTCGGGCATTCAATGTGGCCTTCGAAATTGATCGCAGCACTGAGACGATTGACTCGCCACGGGATACCAGTCTGCGGCACCGGCTGACGATCTACGAGGCGTATCAGACGCAGCTGATCAAGGATTGGCACGCGGGCGGCCGCGCTTGGGAGCGGCCACGGTTTCGGGTGGTGTTTCTGACGCTGTCAGTGGCGCGGGTCTATCACCTGCTGGCGGTGACGGCGCGAATCAACGGCGGATCGGCGCGGCGGCTGGTCTATTCGGCGACGCAGGACAGCTATTTCGGCGATCCGGAGCCCCTGACGAATCCCCTCTTCCTGGACCATCACGGCCATTGGCAGGCCTTGGTCAACCTGCATCCGTCTTCGAAGGCGTTACGATCCCCTGTTCAGTTGCCAACGGCAATTCCGGCTGACGGAGCCGTCTGGTAGCCTGTCCCCCACGCCTGCGTACGACTGCAGACCCCGCACGGCTATTACCCCGTGTCCCTTCGCCGTAACGGCCGAGGAGGTCGGGCCGCAGGACCGAGACAGGGCGGGCAGCCACTTCGACCAGGGGGCACACACTGATCGGAGCGGTTTTGCCGTGAGACAGCAACGCGCTACGCTGGCGGCATGCAGTGGCTGTGGACCGCGCCGGCCGACAATGAACGTGGTCCGCGGTACATGGAGAAGGCGCTCGCGGCCATTCATCAGGCTCTGGAGCCGGGTCAACGCGTGACCTTGTCCTATGGCACTTTGGATGGACGGGTGGGCTTGCAGATTGGTTGTGCAGACGAGATTTCCGCACGGGTGGCGGGTCCACTAATTGCGAACTATCCCCAGTGTCCGTTGATCATGGTCGAGAACAGGGGCCAGACCAGTAGCATTGGTCAGACTTGGACCATGGCTGCGGAGCTGGTCCCCGAGCTGTTCCCGTTGCTCCGGCACCCGCAATTCGAGGATCAGCTCAATCGCAACTTCGCCGATCCGATCGACAGCCTGTTGCGGGCGGTTCGGGCCGACCAGGGTCTGGACGTACGTCTGACACTGGTCGTGACCCCGGCCACGGATCGCCGGGAGACCCAGGCTCGAGATGCGGTGCAGTTGCTGGATCGCCGTTTCTTTCGGCGGCACCCACGTCTGGCCGATTATTTTTCCCGGACCGTGAGCCGTCCCGGTGGATTGTGGCGCGCGGTTTGGCTCGGTTGGCTGGCCTATCACTCCCCTCTTCCTGACCATAGCCTCTTGGACACCTCAGCCAGCCGACTGCACGAGCGTGAGGAGCATTTGCAGGCGGCCGCGGCGAAAGTCGGCGGTCATCTGTTCGATGTCCAACTGACCATAGCCGTGACCAGTGCCAAGGGTGACCATGACCAGGCTCAGGCCCGTCTGTCACAGTTGATCGGCGCACTGGGTGTGTTTTCGTCGCAGCGGCTGGCTCGGCTGCGGTGGCGTCGGGTGAGACGCGGAAACAGGGGAGTCACAGCACCGAGATTCCTGTTAGCCCATGACGAACTGGCGACGTTGTTTCATCCACCGACGGCCAGCGTCTCGGCCGAAGGCTTGCAGACCAGCGAGTTCACCGAACTGGAACCACCGGCCGCTTTGTCGTCCGTCGAGAGTGGGGGAGCGGTCGTCCTCGGTCGCGTCCGGTTCCGGGATGACCGGCGGTCGGTGGCCATCACCCGTGATGCCCGTCGCCGACATGTCTACGTCGTCGGGGCCACGGGAACCGGCAAATCGACGTTGCTCATTAACCTGATGGCTCAGGCCATGGCCCAGGGGGAAGGTCTGACCATGGTCGACGTCCACGGCGATCTGGCCGACGGGTTGCTCCAATTGGTGCCACCGAACCGCACGAATGACGTGATCGTGTTCGATCCGGCAGGGGGTGGGCTCGTCCCGTTCAATCCCTTGGCCTGCGCTGACCCAGGTCGCCGGGATCAGGTCGCTTCCGGGGTCGTGTCAGCGTTTCGGAAGCTGTACGACTCGTGGGGACCACGGCTGGAGAACCTGTTGCGGTTCGCCGTGTTCGCGGTCATCGAGCGGCAGGGGACTCTGCAGGATGTCGTCCAGTTGCTGACCGATGCCCGCGTGCGGGACCAAGTCGTGCCGCGGATCGAAGATGAGATCGTCCGCTCGTTCTGGCAGCACGAGTTTCAGTCGTGGAACACGCAGTACCGCACCGAGGCGGTGTCGTCGGTGACCAACAAGCTGCTGCCGTTCCTAACAAACAGCCGGTTGCGGGAGATCGTCACGGCCCGCCGATCGGGATTGGATCTGAGGCAGATCATGGACCGGGGTCAGATCCTGGTCATTAACCTGAGTCGCGGCAAGCTGGGTCAGGACAACGCCACTCTGCTCGGCAGCCTGCTGCTGACCGCCATCGAGCAGGCCGCCTTGAGCCGGGCGGACCTGAGCCATGACCAGCGTCTGGACCATGGTCTGTTTCTGGACGAGTTCCAGACACTGGTCACGCCGTCGACGGCGATCATGCTCTCCGAATCCCGGAAGTACGGCCTGAATTTGGTCCTCAGCCATCAGCTGACCCGGCAGTTGGACGAACCGACCCGGCAGGCGGTCCTGGGCAACTGCGGCACGTTCGTGGCGTTTCGCGTGGGTGCCGAGGATGCGGACCTGCTGGCACCGGCCTTCAGCAAGTTTCCGGGGCAGTTGTCGCCGGCTTGGCTGATGGGACTACCGAACTATGTCTGCTACGTCCGGATGCTGCTGGATGGGGGAGTGCCGAGTGCGCCGTTTTCGCTGCAGACATTGCCGCCACCCGCAATAGGGGAGGACCGTAGCGATGTCGTGCGGCGAGTGTCACGGAGGCAGTTCGCTGCCGCGACGACTGCACCGCCCAAAGCAGCCACATGAGGCGAAACTGGAGGAGATCGTACTGACCAGCAGCTCGCGCTCAACCAAGGTGTATGGTACCGTGGCTAGCGGATGCAAAGTGTTTCGACCGACAACTTCGGCCCGCTCGTGGCCTATCTGGTGCCTGGAGCCGTAGTGCTGTTGGGGCTGCAACCGCATGTGCCTATTCTGCTGAACTGGTTTGCGGCCGTTTCGCCAGATGCGCCGACCTTAGGCGGTTTTCTCTATCTGACGGTCAGCTCGCTGGCGGCCGGCATGACGATCAATGCCATCCGCTGGGTCTGCGTTGACTCCTTCCATGCCTTGACCGGCTTACCGCCCCCGAAGCTGAATTTCTCCCGTCTGGCTGGTCGCGAACAGGCGTTCGCCCTGCTGATCAGCATTCACTACCAACACTACCAGTTCTTCGCGAACTCGTTCATTGCGACCGCGATTGCGTACATCAGCTACCGGCTGTCGACGGGCTATGCGGGGCAGTTCGGCGTCCTGGACATCGCAGTGGTTCCCGTCGAGGTCGTGTTCCTGCTGGCTTCGCGGGACACGTTGCGAAAATACTACCGCCGTAGCGAGCAACTGCTCTCCGGGAAGTAGTCAACATCGCAGCCGACCAACGACACGCCGAAGTCAGGCTGATGGGGATTCTCGCTCCAGCTCGCGCCAGATGCGGCTCAAAGGGACACCGAGAGCCGCAGCCAGCTGTTGGGCAATCCCGATGCTGACCTGGACTTTGCCCCGTTCAATGGAACTGACATACGTCCGGTGAATGCCCGCCAAATCCGCAAAGGCTTCTTGGGACAGACCTTGCCCCTCGCGATGCCGCCGGATCGCCAAACCAAATCGTGTTTCCAGAGATTCTGCCATGGCGGGCTAGCGTGGCCGCCCGCTGACGATTACTCTACAGACGATTTATCGACAGACGATCGTCTACAGTCTGTCGGACAATGTCACAGTCATTCAGGAGCAGAATCATGGCCAACGGAGGGAGTCACAAACCCAGTCCCAAGGAACCCAAGAAGCCGGAATCGGCCAACACCAAGGAGACAAAGAAGACGAAGTGAAATGTCCAAGAATTGTGAGGAGTGACCAGATTCCAGCGGAGTCGGCTGGTTCTCGCTGGAATCTGTGCATCTTCCAGATGGAAGCGACGCTGGACCGGATCGAAGAACAAAATCTAGGCTGGGCTGCCATCCTGTGATAGACTCAGAGCATGGAAACCGCTCTGAACATCGATGTCGCCGCCCTCGACGCCCCGCACCGCCGGGCGCTGGAGGAAATCGTCGGTCAGGAACTGGCCACCCATCAGCGGCTGATCATCAGCGTGATCGAAATCGGCCCGACGCCCGCAACAGCTCAGCCGGCCCAGTCCCTCGACGATTGGACCACTGTCTACGATGGCCTTGCCGAAGAAGAGATTGAGGCGATCGATGAGATCGCCAAGACGCGGGCCGATCTGTCTCGTCCGCTCCCGTAAGCGATGGACGAGACGCTCCTCGATACGGACATTCTGTCCGAAGTGCTGAAACGCAAGGATGCCCAAGTGCTGGCATCCGCTGCCCAGTACCTGGCCGTCCATCAGCGACTGGCCTTTTCGGCGATCACCGTCTACGAAATCGTCCGAGGTTTGCAGGCCAAGCAGGCACACCAGCAGCTGGCGGGTTTCCTGCGTTCCGTCGGCACCAGCGAAATCCATCCCGTTTCGCTGCCCGTCCTGATGCGAGCCGCCCGGCTATGGGCCGATGCCCGTCACGGCGGGCATCCCCATAACGACGCCGACCTGATCATCGCCGCGACAGCTTTGGAAGCTCAACGCGTGCTGGTGACCGGCAATACCAGCCACTACAGCTGGATTCCCGGACTGAAACTGGCCGATTGGCGGAAACCGACGCCGTAGAGCCTGCGGCCGCATCTCCCACCGGCGTTTCGCGCCGCTTCCCAGGAAAGTGTGAATTTTCTGGCGTCTATTCGACCGGTCAGGCGGGGTCTAGTCGCTTTTTCTTGCGTTCGGCAGGGGACTGGCCTATCGTCCGAGCGATGCGATTTGCTTCCCACCCCACCCGATGAATTTCCTCGGTCTCGGTCTCCCCGAGCTGATTCTGATTCTGGTCGTTCTGCTGCTGTTCTTCGGCAAGGATAAGCTGCCTGAACTGGCCCGGAGCATCGGCAAATCGGTCCGGGAACTCCGCGCCGGATTCGAGAAGACGGCCGACGATCTCACGCCGAAGGAGGAGAAAAAAGGGGAGCAGAATCCCTCGAAACCATAGCCCCGCATTCTGGCCGCATGGCAACCTTCTGGGATCATCTCGCCGAACTCCGCACGCTGCTGTTGCGATGCGTCTTCGCCGTCGTCATCGGAGCGCTGGTCGCACACATCTATCACGAGACGCTGATCGCGCTGCTGCTGCAGCCGGTCCGTGGAACCGAGTTGATCTTTCTGTCGCCGCTGGATCCCTTGCTGTTCATCCTGAAGGTCGATCTCGCTGCCGGAGGCATCCTGGCGCTCCCCGTCATCAGTTGGATCGTGTTCTCGTTTCTGAAGCCTGCCGTGGAACGGCGTCATTGGCTTCGGTTCGGTCTGCTCTTCAGTTTGGCCGGAGTCTTGCTGTTGGTTGGTCTGATCTATGCCTATCTCATCACCGTGCCTTTGAGCCTGGCGTTTCTGACATCGATCTCGATCGCGGGCATCGGAAACATGATCACCGCCAACAGCTACCTGTCGTTTCTGTTGCTGCAACTGCTACTGATGGCCGTCGTGTTCCAAACGCCTTTACTGGTGCTGTCGGGCATCGCAATTGGAGCCTTCGACGTGGGGACCCTGGCCTCGAAACGTCGTTTGATCTATTTGACGGGCCTGATTGTGCTGGCCGTGCTGACCCCGACCACCGATCTGTTCAGTCTGGGCATTGTGGCACTGCCCGCGTTGGCAATGTTTGAGGGGAGCCTGCTGGTCGGCCAGATAGCGTCACGTAAATTGCGGCGTGCGGCGAACTGTGCGACGGACAATCCGATGACTTGAGTTCGTACGCTGATCCTCCCTTTCACAGTCCCAGCCCCAGCTGCGCATCGAGTATCGACCGCACCGACATGAATTCGGACCCGCTCAATGCGCGGTTCCACACACAAACCGCAGCCATCTGCATGTTCACGAAGAAAGCAGGGTTGGTGTCCTGTCCTAGGGTCAGTGCTGCCAAGTCGCGCACCTGAAACTTGCGAGGAAGCCCATTGAAGGTGGAGGCTGGAGTCGAGGAATCCACATAGTAGTGGAACGAGCCCGCACTGTCGTTCGGGTCATAGACACAAGCCACAGTCTGCATGCTCCCGGCGACATCGGGAGCAGTCATGCTGGACCCACTTTGATCGTCGGCGGAAAATCGAACCCCGCCATCGAGCAAGTCTATCAGCCTGAGCCGTGTGGTACCGCTGCCCGGCTGGTGCGCGAAAACCCGTCCGGTAGAGGTCAGTTGCACGGCAAAAAGCAATGTAAACGGCCCTGTCCTGGGGAGCACGCCCGTGGATGGCGAGGCGGCCTTATCGTTTACCCCGTCAAACGCGAGGAAGCCCGTCCCTCCGTCGTACGCCATTGAGCCGCTCGTCAAAAAATCGTGCAGGGTGGAACCCACGGCGGGACGCACGACGTTGTACAGGGTGGTGGGTGTGCCTTGATTCAAGGTGTTTTTTGTGGGAACCAGAGAAATCAATCCGTTGTCATGGCCGCCGGAGACCAACGCAGTCCACAGCGTCTGAATGGTTCCCGGATCGGATGGGGAGGCGACCGTGTTGAATGCCGCAGGGATCGCCCCGAGAGATTCGGTGAGGACGCTCGCTTCGCTGCTGGCCGTCGAGGCACCAGGGTTCCAAGCCACGACCTTGTAGTAATAGGTGGTATTCGGCGCAAGTGATGTGGCGTCAATCCATGCAGTGTGCTCTGTGGTCCGGGTGGCGCCGACCAGGTTCGAGGCTGAGGGAATGAAACCCGACGATGTGGACCGATGAATCCGCATCTCGGTGTAGCCGGTTCGCGCGTTGCCCGCACCACCGGGATTCGTCCAGGAGATCGTATTTCGCCACGGAGAATTGTTCTGCACCGCGACGTTCGACGGCGCTGCGGGCGCTGCGAGCATACTTCCGGGGGTCACAAGCTCGGCCGCAATCGCCGCACCCGCCAGATTATACCCGGATTGCTTCCAATGCACTCCGTCCCAGAGCAGGTTGTAACTGTCACGCGCGAAGTAGCGAGACTCCGCATAGACCAGACGGGAGAAGCTGAGTGTTGCCACGGTGTTGCGGTAGGCCCCATCGATTAAGGTTTCCGCTGGACCACCCACGCTGTACCGGACGATCTGGGCTCCCGACCATTCGTTCGGGGTGCCACCATTCAGCAGTCTCGGTGCCGGCAAGATGACGTTGACCAACGTCGCCCCTGGCGCAAGATCGGCCGAGAGATTCGTATTGAACCCAACGAACAAGTCTGCAAGGCCATCCTCGTACTGGCTTTGCGTGGTCACTCCTGAAGTGAGATCTCGCCGCTCACTTTCGCCCTGGCACCAGAGAATGCCGTGAAACTCATACATCACACCATGGGAGGCAGCATAAGCCTTAAAGTTGTTCCACTGAGCGACCAGCAAGTCATCCAGCCCATCGTCGGGCCAGTTGTCTGTTGCCCCGCCGGTGGTTTCATAGTCAATGCCCGAGATGACGCCTGAGCCCGAAAAGGCCGCATCGATGATGATCACTTTTTTGCCAGTGAGGGACGCATAGTCGATTGCGAACTTGTTTTGCCAGCCCCCGTCAGCCGAGCGCGTCAAGATATTGTCAGGGTTGCTGAAGGAATCCTTGGGCGTGAGAGATGTTTCGGTGATATCCCGGACCTGCCCGTTAGCTTCATCCCAGTAGAAAGCCGTGTTCGGATCGGGCGTCGGACAGGCGACATCGTATCCGTTCACTCCGAGCGTCCTTCCACCCGTGTAACCGACAGCGTTGCTTTGTCCCGCCACGATGAAGACGTGATACTGTGGAACGGAACTCGCGGCGATGACACCAGAATGCATCCTCATAGCAAAGGCGTTAAGAAATCACAGTGCTCGGCCCCTTCACCACCCGCTGCTTTCCATTCACCTCAAGAATGCAGGCGATGTCTCCGTCATCGAGTGCGACGTTCGTGGAACCGGGACCGTCAATCGTCACGGTGCCGCCGGAGTCGTTGATGATCTCAATCTCAAATCCATTCCCCAGCGTGCTCACCGCCGGAACGGTGATGGTCAGAGCGGCTGTCGCGACGTGGCGTTTTCCGCTATCCGACGCAACCAGCGTATAGCTTGTACTTTTGAGGATTTCGACAAACCCGCCGATGTTCGTTCCATCGGCGCTGTGTCCGACTTCCAGAAACTCGTTCAGGATCTCACCCCAGGTACCATTGTCACCGCCGGGGGTTGGAAGATTGGGCATGGAGTCGTGGGAGAAATGTGATTCGCAGTCTATTTGCGTCGTCTGTGTAGGGCAAATCGGTTGCGCTTGCCCCGCCCCCGCGATTACAGTCTGGTCCTATGCTGCATCATCCCATGAACCGCAAGGAGTTTCTGAAACTGGTGATGTCGGTCTTCGGCCTGGCGCTGCTGGCCCGCTGGCCGGGGGGAGGATCAACCACGCACGCCAAGGATTCCCTGGGCGCTTACGGCAATGCCCCCTATGGCGGACGGACGCAGAGCTGACATTCACGGCCGCCTTGTGCAGACCGCCCTCGCAGTGACCTGCATCTCCCTATGCGCAGCCGCGTGGCCGGTTTCTGCCGAGCCCTACGGTGCCGGACCGTACGGAGCGGGGGAGTACAACGTCGGACAGGTCGCCTCGTCGAGCAGTTCCTCGTCCTCCTCATCATCGTCAACATCCAGTGAGGTCGGCGGTGGGGGTGGCGGGGGTGGAAGACGCGGTTCGACCACCCCTGCGACGACCGGGATTGGTCCCGGCGCGACTATTACCCGCTCCAGCTCATCGGTGGAAACAGTTCGCATAGCGAATCCGGCAAATCGTCTGCTGCTGGGCGTGCGCGACCGGCTTGCAGCCCGCATCGAGCGTCGCATTCACGAGCAACCGTCCGTGGCAGCGTTTTTGCGGCGCGTGCTCGCACGGCTGGATGCGAGGATCGCCGCCCGACTTCGCTGACATGCGGCACAGCGTTGCTTCCGCAGCGGTCTCGGAGACTCCGGTCGACCGACTGCATGCGACCGTCGAAGAGCTGTCG
>JAHBXV010000008.1 GCA_019636285.1 Planctomycetaceae bacterium
TCCGCTTCGATTCGACGCAGCATGTCGAGCAATCGCTCGAATGCAGGCGGTTCACCGAAGATCATTTCCTGCATCTTGCGGTAATCCTGCTCCAGTTCCGGCAGGCGAGCATCGGGAGGGACGATCCGGAGCGTGCCCGGTTTGGCCTCCGTGTACCGTGCCCAGGCTGCGGGAAAGAAGACTTCCTTGTGCCGAGCGACTTTCAGCAGCAGTTCGGTATCCTTGATTGCGGCCCTCCCCAGGTCATGCTCGTACAGTCGCACGACGTCGTAATAGTGCCTCGATTGCCGATCCCGGAACTTCTTGTCCGCCGGTGCATGGTGCCACATATGCAGCACCGTGGCTTTCTCCCAGAAGGTCCGCTCGGCAGCCAAGACATGGACTTGGCATCCAGCCTCCTTGAAGATATTGGGAAAGTCCTCCGCCGCGTAGGACGTGACGGTGGCCTCAATGGCTGGCCAATGGTCCGAACGTGCTCCAAATTCCATCCGCACGGCTGACCGGATATAGGCCGGTTCGTCGGCGGGGTGATCCCGGCTTTCTGCCGGATAGTGGAACAACAAGGTCTGCCCGTCCGGGTCGTCCTCGGCCAATTCCAGGTCCCAACTCGTCGAGGGCGGTTCGCCCAAGGCGTTACCGAAGGACTCGATGAGTTGGGGCAGCAACCGTTCCCGGATGACTCGTTGGCACGTTTCAGTCAACGCTTCGAGTCCGTGCTTCCGTTTCTTGCCGGATGTGGCGTTGAGCGGATCGCTCTCGCCGCCGAATCCCAGCCCGGCCCGGTCGAAGGACAGGTCCACGTCTTCCGAAAAGCGTTCGATAATCCCGAACACTTTGGACAACGACGTGCCGCCCTTGAACAGCAGTCCGGCTGGTGGATTGTGCAACGTGAACAACCGCTTGAGCGTCCAGCAGACCCAGAAATCCTTTTCGATGATCGCTGGTGTCAGGCCGCGTTGTCTTGCGGTTTCCGCGAACAGGTCCGTCCGGTCAGCAATGGGGAGCCGTGCAATGTCATCCATGACCGGCCACCTCCAGTTCTGCCTGGGCAATCTGCCGGACAGCAGCAGCGATCCAGTCGGTCGTGTAGCGGGCGTCCTGGAGCAGCCCCCGCCGCTGGTCTGGTGACAGGGCACGCCGAATCTGGCCGATCACCTTGTCGTCCACGGCGGCCTGCCCAAGATGCCGCAGGGCTTGAAAGACCATCGCACTGGTCCGGCTCCCCACCGGCAGTTCCTTCGGAGCCGCGTGACGAATCTGGATCGTCGTGTTGCCGATCTTCACCAGACGGGTCCGCCCATCGCTCAGGTAAACAGGCTTGGCAGGCACCTGCGTGGACAGTCCCAGCCGGTTGGCGGCCACCGCACCCGAAGGAACCACCTGGCTGCCGGTCTGCCGGGCCAGGGCGTCGGCAATGTCGTCCAAATCGGGGCCGAGGGGGATTCCCAGCCGGTCATTCATACACGGATAATGGTAGAGGCCGCGCCCCAACCGCAGGATGTCGCCATTCCTGACCAGCCGTGAGAGCGACTGGTCGGCGGCATCGCGGCTGCCCAGGTCAAGGAAGTCCTTCGGAATGAAGACCTTTCCCCGGCCTTGGCTGCGAATCCGGCTCAGAATGTCGTCTTGTACGGTTGTGGTCATGGCTCTTGCTCCAGTCAGAAAAGTGTACGCGAGTTTCTGACAGAAGGCAAGATCCGATGACGACGTGGGTTCCGAATAGACCGCCCGGCGGTCGGCTTCCAAGCCGTGTGCCTGTTCGGAAAATGACGGTAAAACAACGGCCTACACTGTCAGTACCTTGAGAAGTAGGCCCCCAGAGTGACGGACAAATACACCAGTGTCACCTTTCGCAACCTTCATTCCAGCTTTGGTTTACCATCCTCGATTTGGCGGCGCAACCCCGCTTCCCAGCCCCGGACGCCCGCGATAAAAAGTTCAAACGGCGTCCTGTCCTCTCCGCTCATCTTGCAGACGGAAAGAAAACATTCTTGTGCTCACGGCGAAAAAGCCGAACCGTGGAGCAGGAGAACAGTAGATCAGTTGAGAAAAACTTCTCTCCACTGCGGTCTACTGTTCCACTGCTCTCCTATTCTTTCTCTGGGGTTTTCAGGATCTTCGTGTTCGAGACTCTTCAGGTCGAACAGAAGGCCGTCGACTTTCTAGTCGATCAATTCAACCTGGACGCACTTTCGGTTGCCAACGAGACGCACTCGCGGAGTGCCGCAAAATTCAGGCCGATTCGCCTTCGAGCGACGAGAGCATTGTCTGAAGGGTGGCGAATTCGAGCGGTTTGACGAGGTGGTGGTCGAAGCCAGCGTCTTGAGAGAGCTGGCGGTCTTCGTCCTGGCCCCAACCTGTCAGTGCGACAATCGTGATTCCGGCTGAGTCGGGATCATTTCGTAGCCGCCGCGCGACTTCGTGGCCGTCCATTTCCGGCATGCCGATATCGAGCAGAACGACCTGCGGACGGAATGTGCGGCTGACCTTCAGGGCTTCGGGTCCGCCATAGGCGGTAATGACCTCGGCCCCGAGCAGTTTCAACAGCATGGCCAGGCTGTCGGCCGCGTCCCGGTTGTCGTCAACAACCAGGATTCGTCGACGGGACAAACCACAGTAACCGCCTGGTTCAACGCGCGGGGCATGGGACTTCGCGACCAGAGCCAGCGGCAGCCGTACCACGAACTCGGACCCGCACCCCAGCCCTTCGCTGTGTCCCTCGACGGTACCGCCGTGCATTTCCACAAGATTTCTGACGAGCGCGAGCCCGATACCGAGCCCTCCCTGCGTATTCCGGCCGTGCGAGTCGACCTGGGTGAAGAGATCAAACACGCGCGGCAGCATTTCGGCGGGAATTCCGGCTCCTGTATCACGGACCGAAACACGAACGTGCGCGTTTTCCCGCGTGACGTCCAGCCAGATCTGTCCGCCATGCGCGGTGTACTTGGCCGCGTTATTCAGAAGGTTGGCAAAAACCTGCGCCAGCCGCACCAGGTCTCCCTCGACCGTGATGGGCTCCGGCGGAAGCGTCAGCATGAACTGATGGCCCGCCGTGTCGATCAGGGGGCGGCTGGTTTCAATCGCGCACCGCACCACCGCCGCGATTTCGATGGGCTCTTTCCGAAGCTCGATCTTGCCACGGGTGATGCGCGACACCTCCAGCAGATCGTCGACCAGGCGGACCATATGGTTCACCTGCCGCTCCATCATTTCGGCGACGCGCTCGGCGGCCGGATCGAGTTGTCCCGACATCCGCAGGATATTCAACGAGTTGCAGATCGGCGCCAACGGGTTACGCAGCTCATGGGCCAATGTCGCCAGAAACTCGTCTTTCCGCCGGTCGGCTTCCTTCAGCGACTGAGCGTATTCGCGGGTCTCGTTCAGAAGCCGGGCGACTTCCTGGCGCTGTCGGTACAGCTCGAAAAACACGTCTGCCTTACTTTTCAGAATGTCCGGTTCGACCGGTTTCTGAAGGAAGTCGACAGCTCCCGCTTCGTAGCCGCGAAATCGCCGCTTCTGGCTGTCTGTTCCGGCAGTCACGAAAATAATCGGCACGCGGCGGGTTCGCTCGGTTCCCCGCATCAGTTCCGCCAGCTCAAACCCGTCCATGCCCGGCATCTGGACATCGACCAGCGCGAGGGCGACATCGTACTTGAGAACCAGTTCCAGCGCTTCCTGGCCCGTGCGAGCCTCAAGCGTGACCAATCCCTCGCGGCGCAAGAGTCCCGAGAGGGCCAAAAGATTTTCCTCAAGGTCATCGACCAAAAGGAAATAAACAGGTTCAGTCGCGGTCATTGTGGCGGAGAGAATTCCTGGAGGAACGCGGTCATTTCTTCCAAGCTCAACGTATGTGCTTCCGGGCAGATTTTCAGGGCTGCGAGCGGCATCGTCGAGACATGGGCCAGCTCTGGAGTTTGCACAATCGCGATTCCGCCCGCGCTCGTGATGGCCTTCAAGCCACGGGCACCGTCATCATTGGCTCCAGTTAGAATAACGCCAATCAACCGGGGACCAAATGCCTCGGCGGCCGTCTCGAAGAGGACGTCCACCGAGGGGCGCGAATAGTGTACTGGTTCTTCACTGGATAGCGAAAGTCGCTTGTCAGGTTCCACCAGCAAATGATAATCCGGCGGAGCCAGATAGACGGTCCCCGGTTCGATCGGCTCCTTGTCATCCGCCTCGCGTACGTCGACATTGCATTTTGCGTCCAGGAGCTCTGCCAGGATGCTCTTCCGGTCTGGCGAGAGGTGAACCACGACCAGGATTGGCAATCGAAAGCTCGCGGGAAGCGGAGCCAAAAGTTCCGCCAATGCTTCCAACGCGCCGGTCGAGGCTCCCACCACGATCGCTTCAACCGGCATCCGGCTCGGGGCGAGCGCCGATCCGGGCTCATTGACTTCTTCCCTCATGCCAAACCCTGCTTCTGGTAGATTCGCATTCCCGCGGAAAAGTCGCTGAACGCATCGGCGTGGCGGGAAAAACGCAAGCTCTCCTTGGCGCCCAGCCCCAGAAAGCCCTTTCGACTGAGCGAATCCTTGAAGAGCCCGATCGCCCGATCCTGCAATTCGCGGTCGAAATAGATCAGCACGTTCCGGCAGGAAACTAGATGAACCTCGGCAAAGACGGCGTCGCTCACCAGGCTATGGTCGGAAAAGACGGTTCGCTTTCGCAGACTTTTGTCGAACACGGCGGCTCCATAGGCCGCCGTGTAGTAATCGGAAAGGGACGACTTCCCTCCCGACTTACGATGATTCTCGGTAAACAGCGGGATTCGATCGAGATCATAGATTCCGGCTTCGGCCTTCTTCAATGCTTCCCCATTGATGTCCGTGCCGTAGATCAGCGTGCGTTCCTCAAGTCCTTCCTCGCGAAAAAGAATGGCCAGCGAATAGACTTCCTCGCCCGCGCCGCACCCCGCCACCCAGACTTTCAGGGACGGGTACGTCTTCAGATGCGGGACGACGAGTTCCCGGATCATCCGGAAGTATTCGGGATCCCGAAACAGTTCGCTCACCTGAACCGTCAGAAATCCCAACAGTTCGGGGAAGACCGTGGCGTCGTGCAGTACCCGGTCCTGAAGCTGGGAATAGGTCTGGCAGCCAAAGCGCTCGCGCGCCAGCCCCAGACGCCGTTTGATCGATGCCAGCGAGTAGCCCCGAAAGTCATAGTGGTACTGTCCCCGGATCGCCTCCAGTAGCAGCGACAGCTCCAGAGTCTCGGTCGTTTTCGCCACGAATCGACTCCACGTCGTACCGTGAAAACCCTCTAGACGCCTAAAAAGTTCCCGACTTCGAAGGAGTTTCCAAAGCGCCAATCGGCGTTTGACGGAGGCTTACGTCACCTGGGCATCCAGACCCGGACGAGGGAAAGAAGTTTGTCGACATCGAGCGGCTTGGCCATGTAGTCGTTGGCTCCGGCGGCAAGACACTTCTCCTGGTCATCCCGCATTGCTTTTGCAGTCAGCATGAGGACCGGAAGTTTCGTCCACTCACGGCGTTTGCGGATCTCGCGCAGGGCCGTCAATCCATCCATTTCCGGCATCATCACGTCCATCAGGACCAGGTCCACCGACTGATCGGGATCCGACGCGGCCTTCTCCAGCATCTCCAACGCTTCGCGACCATTGCGAGCAATCCGGACTGTTGCGCCGCGAGGCTCGAGAATGCTTGTGAGCGCGAACACATTTCGCACGTCGTCTTCCACGATCAGAATCGATCGGTCTTCCAGCACCGCGTCGCGACTGCGGGCCTTCGCCAGCATTTTCTGTCGTTCGGCCGGCATCTCCGCGACCACCTGGTGCAGGAACAGCGTCACTTCGTCCAGTAGCCGCTCGGGAGATTTCGCCCCCTTGATGATAATCGACTTTGAATATCGCCGCAGCCGCTGTTCCTCGTCGGCCGAGAGATCGCGTCCCGTGTAGACGATGACCGGCGGAAACGAGTATGCATCCTCGCGGCTGAGCGTTTCCAGAAGCGAATACCCCGATGCGTCCGGAAGCGTCAGGTCGAGAACCATGCAGTCGAACGTCGCATCCTTCAATTCCTTGAGACACGCGGCCGCGTTCGCGGCCCCCACCGTTTCAACCTCGTCCGATCCCAACAGCCTTCGCATGCTGTCCAGTTGCACCGGATCGTCTTCGACAATCAGCACCCGCCGCATTCGCTGCTCAAGTCGGGACTCCAGCCGTTTCAGGGCTTCCGCCAGCTCGTCTCGCTTCACGGGTTTCAGCATGTAGCCGATGGCCCCCAGCGAAAGCGCCGTTTGCGCGTAGTCTCCCGCGGAAACCACGTGAACGGGGATATGCCTCGTCCGGCCGTCCTGCTTGAGTCGGTCCAGCACGGAAAGTCCGGAATGATCGGGCAGGCTGATGTCCAGTATGATCGCGCTGGGCGAATACTGGACCGCCATGGTGAGGGCTTCTTCGGCGGTCGGAGCGATGAGGCATTGAAAATGGAGTTCGTGCGCCAGGTCATACAGGATCCGCGCGAAAGCTTCGTCGTCCTCCACCATCAGAATCCGCCGACTGCCGCTAATCAGATGATCGCGATCATCGTCCACGTGACGACGGCGTACCGGCGCGGGGGCGGGCAACGACGTCCCGCGAGCGACCGTCGACCCATCGATGGCCAAGCCCATCCCGCCGGGGGGGGCTTCCCCCGTTTCTTGGGCCGCGCGATCCTGCGAACGCGGCAATACCAGCGTGGGATCGTGGATTTCCGGGAGGATGACCGTGAACGTGCTGCCCACATCGGGCTCGCTCGTGAGACGAATTTCGCCACCCAGCAATCGCGCCAGTTCCCGCGAAATGGAAAGTCCCAGGCCGGTCCCGCCGTATTTACGGTTCGTTGTCCCGTCCGCCTGCCGGAATGCTTCGAACACCATTTGCTGCTGGTGCCGGGGAATGCCGATTCCCGTATCCTTCACCGTGAACGCGATGCGTCCTCCCGGCTCCCTGTTGAGAGTCAGTTCCACGCTTCCAGTGTCGGTGAATTTGATGGCATTGGAGAGAAGATTTTTGAGCACCTGCTCGAGCCGCTGACGATCGGTCTCGATGCTCGCCGGGCATTCGGAGGAAATGTTGGTGCGAAAAGCAATCCCTTTCTGACCGGCCAGAGGATCAAATGTTCGCGTCAGGTCATTGACCAATTTCGACAGGTGGACCGACTCCGACCGAACTTCCATGCCTCCGGCTTCGATCTTCGACAAATCGAGAATATCGTTGATGAGCGACAGGAGATCGTTCCCGGCCGACCGAATCGTCTCGGCATACCGCACCTGCTCGGCCGTCAGGTTTCCCGACGGATTGTCCGCGAGAAGCTTGGCCAGAATCAGCGACGAACTCAGCGGAGTCCGCAGCTCGTGGGACATGTTCGCCAGAAAGTCCGACTTGTACCGGCTGGCCTGCTCAACTTCCTCGGCCTTCTGTTGCAGGTCGGCCTTGGTTCGCGCGAGAACATCCCGTTCGGCCGCCAGAATTTCGGCTTGCTCCATCAGTTGCACGTTCGTCTGTTCCAACTCGGCTTGTTGCTGCTCCAATCGTGATTGTGATTCCCGCAGAAATCGTCCCTGTTCCTCGAGTTCCTCGTTGGTGACGCGCAGCTCTTCGCTTTGTGCCTGGATCTCCTCGGACTGCCTTTGAGTTTCTTCCAGCATGTCCTGCAGATGAGCCCGGTAAACCGCGGCCTGCACCGCGGCGGCGATCGAATTCGAAGCCGACTCGATCAACTCGGTGGCTGGCCCGCTGATCGGATGCACGAACCCCAGTTCCAAAACAGCCTTCACTCCGCCGTCACCGGCTGCCGGAGCAATGACGAGATTGCGTGGTTTCCCCTGCCCCAGCGCGGAACCAAAAGTCAGATACCCATCGGGCACATCGCGCACCAGGAACGTCTTTCCATCCTGGGCCGCTTGGCCAAGCAATCCGTCTCCCGCCTGAAATTCTTCGGGAATCTGGCTGGCGTCGCGAACTCCATAGGTCGCAACCCGACGGAAACGCCCTCCGTCCTCGGCATAGAATGCCCCGGCATGGGCATCCAGGTAGTCGGCCAGAAACTTGAGCACGCTTCCGCCAATCTGGCTCAGTCGTTGATCCCCAAGCATGGCCGCGCTCAGTTCATTCTGCCCGCGTAAGAGCCATTCCTGCCGTTGACGGCTGAGTGCAGCCCGACGCAACAGATGGCCCACCACGCTCGTGAGAAAAACTCCCAGGACGCTCGTCACGATGTTGCTTGCCATGGCGGTCTGATAGGCATTGTTCATTTCCCCCAGCCGACCCGACCGCAGTTCCCGTTCGTGAGTCTCCATCAAGGCAATCTGCTCCCGGATCGCCTCCATTTCCAGGACTGCCTGATCCGTCACGACGACTTCCCGCACGGCTTCGAATCCGTGGGTTCGACGAAGATCGATCGTCTTCTTCAATCCCTTCAGCTTGGCATCAATTCGCTTTCGGAGTGCCGGAATCCGTTCCAGTTGACGAGCATTGTCTCCCATCAGTCGTTCAGCATCTTCCAGTCGCTCATCAATTTGGGTGATCGCCGAGGTGTAGGGCGCGAGGTATCTCTCGTCGCCGGTGAGGATAAAACCCCGTTGCCCGGTCTCGGCATCCCTGACCAGCGACAGAAGATCGTCGAGCACGGTGAGAACTTCATGCGTGTGAGTGACCGATACCGCATCCCGCAGGATGGCGCGAGTATTCAGAAAGGCCATCGCCCCACCAACGACGAAGAACATGACGACAATGGCCAGACTGACCACGAGTGCCGGGTCCATGCCCAGCGCTTCATGAAGAGTCGATTTAGAGTTCTTTGTGTCCATCAGTTGACTGCCATCCGATCTTTTCGCCTATTCGCGGAAAGTCCTCGTCATTCGGAACCTCCCGATCATCTCGCGCCGTCCCCGGAGCCCCACGTTCCGTGGTCCCCACCCGCTTGGGCACAAACTATCGCATCAGATAGTGACCGCCCGGACACAGATCGGTCAATCTTCCCGGACGAGTTGGGGGAAGGGCGAGTCGGAAAGCGCCAGCAGCAGTTCTTGCGGATCAGGGAGCGATTCACTTCCCGACCCAGGTCGCGCGCGGCTGGCTGCGACACACTCAAGCCGTCGCGCGGGGACATTATTGCAGGTGACGAATGAACACTTCTCCGCGGCGAATGGCCAGTCAGAAGCCGTCCACGATGATGCGGCGGAAGCAGAACCAAACGAAACCGAAAAAGCGACGCGCAATCCGACGCGCGCGGTCGCGGAACTGACGCGCATGGACGGGAAAAGCGACGCGCCCCAAATGGAAAAACCCCTGCAAAACAGGGGTTTTTCTGAGAAACGCATGGCGGTGGTGGGAATTGAACCCACGACACACGGCTTATGAAGCCGCTGCTCTAACCGCTGAGCTACACCGCCGCCCGGTTGGGAAAGAGTAATCTACCGTCCGGACCGAATCCGGCAACCCTCGCGGCTCTAGAATCAGACGGTCGAAGCGAATTCCACGGATTTCGGCAGCGCGGTGCTCTCCGGGAGTGTCCGACCCCGCAGAACTGGTCCGGCGCTACTTTCCCGGAGCTTGCCCGGGCGGAGATCGCGGCGGATGATGCTGTCGGCGTAGTGAACAGGGCTCTTCGAGATTGACAATCGGGCTGACCGCATGAAGCGGTCCGAAACCCCGGGGGGCTGGTCAACCAGCAGTTCCCAGGCGACAGAAAAGACGCCAGGCCGGCGGGGAATGCTGGCTCGTTGCTATCCAGTCAGAATTTCTTCGCGCGATTCCAGGTACGATTGAAGGTCCGCGTCGGAAAGGCCTGTCACATCGGCGTTCAGTTCGCGAACGACCATTCGACCCAAGACCGGCGACCAGCTTTCGCGCAAAGTCCCCAGGAACTTTGGAGCGGCGACGACGATCAGCTCGTCGAAGCGATTCTCGAGCCGACAACCTTCCAGGTAGCTGGTCAGTTCAGCGGCGAACCGTCGTGCCTCCACATGGTCGAGATCTTCGTGCGGCTCAAGGGCGGAGTAATACCCGGCCGGGTGGGCGACTCGTCCGGGCTGGTCCGACTTGCACTCACTCACGCGAGCGCGCCCAGGTCCATGGCTCCAGCAGTGAAGCGTGGGATACGGAACCTGCCCATCGGGAAGGCGGTGCAGGAGCTTGGCTCGACTGCGGTCGGCGACAAGAATCCAAGTTACGCCAGACATGATTCTCTCCTCGTTCTTCACGAAGAAGTTCATCGGATCGTGGACTCTATCGCCGATTATAAATCGCGACTCCTGAACTGCAACAAGCGTTCCTTGGGCTGATGCGTTCTTCCCGCTGCCGAAGAAAGGCATATCCCGCGATAGCCTGCGTTTCTTCCGCGGAAATTCACCTCTTGAGGCGGACAGCAACGTCTGGACGCCGCATCGAGATTTGGTTGTCGACAATCGCCGTCCCGATCGTTTTACCCGACGATGTCCGCCGCGACGCCGTAGAATGTGATGGGGGGCGCGCCGAGTGGAGAACGCGGCTTCCCAGACCTGACCGGTGTGACGTATTCTTCCGATGATGCTTCACGGTCATTTGTTCAGGCACCAACGGTGCCTAAGAGGCATTCAGTCGATGGCGGCTTGCACATGACGAAATGGATCCGACAACGGCAACCGAGCCTGGCCCGTTCTCGGGCCGCCTGATCGGGACTTCTCTGGCGAGACCGGCATGACACATGACAACGACTACTCCGGAAAGGAGCTGGCGGATGAGGTGACCCCTCGCTCGTTGATGTTCAATCGCCGACAATGGCTGAAGACCTCGGCGGCCGTCGCGTCGGTCGCGACGACATTCGGAATTTATCGAGCCTTTAATCCGGTCCGGCCGGTTGTCGATCCCGGGAAGGCCCTGTCGGGATTGCAGGCTCCCTCGGAGAGCGATATCGACCTCGCTGCTCAGGGTTACACGATCGACGACCCGTGGACGCCGCGAGACGACATCCTGACGTACAACAACTTTTATGAATTCACGACCAACAAACGTGCCGTGGCGAGCGTCGCTCGGGGATTCGATACGAGCGGCTGGGTTGTCGCCGTGGACGGGCTGGCCGCATCGCCTCGCGAGTTTTCCATCGCCGATCTAATGGAACTGGCACCGCTGGAAGAGCGAATTTACCGGATGCGCTGCGTGGAAACGTGGTCCATGGTGATTCCCTGGAATGGAATTCCACTGTCCGCGCTGCTCGCGGCCGTCCGCCCTCTGCCGTCCGCGCGGTATGTCGCCTTCGAGACTCTCCTGGATCCGGCGAGGATGCCCGGCCAGCGGTCGTTCGTGCTTGACTGGCCGTATGTCGAAGGACTGCGTATCGACGAGGCCATGCATCCGCTGACAATTCTGGCGCTCGGGCTTTATGGTGAAGAACTTCCGCCGCAAGATGGGGCTCCCGTGCGTCTGGTCGTTCCCTGGAAATACGGATTCAAGGGGATTAAATCGATCGTGCGAATCACGCTGACGGACACCGAGCCGCCGACGTCCTGGAACCTGCAAGCGCCGCACGAATATGGTTTCTATGCGAACGTGAATCCCTCCGTGCCGCACCCCCGCTGGAGTCAGGCGACCGAGCAGCGAATTGGAGAAACTGGCCGCCGCGAGACGCTCCTCTTCAACGGATACAAGACCCACGTCGCGAGCCTTTACGAGGGCATGAACCTCGAAGTGAATTTTTAGAATTGATCGGTAAGTGATATGGACGGCCTGGCTCGTGTGAAGGCTGTTCGACTGACGACCCGGCTCTGCGTGACGAGTTGCCGCAAGACAAGAGTATCGACGCCATGGATGCAGAGTTCGCACGGAAGCTGGTCTGGCTCAATGGTGCCGTCCCGGCGCTGATTCTTTCGTGGGATGCCTTCCAGGGACAGTTGGGCGCGAATTCCGTCAACGTGGCCATTCACATCACGGGGCTGCTGTCGCTGATCTTTCTGTTCCTGTCGCTCCTGGTCACACCGCTCCGTTGGATTACCGGTTGGGACGGAATCATCGCCTGCCGACGCCCGCTCGGGCTGTATGGATTCTTCTACGCGCTGCTGCACTTCGGAATCTATTTCGCGCTGGATCGCCAGGCCAGCATTACGAGCACCGCAAGTGAAATCGGATCGCGACGATTTCTGCTGGTCGGATTCGTTGCGCTTATGCTGCTGGTGCCACTTGCGGTGACTAGCACGCAGGGCATGATTCGACGATTAGGGCCGCGTCGTTGGAAGGGACTCCATCGATTGGTGTACCTCGTGGCGATCCTGGGCGTGGTCCATTTCTACATGCAGGTCAAGAGCGATACTCGACAGCCGCTGGCTTTTCTGCTGGTGTTGATCCCGATTCTGGGGTTTCGACCGCTCCAGCATTTCCTGGGGCAACGCGGTCGGGCGGGCAAGACCGCGCGGCAAATGAAGCCCCATTTCCGCGGAGAGCTTGTCGTCAGCGACATTGTGCAGGAGTCGCACCATGTCAAGACGTTTCGACTGGCGATGCCAGATGGGACGGACATTCCCTGGACTCATCAGCCGGGCCAGTTCGTGACGTTGACGCTGGATATCGACGGAGAACCTGTTCGCCGATGTTATACGATGGCGTCGCCACCGACCGAACGCCGCCACGTCGATCTGTCGATCAAGTGCCTGCCGGAGGGGCGTGTCTCACGATGGTTGCATGAACGTCTTAAGATCGGCGACCGCCTGCATGTCTCTGGACCAGCCGGCGTGTTTTGGTTCGACGGACTCTCGAGCGATTCGGTCGTGCTGATCGCGGGGGGAATCGGCATCACGCCGCTGATGTCGATGCTGCGATACCTGACCACGAGTGACTGGCAAGGAGAAATCCTGCTCATCAACGTGGTTTCATCGCCGCGCGACGCCGTGTTTCTGGACGAACTTGAACAGATGTCTCGCCAGTTCCCCAATGTTCGCGTGGTGAATCATTTCAGCCGCGAGCAACCGGTGCCGATCGCCGCGGTGCCGAACGAACGCTGGGAGATTCGGAGCGGACGGCTGTCGAAAGAGAGCCTGGCAACATTCGCGCCAGAGCTGGCGTTGGCCCCGGTTTACCTCTGCGGGCCGACCGACATGATGGCGGTAACGCTTGGCTTCTTGCGGGATTTGGGCATGCCGGAGACTCGCCTGCACACCGAAGAGTTTCAACTGCCGCCCGAGTCGGTCCAGGCATTGGACATCGCTGCCGGCAACGGACCCGAAATCGCGTCGACGATCGCTTTCACACAATCTGGCCGAACCATACACGTCGACGGGCGGAAGACGATTCTGGAAGCCGCCGAAGAGGCTGGTGTTGACCTTCCGTGGGATTGTCGGAGCGGAATCTGTGGGACGTGCCAGGTTCGCTGTATATCGGGCCAGGTCGTTATGGCCGAGCGTGTCGCGTTGTCGAAAGAGGACGAAAGGCAAGGCTACGTCCTCGCCTGCCAGGCCATTCCGGTCAGCTTTCACATCGCGATTGAGGCTTAGGCCGCGAGCCATGCTCGACGCTTCCGGCTTTTCTGCCAGTGAACCCGGAAACCAGCGGTTTCCCAACTGGAACTGGCGAACCCTGCGAACGCTCGGCGTGTCTTAAATAGACCACGGTCCGTTGGAACGAGTATCCGTCAGTCGGGCCTGTTCGCTTCTGAAGTCGACCGAACGGCGATGCGACCAAACTTCTTCTCAGCGATTCATCATGAAGACGGCCGAACATCTTCAGGAGGCGACACTCGCGCAGCGCGTGGCCGGGGAAGATCTGCACGTTGACGACTACGTGGCCGTCCTCAAGACGACCGGTCAGTTTCTTTCGTGCATGTGGGATCATTTCGACCCTGGTTCGGAGAAAATCGTTCGCGTTCCTTACATTCCCGACGACGCCGGAACGCCGCTGAAGGTCTTCGCGATCTGTCTCCCCTTCGTCTACGCGAAGCGTCCGAATGACACGGTCGCGACGATCGACTTGCGGATGACGGAGATCGTTCGCGTCGACAAAGGGATTGCGAAGACCGTCAGGAAGCAGATCAAGGGGAAGGTCGGCTCAGCGGCGATCCTGCCGTGACCTGCCACGACTCGTCGCCCCACGCAGGCTCATTCAGCCGACGAGCTGATTGATGACTCGGCCGGGACAGACAACGAGCGGACGCCCCTGCTGGTCGTGCAGTTCCAACCCCTCGGGAACGCCCAAAAGGTGGTAGATCGTCGCGACCAGGTCGACCGGTGCGACTGGGTCCAGCGCGGGATAGGCGGCATGGCGATCGGAGGCCCCAATGACCTGGCCGCCGCGCGTGCCGCCACCCGCCACGACCGTTGAGAAACAGTTGGGCCAGTGATCGCGTCCGTCCGCGCCCGCACCGGCATCGCTGTTCCGTTGGCCAATGCGGGGCGTGCGGCCGAATTCACCGGTCCAGACGACAAGCGTTTCGTCGAGCAATCCCCGGTCCTGCAAATCATCCAGGAGTGCCGAGAACGCACGATCGGCGGGGGGCATCAGTCTCTCACGGTGATCGATGAAATTGCGGCTGTGAGTATCCCAATAGACGCTGACGTTCTTGATTCCGTCGTTGGGCCAGAAAACGGTGACGAATGGAATTCCTCGTTCGACCAGTCGGCGGGCTTGGAGCACCGACTGACCATGCGGATTGCGGCCGTAGCGATCGCGCACGTCATCCGGTTCCGCCGAGAGGTCGAACGCCGCCTGACCGACTCCCGCCGCCAGGAGATCGAACGCGCGGCTGTAATGGCGCATCAGCGATCCCGGCGCGCCGGCTTCCTGAAACGTCGAAAGTTGCTCTTCGAGGCGACCGAGCAGAGACTGCCGCGAGCGCATCCGCGAAATGTTGATTCCGTCCTGCAGGAGAAAATCGCCCACGCGGTAGTCGGGCAGGTCGGGCCGGGCGTCGATCGTCAGGGGATCCCATGAAGACCCCAGCCATCCCGCGAACTGGCCGTGGCTCTGCTCGACAAACCTCGGTACGTCGCCGGGCATCTTGGGCCGCATCTGGACAAACGGCGGTAGCGGATCGCGACCGCGGCCGAGCTTTCCGAGCACGGCCCCCATGCTGGGCCAGTCATCCCGCAGATCATTGCTGACCGGTGGCGGCTGACCCGTGAGGAGATAATGCGTCGCGGTGGTGTGATCGACGTTGTTGTGCGTCATCGACCGAATAATGGCGAGCTTGTCGCAACGTCGCGCCAGCAACGGGAAATGCTCGCAGATTTCGATTCCGGGGACGTTCGTAACAATGGGGCGAAACTCGCCACGAATTTCGGCAGGCGCGTCCGGCTTGAGATCCCACGTCTCCTGCTGGGCGGGTCCGCCCCACATGAACAACAGGATGACGGCTTTCGCGCGGCCAGGAGGCTGATTCAGGCCGGCAGCCTGTGCTGCTTCTTGCGCCGCGAACAGCTTCGGCAACGACATCCCCATGAGGCCCAGCGAACCGGCCCGGAGGATATCGCGACGAGTCACAGTCGCCGGCCTATTCATGACTTCGGAATCCATGTGCGGAAGCGGCTTTGAACGAGAAATCTCCCCAAACATCAGTCGCGGTTGATGTTACCGGCTAGTCGTGGGGTTTGGAAGACGGATCGCACCGTTGAAGCGGCATCCCGAACTCGGCTTCTTGACGAGAACGCTGCGAATCACGGACTCAGCGCTTTCTGATTCCGCTTCACAGCAGCTTGGCGAATCCGATCATTCGCCTCCTTCAGCCGCGGCGGCCACTCAAAGCGCGGAGCCGTGGCGGGATCGTAGCCGGCAAGATGACCGTGCAGTCGTGTCGCTGGCTTTGTATAGCGAAGCTCAGTGTCGCCGAAGACTTCGCGACACAGCGCCGCGAGGCGCGGATCATAGGTGAGAAGTTCCTCACGCGTATTGACGTGGTTGTGGTCGTGGTCGTTCTCGCGGTTGTTGTCGAACCAGGATTGCACTCCTTCCGCGAAGTACTCGTGGTGATTGACGCTGGCGTACTTCCCGGCCCAGAGACCCTCAGCCATCGCCGCGTCGTAAGCAGCCTTCAGCCGGGTATCGAACTCCGGATCGACGTTCGTCATCCCGCGCAGGTGAATGTTGTGAGCCAATTCATGAATCAGAATGCACTCGGTCGAGTATGGGTCGCCCTCGTAGCCGAGGAGGTTTTCCTCGGCGCAGGTACACAGCGGATCACGCTCACTTCCGCCGAGGCCCCGCGCCCGTGCGTCCCAGTAGTCTTTGCCCGAAATCCCATTGAACTCGCCCGGTACTGCGTCCGCGAGGCGGACGAACTCTGGTTGATCGGTCGTGTATTCGTTATGAGCAAGAATGCACAGTCGCGACCCACTGCGAATCATCGCCGCACGAACATCCGGCCGCTTGGCCAGCATGAGGTCGACCAGATACGCGGCTTCGAGTAGGGCATAACGATTTACTCGCTCGGAAGCCACGATCGGAAAGCCGGTCGCGGTGACACGCTGCGTGTAGAAGGGTGGGATACCATCCGGCTCGGGCGGCGCGAACCGCACCGCCTGCACCAGCAATTCGCTGGTCACGATTCGCTCGGCGGCATCCTTCTGGCCGACGATCGCGAACCGATGGCCAAGAGTCGTTGTGATGAACGTGTCGCGCCCCGGTTCGATGCGACCGTTCGAAACACGTTCATTCTCACTCTTCAGCCAGAAGACCTCTATCGGTTGGTCACTGCCGTTGAGAATCTGCAGGACCGGTCGCCGCATTGGCCGCTGAACCGGTCCGCCTTTGCTTGCCGGTTCTTCGGCACTCGCAATGATTGATGCCACAAAATGGACGGCTGTAAAGTGGAGCATCGACTGGAATTTGAACGGCATGGCTGGCTGTTCCTGGAGGACGTTCGACGTCGTCAAAACAGCTCACCCCGTCTGTTCGCTGGATGCAAGCCTCAAGACTGCAGGATCTCCTTGACCACCCGGCCATGCACGTCGGTCAGACGGTAGTCGCGGCCGGCGTGCCGGTAGGTGAGCCGTTCGTGGTCGATACCCAACAGATGCAGAATCGTTGCGTGAAAATCGTGGACATGGACGCCCTTGTCGGCGACAGTCGAGGCAATCTCATCCGTCTCGCCGTAGCTGATGCCCCCCTTCACGCCGCCGCCAGCCAGCCACGAGGAAAAGCATGCGCTGTGATGGCCGCGGCCTTTCTCGCCATCCACGCCTGGCGTCCGGCCGAACTCGGTCGTCCAGACCACCAGGGTCTCCTCCAGCATGCCACGCGCCTTGAGATCGCGGAGGAGACCCGCAACGGGCTGGTCAATGGCTTTCGCATGGTCGGCGTGTTCAGCCATGTTGCCATGCTGGTCCCAATTGTGGCTGCTGCTGCCATCAACCAATTCAATGAACCGGACACCCCGTTCGGCGAGACGCCTCGCGACGAGACATTGCCAGCCGAAGCCCTCTGTCTGGCCGCGCTTCAGTCCATACAGCGAGAGCGTGCCGTCATCCTCGCGGCTGACGTCGAAAACCTCCGGCGCGTCGGTCTGCATGTGAAAGGCCGTTTCAAAGCTGCGGATTCGGGCCGACAGCTCCGCATCATGAGACCGTTCCGCCAGATGCCGTGAATTCAGAACATCGGCCAACCCCAGTTCCAATTCCTGAAGACCGCTTTCACTCGTACGGCGGGCCAGGTTTGGAATCGGCTCGGCTCCGCCAATCACCCGCACGCCTTGGTGATATGCCGGGAGAAAATCATTGTTAAAAATCTGTGTCCCCGCATACGGCATCTGCGGAGCGAGCGCCACGAACGACGGCAGGTTCCTGTTCGCGGTTCCCAGCCCATAACTCACCCACGAGCCGATGCTTGGTCGCGAGAAGAAAAACGATCCCGTATGCATCCCCAGCGTGGCGTTGTAGTGCTCGTTGTCGTTCCCATGCAGCGATTTGATGAGGCAGATGTCATCCATCAATTCACGCAAGTGCGGGAACAGGTCGCTGACCAGCGTCCCGCATTCGCCGCCGGGCTTGAAGTCCCACAGCGGCCGCAGCAGGCGACGTTCCTCGTTCGACAGCCCGCCACCAACGCCGGTCTTTTTCCCATCCGCGGCGAAGAGCGCCGGTTTATAGTCGAACGTGTCCATCTGAGACACGCCGCCGTTGGAGAAGATAAAGATCACCCGTTTGGCACGGGCTGGAAAATGGGATGGCTTCTCCGCCAGTGGATCGTCGGCCTTCGGGCCTGAGTCTGCGAGAAGCTCGCTTAACAGGCCCGGCATCAGCATTGAACCGCCGACGAACGACCGAAGCATCTCGCGGCGAGGAAAACGGAAAGTAGTCATGAGCCACCAGGATTTCGGATCAGTCGAGATACACGAATTCATTGAGCCGTAAGAGGGCGCGGACGTATGCTTCCCACGCTTGTCCCCTTGCGACATCGTCGCTTGCACCGTTTGCTTGAAGGCGAGCCGTCGCCTCGGCGAGGAACTGCTCGGCTGCGGTCACTTCATCGGCCGTCGGTTGTCTGGCGAAAAGTAACTCATAGGCAAGCGCGACTCGTCCGGCGGATTCATTCGACGCCGACCGAATTCGTTCCGCGATGAGCTTCGCCTGACCGTGGACGAACGGATCATTCAATAGAAAAAGCGCCTGGAGCGGCGTTGTGCTTGTCATCCGCACAGCCGTGCTGGTCGAGGGATCCGCGCCGTCGAAAATGGCCAGGTACGGATGCCGCTGAATCCGTTGCGTCATCAGGTACACGCTGCGATGGTTCGACTCGTAGACGGCCTTGAATGGCTTATGCTGCGTGAAGTCCCATGTGTGCTGCTCCGGAAACGGCGGGGCTCCGGCCGGTGTGAGATCCAGATTCTCTCCCACAAAGAGTAATGTGTCACGAATCGCCTCGGCATCGAGACGGCGACGCGAAAAGCCGGCCAGCCAGTCGTTTGCCGGATCGACCTCTCGTGCTCTCTCGGAACGATGCGATGACTGCCGATAGGTGCGGGAACAGACCATCAGTCGGTGCATCTGCTTGATCGACCAGCCTTCCGCCCGAAATCGCACGGCCAGCCAGTCGAGTAGTTCCGGATGCGTCGGCGGTCGTCCTTGCTTCCCGAAATCGTTCGGCGTGGGAACCAAACCGCGTCCAAAATGATGTTGCCAGAGTCGGTTCACCATCACGCGGGCCGGAAGCGGGTTGTCCGGCGACATGATCCACTCCGCCAGTTCCACGCGGCCGCTAGTCTCGCATTGGGATGGGAGTTCGCTCCCTCCGAGGACTGCCGGGAAGTGGCGCGGCACCGGGTCGCCGAGGTTCGTGGGGTCGCCGCGCAACTGAATTGCTGCGTCACTTCGCGTCGCGGCATCGGTCACCGCATACGCCGTCTCGAACAACGGCGGTTGCTGGCGATGGTCCCGCGCCTGCTTCTCCGCCTTGGCGATCGCCTCTTGCAGCGACTTCTTCTCCGCGTCGGACGCCTTCTTGAGGGCGTCCTTCAGGTTCTTAACCTCCGCATCCAGCCGATTCTGTTCTTTCGACCGCTGGGCCAATGCCCGGTCCAACTCCGCCTGTCGTTCGACGGGCACGAGCGGCACGAAATCGCGCTGCCGCTTTTCGAGTTCGATTCCCGGCCACGGATAGCGTGTGCTGCTGAAGACACCATACAGCCCGTAATAGTCGCGGGCGGTCACTGGATCGAACTTATGATCGTGGCACCGCGCGCAGCTCAGTGACAATCCCAGAAACGCTCGTCCCAGATTGTCGATCGTGTCTTCAATCGTCAGATGCCAGGGATAGTCGTCGACCCGCGAGCCGAACCGTCGCGCGTTGGCCAGGTAACCCGTGGCGATGATCCGCGCCTGTCGCTCGTCTTCCGTCGCGCCGTCGCGCAGGTCACCCGCCAATTGATCGCCGACGAATTCGTCATACGGCAAATCGCGATTGAACGCGTCGATCACCCAGTCGCGGTAGCGGTGCATCTGCGGGATGGGGTAATCCGAATTATCCCCCGCCGTGTCCGCGTACCGTACGACGTCCAGCCAATGCCGTCCCCACCGCTCGCCATATCGGGGCGACGCCAGCAATCGCTCGACGACGGTTTCATAGGCTCGCGGACTGTCATCGGCCAGGAAAGTCGCCATCTCCTCCGGCGTGGGCGGCAAGCCGATCAAGTCATACGATATTCGTCGCAGCAGCGTTCGCCGATCGGCTTCCGGTGCGGGGTGCAACTGGTGCTCTTCGAGCTTTGCCAGCACGAAGTGATCAATCTCGTTGAGCGGCCACTCCGGCATGCCGACCTTTGGCAGGGGCGGTTCCACGATCGGTCGGAATGACCAGAACTCCCGCGCGGCTGCGACATCGATCTGCTTGCCGCGATACTTCGAGACCGTCGCCCGCGGATCGGGAGCCCCCATGCCGATCCATGCTTCGAGGTCGCGGATCTCCTCATCCGACAACTTCCCCGCCGGCGGCATCTGCAAGTGTTCGTTGTCGTAGCGAACCGCTTCCATCAAGAGGCTTTTGTCGAGGTTCCCGGGGACGACAGCCGGACCATTCGCTCCGCCCCGCCGCAGCGTCGCCCGCGAATCGACCAGCAGATCGCCGCCGAGATCTTCCGCTTCGCTGCTATGGCACTCATAGCAGTGCATCACCAGCAGCGGTCGGATGCGTTTCTCGAAGAATGCCAGTTGCTCCTCGGTGATGGCTTCCGTCACTCCATCGTAGCGGCCGCTCCAGAGTTCGATCCCCGACCAGTTGGCCGCTCCTCCCTGGCTGGTGAGCACGATCTTGCCATCGCCCCGCGCCTGCGTCTCCCACGGGCCCAGCCGTTCCCAGTGGCCCGCCGTGCCGCTGCGATAATTCGTCAGCACGCGGCGGCCGTTGACGTCGATCGAATACGTTTCCGGGTCGTTGTCTTCCCACACATACAGAAAGACCGTGTAGATCCCGGCCGGGATGCCCGTCAGTTCGACCCGGTTGCCCCCCCAGCGGCTGCTGCGAATCATCCGCGCCCGCTCATCGTCCGTTTCGGGCACCAGCGGAACCGACTGATTGTCGAAGGCCCGATCGTTGCACACATACTGCGAGGACTCCTTCCCCTCCCAGGCGTGGCCGTCGATCGTCACGGCGGGGCCATTGAGGTTCAGGCCGCGAAAAAACGACGGCTCCTCCCCGGCTCGCAGAGTGGCCGCGGCCGTGACGCTCCAGACGACGATCATTCCCCCGAGCAGCCGATTAACGGCGGCGCGGGGACAGCAACTGCTGCTTGCCATAGGTCAAGTGATCCTCCAGGGCCGCGACGGCCCCCTCGCCATCGCCGGCAATCACGGCCTGGGCGATCCGGCGATGTTCGTCGACACACGGTTGCAGGCGGGACAGATCGTCGCCAAACACGCGGCTGATCACCCGGTGAATGCGTCCCCGCAGGTCGGCCATCACCCGCAGAATTTCCCGGTTCCCCAGGAACTCGCAATACATCTGATGGTATTCCGCATCGAGATCGATCGACGCCGCCAGGTTCCGCTCGTCCGCCGCCCGCTGAGCCGCCGCAAGATTGGCTTCCAGCCGCCGGGTCTCGTCGGCGTTCAACTTCCCGGCGATCGACCGCAGCACGAACGCCTCAAGGGCCTGGCGAATCTCGAACTGGTCGGCAATCTCGTGGACGGTCAGCTCCCGCACCACGATCCCCTGCTGGGGCGAAACAACGACAAACCCCTCCGCCGCCAACCGCTCCAGCGCCGCCTTCACCGGCGTCTTGCTCATCCCCAATTCCGCCGCCAGCCGCCGCTCCGAAAGAAACGCCCCGGCCGGAAACCGCTCCGAAAGAATCCACCCCCGCAGCACCTCATAAGCCTGCCTCTTCAGCAGCGCCCGATCGGCACCGGCAACGTCATTTCGAGGCATTTCGACCGAAACAGCAGGGGTTGCCATGAGACGAAAGCCCTCGTCGGCGATGCGAATTTCGAGTGGACTCAACTGGAATCATACTGAGATCTCAGTTGAATGCAAGCGTCGCGACCGGGGCGAGGATACTGGGTTCGTCATTCTCCACCTCGATACTTTACTCGATCCACGGAGCATGCTCCCATGACGATATCGGGGCCTGATTGAGACCCTGGGGGAACCAATTGGGCGTGAAGGATGTTCTTAAGATGGCCTTAGTCGTCTTGCGGCCTGCCACATCCCTAGAATTGACAATACGCCTGATCGTATCGTGACGTCGACTGTATTCACTCTCTCGATCTCGTCTCGAATTCTTGCCCACACCCAACTTCGGTCATGTCTTTTCCCGATTGACTCCCAGACAAGTGATATAAGTGTAGTCCGATCAAACTCTCTCGGTGCAGACTCAAATACGGCAAACATAATTCTGATCGCGGCTGCCACGATTGCCTGGCCATTGATTGAATTTCGTTCGAGGCTTTTGATACACGCGCGAAGAAGTTTTCCGGATGGACTCCATCCGCAATCAGCGCCCGCGTACGCGATCATTGACCACGTACATTGCACGGGAGTGTAACCCATTTCGATCAACCGCAACAGAAACCGATCACGCCACGCCTCCGTAGCATATCCATGAGTCGCACACGAATAACTCACTGCTTCAGAGGAGAACGTTTCAAGCTTCACATCTTCATGACACACCGCTCCGACTAGAAAGTCATCGGTCCATATGGGAAGTTGCTCTTCCTGGGCCAGGGCTATCGATTCCGCAGTCGAGCTGCCAAGTCTATCGACCAAATTCTTCCGGTTCTCTTCATCAAGCCGCACGAGAGAAAACCCTTCGACGAGGGTGCATTCTTCCTTGACGGCCTCGATGAAGTCGTAAAACGGAAGACCTCCCGTCTCAACGCCATTTCTGCTGATCGATATAGCTTGCGAAAGAGCGCCCTCAGCGGCCAAGCTTGTCAAGAGCCCCCCGCCTCTGCCCATTTCCTTGGATAAATTCATCAATTCTGCGACGATACCCCACGAAATGAACTTCTTCCCCGGCAAGTAACCAAGAATGGATATCTCGCCAGTCAGGTATAGAGTGGCAAGAGCCGTGCTGTCCAAGACTACGCCATGCCCCTTGTGGATCGCAGTGATTCCCTCCCTGACCTCATCGAATGAACTGTGTGGGCATCTGACAGGCAATTCCTCCTTGCACCCGCAATAAAGTGCCGCTTCGAGAGCTGTGCAGTTAATGGCAGTCGCGAATAGCGTCGCCGATGCTAGAGTCGATCGCACAACTTCCTCGCACTCCTCCATTCTATTGCGTTGAGAGTCAAGAACCTTCAGTAGTTCCCCCATTTCGATCGAGCCATCATCGTTTCTTGGAAATTGCAGTTGCCAAAGAAAAGGATGCTCTGGAAAGTCGCGCTCCCAATTGTCCATGGACATCCGAAGTCGGTAAACGAACTTCGGAATGATCTCGACAATCTGGGCTTCGCGATTCCCAAGTTGACCTGAGGACAACTCTACCGAATCCCCGACACGCTTTCCGAGCAGTTTCACTGCCAGTGAATCTGTTGGAGAGTATTCCCGGTAACCACGCTGTGGGTTGTGGCTGTCCTCGATGATGCACCACGTTACGTCGGTGCTACCTACTTCGACAAAGCACACCGCTGAGCCGATCGTCACTGTTTCGCACTCGGGAAGGTCGGGTTGCCCCACACCGGGTGGGAAGAATGAAAGAACCACGGCTTGATGGGCAAAGTGAGATTCAAAATTCCTCCTCACCAGCTCATAGGCGTATTTCACGCTGCTCAATCGGTCCGGACCGCGCGTTAAAATATCCACAACCGCAAGACCCAGTGGAGGAATCACCGACTCCGGCCTCGGTAGTCCCTCCACTGAAAAATCACAGTCGGTGTCCAGTTCCATAAGAAGCGAAAGATGCGAATGCCGCGCGTTTACTTCGCGACGAAGATCTTCGTCAATTGGTGCAGATCGAAGCTCCCCCATAAGCTGAAGTGCAGATGGAATACAGTGGAAGCGCTGAAGGATATTAAGCTCAATGTGGATCGGGTCGCGTAAAAAGTGTCCCGAATGTCTAAGTTGGTCACACAATCTCAAGGCGAAGTCAAAATCCTCGGTCTTGTAAGCGAGTGCCACTACCGCGGCGGCGTCGACAGGGTTGACGTGCGGGCCAATAATCGACTTCCACAGACAGATCGAATCACGCTCGAGTCCAGCCCTTTTGCACTCAATTGCAACTCTGCGTTTCTCGAAATAAGGTATGTCGTCCGAAAGAAGAGTCAGAGCTTCACGGATGTGTTTACACGCCTCTTCGCCATGTCCCGCCATTCGGGACGCCATACTCCTGAGAAGTGGGTGCGCATGTGGCGGAAGGGTGCCCTCGGGAACCCGCTCTAAATGTGCCTCCGCATCTTCTTCGAATGACTCCCCATCAGAGAGTGATAGCATTTCTTCAAGTATGTCGATCCGAAACGACGTAGCTACAGTGGGAAGAGTCGAAAGCAGGCCGTCGAGTATCTCCTTGGCTTCTTTTCGATGCGAGACAGGGTCTAGTGACCGCAGGGTGTGTGCCAGGAAGTAACGAGTGCGCCCGCTGACGTCATAAGACGCACTCGCTCTCAAAATGGAAACGGCGCCTTCGTCGTCTTCTCTCTCCAAAAGAACGGCAGCATATTGCCGAGCGTAATCAGGATTCGTCCGGTCTGAGTTGTACGCGTGGTGGAAATGGGACAAAGATTCGGCGTGCTGCCCAAGCAGACTAGTGGCGCATCCCAAATAGAAGCGTAGCGTTGCAATACGCTTTGTTTGCGTGGGTGGAGTATCCCGCAGTGCATTCGAAAAGCAGGTGGATGCTTCGTTCAAGCGGCTCCGGTGCTCTTCAGGGAACTTGTCAGATAGAGTGGACATCACGAAATGGCGCGATTGCTCGATCAATGCATAGCCAAGAACTTCGTTGAGAACGGCCGCTGACGGATTGTGGACGAGGGCTTTGCGGGCATAGATTTCGGCTGTTTCGGGAAGTTCACTCGCGAGAGCACGAAAGGCAAGTGCCAAGCAAGTTTCTGGGGCGTTCCTCAGATCGAGCTGTACGAGTGACTCTAGTGAGGCGAAGTCGATATCTGGAGTTGAGTATCGAACGTAAGAGGCGAATGCGAGGTCAGAAGTAGGAAAGTCAGTGACGAGTGAATCTGAGAGGCGACTCGCCGTCTTTGTATCTCCCTGAAGGGCATATCCCATTGCTTCATTGACTCGTGCGCGTTCGTCATCCGGGTTGTATTGTCTGGCAGAAATCAGGCAATTCGCAGCATCTTCGGTATTCTCATTCGCGAGATGGGCGAAACCAGCGTTTGCTACGAGGCGATACCGGTCTCGCGGTGTCATTTGGGCCCAGTGGCGCTCTCTGAGAATATCTAACCGTGTTAATGCCACATCGGGGCGGTTGGCGTCAAGAGCGCCGAGTGCTATACGCAGCTCGTGTTCAACGTCGGGAAGTGTAGCCGCATTCTGTGTTTGCAGTTGTGTTAGTGTTGTCTCGTAAAGTGCCTGCAGAGTGTGCTGGCAACTCTCTAGGTTCGTGTTCATTGAGTGGAGAGTGGCATTCGTGTCAACAGCTATGCTGTACGAAGTGGACCGAAAGTGCGGCTCGCTGATCTTACAGATGCCGTGGAGGCGGTGCGCAAGCTGACTGATATAGTCATGTGCCACATCGGAGCTGATGGTAAAGAAAGGTGCTCGTTCACCGTCCTGTGACCTTACCCATTCCCAGCGGACGAGAAGATCCTCTTGCCAGTCATCGACGGTGGGGATGTCATAGGCGAGGAGTTTCTCTAAAACACGCCGCTGTCGCTCAAGACCGGTGTCATTCGGCCCGTGCGTAGTGATGCCCAACAATGAAGCAATGTCGGGAAGATAGGCATCTTCAGGAAGTCCGCTTCGCCATCGATCGGCTGCAGTGGAAAGATCGCGGAAGAGGGGGGTGCCCCTGAACGCGTCAAGAGCGGCACGTTGAAGGTACGAGATTGTGAACTTCGAGAACCACTGCGTGAAGGGATCCATGAGGGTATGCCGAGGGGATCACTGTGCGTGAAAAAAATAATGAGCTGGTGCGGCCAAATAGTCTGAATGCGAGCTGTGTTATCGCCGAAGAGCCAAGGAAGTTCGTGTTTTCGAATGAGCGACGTATTGACGAACGAGGTTTGGCTCGTGATTGTTAATCTAGACATCTGTGAGCCGTCCGGCAATTGCTCCATGTGAGGGGTGGTCGTCAATTTGGCGATGCCCATGTTGACGACAAAAGTGCCGGGACACTTTTGCTCGATTGCCAGGTAAATCACAGGAACCTTGTTGTGTCCATTTGCCATTGAATATTCGGACTACTGACAATTCTGAAACGCGAGTTTATTTTAGTGGCAATACGTAAAAGTCGTCCGTTGGTATTCTTTAGCGCAGTGCCCACCCCCAAATGCCCCCCTCCCCCCTCTACCGCTCCGTCAACACCCGCACCCACGGCGTCCGGCACCTTTCCGGCGGGGACTATCGCCATGAGCGGAATAAGAAGGCGGTTACGGATTCCGAGGCCATACGGTCGCCCATGCATGGAAAAGTGAGGCGGGGGCGGGATTATACGCCGTTGTTTCGGTTTCTGTTGTCGCGAGTCGGCTGCCGCTGGGATGACGTCTATTCCGAGGCGAAGGCCCGGCTGGATACCACCGAGCCCATCTTCTGGATGGTGGCCCGGACCGAAGAGGACCGCCAGGAGTACGTCTGCCTCGGCGAATCGACCTTCTTCAGCGGGTTGTTCGTGGATGACGAGGGACTGCTGCAACTCGTCAATCCGCGGCTGACGGCCAAAGACATGACCCCCTTCTGCACCTGCTGCACTCACACCCTGAACGGCATTCGCTTTGGCGAGTCCGGGCGTTCCTAGTCGAACTGGTCTCCGTTCACTCAGGGGCGAACGGTCGCGTGGTCAGGTCGGCCCGGTCCGCTGGCGAGGACATCTGGTCTGTTGGTATCTTTCTGGCGCCTGCCGAGCGAGGTTAGCTGGGCCCTGCCTCTCAATTCGCGGCTGTCAGGCGTTTCCACTTCAGGCGATATCTTGCCACAAAGCCAACGAGAACAACGGACAAAGGGACCAGCGATGCGCATGTCTTTCCGGATGGCTGTCACGGTTCGGTCTCTCTTCGTGTCGTCCATCATCGTTTCAATGTTGAGCGGGGGCCCGTGTCTGGCCCAGCAGCCGGCTACCCCGGCAGCCGGGTCGCCGGGGGCGACGCGCTCGATCGACGGGAAACAACTTCCGGCTCCGGATCCCAAATTCGGCGGGGTCATCAAGTCGGACGCACTTCAATCGAAGCCCTGGTGGGCGCCCCGCATCGTGCCTCCGAAGGGCGCGCCCAACGTCCTGCTCATCATTACCGATGACGCCGGTTTCGGCGTGCCCAGCACCTTCGGCGGCGTCATTCCGACTCCCGCCATGGATCGCGTTGCCAATAATGGGCTGCGTTACAACAACATCCACTCGACCGCGCTCTGTTCGCCGACTCGGGCCGCACTCATTACCGGCCGAAACCATCACTCGGTCGGCTTCGGCGTGATCTCCGAGCAGTCCACCGGATACCCCGGATACAACAGCATCATCCCCAAAGACAAAGCCACGGTCGGGCGGATCCTGCTCGACAACGGCTACGCGACATCCTGGTTCGGCAAGGACCATAACACGCCCGCCTTCGCAGCCAGCCAGGTGGGGCCTTTCGACCTCTGGCCGACCGGGTTGGGGTTTGAGTACTTCTACGGCTTCGTCGGCGGCGATTCGAACCAGTGGCAGCCGAATCTGTTCCGCAACACGACCCAGATCTATCCGTTTGAAGGAAAACCCGGCTGGAATCTGGTGACCGGCATGGCCGATGACGCCATCGACTATCTCAATCGGCTGAATCAGATCGATCCTTCGAAGCCGTTCTTCGTGAAGTACGCCCCCGGCGCGACGCATGCGCCGCACCATCCCACGAAAGAATGGGTCGACAAGATTCACGACATGCACCTGTTCGACGACGGCTACAACAAGCTGCGCGAACGAATCTTCGCAAACCAGAAGAGGCTCGGCGTCATTCCGGCAGATACTCAATTAGAACCCTGGCCGGACGACGTACTGAAGCCCTGGGACCAGTTGAGCGCCGACGAGCAGAAGCTCTTCATCAAACAGGTCGAAATCTTCGCCGCGTATGCCGCCTATAGCGACCACGAGATCGGTCGCGTCATTCAGGCGGTCGAGGACATTGGCAAACTCGAGAACACGCTCATCATCTACATCAACGGCGATAACGGCACCAGCGCCGAAGGCGGACCGCTCGGCACGCCCAACGAAGTCGCCTTCTTCAACGGCGTCAACATGATGCCGGTCGAGGAGCAGATGAAGTGGTACGACGTCTGGGGGACGGAAGAAACCTATAACCATATGTCGGCCGGGTGGTCGTGGGCGTTTGATACGCCGTTCACGTGGTTCAAGCAAAATGCCTCGAAGCTGGGCGGCATCCGCCAGAACATGGCGATCTCATGGCCGGCGCGTATCAAGGAAAAAGGCGGCCTGCGCGAACAGTTTTGTCATGTGATCGACATTGTCCCGACCATCCTGGAAGCCGCCGGAATTGCAGCTCCGGAAGTCGTCGACGGCATCCCGCAGGCTCCCATTGAAGGGACGAGCCTCGTCTATACATTCGACGAAAAGAACGCGAAGGCCTCGTCGCAACACAAGACCCAGTACTTCGAGATGATGGGACAATGGGCGCTGTATCACGAGGGCTGGCTGCTGAGCACGAAGGTCAATCGCGCTCCATGGGAAGCCTTCGGCGCGGCGAATACCGACCCGCTCAACAACCAGGTGCTCGAACTTTACGACCTGTCGAACGACTTCAGCCAGTCCCGGAACATCGCCGACCAGAATCCGGAAAAGATCAAGGCGATGAAAGAGATGTTCATCGCCGAAGCGAAGAAGTTCCAGGTCTTTCCAATGGATGCCTCCGTCGGTGCGCGCATTGTCGCCCCTCGGCCCAATATCACCGCCGGACGTACCGAATTTGTTTACACGCTGCCCATGACGGGCCTGCCGCAGGGGGATTCGCCATTCCTGCTGAACAGTTCCTACACAATCACGGCTGACATTACCGTTCCCGCCGAAGGAGCCGAGGGGATTATTCTGACTTCGGGAGGGCGTTTTTGTGGCTATGGGCTCTACCTGCTCAAGGGCAAGCCCGTCTTTCTGTGGAACCTCCTCGATTTGAATCGAATCAAATGGGAGGGCCCGGAAGCACTCTTGCCGGGTCAGCATGTTGTTGAGTTCGACTTCGAATATGAAGGACTTGGCGCGGGGACACTGCTGTTCAACAACATGAGCGGCCTGGGTCGACCGGGGACCGGCACGCTGAAGGTCGACGGCAAAG
Organism: Planctomycetaceae bacterium; assembly: GCA_019636285.1. Lineage (GTDB taxonomy): Bacteria > Planctomycetota > Planctomycetia > Planctomycetales > Planctomycetaceae > JAHBXV01. Next base: position 29,317 of record JAHBXV010000008.1, read on the forward strand.
TCGTTGCCACGAAGAAAATGGAACAATCCGTCCCGATGATTCTGCAGTGGGACGAAGCGTTCGACATTGGCTCCGACACGCTGACGGGAGTGAACGACGCCGACTACAAGCCTCCGTTCCCCTTGACGGCCAAACTCAACAAGCTGACGCTCACCGTGGACCGGCCGCAGTTGTCGCCAGGAGATATCAAAAAGCTCGAAGAGGCGATGCGCAATAACAAGTCCAGCGAGTGAACCGGTGCGAGAAGGAGCTCGAGACGGTGCGATGAGGGAGCCGCCCAAAGCCCAACTGATGACCACTAGCCCGGCTTCACGCTACTCGGCGATGCAGTTTCTGATCTGCTTCGTGCTGTTCCTGGGCGTTTCGCCCGTCTTCGACGACTTCGAGCAGGGAACGCTCATTGAATCGGTGTTGTTGTCGCTGGTCCTGCTGTCGGCCATTGTCGCGGCCGGAGGGCGGCGGCGAACCGTTGTCGTGGCTTCAGCCCTGGCGGCCCCCGCCATCGTCGGGAAATGGCTGCACCAGTTTCATCCCGATGTGATTCCGATTGAACCGGTCTTCGTCATCGGGATGCTGTTCGCCGGGTTCATCGTCTCCCATCATTTTCTGTACATCGTGAGATCCCGCGAAGTCGACAGCCAGGTCTTGAGCGCCGGGATTTCGACGTACCTGATGCTGGGGCTTTTATGGGCCTTTGGCTACCTGCTGCTCGATAATCTCAGCCCCAATTCATTCACGATTCACCTGGAGCGAGAAGGACAGACACAGCTCAACAGCTTCGCGGCCCTGTACTTCAGCCTCGGCACGATGAGCGGCCTGGGAATTACCGATGTCGCGCCGGCATCGGATGTCGCCCGAATGCTGGCCCTGCTCCAGTCGCTGGTTTCGGTCTTCTATCTCGCCATTTTCATTTCATGCCTGGTGTCGATGCACATGGCTGGAAGACCGACTAGCGATTCGGCTCGCACCGAGCCGGGTTCCAACCGGAAGCTCGCAAAATGAGACCGCCGCTGTCCGCCTCAGACGGACGGCGTTTCCTGCGAAGACGCAGTAGCCGTGGCTGTCACGGCAGCAGACCGACTTCCGCCATATCCAGTCAGCCAGCGGACGACGTAAAAGAAGACCGGCGTGAACAGGACGCCGAAGATCGTGACGCCGATCATGCCGCTGAAGACGGCAATCCCCAGCGTCGTCCGCATTTCGGCTCCGGCCCCCGTCGCGCGGACGAGCGGAACCACTCCCAGAATAAACGCGAATGACGTCATGAGAATGGGTCGCAGCCGTAGCCGACAAGCCTCGACGGTCGCATCGATCAGCGATCGCCCTTCGTCCTGAAGCTGCTTGGCAAACTCGACGATCAGAATCGCGTTCTTTGCCGCCAGCCCCACCAGCACCACCAGGCCAATCTGCACGAAGATATTGTTATCGCGGCCCGCAATTACCACCCCCACGAGCGCCGCCAGGATGCACATCGGCACGATCAGCAGAATCGCCAGCGGCAGCGACCAGCTTTCGTATTGAGCCGATAGCACCAGAAACACGAAGACGACAGCCAGCGGGAAGACCAGCTTGGTCAACAAGTCCTGGCTGGCGAGAATCTGCTGGTACGTTAGCTCGGTCCACTCGAACCCCATCGAGCTCGGCAGAAGCTGGCCGGCCATCGCGTTCATGATGTCGATGGCCTCGGACGAACTGACGCCCGGCGACATGTTCCCGTTGATCTCCGCGGACGGATAGAGCTTATAGCGGTTGACGATCGCCGGTCCGCTGGTTTCCTTGAGCCGGATGAGAGTCGCCAGCGGAACGCGGACGCCGCCAGACGTGCGGACTTCCAGCCGGCCGATGTCCTCGACGCGCGATCGATAGCGCGGATCGGCCTGCACGTTGACCTGCCAACTGCGGTTCTGAAACGTGAAATCGTTGACGTAGGCGGCGCCAAGATAAGCCTGAAGAGCCGTGTTGATTTCGCTTAAGGGGACGCCAATCGACTTCGCTTTCTCACGGTCGATCTCCACATACAACTGCGGCTGCGAAACGCTGAACGTCGAGATCAATCCGGCCAGTCGCGGGTCTCGTGTCCCTTCGTCGCGCAGGTTCTGAATCGCTCCCTGTAGCGCCCGCAGCCCGGCGCCGCGTCGATCCTCGACCTGTAACTTGAAGCCGCCCGTGCTGCCGAGACCGTCGACCGGCGGCGCGCCAAAGACGGCGATCTGTGCCCCCTGGAACTCGCGGAACTTTTGCCGTAGCGCTGCCGCAATGGCTGGAGCCGCGAGATCGGCATGGCCGGCACGATTCGCGAACGGTTCGAGCAAAACGAACATCCCGCCCGCATTGCTCAGATTCGTACTGAGAATTGTCGAATAACCAGCCAGATCGATTGTATGCGCGATCCCGGGGACCGATCGGGCGACTTCACCGAGTTGACGAATCAGTTCATCCGTCCGCTCCAGACTGGCCCCATCCGGCAACTGGGCGTTAACGACGAGATAACCCTTATCCTGCTCGGGAATAAAGCCAACGGGGACGCGCGTTGCCGTGAAAACGGTCAAGCCCATCAGGCCGGCATAGAGCACCAACACCACCACCGACAATCGCAGAAACCCCTTCACGATCGCGGCATAGCCAGCGATGGAGATATCGAATGCACGATTGAAGAGCTGAAAACCAAACCCCAGGATGCGATTGACCACGCCGCTCAGAAGCCAGCCGACCACAAACCCCGCCGCGAACACCACAAGACGCAGCCACCACGGCCCAACCGGTCCACCATGTCCGCCGGTCGTTTCATGATGGGCAGCTTCCAGGCCCAGCATTGCCGCCGCCGGCGCGACGAGAAACACATACGCAGCCAGCCCTGCAATCAGGGCGACACCCAGTCGCGGCAGGGCTTCGGTCGGACCATGTTTATGTCCCTTTGCATGCGGCTTGAGCAACAGGGCGCAGAGCGCTGGGCTGAGTGTCAGGGAATTGAACGCTGAAATGATCGTCGACGCGGCAATCGTCAACGCGAACTGCTTATAGAACTGGCCGCTGATCCCCGCCATGAAGGCTGTCGGAATGAACACCGCGCACAAAACCAGTGAAATCGCGATGACGGGCGCGGTCACTTCTTGCATCGCTTTACGGCTGGCATCGCGTGGCGATAACCCCTCCGCCAGCCAGCGCTCGACGTTCTCGACGACCACGATCGCGTCGTCGACCACGATGCCGATCGCGAGCACGAGGCCGAACAGCGACAAGTTGTTCAGCGAGAATCCCAGACCTGCCATGATGGCGAAGGTGCCGATCAGTGACACCGGCACGGCCACCATCGGAATCAGCGTTGCCCGCCAGTTCTGCAGGAACACCAGCACGACGACGAAGACCAGCACGAACGCTTCAATCAGAGTGTGATAGACGCTGGCAATCGATTCTTCGACGAAGATCGTCGTATCGTACTCGATGCGGTGCTCGATCCCTTCGGGAAACGACTGACTCAACTCGGCCATTCGCTCGCGAATGTGACCAGCCGTTTCCAGCGCATTCGAGCCGGGCAACTGAAAGATGGCGAGCGTGATGCTCGGCTGGCCATCAAGATAGCTGTTGACGTCGTAGTTCTTCGCCCCCAGTTCGACCCCCTTCTGGAGCGGTCGCCCCTGGTCATCGAAGGTGGTGTCCCGCACGATGTCGCGAAGATAAACCAGTTCGCCCTGTTGGCCCGACTTAATAATGATCGCGGCAAACTGCTCTTCGCTGGTCAGTCGCCCCTGAGTGTTGATGGGAATCTGGAAAGGTATGTTCAGGTCTGGCGGTGTCGGAGGCTGACCGATTCGTCCCGCGGCCACCTGAATATTCTGCTCGGTGATGGCCTTCAGGACGTCGCTGGCCGTTAACTGCCGCGCGGCGAGCTTCGCCGGGTCGAGCCAGACGCGCATGCTGTAATCGCGCGGACCCAGGAAGACGACGTCGCCCACCCCCTTCACGCGGGCGAGTTCATCCTTCACGTTCAGGAGGGCATAGTTGCTGAGGTAGAGCTGGTTGTAGCGATCACCCGGCGAGATCAGATTCACGCACATCAGGATGCTGGGCGACTTCTTCTTGGTCGTGACCCCAATCTTCTTGACTTCTTCCGGCAGCTTGGCCTGGGCCACGCTCACGCGGTTCTGCACCATGACCTGGGCCATGTCGAGGTTCGTGCCGAGTTCGAACGTCACGTCCAGGTTCATCTGGCCGTCGTTCGTGCTCTTCGACGCCATGTAGAGCATCCGCTCGACGCCGTTGACCTCGAGTTCAATCGGCGTCGCGACCGTCTCGGCGACAGTCACCGCATTCGCGCCGGGATAGGTGGCCGTGACCGAGACAACCGGCGGCGCCACCTCCGGGTACTGCGCGATCGGCAATTGTGTCAGCGACACCACGCCCACGATCACGATCACGACGGAGAGGACCGTCGCGAAAATCGGCCGGTCGATAAAGAAGCTGGAAAGCATGGCTTGTCCGCGGTGGCAAGAAGGTGAAGCCGTGAAATGCGACCGTTCGCCAGGAATGAGACTGCGATCGCTCTAACGGCTCGCGGTCGTTATGACGGCTTCGGCCTCCGGATCGACCGGATCGACAGGGTAGTTGACGCGTGCCCGCTGCAAGCCGTCCACGATGATCCAACTGGCAGGCGACAGCCCATGCTCGCCCGGCAAGATGACCCGCTGGCCATCATCCAGGAGGCGGCCCAACTGAACGTCGCGGCGGACCACGGTTTTCTTGTCATCCACTTCCAGGACGTAGCGACGATCCTGATCGCTCAGAATCGCGGCGTCCGGAACCAGCAGCGACTTTTGCGGCAGCGTGGCATTCGGAGCGCGAATATGGACCCGGCTACCCGGAACGAACTCGCCGGTCGGATTCGCAATTGTCCCGCGAATTTCGATAGTCCCCGTTTCCGGATCAATCCGGTTCTCGGCGAAGTCGATCTTCCCCTGGTGAGGAAACCCAGTGTCGATCTCCAGCGAGAACTGAAAGGGAACCTGAAGATCACCGTCCAGATCCTCGTCACGCGCCTTGCCTGCCTGTAGCTTCGCGCGATCCTGCCGGAATCGAAGCACGGTGTTTTCGTCTGCATGAAAATAGGCGTGAATCGGGTCGATTGACACGATGGTGGTCAGCAGGGGATCGCTCCCGCCCGCACCGACCAGATTTCCTTCCACCAGTTGCGCGCGACCGATCTTTCCGGAAATTGGAGCCACGATTTTGGAGTACGTCAGGTCGAGCTCGCGGCGCCGTGCTTCTTCCTCGGCCGCGATGAGCTTTGCGTCCCACGACTTTCGCGAGGCAATCACCTTCTGCAGATCGGCTTCCGTCACGACCTTCTTATCGAACAGACCCTGGTTTCGCTTTTCCTCCTCCAGTTCGAACTGAAGCTGTGCGCGAGCCACCTCGATCTGGCTTTTCGCGACGGCCACCTCGGCCTCGAACGGACGTGGGTCGAGCGTGAAGAGCAGGTCCCCCTCTTTGACGAGTTGCCCATCTTTGAAATGGACCTTGTCGATGTGTCCACGAACCCGCGACCGAATCTCAACGGTCTTGGCTGCCTCCAGCCAGCCGTTAAAGTCGGTGTAGTCCTGGACTTCCTGTTCCACGGGATGGCCAACCGTGACCTTTGGTGGCGGCAACGGAACCGGTTCGGGCGGCTTGGCGCAGCCGATGGAAACCAGACCCACCAGAACAACACCGCGCATCCGCACAGGAGCGAGTCTCATGCGTCACACTGCCTTGAATCAATCGGGAAAAATCGAGATATGGAAGGGGGCTGGAACAGCCAGTTGCTCAGCTCGCCATGCCGTCAATTCCGGCAATCGGCAGCCGAACGCATGACCGTCGCGGTAGTCTGACCAAATGAAAGCGTGTCAGCAACTGTTGCGAACCGGCCGACGTCGGCATTGCTGAGTCGTCAAAGATTCAGTCACCAGACTTCCTTGAGAACTGCCCCGCAAGCGAGTAGCATCCTCATCGACCGGCCTGCCGCGTCAACGCACCTGTAGCTCAATTGGATAGAGCATCGGTCTTCGGAACCGAGGGTTGGGGGTTCGAGTCCCTCCGGGTGCAGTTTCTTCCAGCAAAGCCAGCCACAACACGGCCATTGGCCCCTTCGCACTCTTCGCTGGCGTCGCGATCTGCTCGATCATGCGGATCCTGTGCTTTCCAGCGATATTGCCTCGCTGTCTGTGACGGCGAGACCAACTCCTTCAGCGCTGGCGAGAGATCAGCCCAACAGTTGGCATCTTCCGCTGGGCTTCCGTAACATGCGTCCATCAGTTGGGGCGATCACGTAGCGGCTCGTCGCTCCAGCCCCTGAACCATTCCTGTCGTTCGATCAAGGGGGGAATCCATGATGCAGAAGCACACAATGGCATTGGGTTACTTCTTCCTCGCGATCTTCTGCATCTTCACGTCCGCGCAAGAATCGTTGCGAATGTTCTCCCCGCCGTTGCTCGTGGCGGCATTCGCAGCGGCGATGATGGGCTTGGGATTCTTGCTGAGCGCGGTCGCGCCCCTATTTGCGGCGGTAAAGGACTGGTTCATTCGACTGATGCGTCTCGCCCAACAACCTCCAGTCGAACACAAACCGCTTTCGGCCGAGGGGTGATCGGCGTTTTGAAGTTCGGGGCGATCAAGCTTTAACCGGCCGCCGGGAGCATCGAACGATGCACGAAACCGCTGACACGCCGGCAATTGTCGATGACCCCGAGGGATGCTGGATGGCGTATGGTCCGCAATGCGGACGTTCCTTTGACGTCAGCGGAATCGGATACCAGTGTGCAACCCGTGGGCTACGTGTTACGTTAAGGTCTTCCTGTTCACACTCGAAGATATTCGCACATGCACTACATCGGGTTCTGGGCTCGAACGATCTATGACGATCCACTCGTCTTTCCTCAGGAGTTGCCGATTTGTTCAGACGTGGCGCTCCGTGAAAAAATGATACGCTATTTGAATGCCGGGATTGTTCACGAGGTTTATCGAGGCTGGTCGTATTGCCGTTATCACTGCGGCATTTCCGACGAGGAGATGGGTGACTGCGAACTTACGGATGGAACGTGGGTGTGGCCTATCGGCTTGGCGCACTACGTCGACACGCACCATATTTCGTTGCCGCCGGAGTTTGTGAATTCAGTGTTGGAGCTACCGTTAGATCCATCGCTGTCCCAGTACACAACTCCGGATGCGTATTGGATAGTCTGGTCTCAGCAACAGCGCACGCAGTCCAAAAAGCATCTCGTGTCACAATTGCGAGAACAGTGTGATCGCGAATGTTCTCTCGCGCTTGAGCAAGAGTATGAGTCGCAGACGAGGGAGACTGGTATGTCGAGCAAAAAATGCATTTGGAAGAGTTGCACTTCTGCGGCACTCAAGGATCGAGTTTTTTGTGCGAGGCATCTTGACGCACGCGCTAATCAGGGAGAATTAAAAGTCTACGCATGGGAGCGGCGGTTTCACTATACTTCTGTATTTCTTCAAGCTTTGAAGTCTCAGAGCTAACAAGGCGCGCGAACCGTCACATCATCATCCCCCATGGTACAGAAAATGGGGGCAGGTCAGGCATCACTTCCAGTTGACTCCATGATGCCTTAGCCACCACATAGCAAGGAATCGAAGCCAATGGATGAACCGATCGTCATTATCCAGGAGCCGCCATCCTCCGGGAAACAGCGTCATGGTTGCCTTGCTGTGTATCTCACGTTCATGGTGATCGTCAACGCGGTATTGGCACTCTATTTTCTTGTCGGCGCAGAAAGCATACGAGAGAATGCTGATGAGATGCCGGAGTGGGTCATTCCGGCTCTTTTTGTCGTCAGTATTTTCAATCTGCTTTGTGCGGTTGCTCTATTTCAGTGGAAAAAGTGGGGCTTCTGGGGATTTGTGTGCTCCGCCATCGTTGTGTTCTGCATCAACGTCTCTATTGGGAGCGACCCCGCCAGTGCCGGCAGGGGACTGCTGAGTATCGCGATTCTCTATGGAGTGCTGCAGATCGGCAAGAAACGCAACGGCTGGACGCAGTTGGAGTGAAAGCGATGGGGAGCAGGACGGTTGTCGTAAGTTCCTGGCCAGTCCTAAAAAAGTAGGTCGCGTCCAGCGAACCACATTCGGAGTAGGTACGAAGGAGGATCAGTCTTCGGAACCGAGGGCTGATGGCCAGCACCCATCACCCCAAGATCACTTCCCTCACAGCGTCGCAATCTCCGCATTGCGCAGTGTTGCCCCATAGTACTTCTGGTACTGAGACTTCCGCTCCAGATCGGCGATGATCGTTTCGGTGAAGTCGATGCCTGTGTGCTTCTCGCTGCTGCCCAGGCCGCCGGGGCTGAAGACGTTGATCTCCATCAGTTTGTCTTCGACGATGTCCAGGCCGACGAGGAACATGCCGTCGTGGACGAGCTTCGGACGGACGATCTCGACGAGTTCCAGCATTTTGTCGGTCACCTCCGCTTCGACGCTTTCACCGCCGGAATGCATGTTGCTTCGGGCATCGCCTGAGTTATTGACCCGCCGAAAAGCGGCATACTTCCCGTCTCGGTAAAGAGCCCGACCGTTCATCACGAAGAGCCGTACGTCTCCCTGCGCGGCCGCGGGGAGATATTCCTGGGCGATGCAATAGCCGTCGCGGATGACGGCATCGATCATCTGGTTGATGTTGGCCTGTTCGTCTTCTTTGATGAGAAAGACGCTTTGTCCGCCGGACCCCTGCAGCGGCTTGATGACAACTTTGTCGCGCTGTTCTTTGATAAAAGCCTTGATCTCGTCGACATCCCGGCTGATGCAGGTCCGTGGTCGAACTTGTTCTGGGAAGTGCTGGAAGTAAGTTTTATTGATGGCATGGGCGAGATTGCCCGGATCGTTCAGCACGATTGTCCCACGTGTCGCCGCGAGCTGGCTGAAGAGGATGCCGCTGGTCTGGGCCCAGCTTCGCTCGACCGCGTCTTCCGAGGGGTCGTTGCGCAGCAGCAGGACATCGAGTTCGTCGACTGAGATGCGTTCCCACTCGGTGTCGTCCGATTGAAGCTCGGCCAGGTAATCCTTCAGGGATTCGTGCTTTTCATTCTTCACAGTCCGGGCAAACGCATTGATCGAGCCGTCGGGCGAATAGATAAAGTCGCCGACGCCAAGCGTATAGGCTTGATGCCCCATATTAATCGCCGTCAGGGAAAGCCTCGTCGTCGTGTACGCGGCCTTCTCCGTCATGACGTCATTGACGACAAATCCAATCTTCATGATTGTTGCTCCAGAAGTTCCAGAACCGTGCGGCCACGACAGGCTTCGAGACGTTCTCGCAGCTTGCCGTTATTCCAGAAGCGAGGAAGTAATTTGGGAGGTCGAATAATGCCTCGGCGGCGCAGCTCCTGGATGTACGGCAGATGCGGCAGGCCAAATTTTCCAACGTATAAGGGCTCGAGATCGTGCCCCCCGGCGAGGTACTTCAGAAGATCGCGAAGGCCGCGCAGGTAGATAATGTCCTTGGTGAGCCCGCCGCCCCGATGGGCGCGCATCGACATGATGAACGACTGCCGCGCGCGGAACCCGAAGTCGTCGCGCAGTTGTTGAAACGTGTCGAGGAACGAAGTGCCCGCTGCCACGGATGCGACGGCCATCACCCGACCCGCAAGAGTTCGCGAACGCGAGGCCGACAAGCCGCCGCAAAGGTACTCGGCGAGGACGGCAAGGCCTTCCTGGAGTTCCTCGTAACCGGCAAGACCCGCATACAACTGGCGAAACGGCTGACAGCGGCCGTTGAAATAGGTCACCAGGTGCGTGCCGATCTCATGATGCAAGAGCGGCTCGACGCGATCGGGGCGCAGCCTGAGCGTGCTGGAAATCAGTAATTTTCCCCGCGAGACCATAATCCCCGCCGCGATGGTGTCGCTGAGTTCGACGGTCGCGTTGAACTCCGGCATCTGCTGGTGATAGAAGTCGATTTCGTCGCGAGCAAGATCGATAATCTCCGGCGGATCAAGGCACTCCTCCAGCGGACAGTCGTCGTCCGAAAGAGAATCCAGCCGAGTCAATTTCCGCGGAACCGTGGCGAGAACCGCGCGAGCAAGGGCGATCAGTTCTTCATCGGGAGCCCCATAAAGCTGATGGCTGCTGAAGAGAAAGTTGGGCGTGTTCAGGTCGTTGAGGGCCGTCAACTGGCGGTCGATCTCGGCTTGTTTTTCCCAGAAAAGATGGCCCAGCGTCGGATCTTCTATCCGCTCGATCTCGATGCCGAACAGGCGACGCTTGAGCAGCCGGGGATGGTAAGGCAGCGGTCGGTACAGAAAGGTCGGCGGATGCCGGAAGCTGTCCTCATGAAAGTCCCGCCAGGCGACTTCCGCGTTGATCGGGGTCGCCTGCAGCACGAAGTCGAACGCTTCGGCAACTTCACTGAGTTGCTGATCGACGAGCCGCGCCGCCTTGACCATCGACGATGGTCCCAGCGATTCGAAGTGCGTCGGTTTTGAATTGCCGTCTCCACCCGTGAAGCTGACAATTGTCTTCCGGAGGGCACTGGACAGTTCCGCGCGAAGCGTTTGCAGCAGCATGGGATACAGCGTCCCATGCCGTGGGTCGCGATAAATGGGCTTCACCGCCAGGCCGAGTTCGCAGCAGCCGGCGGCATTTCGTTCAGGCGTGATCAGTTCCAGCGGTGGCAGACCGGGAGGAACAATCGTCTCGACCGAACGCACCCTCACCTGCGCCGACTGACCATGAATGGAAATGTCCTCGAGCGCGGATTTGAAAGCTTCGATGGTGCTTGGCATCACCTCCGGCTCCGTGGCCACGATTTCAAACTCGGGCCGGGTCGACGTATCAATCGTCTCGTCGCTGTCCGGATCGGAAGACAGCGACCAGATTTCGACGAAGAGGAACGTGCCGAAGTGCTCGCGCATCGTATCGTCAAGGCTCTGGCACAGGCGGCGCAGACCCGCGGTATGCTTCCGCTCGCCCGATGTGAACACATAGGCCGCTTCCGTCGTGACGAGTTCGGACGTACCGGCATCCGAGTGATCGGATGGCGCGCGATAAAGACAGAGAAACGGCAGTTGACGGTCGAATCGCAAACGGCCATCACCGGGAAGATTACGGCGGACTCGTTTATTCTGACGCAGGCGTTTGCAGGCGGCACGGGCGACCCCATCGAAGTCGGATGGCGGTTTCGAGATGTCCGTGTCGTGCGGCAAATGGGGTGGAGTATCAGTCATGGCCGCTCCAATTCCGCGGCGACGCCGGGCAGCGTCGACTGGAGCGCATGGTAGATTCGCTCCACCTCGTCCAGGTCGGCTTCCCCCGACCATTCATCCATGAAGAACTTCTTGACTTCAATGGCGATCGAACAGACCTGCCTGGGAAACGTGGCGTGAATCCAGCGCCCGAACTCTCCTCCCTGAAACTTCACGTTCTCGCGCACATCCAGTCTGCGGCCATTGAAGTCATGGTTCCGTAAGTCGGACATCAATCGATCGACGACCGGTGCCCAGTATCGGCGCTCCATTGTCCCAGTGCCGATATTAACTTCGGGATTGGCCGCGACGTCGGCAGGAACGGCGTCGCGGCCCTCGCGGCGATGGTTATAGGTATGCAGATCGTAGACGACCACTTTTCCATGCTGGCCCACAAGCTCGCGAAACAGAGACTCGATCGCGGCGTAGAACGCGTCGTATTCAGATAACGACTCCGCCACAAGATCCGTAGACGGGGGTTCGCGCCAGACGTTCAGGCCCCAGGCATCTTCGGGGCGCTGATAGACGGCCTTGTTCCGGGGACGATTCAAGTCGACCTCGAACCGGGAGCGCAGACCGATAATCTGTGTCTTTGCGATCTGTGCCCACTCCGCGGAAAAGGGGTCTTCCTCCTGCAATTGGCCGCGATCATCGAGGGCCAACGCCGCCCTCACCGCCTGGCGAGTGGCATGACCTTGATGAATGGCGGCCGCGACGATCGGACTCCGGCCTCGCCGAAAGATGCAATATGGTGGCAGAGACATCGCACGCCTCCCCCTGTCGGACAACCCCAGATGCAGACGAGCAAAGGTTGTGCCGGGGTCGAGCAGACAAGTGTGCCCAGCAAGCGCCTGGCCGAACGCGTGACTCGGTACGCTGACCGTCCACCATGAACGCCGGGCGAGCAGAGTTGCGAAGGTCCGGGATTGCCCGGCGAAGCCTTATCCCCGCAATTTCTTGCGCATCAGCTTCGGCACGAAGTTTGCCTCGACAGTTTTTTCGCGAACGAGAACGAAAGAGATGAGCCGCGAACAGTCGCGGAAACTCGGTTGGGCCTCCTTCGTGCGATCGTCTTCGCGGTTAGGGCACCAGCGCGCTTCCTCCAAGGCACACGGCCATGTCGACCATTCTCCTCATCATTGTGATCCTGTTACTGCTGGGCGCGGTACCAGCATGGCCTCACAGTCGAAATTGGGGCTACGGGCCCAGCGGCGGTTTGGGACTGATCCTGCTCATCCTCGTCGTTCTACTGCTGATGGGGCGTCTTTGAACCACGAGGGGCAGCCGCATTTCACTTGGGGCGCATGCTCGTCGCAACCGGCCCTGTGAAGACTCGCGGCATGTCGACCTATTATCCCGCGAGCCACGCTCTGCTGCGTGCGATCGGTCACGGCGAGCAACTCACCGGGTCTTGGCACGCCGCATGCTTAACGGGCTTCACGACGACGACCGAGCGAAAGAGTCGGTGCGATTGTCCGAGTCCTTCAACACCAGGAGAGAGAAAATGAACTGGGACCAGCTCAAAGGAAAGTGGACGCAGGTTAAAGGCCAGGCCAAGCAGCGGTGGGGCGAATTGACGGATGACGACTTCGACAAAATCGACGGAAAGCGCGAAGAGCTTCTCGGAAAAGTGCAGGAACGATACGGCATTGCCCGGGAAGAGGCTGAAAAGCAGGTCAAGGAGTTCGAGAGTTCCTGCCATTGCTGAGGACTTGCGTCCAGATTTCGGGGACGTGAGTTGCGGCATTTGCCGCTCTTTGTGCGATGCGCGGCGCCATTCCTCGCACGGAGGTTTTGCGAGCGCCGCTCAACGCACTGACACAAACAGGAGGTGTCGTCATGCCAAAGTGGTCCAGCAAGGATGAACGACAGTACAACCACATCAAAAAAAATGCCTTGGACGATGGAAAGAGCGTCGAGCGCGCCGAAGAGATCGCGGCGCGCACCGTGAACAAGCAGCGTCGCAAAGAGGGGCGCACGCCGAACCGGGTCACTCAGGGAACTGGAAATCCGAACCGATCGCTCGAACAGCGCTCGGTCGAGGAACTCCGGAACGTCGCATCGAAAATGAAGATCGTCGGTCGCGGCAAAATGCGAAAAGCCGAGTTGGTATCGGCCATCCGGGCGAAACGCCATTGAAGGCGCCGAGTTCGTCCCGCGCGTCCACTGGCACCTTCGGGACGGTTCGAGGCCGTAACTCAGGTCGGAAAGCGAGCATCATGAGTGATACCCTGTCGACGCACCGGTCCTGGTGGATAGGTCGAAACGGCTCGGACGCTCGTCGCCTCGAGCCTCGTTATCCCCGCGTCCAGGAGGACATTCACACCCGTGTCGCCATCATGGGCGGCGGTATCACGGGATTATCGACGGCCCTGGAATTGCTGGACCGAGGGTATGACGTAGCGGTCTTTGAGTCCGCGGTGATCGGCTGCGGCACGACGGGGGGAAGTACCGGGCATCTCGACGCGCATCCCGAAGGGGGGCCGTCGAGTCTGTCGCGAGTTTTAGGGCTGAATAAGGCGCGGCAAGCTGTCGCGTTGCGTCTCGACGCCATCGACGCGGTTGAACGTCGCGTGAACGGTGATTGTGAGTTCCAGCGGCTCCCGGCGTACTTCTATTCAGAGAATCCCGACGACGCCAATTCCCTTCGTGAACAGGGGGAACTTGCCTCGCGGATGGGACTGAACGTGGATCAACTCGCCACGGTGCCCTACCCCAATGCTGCGTGCGGCTATCGAATCGACGACATGGCTCGCATCGATAGTTTGGCCTATGTCAAACATCTCGCCCAGATGGTGAGCGACAGGGGGGGACGTATCTTCGAGAACTCCCTGGTGGCCGGGCCGGTCGAGACGCGACCGGAATCGCTCGATGTCAATGGCTCGAAAGTCTATTTCGAGGAAGTCGTCGTTGCGGTCCACTGCAACGACACGGATGCCCTTTATCTCTATCTCGAGACACCCCCTTACCAGTCCTATGTTCTCGCCGCCCGGGTCAGCGATCCCCCGCCCGATGCCCTCTACTGGGATAATGCTAATCCCTACTTCTACACTCGACGTGCTTCCGCCAGCGATCCGAAACTGCTCCTGATCGGCGGCTGCGACCATCGCACCGGTACCGACGACCCAATCGAGGCGGAACGCCGGCTGGAAGAGTATGCCCGCGAGCATTTCGCGGTCGAGGAAATCGTTTGCCGCTGGAGCGCGGAACTCTTCGAACCGACGGACGGCCTGCCGATGATTGGCAAAGTCCCAGGCAAGGAGAATGTCTGGATCGCGACGGGATTCAGCGGGATTGGCCTTACCTGGGGAACCGCGGCCGGCGGATTGCTCGCCCGACAGATCAATGGCGAATCCGTCCCGCTCGAAAATGATTTGTCACCTTCACGCTTCGGAGTGTTGGGACTGGCGACCATGGCCGCGGAACAGATGACAACCGCGGTTAACCTGGCGGAACGAATTCTTCCCGCATCGACGATCAATCCCCATGAGCTCAAGCCCGGCGAAGGAAAAGTCGGCATGGTCGACGGCGTGCATGCCGCGATCTGTCGCGATCACGCGGGATGCGAGCATCGACTGAGTCCGATCTGCACGCACATGGGAGGCGTTGTCCATTGGAACGCCGCCGCGGGGACGTGGGATTGTCCGGTGCACGGCGGCAGGTATACGGCGGACGGGCGACGTCTCTACGGTCCACCGGAGAGTTCTCTCGAAGCAATGTCCGCCAAACCCGCGCAGGTCAAGATTTCCGAAGAGTGAACATCAAGAAGCACGAGAAAGCCTGCTCCGGGGACATTTGACTTCGCCAGGATCCGCCTCCGCGAATTCATGTTAACCGCTAACGCCGAACGCCGATGGAGCGTGCGAACAAGTTCGGCACCCTCGAGGAGACCTCTCGTGAACAAGCATCCATCCTGTATCGAGGCCTGCCAGAAATGCGCGACGGCCTGCGAAATCTGCCTGAATGCGATGATCGATCAACGGAGTGACAACGACTGCCCTCGCTGTTGCCGGGAATGTATTGACCTGTGCCTGTTGTGCGCTCAGGCCGGTGCCCGCGAAAGTCGCTTCCTGGCTGCGATTTGTCATCTCTGCGCGGATGCGTGCGAGTGGTGCGCCGAGCAGTGCGGAGCGCATGCGCACGATCACTGCCGGAAATGCGCGGAAGCGTGTCGGGCCTGCGCGAAGGAATGCCGCGAGATGTCGGCATAAGCCAGCGGCGGCCGTGCCGTACGGTGAGCCTCCGTCAAATCCCGGTTGGCGTCTCGGAACCCCTGCAAATTCAGGTACGTTTCGGATGTCCGGAGGGTTTTGACGGTATTACGTAAGTATCGAGAACTCAAACCAAGGGAGTAGAGAATCATGAGCAGCAATTCACTCGAGGGAAAGAAAATCGCGTTCCTCGCGACCTGCGGTTTCGAGCAGGTGGAATTGACCGATCCCTGGGAGGCCGTCAAGGAGGCCGGCGCGACCGTGCATCTGGTCTCTTTGAAATCAGGAGAGATTCAGGGAATGCATCACGATAAAAAGGGGGACACCTTCACGGTCGATAAGACTGTTGATGAGGTGAGCGCGGAAGACTACGACGGCCTTGTTCTGCCAGGTGGAGTCGCCAATCCCGATACGCTTCGGACCAACGAAACCGCCGTCTCTTTCGTTCGCGACTTTTTCAAACAGCACAAACCGGTCGCGGCGATCTGCCATGGCCCTTGGACACTCATCGAAGCTGACGTCGTTCGCGATCGCAGGGTCACGTCGTGGCCCAGCCTGAAGACCGATCTTCGAAATGCCGGCGCGCAATGGGTGGATGAAGAATGCGTCGTCGACGAAGGTTTGGTGACGAGCCGCCGCCCGGACGACTTGCCCGCCTTCTGTTCAAAAGCCGTCGAAGAATTCGCGGAAGGGATCCACGCGGAACAATCGATGTAGGAGGGTCGCGCCCGGCGGATTGGCGTGATGCCTCTTTGAATCCGTCCTCGGGCTTCGCGTCGTCATCCCGAGGCGTTCCGCGGATGCGGAGTGAATGGAACGCTCGGTGGCGAGAGTTGAGAAAGTCGTGGGAATTCGTCAGTCTTTCTCGCGTGACACGCGCCACGGAATTCCCGACTCCGTACGGCGGACAAACCGGTTTGAGACTTCCGACGACCCAGGGTTTTACGGCTGACCATGGACGCCCAATCCTATCAGGCCCTCGCCGTTTCATTGGGACTGGGCCTGTTGGTTGGGTTGCAGCGAGAATGGCGCGAGTCTGCTATCGCTGGTGTCCGAACATTTCCAATCCTCTCGATGCTCGGAACGCTCACCGCGCTTTTGGGAGGTGAGATGGCTGCGTCGGCGGTCGCGATGGGATTCCTCGCGGTCGCCGCTCTGATGGTCATGGCGAATCTGGTGAAGATCGCTAATGACGACACCGATCCCGGCATGACCACCGAAGCGGCCGCGCTGTTGATGTATGTGGTCGGCGTTGCCCTGGGAGTGGGGCTGACAGGTCCGGCAATCGTTGCCGCTGGCGCCGCGGCAGTGCTGCTGCATTGGAAAGATCAGTTGCACGGAGTCGTCAAGGCGATTGGCGAGAAAGAGTTCCGGGGACTGATTCACCTCGTCCTGATCTCGCTGGTCATTCTGCCCGTCCTTCCCGATCAGGTCTATGGGCCCTACGATGTCCTCAATCCGTATCGAATCTGGCGGATGGTGGTTCTGATTGTTGGAATCAGCATGGTGGCGTACGTCGCCTACCGCCTTCTGGGCGCCGGGGCCGGCGCGATTCTGGGCGGAATCTTCGGCGGACTCATCTCCAGCACGGCGACGACGGTCAGTTACGCACGACAGACAAAAGAGACTCCGGCATATTCTCCGATGGCCGCGCTGGTCATCGCCATCGCCTCGACCATCGTGAATGTTCGTGTCCTGATCGAGATTGGCGCGGTGGCGCCCGGCCTGCTCCGTTCGGCTCTCCTACCCATCACCGTCATTCTGGGATTGATGGTTGTCGTATGCATCTGTCTCTATTTTCCGATTCGCAGCCAGGAGTCCCATGCGCCGGATCAGGACAACCCGGCACAGCTCAAGCCGGCTCTTGTCTTCGGCGCGATATACGCAGTGATCCTGTTTGTCGTCGCGGCCGCGAAGCATCACTTCGGCAACGAGGCTCTGTATGCCGTCGCATTGATCTCCGGCCTGACGGATGTGGACGCAATCACGCTTTCGACGGCGGAACTCTTCCAGGAGGGCCGAATCGAGGCCGAGACAGCCTGGCGCGTGATCGTGGTGGCGATGCTCGCGAATCTCGTGTTCAAGGCGGGGGCCGTTGCGGTTCTGGGAAGCCGAAGGCTATTGCTCTACGTGGCGGTTGTTTTTGGCATTTCGATCGCGGGCGGAATCGCGGTGCTGCTTTGGTGGCCTGACATGCAGCTCGAACTGCCAATCGCATCGCCAGGTGAAGAGGTCGAGAAGCCTGTCGAAGCCCCGAAGTGATTAAGCATCCCTGACACATGCTTGTCGAAAAGCCATAAAACACCAGGCCAACACCGCATTGCACGGAGGGTGTGTTAAAAGCTCCAACTCGCGCGTGACGACCCATGGGCGGGAACTCAAGCAGACGTCGTCGATCGCGCGAGGAGGAATGTCCCACCCGAACAGCGTCCGCAGGGGGGCACCGGCCTCGTTTCATCGTGCCGCTGACAATGGCCGCAATTCGTGCAGGCAAGGGGGACATCCGCATGCGTGCAGTCGCCGGCCGGAATAATGGCCGCCTCATCGAGTTCAACCCGTTCACACAACGACAGGCCAAATCGTTCAAGATCGTCATGGAATGTAAAGACGCTCAGACGCCCGGAGGTTTCCAGGATCGCCAGCCGCGCGTTCGCGAGGTTCTCGACCCCTTTCTCGCGGAGCAGCATCACGAGCTCATCGAAGGGAACGTGTTCATCACGGAGAGCGGCGAGGTCGACCTCGCCGTCACGAATGCAGACGCGAGGGACTCCCTCGACGAATTTCTCAATCCGATCATGCTGTTCTGTCGCCCAGGAAAGGCACCGCTGCATGACGACAATGACGATGAGCACGATCATGGGCGGCAACAACGGCACTGTCGGATAGAACATGGGGTCGCCCAGTGCCGATCCCATCGCGATCAACACGACGAACTCATACGGCGAAACCTGGCCGATTCCTCGCTTGCCCAGCCAGCGGACCAGGATGAGAGCGAACAACAGCAGCGTGATTGTGCGGGCGACCAATTCCACCAGAAAGATTGGCGGAGTCTCTCCCCACAAGGCATTCCGCGTCGAGAAGTCGTAGCCTGCCCAGTCCATGGCGTCTCTCCGTCCATTCATGAAAACGCTGTGCCGTTCAAAAATGACTGGCACGGCGAACTCAAGCGGTTCAGGGACATGGACACTGAAAGACTCGGTCTCCTAACCCTCGGCTGCCTTCCTGGCGATGCGATCGCTCGCCTCCATCGGTCCGAGTAGCAGGTCGCGGGCGAAACGAACTGAAACACGTTTCAAAACCCGGTTGGTGGCAGCAAAACGTCTCGAAATTGGGGACACCCCCGTCGTCCAGAGGGTCTTGAAACCACCTCTATTAAATCCCCGAGGGCATCGACTCTCAGAAGTCGCAGCCGCGGAAGAAAAGCAGCAGGATGACCACGATGGTGGGCAGCCCCAGCAACCATCCGGCAAGCGCATACTTAATCTTTCCGCTACGGTCGCGAGTGTTGTCCGTCATGATGGATCTCGAAGTGATTGGGACCAGGCGAGCGCAAAAAAATGCCGGCTTCCTGCCCGACGCGTGTCGGGAGCAGGAAGCCGCCGAACCGTGGGAAACTGCGGTCCGTGAGAATCTCTAACACAGGCAAGTGTGTGAGGTGCTCTAATACGCATCCCAGAAAATAACCGCGCGTGACGATCGGCTGATCGTCATGGCATGGTCACACCTTCCCTCGTGGCAGCCGCGCAATTGCTTCTGGGGTGTGGTATTAGTCATTGTCGACCGATGTGACCGCCTTCACGGAGATGTGTTCCGCGCCGCCGTCATCGAAGATTTTCTTCGCGAGGTCAACTTCGTCGCTGTCCACGACGCGGACAGAGATCAACGCACGCCCATTCTTGAGGTGTCCCTCGTATGCCTGCGCCTCGTACTCGGAAAAACCCATGCCGATGAGAGCGCCGGTCAACCCCCCCGCGGCTGACCCGATCGCGGCCCCTCCAAGTGCCGCCAGAATCGGTCCGGCGGCGATGAATGGTCCGAGTCCTGGGATCGCCAGGGCGCCGATTCCGGCCATCCAGCCCAGCGCTCCGCCAAGGAGCAGGCCCGCCCCCGTCCCGGTGGCGGCCCCCTCGGGGGCTTTTGTGTTTCCTTCCATGACAATCTCGCCATCCGCCCCTTCCTGGGCCATGATGAGCGATATCTCGGATTCCATGAAGCCCGCGGCGCGGAGGTTGTTCAGAATCGTCATCGCTTCCTGGCGATTGTTCGCGATTCCAAAAACGGCCTGGGCGTGTTCGACATGAGTAGCCATTGTGATTCTCCCCGTAGAGTTTGTTGAAATGGTGTGATCGGCCCGCGCGGTCCTTGAGATCCCCATCAATTTGCGTCTGGGACGACCTCGAGTTCGTTGGTGACATGACCTTCCCCGGCGATCTTCTCGGCGACGTCGCCGATTCGCTCTTTCTCGGCAGCCGACTCCACCGGTCCACGAAGGACGACGTTGCCTTCGTTGCTGATAATCTTGACGTTGCGCCCATTCACCGACAGATCTTCGATTTCGAGCACTGTTTCCCGAATCTTCGCCGTCAAGTCGATATCAGCCTGCTTGTTGGACTGATCCATCGGTGTCTTGGTGGTGCCATTGGCATCCCGCTCGTTGACAGCCGTGTTATCCTTCGCGGGTGTTGGGGCCATGTTGGTCTCGTCGGCACAACCCGCGATGAGCAGGCTCAGGCCGATGAGGGAAAATAACGAGCGCATGATAAATCTCCTGTGGGAGTAGAGCGTTTTCTCAAAACGATCCGCATGAAGTCCGCGGTGTCCCGCGAGCGGAATGTAGGTAAGCGACTAGGGCGTCGGATACGTGTACTCATAGGCATGGCGGATATAGCGGCGATTGGCGTCATAGTCGCCATCGAAGTCCTCGCGCAATGTTGCATCCAGTTCGTCATTCCATGTCGGATAACTCTCGCCGTAATAACACTGGGCCGCGTAGCCGAATCGAAACGCCTGCTCGCGATTCTCGAAGGCATTCTCGGAGCCGACAGCCTGCCTGACGGTGTCGTCGACATCCTGATCCATGTCGCGATTGCCATCGATGCCGAAGTCCGCTTTCGTCTGCTCCCAGTCATTGGCGAAGGCGGCCTTGACTCGTTCCCAGCCACTCAGCGTCTCGCCAGTACACCAGGTCGGCTGTTTCGTTGTCGTGCGCATGACATTCTCCCGGATAGTAATTCGTTGATAGTGTCAGAATTGCGGTAAAACCCTGCGAAGTTAGGAACAGTGTGGACATCCAGAGGGTTTTGACGGTACTGCATGGCATTCGTCGGTGGCGTGGGTCGCCGGGGCGTCCATGCCCATGGCGTCACGATGAGTCGATGAAGAAGAGTGGATTCCGCCCCTCCGCGAGCCGACTTCCTTCGCTATGGATGCGAGCATGGTTCACTTGGCGGTGCGCGCCGCCGGGTTCACCGTGTTGAGTGCCAGGACGTTGAGTTTCTCGTTCGCGGCTGATTCTTCGTTGAGGATCTCATCGAGCACCTTGGCGGCATCGGCATGGCCGAGCGTTTCGGCGAATGCGCGGGCCGTCCCATAGCCCGAGATTTCGTAATGCTCGACACGCTGGGCGGCCGCGATGAGTGCCGCGTCCTTCACGCTGGCGGGAGCCTTTTCCTTGATGACCTCGGCCCCCTCGGCGATAAGCCCTTCCATGGCGTCGCACTTGGTGCTGCCAGGATTAACCTCGAACCGATGCAGGAGGTGATGCACGCGTTCCAACTGGGAAGTGGTTTCTTCCAGATGAGCTTCGAATGCCTGCTTGAGTTGCGGGTTCGAGGCCGCTTCCACCATTTTGGGGAGCGCTTCGGTCAACTGCTTCTCGGCGCTGTAAAGGTCTTTGATCTCGTGGATGAACAGATCCTGTAGAGTTTGCAGGCTCATGGACTTCTCCAATGTGGAGGTGCGACGATCGGGCCAAAGTGTGCCCCCGATCCGATCGGGGCACGCTAGGGAAAATAGATGCCGAGCGGAGTGGTGCATCGGGGAGACACTGAAAGCGGTGTGGTGCCCGATCCCGTGCCTTCCCCGCATTCCCACTTTTAGATTCGCGATGAGTGTTCGCTCTGCAACTGGAGCGTTGTCTCGCTTCTGGTGAACGGCAGTGACGCGTGTTTCTCAACTGGGAAGCAATCGGCGCGCCGATCAAAACCAGAAATCGTTGCGGCTGGCGCGGAAGTCGTTTTGGGCGTGTTTTTTCAAGATCCTCGCTGCCGACGACTGACATGACATCGATATTGTCGCAGGTTGCTGGTCGCTAGCAGTCCGCCTCGAACGTCGGGCGATCAGTTCATTGTCGACTGAGGGCCAAGTCGGGGGCCGGAATATGATTTGCTAATTCTTCTCGTGGTGATTTGGTTTTCTCGACTTCGCGCAAGCTCACATGGGAGGCTCCTCATGGCGAACAAATCGCAACAACGCGGCAAGTCCGAGTCGGAACAAGAGCGCCCTGAACAGTCGCAATCTCGTCAACCCGGTCGTCAACGGCCCATGCGTCCCCAGCCACGGGTGATTCGCGAAAACTACCGCGGTAGCGGCAAGCTTCAGGGAAAGGTGGCCCTCATCACCGGTGGCGACAGCGGGATCGGTCGCAGTACCGCCGTTCTCTTCGCGCGCGAAGGTGCCCACCTCGCGATCCTCTATCTGGAGGAAACTCAGGACGCGGAGGAAACCAGGTCGCTCGTTGAAGCCGAGGGAACTCGCTGCCTGCCCCTCAAGGGGGACATCGGCAGTCAGTCGTTCTGCCGGCAAGCAGTCGCGAAAACCATCGAGGAGTTTGGACGACTCGATTGTCTTATCAACAACGCGGCTGAGCAGCATCCGCGGGAAGGAGTCGAAGAGATCGAAGAGAAGCACCTGGTGGGGACATTTCGGACGAATATCTTCTCGATGTTCTACCTGACGCAGGCCGCTCTCCCTCATTTGAAAAAGCAAAAGGGAAGCACGATTATCAATACGACCTCCGTCACCGCCTATCGGGGCAGCCCCGAACTCCTCGACTATTCGGCCACCAAGGGAGCCATCGTCAGCTTCACCCGGTCGCTAGCGCAGCAATTGGTGAAGGATGACATCCGCGTCAATGCCGTCGCTCCCGGTCCAATCTGGACGCCGCTCATCCCGGCGACGTTCGACGAAGAGGAAGTCAGCAAGTTCGGCAGCGACTCCCCGATGGGTCGCGCCGGCGAACCGGATGAGTGCGCCACCTGCTTCCTGTTTCTCGCCTCGGAAGACTCGTCCTACATGACCGGACAGGTGCTCCATCCCAACGGCGGCGAGATCATCAACGGATGATGGATGTCCCCCCGGCCTCGCTTGGTCGAACGCCCCGGGAAGAAGAGTTCTTCAGCCGAGAATCTCGGCGAGAACAATCCATTGCGAATCACGGTGATAGCCCCGGATCCGGAATCAGCCGTTCCCGACAATGTCGGGAGCCGCGGCACAAGACACTTTGGAGGCGTCCCGAGAACCGCGGAATGCGAAGTGAGTGCGCTGGGACTCGAACCCAGGACCTACGGATTAAAAGTCCGTTGCTCTACCGGCTGAGCTACGCACTCGGCTCGGGAACCCAGACTTGGCAGAGCCCCTCGCGAAGTGCCGAATTGTAGCCGGGGCGGCGGGGAGAGCAAACCCACCGGGCGCGGCTTCTCGCGGTTACCAGAGATTGGCCCGGATTCGTCCCCTCAAACGGAAAAAACGCGGGCACGACCTCTTTCAAGTTCGTGCCCGCGTCGGTTTTTCGACACATTTTCAGAGAATCGACCGGATCATCCGGACGGTTCCCGCTCTCGTCCTCCCGCGCTGACATCGAATTCGCGGATATCACCCAAAAATCAACGTCGCATCGAGACCGAGAAGGCCCTCATTACTGCGGCGCGCCAGGAGGACGACCGCCGCCCGGACCGCGCTGTCCGCGACCACCACCGAATCCGCCAAACTGCGGAGCCGGGAAGTTAAACTTTTCTCCCACCAGCGATTCCCAGATCGCCTTTTGTTCGGCATCCAGAAGGGCCATCACGTCGGCATCCGCCTTCTCTCGCTTCGCACGCATTTCAGCCATCGCCTTTTCGCGCTCTTCCTGCGAAGCTTCTCGCAGGTTGCCGAAGGCGGAGAAATCGGGACGAGCGGCTTCCTGAATTTCGCGCATCTTGGTCTTCTGTTCGTCCGTCAGACCGAGCTTTTCAGCAACGTCCGGGCGACCAAGAGCCTGGGCTCCCTGGCGTTGAATATCCAGTTGACGAAGTCGCGTGATCTGCTCTTCGGAAAGGACCGACTTCATCGCTTCGTCGGTCTTCTTCTGAAGCTCTTCCATGCGCTTCCGCATTTCCGCCCGTTCTTCCTCGGAGAGATTTCCGAATCCCCCGCGCTGGCCGCCACCCTCGGGCCGCAGTCCTTCCATGGCGGTCCGCAGCTTCTGCTGCTGCTCGTCGGTCACCTTCAGCTCGGCGCGAACTTCGGGCATCATCAAAAGGCCCATCGGGCCGCCAAACCCGCCACCGCCGCGACCCCGTCCGCCGCCGGGCCCGCCAGGCCCACCGGGCGGTTGAGCCAGCAGGCCGCCGGCCGTGGATCCCAGAACTGCCGCCACCGTCAACATCAGGGCGATTCGCCTCATTGTCCGTCTCCTCGGAATTGCGTACTGGTCTGGCTGCCTTCATCAACGACCGGGCGAAACGCTCGTCCTTTCGTCGTGATTCGAGGATTTAACCACTTCTCGGCGAACGAGTATCGGGGATTTTCCCAAAGGCGGCCCCTCAAACTCAGAAAAGCGGCTTCGTTGGACCCACGGGCGACGGCAGAAATCGTTTGTCGCGAAATGGGGTTCGTTCATCACTCGATCGATCCCATGCGCGCCATTACAACGAGATCTACGGAAGGGGGCGGCGTGGACGCGCCACCGGTTGATGAGCCCTCTTCCCTGCTGCCCAAATGTCAACTGGTGTTGTATTCGACTGGCGTTCTCCAGGACGTGACCGTCCCGACTCGGCAATCTGCTCCAGTTCGGCAATCAGGCGGCTCACGATTTCAGGTTGCTCGGCCTGTACGTTGCGCGTTTCTCCAATGTCTTTGACCAGATCAAAGAGCTGGATGAGCGGGCCTTCGCTCGTGTCATCCCGATTGGGACGCGGCTCGCTCCACCCGCCCGATCCCGGACAAAGCAGCAGTTTCCAGGTCTTGTCGCGGATGGCAAACGAGCCATCAATCGAATGACTGACCAGCAGCTTCCGAGGACTGGCGGAAGCATCCGACCAGGTTGATGCGAAGCTGAAACTGTCCTCCGCCGTCGCATCCGTCAATGCTTCTCCAAGCACATCAGCTACCGTTGCAAAGACATCGGTCAGACAGACCAGCGATCGCGACGATGCTCCCGCCGGAACATGACCCGGCCAGCGAACGAGAAACGGGACGCGATGACCTCCCTCGTAGAGATCCGCCTTGTGACCTCGGAAAACGAAATTGGGGTTGTGTCCGCGCTCCAGCAATTCGGGAAACTGCGCCTGCGGCGAGCAGCCATTGTCGCTCGTGGCGACGACGAGGGTCGAATCCGAGATGCCCAGTCGATCCAGCGTCGCCAGGATCTCGCCCACGGCCCAGTCCGTTTGCAGCACGAAATCCCCATACGGATTCAGTCCGCTCCGTCCCTGCCACTCTGCCGTTGGCAGAATAGGAGTATGGGGCGATGCCAGTGGAACATACAGAAAGAACGGACGGCGATCATCCTTCGCCGCTCGCTCCAGAAAGTCCACCGCCTCCCGCGCGAGGTCGGGAAGCACTGACGCCGCGTCGAATCCAGGCGCCGCCGGCCCTTGTCGCGTTGTCGGGCCGTCTTCCCGACCGTGCATCATGAGAAACCCGCGATCTTCGGTCGGTGCTGCCGTCAGCCGGTCATTCCGCAAATAGGCATAGGGTACCATGTCGAGCGATGCGGAGATGCCGAAGTATTCGTCGAAGCCTACGCTCAGCGGTCCATTGGAGACCGGCTGCGAGTAGTCGACATTGAAGACCTGGTCGCGCGGTTCGATACTCAGCTCCGTGACGGACTTGCCCGGCAGGACGACCCACTCCATCCCCAGATGCCACTTCCCCACGCATCCGGTGTGGTAGCCACGCGACTGGAGGAACGAGGCCATCGTCTCGCGACCCGGCTCGATCAGCCGCGGACTAAGGCCCCCGAGCACCCCGGACTTGAGTTTCGACCTCCAGCAATAACGGCCCGTCAACAACCCATAGCGCGTCGGCGTGCAAACCGCCGACGGAGTATGCGCGTCGAGATAGGTCATCCCTTCCCGCGAAAGTCGATCCCAGTTCGGAGTCGTCAGTTTGCTGTCCGAATTCAGGCAGCTCAAATCGCCATATCCCAGATCATCGGCCAGGATGACGACAATGTTCGGGCGGTCTGCGGCCAACAATCCACTGGATGCCGAGACTGTCGCGAACAGCAAACTGGCCATCCAGGAATGTCGTCGGAACCAGCGAAATCTCGAAGTGGAAAGACTCGCGATCATGCCCGCGGATCGAAGAGAACCAGACATCGGAGGCCCCGGAACAAGAAATTGTCAGACTCGTTACGGCTGCGTGACTGTGTCCGACTCGCGCGCGGTTCTATTCGGCAACCCGCATCAGCGAGACGTAGTCAATGCCAACCATGTAACCCTTCACCGCGGCCGGGTTCGCGCCCACGATTTCGAATGTCACGCGATGTTCGCCGCGCGACAGGCGTCGTCGCCCTAGAGAGACGGGCGGCGTAATCACCACACCGTCATTCATAAGATCGATCGCCGGAATCGCAACCTCATCGTCCCAGGAAATCTTAACGATGCCATAGTCGATTGCCTTGGTCAGCGCCGTATAGGTGTCGTACGTACCATCCTCGGGAACCTGAATCGCCAACGTCAGCCGGTTGCCAGGTTTGGCTCCGGTCCACCACAACTGAGAGTTCCCGCTCCATCGACCCAGGTTGAACCCCGCCATCGGTTGCGGACGCGCGGCACCTCCCGTCACATCCAGCGGTTTCAACGACTCGGCTTCGATCGCTCCGGCCACTCGGCCCGTTTGCGGATCAAGCCACGGCCCTTCGCCTGGCAAGGGAACCTGATAGGCGGTTTGCAGATAGGCGACCAGATCGCGCGCGTCCCCTTCCGGCAATTGCTTCAATTGCCCTTCCGGCATCAGCGAAACGTCCGTCAGCTTTCGCTCGTCGATGTCGTCCTTGACGAGGGTGACCAGTTCCAGCGGCGTCTGCACGATAACAGCAGTGTCGTTCTCCGACTTCACCACTCCCGAGACAACCCGCCCATCCGCCAGGGCGAACGTCGTCATCTGGTAGTCCTTGCCGACAATCGCGCTCGGGTCGAGCAGATTTTCGAGCAGGTAATCGAGGTTATGCCGATTCGATCCCGTCAGGTCGGGGCCAATCATCTTGCCCGCATCGAACAGCTTATGGCACGTCGCGCACGTCTTGTTGAATTGAACCCGCCCATTGGGAAGGTTGGCGTCCTTAAGTCTGGCCGACGTCAGCACCGCCTGCCAGTGCTTCAATTGGGCCACCTTCTCTTCCGAAGCCGGGCGAATCGTCCCCCAGACCTCATTGAGACGCTTGAGGAGTTTCTCATCACGCGACTGCGAGAGCTGCCGGACAGCGAACGCAGACAGGTCGCCGCGCGGAACCGCACCCGCGTCGATGGCATCCAGCAGCAGCAGTGTCGAAGGAACCCGCGCCAGCAGCGTGCTGATCGCCGCCTGGCGACCTTCCTCGCCCAGTTTTCCGTACGCGTCGAGCAGTGCTTTATCACTCCGACGGCTGTCGAAGGACGCCAATGCTTGAACGGATGCGGTCGACAGTGCCTGGTCATCAAACAGGGTGATCAGAATCTCGGGAGTTCCGGAATCTCGGGCGGCGAGCAGCGAGTCGAGCGCGAGTCGTCGCCGTTCGACCGGTAGCCCGCGGTCGGCAAGTGTCTTCCGAAGCGCGGGCAGAACCCGCTCATCGCCAAACTTCACCGCCACGAACTCGGCTTGCTGCCGGATCGTCTCGTCCGGTGATTGACTCAGAACCTCGTAACAGCGTTTCCATGCTTCGGGCATCGGGAGTGAAGACCTCTGCTTGAGAGCCGTCACAACCTCTTCGAGCATCCAGCCATGATCGGCTGGAGGAGCATCCGTCAGACGGGCCAGAAGCGGCCCATTTCCGCTCTCTTCCGCCGCGAGTCGGCGAACGATGAATCGGGACACAAGCGGAATTTGACAATCTGCCAGCAGACTGAGTGCTCGACCCGGATCACGCATGACGCAAGGTTCGATCGCATACCAGTTCATCAGCGGCAGATTGTGGTCGTTCGCGTCTTCGGCATGCTTGAGCAGCGACGGAAACACGGCCCACCGCGCATCCTCTGGCAGACGCTGAAGCGCGCTGCAAACCGCCAGTCGCACGACCGGAGAATTCGCGGCTTCTACCAGTTTCGCCAGTTCGCTCGCGGACCGCTCGGAATCGGCCGGCTTTTCCGCCGCCAGACGAATCAGCCACGCAATCGTCTCAGGTGCCCTCGGCCTTTCAGTTGCTTGAGCAAGTTCGTCTTCGCTGAGGCCCCCCGTGACGTGCATCGTCCAGAGGTAACGTAACTGATCGCGAGTCGATTGGGCCGCCAGGAAGCGGCTGCGCAATTCTTCGCGAATCGGCTCGGACAGCTTTCCACTTGCCGATCGTTCCTGCAGCAGACGACGGGCATGGCGGCTGTACCACTCATTCGAGTTCGTCAGGTGTTCGACCAGCGCCAGATCATCAAGTTGGGCCAGGTTCACTTCGACGTGGCGCGGCTCTCCATAAACGATTTTGAAGATGCGCCCATTCCCCCGGTCGTGTTTCTCGTCTTCGCGATGGTGGCACTGGTTCCGGTCGTACCAGTCGATCATGGTCACGTTGCCATCCGGCCCGTACGTGAGATAAATCCACTGCGACCAACTGTCATTGGCAAAGCAGAAATCTGGAGCCGCGTCGCCCACGTAACCCGAGCCGCCGCTGGTCAGTCGATCGTGGTTCAATCGGCTGCCGTGAATGTTGTTCATAAAGAGCTGGTCGCGGTAACGCTCCGGCCAGAGTCCCCCCTGGTAGATCATTGCACCGGCATGAGCATGGCCGCCGCCAATCCCGTTCGACGCGTCGCGATCGGCATTATTCCACTGGTTGCCAACCCAATGCCGATGGCGGGCAATCGTCTTAATGTCATCGAACGTGTAAGGGTTGAAATGAGCCCCGGCCTGCCTCTGATAACGGGCTCCCGGAATGATGTGATACAGGTGCGGAATCACGCACGCCGTCGCGAAGGCTTCCCCGACTTCGTTGAAGTCGACGCCCCACGGGTTGCTCGTTCCTTCCGCGAAGACCTCGAACTCGCGACGAATGGGATGATATCGCCAGATTCCCGCATTGATCGGCACGCGCTCGGCTTCCGGCGTTCCTGGTTTGCCCACTCGCGAATGCGTGAAGACCCCGTGGCAGCCGTATAGCCAGCCGTCTGGTCCCCAGATCAAGGCGTTCAGCGTCTCGTGCGTGTCCTGGTATCCCCAGCCATCAAGCAGGATTTCGGCTGGCCCATCGGGACGATCGTCGCCATCGCGATCGGGAATGAATAAGAGGTACGGCGCCGCGCCGACCCAGATGCCGCCAAATCCGTACTCCAGCCCGCTGACAAGATTGAGTCCCTCGATGAACACCGTTCGCTTATCGAACTTCGCGTCGCCATCGGTATCTTCAAAAATGAGGATGCGGTCCCGCGCCTGGTCGTCCGGGACACGCACCGGGTACGAGTACGCTTCCGCCACCCAGAGTCGTCCACGATCATCGAACGCCATCGCGATCGGTTGCTGGACATCAGGCTCCGCCGCACAGAGACGAACATGAAAGCCGGGAGGCATCGTCATAGCCTGCGCGGCCGCCTCCGGCGAAAGCCCTTCCGCCATCGGTGGTCGCTTCTTCGGCTGGCGGCGTTCGTATTCTTCGGGAGAGACATCTTTGAGCTGCTGAAGATGAACGAAGGCCCCCTTCTTATTCCCCACGATCACGTCGGGAACACCGTCGCCTGAGATGTCTTCCGCCACGACCTGCGTCCCGACGCCGGAATCATCGTCAATTAAATGTGGAATCCAGTCGACACCGTCCGGGCCGCGCCGCAGCTCGAACCAGTACAACACCGCCGGCGCGCCGGGATCGGGGTCGCCATTCGGTCCGTGTGCCCAATACCGCTTCCCCGTGACAATGTCCTTCAGGCCATCCCCGTTCATGTCCACGAGCGCGATCGCATGGATCTGCGAGAATTGAATGCCATACGGGTTGTCCGCTGGCTTTTCGCCCGTAATGACCTGGCGCTCGAACGTCACGCCATCGTTCGAGGGAATGTTGCGATACCAGACGAGTCCAAAGCCATGAGCCTGGAGGCTCGTGATGACGTCGTTGCGCCCGTCGCCATCGACATCGTACGCGTACATCTGCGCGCCGCCGGCCGGAGTGAACGAAAACGGGTGTTTGGTCCAGACGGGGTCGCCTTCGAGCGATGCCGGCTGTTCCCACCAGCCGCTCTTCTCCAGGAGATCCATCCGACCGTCGCCATTCACGTCGCCATAGCCGAGACCGTGAGTGAACCGTCCCCCGGCCGATTGATCGGAAATTCGGTGAAACGTCCAGGGAGCGGCCGGATCGCTCCAATTCGGCGAGGCGTACCCGAAGTAACCATCGGTCGAACAGATGATCTCGGGTTTTCCGTCGCCGGTCAGATCGCCCCACGTCGGCGACTCGTTGTCGACAACATCGAAGACTTTGTTGCGGGCCCACATCCCCGCCTTCCCCTGGGGGTTCTCGTACCAGGAAGCGTCCTGGCCCGGAAAACCCAGCACGAGAATGTCATCCCACCCGTCGCCATTGATGTCGTGCCCATAGGCGAAGAAGTTGTCCGAATACCCATGCGGATCAAACGGCTTCGGCGGTGCGAACGAGTGTCGCTCTTTGAAGTCAGGACCGGCATACCATTGCGGACCAATCGCGACATCCCGATGGCCGTCGCGGTTGAAGTCCCCAACCGCCGCCCCTTCCGAGAAAAAGACTTTGTCCAGGTGGTGCCGTTCGAAGGTCCGCAGACGAGGGGCATCATTCGCGATCAGCAGGGCTTGAAAGAAATTCGCCACGGCAATCGTTCGAATGGCCCAATGCATGGCTCGGTCTCGCGCGACTCACGGGAGTAGACTTTGAAGAGTAGTCTTGAAGCGTATCGCTCCCGCCGTGCCAATTCGAGCGAAATTGGCAAGTTCCCCGGATAGCAAGTTGCACGGTCCCGCTCCTTCACGCAACGTGAATTGGCGCTGCGGAAACAAGGCACGTCGCCCCCAGAAGCCCGCCCGAATACGGATCACATCGTCGCCGCATTCGGACTCAATTGGGTCGCAACGACACATGAGGCTCCGTCGAAAGCCGGTTGGCGGGTTGGAAAACTCTGCAAATTCAGGATCATCTCGGACGTCCAGAGGGTTTTGACGGTACGACATGAGAGGGTTGGATCTCTCTTCACGCCGACAGGCGAACATTGCCGGTTTCGCCACGGTGCATCGCGCGGGATAAGTTCAGCTTACCCAACTGCCCTTGGTTGACTGCGGAAGCTCATGAACCCGCGTCGATCTCCACTAAAGCCCGTTTCAAAACCCGGTTGGGGACGTGAAAATGTCACGAGCCTCCATCAAAAGCCGGTTGCCGGGCTGGAAAAGTCTACAAATTCAGGATCATTTCGGACGTCCAGAGGGTTTTGACGGCACGACACGAAAGTGACGATCGCCCCGGCGTCCAAAGGGTTTTGAAAGCATCCGTAGAGCGACCCGTGCCATTCCAACCGATCCGAAGGTGATGCCATGATTCGGCGCTTTCTGAAGAACTATGCCGAGCGCCACCGAAATCCCGCGAACCGGTTCTTTCACGCGCTCGGACTTCCGGTCACGTTCGTCCTTCCTGTCGTCTTCTTGTGCCAGTCGCGGGAAGTCGCGGCCGGGCTGGCATTTATTGTCGGCTACGCGCTGCAGTTCCTGGGGCATGCGTGCGAAGGGAACGACGCAGGAGAAGTGGTCCTGATTAAAAGAGCCCTCGGGCTCCCCTATCGGGAATTTGGCTCGGTCGGGCATTCCGTCAAGCAGTGACGATTGTTCCGCCGATACTCGACCTAGCGATTGTACCGACGATTCGGACGATCACAGGGAGCGGGGATTCAAGCGCTTGTTTGACTCGCGGCAACCGGCCCAATCGGCTCGGATGCCGACACAAGACGGGCGACCATCATCCCAGGGACGGGGGGATTCGATGCGGTGGGACAAGTCAATCCGATGGCTGAACGCCATCCTGATCAGTAGTTCGTTGGTTGGCTGCCACACAGCGCGCACCATTCATTACTTCGGGGACTCGGATCTCGAGTATTATCGAGACAAGGTGCTCGAGGTTCAGTATCCGAACGTGACGCAGGCCACGCCGGAGAACGTCGCCTACAGCGGGGCGCCGCGCACGATCATCGATGAGAAACCGCCGGAAATCTGGAATCTCTCGCTGCAAGAGGCGCTCCATCTCTCGCTCGTCAACAACAAGATGATCCGCACGAGGAGCCAGTTCCTCGGGAACAACAGCATCCTGACGAGTCCGACAACGGCACCGTCGGTTTACGATCCGGCAATTTCCGAAACGGGATTCCTGTTCGGTCGCCGCGGGGTCGAGGCCGCCCTCTCCGATTTCGACGCCCAGTTTGCCACTCAAATGCTTTGGGGGCGTAACGAGAACGCCACGAATAGCCAGTTCGGTTTCGCCCCGGGTTTCGTCAATACCCAGGAAACCGGTCAGTTCAATTCGTCATTGACGAAGTCGATCGTGACAGGCGGCCAGTTCCAGGTGCAGCACAACTGGAACTATCTCGGCACCAACAACCCAACGACCCTGTTCCCGTCGTCTTACACGGGCGTGCTGGGCTTCAACTATACCCAGCCGTTATGGGCGGGGGCCGGGTCCGAGTACACGCGCATCGCCGGTCCCGCGCGGCCTGGCCTGGGCGGACTGATCGGCGTGAATCAGGGGGTGGTGATCGCGCGCATCAATCAGGACATCAGCGTCGCGGATTTCGAGCAGTCCGTCTTGCAGATGGTCTACGATGTCGAAGCCATGTACTGGGATCTCTATCTCGCGTACCGGCAGTACGACGCCGAAGTCGCGAACCAGAAGAGTTCGCTCCAAACCTGGACGGAAACGCATGCCAAGCACGAAGCCCAGCTCATCGGGTTCGGCGCCGCTGTCGATGCCCAGGCCACCGAAAACTATTTCGAGACCCGAACCCGCGTCGAACAGGCCCTCGCCAATGTCTACGATCTCGAAAACCAGTTTCGTCGTCTGATCGGCCTCGGTGTGAACGACGGTCGTCTGATTCGACCATCCGACCGACCTGTTCAGGCCGAGTTCCTGCCGAACTGGGAAGTCGGGCTCGTCGAAGCCCTCAATCGCCGTGTCGAGCTTCGCCGCCTGAAGTGGCAGGTCAAGAGCCTCGAACTGCAATTGGTGGCCGCTCGAAATGCCGCCAATCCCCAGCTCAACTTCGTGTCCGGCTATCAGATCAACGGATTCGGTGATCGTTTGATCGCTTCCGACAATGCAGACGGAATCACGTCCGAAGGCTTTAACAGCGCCTACGGCTCGATGACACGCGGCGACCAGACCGCCTGGGCCTTGGGTTTTCAGTTCTCGGTTCCGCTGGGCTTGCGCACCGCCAAGGCGCAAGAGCGAAACATCGAACTCCAGTTGATGAAACAGCGGGCCGCGCTTGCCGCGGGCGAGCAGGACGTCTCGCACGAACTCGCCGCGTCGATTCAAGCCATTCATGCGGCGTACACGATCGCGAAGACCAACTTCGATCGACGCGTCGCCTCCGAAGAACGTGTTCAGGCGACGGAACAGGAAGTCGAGGCGGGGCTGGCCGGAGCCACGGTGGACCTGCTCTTGCGAGCCCAGGCGTCGCGCGCCGCCGCCGAAGTCGCGCTCTTCACCGCCGTCGTCAACTACAACAAGGCCATCGCGGACATGCATCTCCGGCAGGGAACGCTGCTCGATATCAATGGAATCTCCATCTCGGAAGGAGAATGGGTGGGGGCCGCCAAGGACGAGGCTCTCCGCCGAGCCTGGGCGCGTAGCTACGCCATCCCGAACGATCATCTCGAGGCCCGTCCCGCCGAGTTCTCGTCGCCATTTCCCTACATGAAGACCGATCTCGCGCCCGGGACCGGTGTTCCCGTCGAGGACGGCGCGGCGATCCTGAACGTGGAACCGGCCTTGGACGACGCTCCGGCAGGGCTGCCCCCGCAAGTTCCACCGGCTCCCCCTGCGGGACCGTGATTGACACGCTCCCTCGCACGCTCAATCTGGAATCGTGCCGAGTCGCGTTGAACTCACCCTTCCGTCAGGCCAAAATACGGACTTAGTGAACTGGGTAGTGTTGGGGCGAGCCCTGGCAGAATCCGGCACCAGTGGGTCTGTTTTTGAACGGATGAGCCGCCATATGGACGCGTCCAAGCGTCTTCGTCGATTGATACGTGTCATTGATGTGTTGCAATCCGGACAGATCCTGAATTCCCAGGAACTCGCGGAGCGATGTCGCGTCAGTCGGCGCACCATCTTTCGCGATCTTGCTCTTCTGCAGGACTCGGGCCTTGCGATCCACTACGACGAACAGCGCCAGGGGTACTTCATGCCCTGGCGTTTGTCGATCGGACATACACCGCTGACGCTCCCGGAAGCCCTGGCATTGCAACTGGTCTGTCAGGCCGCTCGCGACGCCTCGTCCGGCATTCCCTTTCAGGAACTCGCCGTCGAGGCGGCCGAGAAAATCCGCGCGACGCTTCCCCCGACGATCCAGCAGACGTTGGGCAGCCTCGGTGAGTCTTTGGAGATTCGCCTCGATCCCCATAACCCGCTCAAGCAGTCCGAGGAACACTACCGGCTCACGCTCAGGGCCGTCCTGGAACGCCGGCAGGTCCGCATCGAGTACGACAGCGCCTCGGAACAAAAGCGAATCTCGACCGCGATCAGCCCGTACCGACTCCTGTTCAGTCGGCGAAGCTGGTACGTGATTGGCAGATCTTCGGTCCACCGTGCGGTGCGCACATTCAACATTGGCCGCATCGCATCGGCCCGCCTGCTCGATTCGAGCTATGAAATTCCGCCAAGATTCCGACTCGACAAATACCTGGGCGACGCCTGGCATTTGATTCGCGAACGGAAAGCGCGGTATCAAATTCGCGCGAGGTTTCTCCCGCTGGTCGCTCGTAACGTCGCCGAAATCCGCTGGCATCACACGCAAGAGGTTTCCTGGAACGATGATGGAAGCATCACGTTCACGGCGACGGTCGAAGGTCTCACCGAAATTCGCTGGTGGCTGCTCGGGTACGGCGATCAGGTTGTCGTCGAGTCTCCTCCCGAGCTGCGCGTCCAGATGGCCGAAATCGCCGCGCGCGTGCTCGACTCGCATCGCGAGACCTCGTAATGGGCGCTGAGACAATGGGATGCGGCCTGCATCACTCAACCTCGTCGCGATTTCGAGAAGTGGCCTTGTAGGAATCGATGCGTTCTTGCTACCATGTTTTTGATTAATCAAAAAACAGGTTTCGAGTCATCGCGAGAACGTATTGAGCGTTTCATCTGGTTTCACGAGAACAGGTTATCGCACCGCGGGCTCGAGCAGGCTCGGCTTATTCACGAGCTTGGCACTGCTGCTCCTCTCGGTGGCGGCATGTCAGGACGGTCGCTCCTCCCAGCAGCCGTCGTTGACAGATGGTGCCGCGAACGGTCGTGTTCGCCTGGTCGCAACGACCAATCTCGTCGGCGATCTCGTCCGACGAATCGCTCCCGCCTCATTCGAGATCAAGGTACTCATGGGGCCGGGCGTCGATCCGCACCTCTACACGCCGACCCGCAACGATGTCCGCGAATTGCTGTCCGCCGACCTCGTCTTCTATCACGGCCTCAATCTCGAAGGCCGCATGGCCCGGCAATTGGCTCAACTGAAACAGTCGGGACGACAACTCGCCGCCGTCACGGACATCCTTCCGCGCGGTCAACTGCGATCGATTGGGACCGGCCATGGAGAATTCGATCCCCACGTCTGGATGAGTGTTCCCCTCTGGACAGAGTGCGCTAAGCACGTTGCCAAGGTCTTGGCGGAGCGCTTTCCCGAGCAGGCTGCCGAAATCAGGAGTCGTTCCGAGAACTTGGTGAACGAATTCGCCCACTGCGACCAGGAGATTCGCGAACAGTTAAAACGCATTCCCGAGGAGCGTCGCGTGCTGGTGACCGCACACGACGCGTTCGAATACTTCGGCCACGATTACGGCATGCGGGTTCGTTCCGTGCAGGGAGTGTCGACGGAATCCGAAGCGGGCGTCAAAGATATCAGCGACCTGGTCACCTTCCTGGTGGAACAGAAGATCCCGGCGATTTTCGTCGAATCGAGCGTCAATCGCCGCTATATCGAAGCCGTGCAATCCGGGGTGGCGGCGCGTGGCGGCTCGGTTCGGATCGGCGACGAACTTTACTCCGACTCGCTGGGACCAGCCGACGGACCGGCAGGAACCTATGAATCCATGATGCGTTCGAATCTCGGGTCCATCGTGCGGGCGCTGGGCGACAATGCCGAATCCGTACCGCGGAATTGAAGACTGCCATGTCATCGGGAGCCAGTGACCTTCCCTCCTCCGTTCCGTTTCAGGTGCGCGATCTGACGGTCTCCTACCATCGCCGCCCCGTCCTGCGGGATGTCGACTTCGTCGCGAAACCGGAACGGCTCACGGCCCTCGTCGGTCCGAACGGCGCTGGCAAGAGCACGCTGCTCAAGGCGTCGTTGGGGTTGATTCCCATTGTCTCCGGCGATGTTCGTTTCTTTGGTCAGCCCCTCGCGGTCGTGCGGCATCGCGTCGCCTATGTGCCGCAGCGAACCAGCGTGGACTGGGACTTTCCCGTCACCGCCATTGATGTGGTCGTGATGGGGCTCTACCGAAGAATCGGCTGGTTTCGCCCGGTTCTCGCGCGGCATCGGCGCACCGCCATGCAGGCGCTCGAGCAGGTGGAACTGGGGCCGTTCGCGTCTCGCCAGATCAGCCAGCTTTCCGGTGGCCAGCAGCAGCGGGTCTTTCTCGCACGCGCCCTGGTCCAGCAAGCCGATCTGTATCTCATGGACGAGCCTTTCGCCGGGGTCGACGCCGCCACCGAACGGGCAATTGTTGCCTTGATGCACGGTCTGCGAGCCGAAGGCAAGTCGGCGATCGTCGTCCATCACGATCTCCAGACAGTTCCGGAGTATTTCGACGACGTTCTTCTGCTCAATAACCGGGTCATCGCGGCTGGTCCGGTTTCCGAGGTCTTCACGCCCGAAAATCAGCGTCGCGCGTACGGAGGCAAACTCGTTCTGCTGGAAACGGTCGAGCATCAACTCAGCCTCGAAAGACCGCGGTCATGACGGGCTTGAGTTGGTTCGTCCTCGCGCAGAGAACTGCCGGCCTCCTGGACTACTCGACCCGGATGGTGCTGGCGGGAACGGTCCTCTTGGGGATCGCCGCTGGCATCGTGGGGGCGTTTCTCTTGTTACGTAAGCGATCTCTTGTCGGAGATGTCGCCAGCCACGCCGCCGTTCCGGGTCTCGCCGCCGCCTTTCTCATCTTCGAGATCAACTCTCCCGGCAGCGGTCGCTGGCTCCCTGGACTCTTGATCGGAGCCGCTGTGTCGGCCGCCCTGGCAATCTGGCTGACCGAACGCGTCAAGCGGATTCGCTACATCAAAGAAGATGCGGCCCTCGCCGTCGTCCTGAGTCTGTCGTTCGGCCTCGGCGTCTGCCTTTTGACCATCATCCAGTCGTTTCCGTCCGGCAATCAGGCTCATCTGACCGACTTCCTCTTCGGGCGGGCCGCGGCATTGGTCGAAGGGGATGTCCTGACGCTGACCGGCGTGGCCGCGGGGGTGCTGGTCATGACTTTGGCCTTCTTCAAAGAGCTGGCGGTCCTGTCGTTCGATGAAGACTTCGCTGCCGCTCAGGGATGGCCGGTTGCCAAACTCGAACTTCTGCTGACCGCGCTCGTGGTCGTCGTGACCGTGACGGCCATGCAGAGCGTGGGGTTGCTACTGGCGGTTGCCCTCCTTATCACGCCCGCCGTCGCCGCGCGATTCTGGACCGATCGACTTCCCGGCCTGGTCGCCATTTCGGCTGGAATCGGCGCGCTGGCGTCAGCCGCCGGAACCATCGTGAGTGCCCAGATTCCTCGCCTCGGAACGGGCGCGCTGATTGTCGTCTTCGGACTGATTTTCTTTATCCTCAGTTGGTTCTTCGGCTCAAAACGAGGCTTGGTCTGGGCTTGGTGGGAGCGCCGTCGCGGCAACCGCGAAATTCACGAGGCCGACCTGTTGCGCGCCGTCTACGAATTGCTCGAAGCGAAGAACGACGTGGAAGGGAGACCCGGCCCGGAACGGCTCGCCGATTTGCCCTGGTCGCGCGCCGCGGTGGCCAGTTCGCTCACGTGGCCGGCGCGTCGCTTCGAGAGGATTCTCGCGACTCTGCTGACCAGGGGATGGATCTGGCTCGACGCCGACGGTCACTATCGATTCACGCTGCATGGCGCTCGGCGGGCCATCGATACCGTCCGTCGCCACCGTCTCTGGGAACTTTACCTGCTGAATTACGCCGCGCTGCCGGCCGGACAAATCGACCGAGCCGCCGACATCACCGAGCACGGCCTCACCGATGCCGAAATGGAACGGCTCGAAGGCCTGTTCGCGGCCCGTGGAGACCAGTCGCAGGTTCCTGCCAGCTTTCACAAGATCGACGCGCGCGAGGGGGAACCGGCATGAGCGAACTGCTCTCCTCGCTGTTTGACGCGAACTCGCTCGACGCGCGCATCGCCCTCACGGCGATCCTGGCCTCGATTGCCTGCGCCCTCCCGGGGACACTGCTCGTCCTCAGACGCCAAAGCCTTCTGGGCGACGCTCTCGGTCACGCCCTGCTCCCCGGAATTGTCCTGGGCTACCTCGCGACCAACTTCTTGATCGACGATTCGCCCACCGGCACCATGGCCGCCTGGGCCCCGTCATTGCGCATCACGGCCATGTTGGTCGGAGCGGCCATCGCGGGGATCCTCTGCGCGGTGCTGGCGACCATTATCGAAAAATCGGGCCGGGTCGAACCCTCCGCGGCCCTCGGCGTGGTCTTCACCGGCCTTTTCGCGATCGGATTGATCCTCGTCCGGCGCTATGCCGACGATGTCGACATCGACGCGTCGTGCGTCCTCTACGGCCATCTG
This sequence comes from Planctomycetaceae bacterium, assembly GCA_019636285.1. Taxonomy (GTDB): domain Bacteria; phylum Planctomycetota; class Planctomycetia; order Planctomycetales; family Planctomycetaceae; genus JAHBXV01. The sequence continues at coordinate 68,147 of JAHBXV010000008.1, forward strand.
GAAACCGTCGTCTTCGAGACCTGGCCGGGGACCACGCTCCCCATGGCGGCTGTCTCGGCCCTCGCGGCGATCGTCTTCAACGCGGCTCTGCTCATCGCCTTCTACAAAGAATTGAAGCTCGGCACGTTTGATCCCGAATTCGCCCGCGCCGTGGGAATTCCCGCGGGCCTGATCGACATTGGCCTCGTCGCCGCGACCGCCATGACGGTTGTGGCCACCTTCGAGAGTGTCGGGAGCATTCTGGTTCTGGCAGCCCTCGTCGTTCCAGCGGTGAGCGCGCGACTGCTCGTCAACCGGTTCTTCTCGCAGATCGTCGTCTCGATCGTCGTCGCGACACTCGCCGCGGTGGGGGGCCATCTGCTGGCGATGGCCGTTCCCCATCTGGTGATCCTGTCGTCCGAAAATCGTCCCCTGGAAGTCGGGACCGCCGGCGCGATCTCCCTCGTTTCCGGACTCATGCTCGTGGCTGCCGCGGCCTTCGGACCCACGAATGGCATGGTCTGGAAAGCGTGGCGGCTTCGAGCCCTGCGGCAGCGCGTCTTCCAGGAAGATGTGCTCGGCATTCTCTTCCGACTGGCCGAGCGCGGTGTCGAGGTCGACGAAGCCTGCCTCTCGGGGCAGGTTGCCGGTTCCCTGGATCGCTCGCCCGCCGCCATTCAACGATGCGTGCGGCAACTCCAGTCATCCGGTCTCGTCGACCAGACCAACGGGATCTGGCGGCTTACCGCTGTTGGAACACAGCGGGCCACAGAAATCGTTCGCTCGCACCGGCTCTGGGAGACCTACCTGGCTCGCAATCTGGGCTGGAACGACGAGGCCAGCCATCGCGTCGCCGAACGGTTCGAGCACCACACCTCGGGTTTCGTCCGCGAGAACCTCGCGGACGAACTCTCCCACCCAGGCCGCGACCCGCAGGGACACGAAATTCCCCCGATCGCGGACGCCCCATAACCGCGACCGCGACTCATCGCCGTAGCCGCAACCCAACGGGGAGCGCTCGTCTTTCCTTAATTCTGCCTCGCGATCGCCACCATCTTCCGGGCGCGCTGCGTCTCCGCGTCCTTCATCGACAGTTCGACCGGCGAACGAGCCTTCTTGGCGAGCGCGACGTCCAACTGCTGGCGAGCCGACTCCAGGCTGATCGATTCCGGCGGAAGCGCCCGAGCCGTCAGCAGCGTCACCACGCCGCGGTTGACCTGCACGAAGCCGCCGTCAATGAACAGCCGCGTCGTTTGACCACCGGGCAGCGTCGCGACCAGTTCGCCCACTCCCAGACGGCCGATCAGCGGCAGACGACCCGGCAGAATGCCGATTTCCCCGTCGTACAACGGAAAACGGAGCGATTCGACGGTTTCGTCCAACTGCGTCCGCTCGGGGGTGACCACCACCAGTCGCAAGGCTTGTGCGGTTGCCATGCTCGTCTACTTCTCAAAAGGCCGTCTCGCAAATTCGTGACGGCAAAAACCATTTGTGTGTGGCGTGAGGTCGACGCACCAATCCAAGACAGATCGATCAGGACTTCGCCATGCGTTCGGCCTGCTCGGCGGCTTCCTCAATGGCACCCACGTACATGAAGGCCTGCTCGGGCAGGTGATCCCACTTGCCGTCGCAGATTTCTTCGAAGCTGCGGATCGTGTCGGCCAGAGGAGTGATCTTCCCCTGCTTGCCGGTGAACGCTTCGGCGACGAGGAACGGCTGCGAGAGGAACCGCTCGATGCGGCGGGCACGATGCACGACCAGCTTGTCTTCTTCGGCCAGTTCGTCGATCCCCAGAATCGCGATGATGTCCTGGAGTTCGCGATACCGCTGCAGAGTCTGCTGCACGCGGCGAGCGACGGCATAGTGGTGTTCGCCAACGACCTGCGGGTCGAGAATTCGGCTCGAAGAGCTGAGCGGGTCGATAGCGGGGTACAGGCCCTTTTCAGCGATTCGACGTTCGAGGTAGATGAACGCATCAAGGTGCGCGAACGCCGTCGCCGGAGCGGGGTCGGTCGGATCGTCGGCGGGCACGTACACGGCCTGTACAGACGTAATAGCACCCCGGTTGGTTGACGTGATTCGTTCTTGCAGGGCACCCAGTTCGGTACCCAGCGTGGGCTGGTAACCCACGGCACTCGGCATACGGCCGAGAAGAGCCGACACTTCGCTACCGGCCTGCGAGAAGCGGAAGATGTTATCGACGAACAGCAGGGTGTCCGAGCCGGTGGCGTCACGGAACCATTCGGCCATGGTCAGGGCCGACAGGGCGACTCGCAACCGGGCGCCCGGCGGTTCGTTCATCTGGCCGAACACCATGCAGGTCTGTTCGATAACCGCGCGACCGGTCTTGCCGATCTCGGTTTCCTGCATTTCCAGCCACAGGTCGTTCCCTTCGCGGGTTCGTTCACCCACCCCGGCGAACACCGAGTAACCCCCGTGAGCACTGGCGATACGGGCAATCAGTTCCTGAAGAATAACCGTCTTGCCGAGTCCGGCACCTCCGAACAACCCGGCCTTACCGCCGCGGACGAAGGGAATCAGGAGGTCGACGACCTTGATCCCCGTTTCGAACAGCTCGGTCTTCGAGCTGAGGTTTTCCAGAAGCGGCGGCTGACGGTGAATCGGCCAGCGTTCTTCGGTAATGACTTCGCCGCGACCGTCGATCGGTTCGCCCAGCAGGTTAAACACGCGGCCCAGGGTTCCCTTGCCGACCGGAACGCTCAGCGGAGCCCCGGTATCGACAACGTCCATCCCGCGAATCATGCCGTCCGTTGAACCCAGCGCGACGCAGCGGACGCGTCCGCCGCCGAGGTGCTGCTGCACTTCGCCCGTCACCGTCACCTGCACGCCGTTGACGTTCGAGTCAACCTTGAGGGCGTTGAAGATTTCGGGGAGGTTGTTTTCAGGAAACTCGGCGTCGAAGGTCGAACCGATGACCTGATTGATCTTGCCGACGTTTGCGGTTGCGGTCGTCATATCCTGCCTTTTACTTTCGCGCGTGGCGGGCACATGCGGCCACGCGGCGGTCCCAACATCGGAGAGCACCTCCGACGAAATTGATCTCTCGGTTACTCCAGCGCCGCGGCCCCACCGATAATTTCGCTCAGCTCCGAAGTGATCTGAGACTGGCGGGCCCGGTTATAAGTCATTCGTAGCGAGCGGATCATTTCGTCCGCATTCTCGGTCGCACTCTTCATCGCCACGCGTCGGGCAATCTGCTCGCTGACCGCGGCATCCAGGAAACACTTGAACAACCGCGCCTTGAACGACGCGGGAACCAGTTCCTCGAGAATTTCAGCCGGCGACGGCAAGTATTCATACTCGACCGCCGGAGACGTGCTCCCCGCGCCCGGCTCCAGACTGGCGATGGGCAGCAGCGTTTCGCACACCGGAACCTGCCGCGCGGCCGAGATGAATTTCGTATAGACGACCTGCAACTGGTCGATCTCGCCGCGGACGAACAGTTCCGCATACCGAGTCGCCAGCAGGTCGACTTCATCGAACTGTGGCTGATCCTCGAAGTGGGTGTACCGGTCGGTCATGTCCTGCTTCTGAAAGCGGAAGAAGTTAATTCCCCGCTTGCCAGACACTTCCAGACTCGTGGCAATCCCAGCCGCCCGGTTCTCGGCGAGCGTCGCCTGAGCCGTCCGCAGCACGCTCGCGTTGTAACCGCCGCACAGTCCACGATTCGAATTCAGCACCAGCAGAATGCTTTTGCGAATCTGTGGACGCTGCTGCAAGAGCGGATGCGTCAGTTCGGTGGTTCCCTGGCGAGCGGCAGCCGATGAAAGATCGGCGACGATTTCCGCCAGCTTCCGCGTGTACGCGGCCGCTTCCGAAGCGCGGTCCATCGCCTTTTTGAATTTCGCCGTCGCGACGAGTTCCATGGTGCGCGTAATCTTGCGGATATTGCGCACCGCTTTCAGTCGCTTGACGATCGCACGGGCTTTGGCCATGGCCGACGGTCACCTGAACTGGCTGTTAACGAACCCGGTCCGTTGAAGAACACTCTGCTGCAGGCAGTTGTTAGGCTGCCTTCTCGGCCACCTGACTCCACCGCACGACGAACGCATCCAGCGCCTTTTTCAGACTGGCTTCCAATGCGTCGTCGAGCGCTCCCGTCTCGACCAACTTGCTGCGAACTTCCGAGAATTCTTCCCGCATGAACTGCACCAGCAGTTTTTCAGCTTCCCGCACGCGAGGCACCGGAACCGTATCGAAGTAGCCACGCGTACCGGCATAAAGGCTGATAACCTGGTCGGCGGCGTGCAACGGCTCGAACTGGGGCTGCTTGAGCAGTTCGACCATGCGATAACCGCGGTCGAGCTGTCGCTGGGTCGCCTTGTCAAGTTCGGTTCCCAACTGGGCGAACGCTTCCAGTTCGCGGAAGGCGGCGAGGTCCAGTCGCAAGCTACCGGCGACCTTCTTCATGGCCTTCGTCTGGGCGTTGCCACCCACGCGGGACACGCTGATCCCCACGTTGACGGCGGGACGAACACCCGAGAAGAACAGGTCGGGCTCGAGGTAAATCTGTCCGTCGGTGATCGAAATCACGTTCGTCGGGATGTACGCCGAAACTTCCCCTTCCAGCGTTTCGATGATCGGCAGGGCCGTCAGCGACCCGCCGCCCAGCTCATCGCTCAGCTTCGCGGCACGTTCCAGAAGACGGCTGTGGCAGTAGAACACGTCCCCGGGATAAGCCTCGCGGCCGGGCGGGCGACGCATCAGCAGCGACAACTGACGGTAGGCGACGGCCTGCTTCGACAGGTCGTCGTACACGACCAGCGTGTGCTTGCCGTTGTACATGAAGTGCTCGGCGATGGCCGCGCCGGCGTACGGGGCGATGTATTGCAGCGGAGCCGGATCGGACGACGTCGCCGAAACGACGATCGTGTAGTCCATGGCTCCATGACGCTGCAGGGCATCGATGACGGATGCGACCGAACTGGCCCGCTGTCCGCAAGCGACATAGACGCAGATGACGTCCTGCCCCTTTTGATTGATGATCGCGTCGAGGGCAATTGCCGTCTTGCCCGTCTTGCGGTCGCCGATAATCAACTCGCGCTGACCGCGGCCGACGGGCGTCATGGCGTCGATCGCCTTGATCCCTGTCTGAAGAGGCTGTTTAACGGGCTGGCGACCGGCCACGCCCGGAGCGGCGAATTCCAGCGGGCGGGTCTGCGACGTGACGATCGGACCCTTGCCGTCCAGCGGCGTACCCAACGGATCGACCACGCGGCCAATCAGCGAATCGCCGACCGGCACGGAGAGCAGTTGACCCGTCGTGCGGACTTCGTCCCCTTCGGCGATCTTCAGATAGTCGCCGAGAATGATGACCCCGACGGAGTTCTCTTCCAGGTTGAAGACCTGTCCGCGAACTCCCGACGAGAACTCGACCATTTCGGACGACATCGCCGACGACAGCCCGTACACGCGGGCAATACCGTCGCCGACTTCGACCACTCGACCGACTTCGCTCGTGCGAACTTCGCCACGAAAGTCTTCAATTTCCTTCCGGAGAACTGAAGCGATCTCGCCCGCGTTGAATTTCATGCAAGCACCTCTCGCGCAAGCGGGTATGCAACTGCTGCACCCGCGATTTCAGCGATCCATCGTAAACGGTATCTCCGATCCTTAGCGTCAGGCCCCCCAGCAATGCCGGGTCGACAACCGCCTCGACGATGGGATCGAAACCAAATTTGTTTTGAATCTCTTGCCGCAAGCCCGCTGCCAGTTCGTCGCTCAGCGCCACCGCCGTCGACACCTGCACGCGCTTTCGCCCCGTTCGCGTCTCCCAGACTCGCTCAACCTGATCCTCGATCGCCGGCAGCAAAGGGAGTCGATCGTGCCGAGCCAGCACCTTCAGGAAATTGGCGACCAGCGGGCTGAGCCGATTCGCCAGCGACTGATCGATGAACTCAAGCACTCGCTCCGTGCTCAGAATGTTCGAGCACAGTATCTCGCGCAGTTCCGGCAACTCCCGGAACCCGTCCACGACAAGGCCGCGCAACTCGCCCGCGGCGTCCGCCTCGCTCACGCCGGCGGCTCCAGTCGCGTCGAGAAACGCGATCGCATACGTCCGCGCGATGGGAATCACGTCCGGATTGTCCATCACCGAAGGCATGCGGTCGATCGTTTCGCTCGACATCGACTTCAATCCTGCTCTGCCATCACGACCACGACCAGCGGGTCATCCGCCAGACGGTGACCCGAATTCAACACCCCATTGACGCGACAGGCGTGTCGAGGAAGGATGACACCCACCCGATGCCTTGTCGCGGCTTCATTTTCGTGTGCCACTGGCTCAGCCAGTGTGCCTTAATTCGATTGTCCAGGACAAGTTGCACTGACTGAGCCAGTGCCGCCCGCCCGAATCTTTGACATTGACAACCCGCTAGTTCCGACGCGATCCAACTTCCGCGAGCGCCTCGCGCACGAGTCGCTCGTGATCCGGACCGGATAGACTCTGCGATAACACCCGCGAGGTGGCTTCGCTGACCAGACCTTCCAGGTATCCCGACAATTCGGACAATGCCTGGTCCTTCGCGCGATTGATCTCGCCAACGGCCCGTTCACGAGTCGCTTCCGCTTCCTGCTGGGCCGCCTGCACGATCTGCATTCGCGTGGTTTCGGCATCCCGGCGTGCTTCCGCGAGGATTTCCTTCACCTGGTGCTCGACCGCCGCCAGCTTCTGATCGTAGGACTTGAGTAGTTCCTCCGACTTCAGCCGGTTCGTCTCGGCGTCTGCGATGTCCTGACGAATCCGCGCCTCTCGCTGATCGAGACCAGCGATGAGCGGCTTCCACGCGAGCTTCGACAGCACGAAGAGGAAAACCAGGAACGTGACCAGCGACCACAGGGCCAGGTCGGTCTTGATCGTGAAGCCAGGAATTGCTTCCTGTTCCCCATGCTCGCCGTGCCCGCCCCCCGCATGATGTTCGCCACCCGCATGAGGGTCGGGCGAACCGATCATCGTCCTGCCGGTATCGTGACCAAGCGCGCCGGAAGGAGCCTCATCGGCACTCCAGGCGACGCTGCTGAGACACAACCCCGTGGCAGCGACTGTGACCAGGCAGACTGCAACAGACCGGAAAAACGCTGGCATCATTCCCAACACCTCTCGACCAAACGGTCCCAACCGACTCTTCGCCAACGCATCGTTGATCACGACTGATAGACGGCGCGCCGAGGCACGACCTCTATCAATCACTTCCACTCGCGAGGCCATCCGCCGCCATTCGGGCAGCGGAACTCGTCGATCCGGATTAACGAATCGACTGGCTCCGCGGCAGACTTCGCGCGACTGAAAACTACAGCAGGCAGATGATGAGGGCGAAGAACGTCACCCCTTCGATCAGCGCCGCCGCGATGATCATCGCCGTCTGAATCTGACCGGCCGATTCCGGCTGACGCGCCATGCTCTCGACGGCCGAAGCACCAATCTTGCCGATGCCGAGGCCGGCCCCGACGATGACGATCCCGGCACCGATCGCATTGGTCAGCAGGGCGACGGGGACGGCGGCGGCAACTTCGCCTTCCTGAGCCATGGCCGGAGCAGAAAACAGCAGAACCGCCGCGAACACCAGACCGAGAATCTTCAAGCTGTGAGACACGCTACCTCTCCCGCAAATTCCAGGTTTCAGAAGAAAGCCTTGATCCAAACCGCTCCGAGGCGAAACCGTCTCGCCGCGGCACATCACCACGATTTCCCGCAACCATCAGTGCGGGTTGACAGCCGTACCGATGAACAGAGATGCCAGAAACGCGAACACATACGCCTGCAGGAACGCCACGAACAGTTCCAGCAGACCGATAAAGACCTGAGCCACGATGCTGACCGGCGTCACGGCGTACCACAGGAACCCGTAGTCCGCCGTTTGCGCGATAAAGCCGAGAATCACGCCCAGCACCGTATGCCCAGCCATCATGTTCGCGAACAAACGAACGGCCAGCACCGCGTGCTTAATCAGCAGCCCCGCGAACTCGATGAACCAGATCATCGGCAGCAGGACGACCCCGATCGCGCCCGGAAGTTCCATGCTGGGAACCAGCGACTTCCAGAACCCGACGAAGCCCGATCGCGCGATCCCCGCGATCAGAACGGCCGCGAACACGCACAAGGCGAGCGGAGCGGCGACGTTCATATTCCCCGTCGCCGATCCCAGCCAGGGAATCGCGCCGAGCAGATTGCAGAACAGCACGTAAAAGAACACCGACCAGACAAACGGAAGATAGCGATCCGCCGGATGTCCCACCGCGACTGTCGCGGCACCGGCAAGTGAAGCGTGTCCATGGCCCGCGGGAGCCGCGTGATCGTGCCCGCCCGAATCGCCATGGCCATGGTGGTCGTCGTGATGATCGTGAGCGTGCGGATCGCCAATCGTCGGGCGAACCACTTCATCCCGAATAAACAGCGCGATCGCTTCCCAGAAATTCCAGAAGCGGCCATGAACGGCTTTCCCGCCCGCGACGCGGCGAGCCAGGCCCCACATGACGAGGCCGGCGAGCACGGCGGCCACGGTCTGCAAGACCATGAATTTGGTCAGGCCGGCTGGCAGATGCGTCGCACCCGGCGGCAGCAGATCCGTCAGGAACTGCGGCAGCTCAAAGTACGGTACATCCCGCACGTGATGAAATGGATCGCTATGCCCTGAAGCCATCACCCACCCATCGGTTCAAGTCGAGCCGCGGAGTCGAACACCCTTGTTGCCCGGTCAACTTCATCCGGTCAAAGTCCATCCCGGTCACCCAGGAACGAACTCTGCTAGTTATCGTCCCCAGCGGCTTCACCGCCGCTCTCCGGCGCTGTTTCTCGTTCGCGGATCAGCCAGCGGGTCTCCCACACCAGCGATGCCGAATACAGTCCCACCGTGCATACCGCCAGCTGCCAGCGGGTCAGTTGGGGGACCGTTCTCGAAACCACCACGAACCCTGCCAGCGCGAACCCCATTCGCGTCAGCAGAACCAGCAGAACCGCCATCGGCCCCAACCGGTTTAATAGCCCCGGAGCAATCGCTACCGAAATCACTGTCGCCAGAAACACAATCACGGTTGCTGGCAGCAGACAATCCAACCAGTCTTTGAAACCCATCTGCCAGCAGATCAGACCACCCAGGAGCCCCAGCGCCACAACCATCAGCGGCCCGGTTGCCCGCGAGAGGAACCCTGCCCGCCAGTGGCCCTGCTGCTCTGCCGCGGCTTTCTCCATCACTCGCTTCCCCGGCGAACCGCGCGTCACCGAAGTTTTGTTCTCTGTTTGATTTCAGAACGGTTACTTCTCGCGTTTCCGCGATGGTGGCGAGCTGTCACGAGCCAGCCGCAGGATTGCGAGCATGGACGTCGCGAAACCCAGAAACGCTCCGCAAATCAAAAAAATCGGCTTCGTTCCAAATCGATCGTCAATCCACCAGCCCGCAGCCGCCGGAAGGGCCATCTGCAGTCCGATGGACGAGATTCGAGTCGCCCAAGCCATCCCCACGGCTATCGGCGACTGCTGTCGAGTCATCTCGCGATCTCGCCAGCTTTCGGAAACGATATCTGTCCCAAGTCGAGCCGGAGCATATCGGGGCCTGTGTACGATGTCAAAACCGCGAACTCAAGCGCTACGAATTTCTCAACTTTGGTGAGCGCGAGCCGCCTCCAGACTCCGTACGACACGCACCGCCGTTAAACTTCATGTCGATCCGCTGTCGAGACTCGCAATACGGATCGCCATTTCTGGATGGCTTCGGGATCAATCGCCCCTTCACGCTGCTGATTCCGGCAAACCGCCGAGCGAACCGCCACGACGTCGGCGGCCGCCAGCAGCGTGTCCGACAGATCGCCCAACCGCAGTCGGCCCGCCACGGCCAGATGCAAGCCAGCTCCGCGGCACTGTCTGCCCAGGTCCGCAAGCGCCTGGTCGCTGAAAAAGTCAGTCAGTCGCCCTGCCGACTTGCTCCAGGTATCCAGCAGCAGATATCGACACTTGGCAGAAATCGCCGCTGCCAGAACGTCGTCGACCGACGGTGCATCGGCCTCGCTCTCATCGACGTACGCGACGCCGGCCCAGTCAAAGCGTTTCCTGGCCAGTGCTTCGATGTCCTGCCGAACCTGTGCCCATCGGGCCGGCCAGTCCGGAAGAGATCCGCATCCGCTCAACCCGACCTTCAGAAGGCCAAAACCGGTGGGAATCGCCGGGAGATGCGGCGATTCGCTGAGATCCGTCAATTCACCCAGCGCAGCCGTGAACAGCCGGTGTGGACAAGTCTCGGCAACCTCGCCGATCTCCGCTAGAACCTCGTCGGGAGCCGCTCCCAGCGATCCCAGCGATGGCTCCTTGACGTCAAGAATATCGATGCCCGCGTCAAGCGCCTGCCGGGCTTCCGTCGCATTCCGAACACTGACCAGGAGCAGGGGCATCGACCGCGACCGCCTACGGTGAAGAAACCTGAACGGGGGCGGCCGGATACACTCGTGTGCCACTGGCTATGCCAGTGTGCCTTGAGTGGATCTGCCATAAAACGATGCACTGGCAGAGCCCGTGCAACCCACATCTTTTACATTGACTGGCCACTAGTAATCGGCGCTCGTCGCCTCACCGGTGTCAAACTGGCTAAGAGTCGCCTTCTTCACCTGGCGAATTCGCTTCTCGTCGATTTCCGGTCGCAACCGGGCGATGGCCTCTTCGATCGAGAAGGTTCCCAGTTCCCCTTCCAGCCGGTCTCGCAGCGCAACGGTCCGCTGTTCCTGGTCCCGCCCCCCCACGACAGCCATGTAAGGAATCAGCTCGACCTGGGCATCCCGCACCTTGGCATTGATTTTGGCACTGCGCAGGTCGCTGCTCACTCGAAAACCAGCCGCCCGGAACTGCTGCTCGACTTCGCGGGCGTAGTCTTCAAACTTCTCGCCGATCGACAGAACCCGCACCTGCTCGGGCGCCAGCCACAGCGGAAACGCCCCGGCGAAGTGCTCGATGAGCATCCCTGTGAAGCGCTCCATCGAGCCAAACGGCGCGCGGTGGATCATCACCGGGCGATGGGCCTGATTGTCGGCCCCGATATATTCCAGGCTGAATCGCTCCGGCAGTAGGAAGTCGAGCTGCACGGTCCCGAGTTGCCACTCCCGGCCGATAGCGTCGCGTACCATGAAGTCGGTCTTGGGGCCATAAAAAGCCGCTTCCCCTTCGCACTCGCTGAATGGCAACCCCGCCTCCTGAAGTACTTTTCGCAAGGTGTTTTCAGCGGTCGCCCACATCTCGGTGGTTCCCGCATATTTGTCGCTGGCCGGATCACGCAGCGACAACTGGATGCGGTAATCGTCGAGCCCCACGCTGGCGAGGACGAACTTCACCAGGTCCAGCGTCGCCCGAAACTCGGCTTCCACCTGCTCGGGAGTGCAGAACAGGTGGGCATCGTCCTGGGTCAGGCCCCGCACGCGGAGCATTCCGTTCAGTTCGCCCGATTGCTCGTGGCGATAAACGGTCCCGAACTCCGCCAGCCGCACCGGCAGATCGCGATAACTGCGGGGCTGCGACTTGTAAACCTGAATGTGGTGCGGGCAGTTCATCGGCTTGAGCAGGTATCGCTCCTGCTGCCGTTCCCACTTCCGCAACGCCTCGATCTTCTTCTCGGCTGGATCGCTGAGCGAGAGCCCATCGATCTCGCACGCCATCAGCTTCGCGCTCGCCAGCAGGCGTGATTCGTCTTCGGATGACAAATCCCCCGCTTCCAGCCGCCGAATCCAGAAGTCGACTAGCTGGCCCCCATCGTGACCATACAGCGGCGCGAACTGCGAATCGCGGTAATACGGGAAGTGGCCACTGGTTTCGTAAAGTTCCACCCGGCCAATGTGCGGAGTATAGACCGGCTGATACCCACGTTTGATCAGTTCCTGCTTGATGAAGTCTTCGAGCAGCGAGCGAATGGTGGCACCCTTAGGTAGCCACAAGCACAGCCCCTGACCGACTTCGTTTGCAATATGGAAGAAGCCGAGTTGCTTCCCCAGCACGCGATGGTCGCGCCGCTTCGCCTCGTTCACCTGCTCCAGGTAGGCATCAAGGTCTTTCTGCGAGAACCAGGCGGTGCCATACAGCCGCTGCAATGCCGGCCCGCTCGAGTCCCCCTTCCAGTATGATCCTGCGATCGACAACAGCTTGAACGCCTTGATTCGCCCGGCATCCGGGACGTGCGGCCCGCGACAAAGATCGACGAACTCTCCCTGCCGATAAAAACTCACCGAATCGTGCGCGGCCAGGCCGGTCCGAATGTGTTCGCTCTTGAGTTGTTGCGACATTCCTTCGACCAGGGCAACCGCTTCGTCTCGCGGGGTCAAGAACCGTTCAAACGGCTCCGCTGCGTTCGCCAGTTTCGCCATTTCCGCTTCGATACGGGGGAAGTCATCCTCCGAAATCTGGTGCGGCAAGCGCATGTCGTAGTAATAGCCATGTCCGGTGGTTGGTCCGAACGCCAGTTCCACTCCCGGAAACAACCGCATGACGGCCCGCGCCATCAGGTGGGCACACGAATGCCGCAGAATTCCCAGCGCCTGCGGGTCTTTTTCGGTGAGCAGCTTGATCGGGACCGGCCGCGCGTCCGTGACCTCTGCAAGGGGACGCATCAGGTCGATGACGTTTTCGCCGACCATCGCGCCGACCGCCGCAGAAGCGAGTCGCGGACTGATCGATTTGGCCACATCCAGGGCGGTTGCCTGATCGCCGACCTCGAGAACCGCACCATCCGGAAGCTGCACTGAGAGCATGTCAATTACCAGCCGTCACCAGAATTCACGGCATCGAGACGAGGGATGTCCGCGAACGAAAATTGTTTCCGCAAGCCATGACGCAGAATTTCGACTCTGGTTCAAGGCGCGCTGTTTATACGGGGAGTTTCTTCGCAGCGTCAACCAAGCTCGTCGACGGGCTCACTAACGTCAAACCGTCTCTCAGAAATTTTAGCCGCGACCCACCGGGGAGCGCTGCCCCCTCGCCCCTCTTCAACCTTCGACCATCAACCTTCCTCAGTTGCCCCCCTCAGCAACTTTCGCGTAACGTATTCACAAGAACTGATGCGAGATGCCAATCTGGAGAACGCCACGTGAAACAGGTCGTCAAAGGGATTATTGCCGTCCTGATTGGTCTGTTGGCCAGTCGGGGCCACGCCGAGGGCTTCCGTGCCGGCGCAGCGACCGCCAATATTACCCCGGCTCTGGGCGGCGACATCATCGGCGGGTTTCGGCCGATCCCCTCGACGAACATTCACGACCAGTTACACGTCCGCTGCCTGGTCCTCGACGACGGCGATAAGAAGCTCGCCATTGTCATCTGCGACCTGCTCGGCATTCACCACGGCATCAGTACCTCCGCCCGTGCCCAGATTCAGGAACGCCTGGGTATCCCGCCGGAAGCGGTCCTGATCTCCGCGACCCACACCCATTCCGCGACCAGCGCGCTCGGCAACCGCTTCGACCTCAATCAGTCGCTCAACGACTACCAGAAGTTCGTCGCCAGTCGCATCGCCGACGCCGTTCAGTGCGCCCACAACCAATTGCGGCCCGCCGAGTTTGCGTTTGGCACCGTCGACATTCCCGAACACGTCTTCAATCGCCGCTGGTTCCTCCGACCCGGCACCATGCCTCCGAACCCGTTTGGCGGGATCGACCAGGTCAAAATGAACCCCGGCGCGGGGAATGCGAATCTCGTCGAGCCGGCGGGACCGATCGACCCGATCGTCTCCGTCCTCGTGGTGCGCGAACCCAATCAGGGACCGCTCATTGGCCTGCACGCCACCTATTCTCTCCACTACGTCGGCGGCGTGGCCAGCGGAGGTGACGTCTCCGCCGACTACTATGGCATGTTTTCGGAGTACGTCGCGCGGCTCCTCAGTCCGGAACCGACCGATCCTCCCTTCGTCGCCATGCTCGCCAACGGCACCAGCGGCGACATCAACAACATCAACTTCCGGACGCCGCGCGGCCGGCAGGCCCCCTACGAACAGATGCGGGTCGTCGCGCACGACGTCGCCGAGAAGGTGGCCGCCCTGGTAGCAAGCCTGAAATTCCGTGGCGACATCACGCTCGATTCACGCTACCGGGAACTGGAAATCGGCTATCGCCGCCCCAGTGAAGCCGAACTCGCCTGGGCGAAGGAGACCCTCGCGAAGCCGGTCGACGATCCCAAAAAGCTCGATTTGTCGGTCGTCTACGCCGAGCGCACGCTGGGAATGGCCGAAGGCCCCGAACGGCTGCCGGTCGCTCTCCAGGTGCTGCGCATCGGCGATGTTCTCATCGGCACGATGCCCAACGAAGTCTTCTGCGAAATCGGCATTGAGTTCCGTGACCGCGTCGCCCCATCCCCTGCCTACATGATCTCGCTCGCCCACGGTTACCTCGGCTATCTCCCAACGCCGCGGCACCACGAACTGGGGGGCTACGAAACCTGGCTGGGAACTAATCGCCTGGAAAAGACCGCCTCCGTGAAAATGCTCGACGCCTTGGTCGAGATGGCGAAAGAACTCCAGACCGCCAGCGCGGCCAAGTGAGTGGGCCGGAGCAGCTCGGCACAAGAATCTGCACCAATCCCGGTCGTAGCCTTCCGGAGAGTTGTCCGTGATGTACCCAGCCTTCCGGTCGGCATTTCGCGTGGCCGGCGTCGTCCTTGGGTTCTCGCTCTCCGTGGCCTCAGCCCGCGACATCACAGTCGACCCCGATCTCGGAGACGACGCGGCCGATGGCGTGACGGCTCCGGTCCGCACGATTCACAAAGGCTTGCGTCTCGCCGGTCCGGGAGACACGGTTCACTTGCAGCCGAAGGTCTATCGCGAATACGCCGGTTTCTACAATCTCAGCGGCGAGCCAGGCCGTCCCATTACGCTCGACGGTCACGGGGCCATCCTGGAAGGGAGCGACCCGCTCGATCCGCAAGGATGGGTCGAAGTCGAACCCGGCCTCTTTCGCCATGAGGAACTCATTCCGCGGTTCAACGCGGCCATGCTCGGCCGCTGGTTCTTCCTGTTCGACGGCAAAATGCAGCTCATGAGCCGCACGTCCAAAGGTGCCAGCGCCCCGTTGAAAACACCAGAATCGTTGGAACCCGGCGAGTGGACGTTCGTCGCGAAACCGGCGGAAGACCCCAACCGCCTCCTGCCCGGTTCGTTCTTTATCAAGCTGGCTGCCGATCAATCGCTCGCGAGTGCCAAGATTGCTGTCCCGGTACGCTCGGCTGGCGTGCAGACTGGCGGCGATAATCGCCATCTCATCATCCGCAATCTGACCGCGACACACCCCTACAACGATGGCTTCAACATCCACGGCCACTGCGAAGACGTGCTCTTCGAAAACATCGCCGCCATAGAATGCGGCGACGACGGCATCAGTGCTCACGAAACAGCCACCTACACCGTCAACGGTTTTGTTTCGATCGGCAACTCGACCGGCATCTGCGATACCGGCGCCAGCCGTACGACCTACGAGAACATCTTCATCCGCGACTGCCACGGCCACGACTTGTACTTCCTCGATACCGGCGTCTATTCGCTACGGCGAGTGCTCGTCGATTCATCGGCCTGGCGGGCGCTGGCAGTCATCGGTCGCGAAGATCCCGAGCCCTGTCGCCTGACCATGGAAGATGTCTGCATCATCAGACGGGGCGCCCCGACCGATGCCATCATCACCTCGAACTGCGTGGTCGAGGCGAAACGAACGACCCTTTGGGACATGGGCCTGCAACTCTCTGGCGGTAACGTCCATTGGGTCGAATCAATCATCGGCGGAACTCGCGATTGCAAATTGACCATCCGGACCGGTGCCGATTGGCGACCGGAGAACAACCGGTACGCCGTCGCTGGCTGGAACATCGCCGGAAAAGCGATCGACAAAGCCGGCTGGCAATCGTGGCGGCAAGAAACCGGGCTCGATGCCGGAAGCGAAGTGATTCCTTTGACGTCGCCGCGCGCGGTGCCCGAAGGAGTGGGAGCTAACCTCGCAACACTGATCGAATCTGTCCCCCCGGCCTACCGCACATCGTTTGAGTCCATCGGAAAAACAGACCCGTAAAATCCCAGTCCGTACCCGATATCGGATTTCAGCCCGGAGAGTTGTCCATGCCGTCCAATCGACGCGAATTCGTCAAAGCGAGCCTGACCGGCGCGATGGCTGCCGCAGCGCTGTCGCCCCGAACCGGGCAAGCTCAGGACGCCGCCGCTCATCCGTTAATCGACGGCCTTCCCGTCCTCGATTACGGTCGCAGTTTCGTCCGCGGAACCGCTCCGTTCAACAACGTCCGTTTCTGGGTGGAAAGCCGTACGATTCTGTTTTCTGGCGACCAGAAATACGAATGCCTGCAATTCGGCTCCTGCAAAAGCGAAAACACATTCGCCGAGAAGGATCTCTTCGCGCGGGACAATTACGACTTCCTGCCCATCCTGGGCGACGACGACCAATGGTTGATCTTTCGTCGTAAGAACCGCATCACCCCCGAGTATCGCAGCCTGAAACGCGAGGTCTGGGGACCGGCCGAGCGCAAATTAAAGTACGGTCGCGACGTTCAGGTGCTCGACTCCTTCGCGGCCATCCGGGACGCCACCGCCGAGGGCGTCCCGCTCGTCTCCCGAACCGAACTGACCGACGAAGCCAGCGGCCGCCGGGCGATCATCGAAGCCCCGGTGAAGACCATGAACATCCAGCCGGAAAAAGAGTTGTACCAGATCGATTCCGGTCCCGTGGCCTATCCCCGGCTGGCCGAGACGTTCGAGTTACCAATCGACACGCTGCAACTGGCGTTCATCGCCTTCAACGCCCCGAACTTCGCCGACTTTGTCATCGAACAGCCTGATCCGATTATTGAGGATGGCGTCGAGAAGACAAAAGTCTTCCATTACTCGCAGCCCTTCAGCGTTTCGGCGAAAAATAGCCTGCTCGCCGTTCGCGACTGACCGTGTTGTGCTGGCCCCGGTTCCAAGAGTTGCCCTCCCATGATGTCCCCCCTTCACCGGCGCGATTTTCTCTCTGCGACCGCCGCCGGAGCGCTTGTCCCGTCACTGTCCAGTTTGGTGTCCGCCGCTCAACCGAACGCCAAGCCGGCCCCCGGTCGCGATCCACTCCTCATCTCCGAGAACCCCGTGATCGCCAAGGCGCGAGATGCCGCTCTCGGTGTGTTGCAACCCTCGCGGGCCGATCTTGAGAAGGGATTGGCAATCCATCGGTCGTCCTTCGTCTTCGATTCGTATGGCTTCGCGCCAAGGGCCGCATTCGACGCGGCAGCAATGACGGCCGCCATCGGAGCAGGCGCCGGCGATCAGGAGATTCAGGACCTCCAGGAAGAAATGGGCATGACCCGCGCCGCGCTCGACGAAGCCGAGCGCGCGGAGTTCGCCGAGGCCATGTCGGTCAGCGGCGTGACGGCCATCTTCCAGAATGCGGGCGAGGAAGGTTCCGATCCCCTCCGGCTTCTCAAACGCCTGGCTCGCTTTACCTACCTGACCGACCACCTCCGCGGCGTTCTCAACCGCGCTGCAAGTCCGGACGATCTCGAAGCCGCCTGGAAGAAGGGCGAACACGCCCTTTATCTGACGGGCAACGGCGTTCCGCTCGCCCAGCAGTACGTCAATCCGACGGAAGAACTCGGTTTCATCCGCGTCTTCTTCCAACTGGGCATCCGCATGATGCACGTCACCTACAACCGCCGCAATCTGCTGGGCGACGGCTGCGCGGAACCCGCGAATGGCGGCCTGAGCGACCTGGGCCGTGCGGCCATCGCCGAGATGAATCGCGTCGGCGTGATCGTCGACGTGGCTCACAGCGGCTGGCGGACCAGTTTCGAAGCCGCGAAAGCGTCGACAAAGCCCATGGTCGCCAGTCACACAGTCTGTGGCGCCCTCAACCCTCACATTCGCTCGAAGCCCGCTGAAGTCATCAAGGCTATCTGTGACACCGGCGGCCTCATCGGCATCTGCTGGATCCCCAGCTTCCTCGCTAGAACCGGCGACATCGCCGCGCTCCTGGATCACATCGATCACGCCGTCAAAACCTACGGCATCGAGCACGTCGCCATCGGCAGCGATGTCGCCCACACGTCCCAACACTCAGCGAAAGTTAAAGGCATCCCCTCGCGCGGACGGCGGCGCAATCGCTACGAGGCCCTCTGGCCCGACGGAGCCTTGGGCGGCCATTGGCCCAACGCCGCCAGCCTCGGCTGGACCAACTGGCCCCTCGTCACCGTCGGCCTCTCACAGCGCGGTTACTCCGAGGACGCCATCCGCGCCATCCTGGGCGGCAACATGCTGCGAGTCTGCCGCGACGTCTTGCCCGGCTAATCATCGCCGCATTCGTGTGCCACTGGCTCCGCCAGTGTGCCTTCAGGTATTCTTGCCGCGTCCCCCACCGGCTTGTCCGGTGGGTACGGATGTTTGACAGCTAGCATGGCTCCATGGTCTTCTCCGTGGCTTCGTGACTCCGTGAGAGCCTCCGCCTTCAAGAAATGAACCATTCGCAACGGCGACATTCAGTCATGAAGACTCCGCATGGGAACGCCCCTACACCCCGGCTCTGACCTCACCGCCCAAACTTCTGCACAAGCTGCTTCACCACCGAGGGCGAAACGAACTCCCCTAGTTTCGCGGCGGCGTTATGACGCCCGAGCTGCGCCACCTGCTTGATGAGGCTGCTCGAAACGTGCGTGAAGCGTTCGCTTGC
Source organism: Planctomycetaceae bacterium (assembly GCA_019636285.1). Lineage (GTDB taxonomy): Bacteria > Planctomycetota > Planctomycetia > Planctomycetales > Planctomycetaceae > JAHBXV01. Next base: position 86,792 of record JAHBXV010000008.1, read on the forward strand.
CATCAGAAACACCGTGTCGATTTCCGGATCGAGCGCGCGGTTGGCCAGCGTCATCGTGAATTCCGACTCGATGTCCGACAGCGTTCGCACGCCCCGGACCAGCACCTTGGCCCCGCACTGACGGATAAAGTCGACAGCCAAACCCTCGAAGCAGGCCACCTTCACCTTCGGGCGCCCCGCGAGAACTTCCCGAGCCAGCTCCAGCCGTTCCTCCGGACTGAAAAGCGGATTCTTCTCCGGATTGATCCCGATGCCCACCGTCAGCGAATCAAAAATAGCCGACCCCCGATCAATGATGTCCTCGTGGCCCAGCGTGAGCGGATCAAAGCTACCGACATAAACCGCGTGTCGGGGGTCGAGCTGCGTCGACATGGGAGAAACTCCACGAGGACCGGTAGTACAGCGTTGTCAGGAACGAAATCGTCGCCTGCTGGCATCTCTCCGCAATCAAAGCCGCGCGAGGCCAAAGACTCAACGCCAGTTCATGCTCTCTTGAAAGTTCCTCAAGGTTGGCGGGCCGCTTCTGTCAATATGGCAGGTCACCCACGCTGATGAACGTCCCAATTGCGTCGAATGCTCGGAAGTTACGTGATGTCAGAAATCGGCTGATCACTCTAACGCTTTTCCTAATAAGTGATTGCGGAATGTTCGGCGTGTCCGGTGCCGGTTCCCGGACTCTGGCCCAAAGTTTGCAGTCCTCATGGGATGTGCCAATTGGATTTGGGAGGAAACATGGCCGTGTTTCGATGGGGGCAGGCTTTCGACGCGTTTCGCGACCTGGAACGCGAAATGGATCGTCTTCTCGCCGGTGTGTCGCTGTCGTTTCACGGCGTCCGGCTCGGTCGCCAGTACCCGCCCGTCAATCTGTACGAACTGGAAGACGGCCTTCTGCTGACTGCGGAAATTCCGGGAACCCGTCCCGATGACCTCGAATTGACTGTCGCCGACGGTTCGCTCACCCTGAAAGGCGTCCGCTCGGGACCGGAAAACATTCCCGACGAGCGATTTCGTCGGCAGGAACGACCACGCGGCCCGTGGCAGCGGAAAATTGCCCTGCCCGAGCGGGTTCAGGAAGACGGCTTGAAGGCTGAATTCTCGAACGGCGTCCTCAAAATTTTTCTGCCCCGCGCTGCCGCGGCCACGCCCAGGCAGATTCCCGTTTCTGAAGGTAACACGGCTGACGTGGTTCCCAGGCTTATCGAGGGCGAGACTGAACGTCGAACGGAGGGAGGAGAAACAGTATGAATCATCCCATCCGCCGCGCGGAGAGTGACACCCCTCGCCCCGAGTCCGCGACCCCCGAAGCCGCCGCGCAGACCGGGCAACTGGTCTTCAACCCGCCGATCGACATTTTCGAGACCGAGCAGGGCCTCGTGCTGCTGGCTGACCTTCCGGGCGTGACAACCGAAACCCTCGAACTACAAGTTCAGGACAACAAACTGACGTTGATCGGCCGCGTCTCCTCGCCAGCTCCTGAAGGGGCGACCCTCGTCCACCAGGAATACGCAATCGGCCATTTCCTGCGATCGTTCATTCTCAGCGACGAAGTCGATCACGAGCGGATCTCGGCGAAACTCAATCACGGCGTCCTCGAAGTCGTCCTGCCCCGCGCGTCACGCCCCGAACCCCGCCGGATTCAGGTCACCTCCGACTGAATCGCATTTAGCCGCGACCCACCGAGGAGCGCTTCGCCGATCGCTTCAGCATCGGCGAAACCTATCCCTGCATTTCCCCTCCCCGCGTCCCCCTCTCTCCCCATCGCCAGTATCTTCCCCCCAGCCGCCCGGTCGGATAAACTTTTGTTGACGTGTTCGGTGCGCATTCGCGCCGTTCGCCCCTCGCATCTTGGTGAATTGGCCCCCAATGCGAGGTCTCTGAGCCGAGGGTCCCCCAACGAGTTGTCGAACCAATGCAGCGATCCGGCTTTCGCATCTGGGCTCTGGCGATTGTTTGTCACTGGGGAGGTGTCAGCAATCTCGCCGCCGATCCCCCCGATTTCGCACGAGACATTCGGCCGCTCCTCTCCAACAAATGCTTCAAATGCCACGGCCCGGCCGACCAACAGGCTGATCTGCGGCTCGACCTGCGCGACCCGGCAATCGAGACCAGGGCGATCGTTCCCGGCGATCCGCGCCTCAGCGAACTTCTGACGCGCGTGACGGCCGATGACGAAACCCGCATGCCCCCCCACGAAGCCGGCGAACGGCTGACGGCCGAAGAAGTCCAGTTGCTGCGCGACTGGATCGCCGCCGGAGCGGAATACACGCCTCACTGGGCCTTCGAGCCGGTCAAACGACAGCCGCCCCCGGTCGCGACGTCCATCGACGATCATCAACCGCTCGACACCTTCGTCCGCGCCCGCCTGACGGCTTCTGGACTTAAACCGTCACCCGCAGCCGATCGTTCCACGCTCATCCGTCGCCTGTCGCTCGATCTGCGTGGGATTCTCCCGTCACCCGACGAGATGGCCGAGTATCTGGCCGACACACGGCCCGATGCCTACGAGCGATTGGTCGACCGGTTTCTCGCCTCGCCCCACTATGGCGAACGTCAGGCCCGACACTGGCTCGACGCCGCCCGCTACGCCGATTCCAACGGCTACACGATCGACGGTCCCCGGTCGATCTGGCCCTGGCGTGACTGGGTGATCGGCGCGATGAATGCCGACCTTCCCTTCGACGAATTCACCCTGCAGCAACTGGCTGGCGATCTGCTTCCCAACGCCACGCGCGAGCAACTCGTCGCCACTGGCTTCCACCGGAACACCTCGTTCAACGAAGAGGGTGGCACCGACAAGGAACAGTTCCGGACAGAACGGACGATCGACCGCACAAACACGACAGGCACGGTCTGGCTGGGCCTCACGGTCGCATGCGCCCAATGTCACGACCATAAATACGACCCGGTCTCGCAGCGCGAGTACTACGAACTCTATGCCTTTCTGAACAACGTCGACGAACCTGTCTTGCCTTTGAGCACACGCGAGCAGGATGCCCGCCTGGCACAATTGCGGAACGAACTGAAAGCCGCCAAGGAAAGCCACAAGTCGACCCTCGACGAAAGACCGCTCGACGAAAAAGTTGCCGAGTTGAAGACGGCTCTGAAGACTGGCTACATCCCACTTCCTCCCCGCGAAGCCACCGCCGATCCGGGAACGACGCTCATACGGCAGGACGACTCTTCATTGCTCGCAGAAGGCGAAATTGCCGACGCGGCGACCTATGTCGTCGAAGGCTGGTCGCGGCTCAAGTCGGTGACAGCCGTTCGATTGGAGGCCCTTGCCGACGAACGGCTGCCCAAGTCAGGCCCCGGTCGCGCCGGCAACGGCAACTTTGTCCTCAGCGAGTTTCGCTTCGAGGTCAACGGTCAGCCTGTCAAATTCAGTCGGGCTCTCGCCGATCACTCGCAACCCAATTACGACGTCGCCGACGTCCTGCTGGCCCGCCCCGACAAAGGCTGGGCGATCAACGGCGCGACCGGCTCGATGAACGTCAATCGCACGGCCGTCTTCGTACTGGAACTGCCGGCCGAAACAAATGACTCGATTAATCTGAAATTCACGCTGAAATTCAGCGGCAACCCGGCAAAATACGCCCTCGGTCGCTTCCGCATCTCGCTGACCGACGCCGAAGGAACCTATGTCAATCTGCCGGTGACAGCCCAGCAACTGCTCCTCAAGCCGACCGAAGAACTCGCCGAAGCCGAACGAACTGTTCTCGACGACCTGCTGAAACAATCAGCCGAGACTTTGGCTCGCGAAGCCGAGGTGAAGAGGATCGAGGCGGCCATCAAGTCGGTCCAGGCGGAAATTCCCTCGACGCTCATCCTGCGGGAAACCTCCCCCCGACGATCGACCCACATCTTCGATCGCGGAGACTTCCTCAGCCTCCTCAACGAAGTCGCTCCAACGACCCCCGACATTCTGCCTCCCCTCAGCGGTAACGAGGGAGTCCCGAATCGACTGGATCTCGCCCGCTGGTTGACCCGTCCCGATCATCCGCTGACCGGCCGCGTGACCGTGAACCGGTTCTGGCAGCAGTTTTTCGGGATCGGCATCGTCGAGACCGAGAACGACTTCGGTTACCAGGGGGCCTTTCCCACGCATCCGGAACTGCTCGACTGGCTGGCCGCCGACTTTATAGCCTCGGGCTGGCAAGTCAAACGTCTCTTCCGCCAGGTCGTCACGTCGTCCACGTATCGCCGGGCCTCCCACCACCGCGACGACCTCGCGGCTGTCGATCCCTACAACCGATTGCTGGGACGGCAGCATCGCATCCGCCTCGAAGCCGAGATCATTCGGGATGCTGCTCTCTCGGCCGCCGGTGTGTTGGACAACGAGATCGGCGGTGCCGGCGTCTATCCCTACCAGCCGCCGGAAGTCTTTTCGTTCACCCAAAGTCAGCGCGCGTGGAACCCCAGCGAAGGGAGCGACCGCTTCCGCCGCGGTATGTACACCTACTTCTGGCGTCAAAGCCGTCACCCCCTCTTCACCACGTTCGATGGTCCCGACGCACAGACCGCCTGCACCCGCCGCAACCGCTCGAACACGCCGCTACAGGCTCTGCATCTGGCGAATGACCCGGTCTTTGTTGAACTGGCGGGAGAACTGGGGCGACGCCTCGCTGAAGAATCCTCGGCCAACCCGTCGAGCCGCCTCGACGAAGCTTACCGCATCTGTTTTTCCCGGGAACCGCGGCCTGAAGAGCGCGAACGCCTGCTGTCATTCCTGGAACAACACCGCGAGGCGGACGATGTGACGCGCTGGACCCTGCTGTCGCGCGTCCTGCTCAACCTTGATGAGTTCATCAATCGTGAATAGGAGACCGGTGATGTCACCCGTCGAATTCGCCCGGCAGCAATCCCGGCGGCATTTTCTGAACGAGTGCGGTCTTGGCTTGGGGGGTATGGCCCTCTCCAGCCTTCTCGCCTGCGAAGGCAGAAGTGCCGATCGTCGCACCAATCCACTTGTCGCCGCGCAACCCCATTTTCCGGGCAAAGCCAAGGCCGTCATCTACCTGTTCATGGCGGGCGGCCCCAGCCAGTTGGAACTCTTCGACGAGAAACCGAAGCTGCGTGAATTGCACGACCAGGTCGTGCCGGAGTCGTTCACTAAGGGTAAACGGTTCGCCTTCATCAAACCCGACGCCAAACTCGTCGGCTCGGTCCGCAAGTTCGACCGGGTCGGCGAATGCGGCATGACTCTCAGCGAACTGCTGCCGTATCACCGCGAGATTGTCGACGACGTCTGCTGGCTGAAAGGAATGAAGACCGACGTCTTCAACCACGGCCCCGCGAAGGTCTTCGTCAACACCGGCTCGCCCCAGTTCGGCCGTCCCAGCATGGGGTCGTGGGTCACCTACGGCCTGGGAAGTGAGTCAAACAGTCTCCCCGGCTTCGTCGTCCTGCAATCCGGTCCGCGCGGTCCGCGCGGCGGCGCGGCTCTTTATTCCAGTGGCTTCCTCCCCTCGGTTCATCAGGGCGTCCCCTTCCTGAAAGGGGCCAACCCGATCCTCGATCTGGCCCCACCGCCCACGGTCACCGGCGATCAACAGGCGGCTTTCGTCGATGCCGTCCGCGATCTCAATCGCCTCCATCAAGGCGTCGTTGGCGACCCGGAAATCGCCACGCGCATCGCGGCTTACGAAATGGCCTACCGCATGCAGTCGAGCGCGCCGGAACTCATGGACCTGTCCGGCGAGACCAAGGAAACGCTCGAGCTGTACGGCGTGAATCTCGGCCAGCCCTCGTTCGCCTCAAACTGCCTGCTGGCACGGCGGCTCGTTGAACGCGGCGTGCGCTTCGTCCAGTTGTATCACACCGACTGGGATCACCACGGCGGGGCCCTCGATCTCGGCAAGTCGCTTGACCAGGTCTGCGGCGAAGTCGATCGACCGTCAGCCGCGCTCGTGAAGGATCTCAAACGCCTGGGCTTGCTCGATTCCACCCTTGTCGTCTGGGGCGGTGAATTCGGACGAACCCCCATGGGCGAAAGCCGCGAGTCAATCGGCCGCGACCACCATATCGACGCTTACACGATGTGGCTGGCTGGCGGGGGCGTGAAGCCCGGCTACATTCACGGCATGACGGACGAAATCGGCTACAACGTCGTTGAGCAGCGAGTGCATGTGCATGACTTGCAGGCCACGATTCTCCATCAGTTGGGACTCGATCACACCCGGCTGACCTATCGCTTCCAGGGCCGCGATTTCCGCCTGACCGATGTGCATGGCGAGGTCGTCCACGATATTCTCGCGTAGATCGTCGGCGACTTGGCAGCCGATGGTTGTCGATCCCTTCGCGAGTTGCGTCATGCCTGCCGCCGAGTCCGTCCGCTGCCGCTGGGAAGGTGTCTTCCCGGCGATGGTCACGCAGTTCCGCCAGGACCAGTCTCTCGACCTCGCGGGAACGGCCCGGCATCTCGAACGCCTGATTCAATCGGGCATTCAGGGAATCGTTGTGTGCGGTTCGCTGGGGGAAAGCCAGACCCTTTCGGCAGACGAGCGCCGCCAACTGGTGGATACCGCCGTTGCGACAGCTGCGGGAAGAATCCCCATCATCGCTGGGATCGCGGCCCTGTCGACCTCCCAGGCCTGCGATCAGATTCGGGCCGCGGAAGAAGGCGGTGCCGCCGGGCTGATGGTCATGCCCGCCATGGTCTACCGGGCCGATCCTCGCGAAGCAGTCCAGTTCTACCGCCAGGTCGCGAAGGCCGTCCGCACATCCTGGATGCTCTACAACAACCCGATTGCCTACCCGGTTGATGCAACTCCGGAACTCCTTAAGCAACTCGTCGATCTCGACAACCTGCTCGCCGTCAAAGAAAGCTCGGGCAATACGCGACGGATCGTCGAAATCCGCCAGCGCTGTGGCGACCGATTCAAGATGTTCGTCGGCGTCGACGACCTGATTCTCGAATCGTCAATCCTGGGAATCGACGGCTGGATCGCCGGGGCCGGCGCCGCATTTCCGGACGAGAACCAGCGTTTGTGGGAACTGCTTCGCGCGCGGGAGTGGGATGCCGCCCGCTCGCTCTACGAGTGGTTCGCACCCCTGATGAAGCTCGACACGCACGTCAAATTCGTGCAGTACATCAAGCTGGCCATTCAGGAAACCGGGCTTGGAACCGAATGGGTCCGCGAACCCCGCCTGCCGCTGGCCGGGGCGGAACGCGAAGAGATCTTGGCGATCATCCGTCGGACAATCGCCACCCGCCCTCGCAAGTAGCCCTTCGTCTCCGTCGTCGCTCCTGTCGCGGAAGTGCGATTCAATATGCGCGTCATCGATTCCCACACCGCCGGCGAACCAACCCGCACGATTGTCGAAGGTGGCCCCGATCTGGGAACCGGCACCGCGGCCGAACGACTCGAACGATTTCGCCAGAGCTTCGACCATGTGCGCACCGCCGTTGTCCGCGAGCCGCGCGGTTCGGATGTCCTTGTGGGAGCATGGATCGGCCCGCCCAGCGATCCCACATGCGCGGCGGCCGTGATCTTCTTCAACAATGTCGGCTACCTCGGCATGTGTGGGCACGGCACGATCGGGGTCGTCGCCACGCTCGCCTGGCTCGGTCGACTTCAACGCGGTGAGCATCGGCTCGAGACCCCCGTCGGCATCGTGACCGTGGTCCTCAACGATTCGGGAGAAGTCTCCGTCCGCAATGTCCCCTGCTGGCGCGTCGCCACTCAGGTTTCGATCGATGTCGCTGGCCATGGAACCGTGCGCGGCGATGTCGCCTGGGGAGGCAACTGGTTCTTCCTGACCGAAGACCACGGCCAGTCGATCGATCTCCAGCACGCCTCTTCACTGGTCACATTCGCGTCCAAGGTTCGCCACGCGGTCAACACTCAGGGTTATCCCGAGGTCGACCACATCGAACTCTTCGGCCCACCCAGAAACGCCTCTGCCAACTCCGCGAACTTCGTCCTGTGCCCCGGCGCGGCCTACGACCGCTCACCATGCGGCACCGGGACCAGCGCGAAGCTGGCGTGCCTGGCAGCCGCCGGCAAACTCGCCCCCGGCGAAGAGTGGATACAGGAGGGGATCCTTGGCACATCATTCCGAGGCCGCTACGTCCGCGACGAAACCCGCCCGGACGCCATCATTCCCACGATCACGGGAACCGCCCATATCACGGCCGATAGCCGACTCGTCTTCGACAAGCACGACCCCTTCCAATGGGGCATCCACTAACCGGCCGACGTTTCCCGATAAGCAATCACATCAACTTCAAACTTGATCGAATCCGTCCCCAGACATCCCACCAGCGTGGTCCGCGCCGGCAGGGGCTCTTGGAACAGTTCGCGATACAGCCGATTGTATTCGGCGAGATATTCTTCCTTCGCCACATACGACGTCACGCGAACCACGTCATCCATCGTGCAGCCTGCCGCCCCGAGAATCCGCCGGACATGGTCGAAAGACCGCGCAAACTCCTCCGCGAACGTTCCCAGCAAAATCTGCCCCGTATCGCTCACCGATGCCTGCCCGGAAACAAACACAAACGGCCCGGCAGCAACGGCAGGACTGAACGGCAAATGGCTCGTGGGAATGTCCCCAGTAATAGCAGTCCGCGGCATCGGCATTTCCTGTGTTCACCAGGCCCGTCGCCCAGTCGAGTAACTTCGTCAGCGCATCTGACTTTTGTGACTTTTCACCAACCACCACCCACTAACTACCAACCACTCTCAATAAGTCATCCTTCTCGCTCGCGAGGCAATCGGCCACGCCTCAACAGCTCGGCCGACCCGCACCACCCACGCTTCCTGATGCAACGCCATTGTCGGGCAGATATGCGTTGGCAGCGCGTACAACACGTCACCCGGCGTCCAGTCGCTTCTGGTGGTTTCGAGAACCAGGTGCTCCTCGCTATGGCGAATCACTTTCGTGACCTCCACATTGAAGAACGTCGCCCGAGGATGCGGCATTTCGGAGGATACCGCTTTGTGACCCAGGTCAACGCAAATGCGATTCGGCCTCGGCGTACTCACGACGCGGGTCAGGAGCACCGCCGCATTTAGAAAGTCAAGATCGGGGCAGGCAGCCGGTTGCCCGGTATCCCACAACACGGTTGTCCCCGCCCCCACTTCGACATCGGGATGATCGCCAAACCGTGGAAATGTCGGCGTCCCGGAGGCAATCACCTTGGGAACGGCATGACCGGATTTCGTCAGCCGGTCTCGCAGCTCCCAGACCGGTGCGAAGGCTGTCTCGACATCCGCCTGCAAGCCCTCGACGGTCTGGTTGATGAGTTGGCCGTCATACGCATGAAAACCCGCCGCGCGAACTCCTGGGGTGGAACACATCTCGCGATAAAGCGACTCCGCTTCCGGCCCGGGCAGTATCCCCGTTCGTTCCATGCCGACGTTAAGGTCAAGATAGACATCGACGTCGATCCCCTCGGCGACAAACCCCGCTGACATCGCCCGCAGAGTAACCGGATGATCGACAATCGCTGAAAATCGCGTCTTCGGAAATGCTTTCACCAGCTTCGCGAACCGTCCAATATTCGGCCCGACAAGCGGAAAGGCGAGCAGCACATCCTCACCGCCGGCTTCCGCCGTCATTTCCGCCTCGGCGATCGTCGACGTTTTGAACTTCCGAATCCCGGCGTCGAGTTTCATCCGCACCACTTGCGGCAGCTTGTGCGTTTTCACATGCGGTCGCAGGCGGTCGACATTTCCGGCCCCCTCAATCATCCGCCTCAGGTTCTCCTGAATGCGATCGGGATAGAGCAGGATCGTCGGCGACGCAATGTCGGCCTCATTCGCAATGCGAAACCAGTCGCTCAACGGAAAACTCCCTGCCGAAAAAAGACAACGCCTCAACACCCGCATCGGACGAGACACCGCCGGCCGCGTCACTTCATTCAGCCAGCCACCTCGACCATTCGAGAATCCAGATTCTGGCCAAGCTCATTCCATCGATGCAACAGACCCCACCCGCTGTTTTCTCGCAGCTCGCCATTCTCCGCGTCCTCTGCGACCTCCGCGCGCAAAATCATCCTTCGCGAGAGTCCTGAATCTACCGCAGAGGTCGCCGAGAGCGCGGAGAAATGGATTGCGCAATAACTCGCGATCTCTAAATTCGTGCGCTATCACACACAAAACCGCTCTTGGCAGAGGTCGCCAGACCACCTACATTCCCCCACGCAATGTGGACCGTGGGCCGGTCCGCGAAAGGGGAGATTGTATCGCGATGGTTCGGCGTCGCCCGCTGCTGACGGCTTCATTCTGCCGCCATGTCTGGCTGGGCCTCTTCATCGCCTGCGCCGCGACAGGCTGCGTCTCGCGGCGGATGACCATCCACTCCAATCCGCCCGGCGCGCTGGTCCTTCTGGACGGCAAGGAAATCGGCTACACCCCCTGCTCGGCCGACTTTCTCTACTACGGCACCCGCGAAGTCACGCTCATCAAGGACGGCTACGAGACGCTGACCGTCATGCAGCCGGTCAAAGCGCCGTGGTATCAGACGCCGGGAATCGACTTCTTCTCGGACAATCTGGCGCTGCATAACATCACCGACCGCCACGATTTCCAGTACGCGATGCAGCCCCGGGCTCTCCCCTCGAATCGCGACGTCCTCGACCGCGCCCAACAACTGCGCTCAAACGCCCTCATCGGCGGCCCGTGAGACTTACGGGCATCTAAAGGTAGGCTGGGATAGCCCATAGGCATATCCCAGCATCTTCTACAGTTGTTCCCAGATTGCGTCTGGGAACAACTCTCCCCGAGGCTCTGCCTCGTAAGTTTGAGTGAGGGCGAAGAGCCTAGGAACGAGACAAAGACCGTATGCTTGCCTCGGAGAACAGATGCAAGCATGGCACCTCGCCGGTAACCCTCATTGCTGTCGTCCCCCACCGGCAAGCCGGTGGGAACGGGAGTTTGACAGCTAGAAACCCGCTCAGGTCCGCCCCCGGCCAGCTTGACTGGCCGGAGCCAAAGTTTGATGGCTAGTCCCGATCCTGCCGCGCCAGACGTGGCTTCCTGCCGATCAAGACGGCAAAGGAGCGGGGAAATATGGCTTGGGAACGGCCTCTAGCCGTCAAACTTTTCGTCCGGCGGGGCGAGCACGCCGGGGCGTCGATCGATCAAAAGGGTTAACAGCGTCGCAGACCACCCCGGAGTTATCGTTGCCGCAAGCCGGTCTAATTCCGACCCCGAAGAATCCCACCGGTCTGGCGAATGCCGCCGCCGTTCCCTTCCAGGACTTCGCTGTCCTTCAGGCCATTGCTCGGCTTCACGGCCCCGCCGACACCAAGAATCTCCGGATGGCGGGCAATCTTGTCCGAGAACTCTTTCACGTCCCGCAAGACGGGCTCCAGGTTCCGCAACAGGACGGCCAGCGACTCGGACGAACGCGCCATGTTCTCGTAAAGCGCCGGATCCGATGCCAGGCGCTGCAAGCTACCGTCTTCGGAATTCACGACTCGCGAGAACCGATGCAACTCGCCCAGCAGCCCATCAAGATGGCCCAGACTGCTGTCGAGTTTGGCGACCATCAATTCGCCCCGTTTTCCAACGGGTTCGGTGACCTGGGTGAGATTCGCGAGATTGCGATTGATGAGCGAGATGGAAGACCGCGTCGCGGCGATCGTGTCCCGCGTTTCGTTGACGAGTTGCGGCATCCCCTGCAGAGTCGCTTTGAGCGCCTCCTGGGTCGCCGGATCCGCGAGAATCTGATTGGCTTCCGCGATCATCACGTTCGCCGACTGCATCGTGATCGTGAACTGGTGCAGCGACTCCGCCGCCCGCTCGATGACCAGGTCGAGGTCGCCGCGCTTAGTGTCCATCAGCATGTTGACATTCTTTGCGACCTTCTCCCACTCGTGGCTCGTGCTGGAAAAAGCCTCCAGTGTCTGCATCGCGCGGCCTTCCAGCCGCTGTACCATCGCGACCACGTCGGCGCCTGGCTCACCCGCCAGGCGGTCGCCCTCCTGAAAGGGTTCCGGACCGACCCCGGCCAGAATTTCAACGGCGACATCCCCCAGAAGCGCTCGAGTAACAATGGCCCGGCTGTCGTTCGGCAGGCGGATTTCCTCGCGGATGTCGAGCGTCACCAGCACGCCGCGATACTGCGGATCGAGGACGATCTCGCGAACATTCCCGATCGACAGACCATTCAGGAGGACCGGGGCATTGGGATATAATCCCGAGGCCGACGAAAGCTCCAAGGTCAGCGCGTAGCGATCCTCGAACTTCTTCTGCAGATCCCCAAAGCGAATCGCCATGGCGATCCCGAGCGACAGCGCGAGCATGACGAGCAGGCCCACGCGAAACTGCATCTGTCGTTCGTTCGCCATCGGATCGTGCTTCCTTGCCCCGAGACTGGATCATCGTGACTCGTGTCTTGTCACGGCTTCCTGTTCGTGTGCCACTGGCTCCGCCAGTGCGTCTTAAGTCTTTCATCTACTAAAAGATGCACATGCGAAACCAGCACCGCCCACCCGAATCTCTATTTTCGACAGAGCCTTGGTCGAGGTATTTGCTCTCGGGGCGAGTACCAACTCGCCATCAAGCCGCCGACAACTCCTGAATCCGGTCACCCGCCTCGCCGCGCACGAAGCTCGAAATCCGGCGATCTTCCACGGCAAACAGTTCCTCGGCCGTCCCGGCAAAAACAACCTGCGATTCGCCGGGCGCCAATCGCCCCAGCGGGTACAGCATCACGACGCGGTCCGCGACCCGCCGAACCGTGTGCATGTCGTGCGTGACGACCACGCTGGTGACATGGTGCCGAGCTTGCGTCTGCAGGATCAGCTCGTTGATGACGTCGCTCATCACGGGGTCGAGACCCGTCGTCGGCTCATCGTAAAAGACAATCTCCGGCGACATCGCCATCGCTCGTGCCAGTCCGACGCGCTTTCGCATCCCTCCCGAGAGATCGGACGGTCGTTTCGCGGCCGTCGCTTCGGGCAGTCCGACGTCACGCAGACGATCGATGACCGCCGCGCGAATCTCCTTTTCCGGCAGTTTGAAGTTCTCACGCAGGCCGAACGCCACGTTCTCGTAAACGCTCATGCTGTCAAACAGCGCGGCTCCCTGGAACAGGTAGCCCACTTTCCGGCGATCATCGCGCAACTGCCGCTTGGAACGCGAGGCGAGCGGCTGACCTTCCCAGAATACGTCGCCCCGGCTGGGTTCGAGAAGCCCGGCGAGGAGCTTGGTTGTCACGCTCTTGCCGCAGCCGCTCTCACCGATAATGACCAGTGTCTGGCCGCGATGGACGGTCAGCGAGACGTCGCGCAACACAGCTTGCTCGCCAAACGTACGATGCACGTTGCGAAGCTCCATCGCGATGTCGGGTTTGCTGGTCATCGGCAATCAGCCATGTCCGGTGCTATCGGGCGATTCACGGCGAAACATTCTGGTGCTTTGTCACGGCTTGATTTTCGTGTGCCACTGGCTCCGCCAGTGTGCCTTAAGCCTTTCAGCCACAAAAAGAGGCACTGGCAGAGCCAGTGGCAACCAAACATTCAGACCAAGACACTAAAACAGCACGTAATAAAGTCTCAGGAACAACAGCCCCAAGAGGAAATCTGTCGCGAGAATGATGACGAACGCGGCCACGAACGCCTGCGTGGCTGCCCGCCCAACCCCCTCGGCTCCGCTCCCGCACTGAAATCCGCGATGACAGGCCACCAGGGCAATGAAGGCCCCGAAGAACATGCTCTTCACGATCCCCATCAGGAAGTCGTACGCGGTCACGAAGTTTTCGGAGTACAGCCAGTAGTAATGATTGTTGACCCCCAGCATCTGCGTGCTGACGAGCCAGCCACCCAGAATGCCGATCGCGTCGGCCAGTACCGTCAGGGCGGGAATCAGCAGAAAACAGGCGAGAACGCGCGGCACGACCAGATAGGCGATGGGGTCGGCTCCCAGGGCACGCAGGGCGTCGACCTGCTCAGTCACTTTCATCGTGCCGACCTCCGCCGCGATCGCGCAGCCGACCCGCCCGGCTAGCATGGTCGCCGCGAGCACGGGACCGAGCTCCTTGATCAGCGAGGCATTGACGACCGAGCCGAGCTGCGATTCAAAGTGCATGATCCGCAGTGTGTCGTACGACTGCACGGCCAACACCATGCCGATGAACATCCCGGTGACGAGGACGACGGGAACGCTGCACACGCCCACTTCGTAGCAGATCGGCCAGAAGACATGCCCTCGCGGTAATTTCGCGAGAATCCAGCCGAGGGTTTGCAGCGAAAAGAGAGTCAGATCGCCGACTGACGCGAAGAGCGCGACGGTGAGCCGACCGACGTGATGAAAGATCGTCGGCGAACTTTCAGCGGGCAAAACCCCCGTCGACATGCTGCATCCCTGCCGCTTGCCCAATTTCTCCAGGCACCGTCCTTCCATGACGGCCAGCGAATGACCAGAGTCATACTCGAATCCGCACAAAAACGCGAGACGAATTCCGCCAACAATCCCCCCCCCTATAGTCGCGACCCAACGGGGAGCGCTCTCCTTCATCTTCCTCCCCCCAACTCCCCTTCCCCGCGTCTCCCCCTCCAAAAAAACGGCGCACCACTTCCGTTTCGGTTGAGGAGACGCAACGAGCTAGCCCGCGACCGGAAACCATCCGCCCGCGCCGGAAGCGCCCTCTCCCGGGCCTGATCAGGGCCCAAAATCCCGGGGACGTCCACGACCTCCCCGGAAAGGCGCACGAAGTGCGCAGTCTGACGTCAGGCGACCCAACGCACACGAGTGCGAACCCTGATCGACGGCAGCAGGAACTCCGGCGGACCGGCTTCAAACCCCGCTCCGCCGGGGAACCCCGGCAACAATTTCATCTCACCCCCCACGCATCGCCCATTCAGGCGAAAGCGCCCCCGCGCGCTCTTCTCCTCTCACCAACCACTACCCACCAGCCACCAACCACTCCCTCGAGACAGCTGACAGCCGCCTCGCATCCGAATACACTCATCAGTGACGGGCCAGGTCTCCTGGGGAATTGGCCCGATGAGAAGCATTTCGTAGCAGGAGAATGGCACCATGAAGTTCGGTCACGGCCTCGCGGTTCTGATGGCGTGTTCGATGGTTTCGCTGGCAGCGGCCCAGGAGAAAAAGGCAGAACGCTCCGAGCCGGAGAAGGCCGCGATTGCCGAGATTCGGAAGGCGGGCGGACTGGTTCTGGAACTGGCCCAGACGGATCCCCGTCTCGACATCGCCTTCCATCTCTCCGGAACCGAGATCAAGGACGAAAACCTGGTTCCGCTCAAGGCCCTTCCCTCGACGGCCAATCTGAACCTCCGTGGAACCAAAATCACCGACGCGGGGCTCGCGAACCTCGCAGACCTTAAGGGCTTGGTCCGCCTTCACTTGGAAAAGACCGCCGTCACCGACGCGGGGCTCGCGCACCTGGCCAATCTCGAGTCGCTGGAGTATCTGAACCTCTACGGAACCCCGGTCACGGACGCGGGTCTCAAGCACCTGGAAAACCTCAAGAAGCTGAAATCGGTCTACCTGTGGGAGACTCAGGTCACCGACGCCGGGGTCGCGGCCCTGAAGGAAAAACTGCCGGAAGTTCGCGTCATTCGCGGGCTCGATCTGGCGAAGCCAGCCGAACCCAAACCGGAAGAGCCCAAGCCCGAGGAAAAGAAAGAGTAATTCGCGGTCGAACGGGAAGCCGAATGCTCGACTCGCCGACGAACGATGACGTCTCGAATGGTCTCGCTGATCGACCGGAGCTGTCGATCCTGCCCGTCGAAACGTGCGATGGCTGCGGCCTGTGCTGCCAGGGAATTGGCTCGCCGGTGGCGATCTACGCCAGCCGGCCGGGCCTGCCCGACCCACATCCCTCGCGGCCGCCCGACTTGCCAGCCGAGTTGATCCGCGAGATCAACGATCACTTCTCGGGACTGTTTCGCGGCCAAGAACCGCAGGACGCCTGCCTGTGGTTCGACCGGGCCACATTGCGGTGTCGGCACTACGAATATCGTCCCCCCATCTGCCGCGAATACCAGTTGGGAGGCAGCGAATGCCAGCGCCGCCGGGCTGAAGAGCGGGCACGAACGGACTGCTGAACTCAACAAAGAGACCGGGATCGGCTCATTGCAGCCAATCCCGGTCTCTTTGTTTTTCGCTCAGGCACTTCACCCGTGTTAGCGCAAATTACGCTCGCGGATCCAATCGGTATGGAACATCTTCCCGCGTTCCGTATCCAGCCGTTCGTAGGTGTGAGCGCCGAAGTAATCGCGCTGGGCCTGCAGCAGGTTCGCGGGCAACCGGGCGTTGCGGTAGCCGTCGTAGTAGCTCGGGGCCGCGCTGAAGACCGGGATCGGCAGGCCAAGTTCCACGGCCGTCGCCACCGTGCGTCGCCAGCCCGGTTGTGCCTTCTTGACCGCGTCGGCGAAGAAATCGTCCAGCAGCAGGTTTTCGAGGCTGGGATTCTTGTCGAAGGCCGCCTTGATGTCCCCCAGGAACCGGCTGCGAATGATGCACCCACCCCGCCACAACAGCGCGATGTTGCCGTTGTTCAGCTTCCAGCCGAATTCGGCCGCGGCAGCGTCGAGCTGCACGTAACCCTGCGCGTAGCTGCACAGCTTCGAGGCGTACAGCGCCTGCCGAACGTCTTCGATGAACTGCTTGCGATCACCGGTGAATTTGGCGTCGGCTGGTCCCGTCAACACTTTCGACGCACGGACGCGGGCGTCCTTCTGAGCCGACAGGCAACGGGCATAAACGGCTTCGGTGATGAGCGTGGTCGGCACACCCAGATCCAGCGCGTGCTGGCTCATCCACTTGCCAGTCCCCTTCTGCTGCGCGGTGTCGAGAATTTCGTCTACCAGGTACTTGCCGGTCTTCGCGTCCTTCTTCACGGTGAAAATGTCGCGGGTGATCTCGATCAGATAGCTTTCGAGTTCCCCTTCGTTCCATGTCTTGAAGACGTCGTAGAGCTCGTCGTTGGACAGCCCCAGGGCGTGCTTCAGGATGAAATACGCTTCGCAGATGAGCTGCATGTCGCCGTATTCGATGCCGTTGTGCACCATCTTCACATAGTGCCCGGCCCCGGCGTCGCCGACCCAGTCGCAGCAGGGAATGTCATTATTCGGACCAACCTTGGCGGAAATCGCCTGGAACACATCCTTCACGAACGGCCAGGCTTCATGATGGCCGCCGGGCATGATGCTCGGGCCTTTCAGCGCCCCTTCTTCGCCGCCCGAGACGCCGGTTCCAATGAACCGCAGGCCAGCCGCCTTGAGTTCTTCGTGACGGCGATTCGTGTCGCGGAAATCGCTGTTTCCGCCGTCGATGATGATGTCTCCCGGCGCGAGCAGCGGCTTGAGCTGGTCGATCACGGCGTCAACCGGCTTCCCGGCCTTCACCATAATCATCACGCGGCGGGGGCTCTTCAGGCTGGAGACAAACTCCTCGACCGTGTGATATCCCTTCACGCGGTCGACTGTTCCCGCGTGGACTTTATCGGCAGACTCGTTCGGCAGGCTAGCGATGAACTCATCGGTCGTCGCGGTCGTCCGGTTGTAAACCCCGACCGAAAACCCGTGATTGGCCATGTTCAGGACAAGATTCTGTCCCATGACGGCCAGTCCAATCAAACCGATGTCGTGCTCTGCCATGTCCCAAGATCCCACATTGCCAAATCACACCGCGGACGGCCGCCAGAGTGGCAGCGGAACGTCTCAACCAAAAAGTGGCCGGATTCTAAGCGTTCCGCCAACCGGGGGCAAACGGGGAAATTGCCAAGCGACTGCGAGAACGCCATGCGAAATGCATTCTCGGTCCGGGCTCCCGCAGGGCCGCTGGCACTCTGCAACGACTACGTCACCATTGTCTGGCGGGCAAAGGCTCGCTGGAGGTGCTCGATCGACGCGGCCCCTTGCGGGACGAAACAGATGTAGACCTGGTCGCCATCCACCCAGCTCACCAAGGCGTCGGCCCCTTGGTATTCGATGGTGGCCGACGTGAACGAGTTTGCCGCCGGCAGCGGCCGCACTGCGGTTGCGGGCATCTGGACCAGGCGTCCCTCCAGTTGGACCGACGGACGACGACTCGACCAGCGGAACGGCGTGGCCGAAATCATCACGGTGCGACCCAACCCCACCGAAACCTGCCGCGAGCGGGTTTCTCCCAGCGCCATGCCGGGTTGCGAAGTCCACGCCACGGGGAGAATCGCGCCATTCGAGGTCGTCGAGAACTCCGCCCAATCGGCCGTGGCTACCTGCATGAAGGACCGGAATTCAAGCCGCGACGGCTGAAGCATCCAGGCCACGGCGGCAACCAACAGCAGCGCGGCAATGCTCGAAATCGTGCGAGTGCCCACGCGCCGCCAGGAACGTCGCTGCCTACCGGTGACCACCAAGTCTCCTGTCGCCGTGCTGGCCGGAGCTTCTGCGTCGGCAAGAACAGGAAGTTCCGCGGCCGTCTTAAGACGCTCGCGAAGTCGATCCTTGAGGCCCGCGGGAATGGGTACATCCGCCAGCCGGTCGGCGATCTCTTCGTCGAACCGTTTCTGCTCCCGAAATGCGATGCGGCAATTCGGGCAGGACTCAAGATGAGCCGTCACGTCATCGCTGGGATGGTCGCACTCCGTCGACCGCGACAGTGTCGTCAGCTCCCAATTCTCGCGTGCGGTTTGGCAATCCGTCATTTCAATGTCCCGCTCCGGACTTCATTCCGGTCAGTGTTCCCGATCCTTCGAGATGCCGCTTCAATTGAGCCTTGGCCCGCGCGAGCCGACTCATGACGGTTCCCAGCGGAATTCCCAGTGACTGTGCAATGTCCTTGTAACTCAGTTCCCGAAAATAAAACAGAACCAAAACCAGGCGATACTCTTCGGGTAGTGCCAGGAGCGCCGCCTGCAAGTCGTCTCGGGATGTCTCTAAATTGTCAGGCTGCGTTTCTGGAGCGTCCGCCAGATCGGTCAACGAAACCAGTTTGACCCGATCGCGGCACTGCTTCAAAAACAAATTTCTCAGAATCGTGACCAGCCATCCGGCCGCTGTTTCGACGTCGCGAAGCTGATCCAGCTTCTCCTGAGCCACCAGAAACGTCTGCTGGATCAGGTCTTCGGCGTCGGCTGGCTGACCCGAGAGTCGGTACGCGACCCGATATAGGCTTTCGGCATGACGGTCGATCAGCTCGTCCATCGAGACCTTGGAGCCCATCGTGTTCCTCAACGCCTATTCGATCCGAGACGACCGGATTTATTCCCGATTCTCGCCCCCGATTCTCAAATTGGTGGATCAGGCACCACGGCCCGTGAGAATCTGCAAAACATTACCGGGCAAATATTTGGGCTTTGTATTGGAATCGCCGCATACGGTAACAGACTTCGACGTGCGAGAGCCTCTCTGGCTTTCCGCACTCCGCTTTCTGCTTTCCGCCCCCGCTCACAGTCCCTCGCGGTGTTTTTCCGCGACCAGTCCGCGGTCATCGAGAACGACGGAAATCGATCGCGTGTTGCCGTCGCGCCAGGTCTTGATTCCCTGGTACGACTTCGTGTGCGGCCCGAGAATTTTTTCCACGTCTTCGAGAGTCATCCCGACTTTGACTTTCTCGTAGTTCTCGACCGTCACTTTCGTCGCGCACCCGCAGTTCATGATCGCCGCGACGAACAAAATGGCCAGCAGGAACTGTCGCATGGGCACTCTCGCAATCGCTGCACGTCTCTAGGGTGAATTCCGTATTGCTAACCACTGACTACCAACCACCAACCACTCTTCCAGTCCCCGTCCCGTCACGAAATCGCCGCGAGGACTTTCGGAATCAGTCGGGCCAGTTTCGCCCCCCCTTTGGCCGCGTTTTCCAGGATTTTTGGCACTTCCACGGGTTCCAGGCAGTCCGGCAGGCACAGGTCGGTGACCACCGAGAAGCCCACCACTTTCAGGCCCGCATGGATGGCGACCAGCACCTCGGGAACGGTCGACATGCCGACGACGTCGGCCCCCATCGCCTTCAGCATCCGATACTCGGCCCGCGTTTCCAGATTCGGCCCCGGAACGGCGACAAACACTCCCTTGTGCGCCTGGAAGCCTAGCTCAAC
The DNA here is from genome assembly GCA_019636285.1 of Planctomycetaceae bacterium. Lineage (GTDB taxonomy): Bacteria > Planctomycetota > Planctomycetia > Planctomycetales > Planctomycetaceae > JAHBXV01. The sequence continues at coordinate 106,793 of JAHBXV010000008.1, forward strand.
CGCGGCACGCTGGGCGGCGGCAACCAATGATTTCTGGTAGGGCTCGCACAGGTCCGGCCAGCGCGGTCCCAGACGGTCATCGTTCACGCCGCGTAAGGGATTGTCCGGCATCAGGTTAATATGGTCTTCCAGAACCACAATGTCGGCCAGCTCGAACTGCGGATTGATCCCCCCGGCGGCATTGGTCACCAGCAGCGTTTTGACACCGAGGGCCTGCATCACGCGCACCGGGAAGGTGACCTGCTGGAGCGAGTAGCCTTCGTAGTAGTGAAATCGGCCCTCCATCGCGACAATCGAAACGCCGGCCAGTTCTCCACAAACCAGCCGTCCTGCGTGGCCCGGAGCGGTTGAATGTGGGAAATGCGGGATTTCCTGGTACGGAATCGTGGCTTCCTGACGGATCTGTTCGACAAGACCCCCAAGCCCCGTGCCGAGGATCATCCCGACTGCGGGTTTCCCGCTCCACTTCCCCTGAATGGCGGCGACGGCTTCCTGAATCTGTTCGTAAAGTCCTTGCACCGAAGAATTTCCTTGAGGTAACCGGATCGGCTCCGAGGGTTGGTTAATGACTCTATTTACACTTGCTGGGTTTGGCTGCGTGTCAATGACAGTAAGCCAACCGGGTCGGCCCCACAATTCTTCAGACGATGTCTTTCCACGCGCGGGGCACAAACCGCAAGAGGTCCGACGCGATCAGGCCCGGTTGTGACAATTCTTCCGCCGCCAGATCGCCGGCTCGGCCATGCAGCCAGACGGCCAGATGGGCTGCCTCGAGGGGCTCCATCCCCTGTCCGAGCAACGAGACGATGAGTCCCGTCAAAACGTCACCCGTCCCACCCGTCGCCATGCCCGGATTTCCCGTGTCGTTGATCGAGAGCCGACGTCCATCGGTAATGATCGTCTGATGCCCCTTGAGGACCAGGATCACGCCATGGGAGCGGGCATATTCCCAGGCCAGCGTCTCACGATTCTTCTGGATTTCAGCGGTTGAAACGCCGCTAAGTCGCGAAAACTCGCCCGGATGCGGAGTCAGAATTCGCGGAGCCGAATCCGGCGGACGCGTCAGGATTTCGTGGGTTTCGGCCAGAATGTTCAGCGCGTCCGCGTCACAGACGAGTGGCAATTCAATCTGGTCGTAGAGAGCCGGGACGACTTCGCGACAACTGGTCGACTGTCCCAGTCCGGGACCGATGGCAGCAGCGGATTTTCCCGTGAGAGCGACTTCGATGTCCAGAATTGCAGAGGGAGCCAGTCCGCCATCGGCAGCGTCCGGCAGGCCGATCGTCAAGTACGAAGGTTCGTAGCCAGCAACGATGGGCTGGATCGACTGGGGAACCAGCACCGTGACCAGTCCCGCCCCGCCCCGTAAAGCCGCCGTGCCTGCAAGACAAGCCGCGCCCGACATCCCGCGTCTTCCGGCGATAATCGCCACATGCCCAAACGACCCCTTATGCGAATCGATCGACCGTTGCGGCGGGTCTGGCCGTCGGGAGACGAGTTCCGGTGTCATCGCAAACCTCTCGCGTCGACGCAGACACGGTGGTGGAATCGAGCGTATTCGATAGGGATGTCGGCCCGCCCCCCCCACATCCAGCGTATCAACCGCTGCGAAGAGGCGACAGGATACGATTCGCCACTGCCCCCATCGTCCCGATTTCTTCGTCTTTCAACCTTCAACCATAAACCCTCAACCATAAACCCATCCCCCCCTTGCAAAACCACCGGCGAACGCGACGATAGGGCGCTTCGGAAGTGCTCCAGGAAGTTCACGGTATGTTTGTCGATTCGATTACGATTTTCTGTCGGGCCGGCGATGGCGGCGATGGTATGTGCAGCTTTCGCCGCGAGGCCCATGTGCCGCGCGGCGGTCCCGACGGCGGCGATGGCGGTCGCGGCGGTCACATCATTCTGATGGCCGACGAGAACGTGAGCAGCCTCGCGCACCTCGTCGGCATTCGACATTGGGTTGCCGACAACGGCTGCGGTGGTCAGCCCTCGCTGAAAACCGGTCGCGATGGAGCGGATACCACCATCCGGGTTCCGCCGGGGACCATCCTGCGTGACGCCAAACGCGGCCACGTTCTCAAGGATCTCGCGGAACACGGGCAAGAGATCATTGTGTGCAAAGGGGGAGCCGGGGGAAAAGGAAACACCCGCTTCACGTCCTCGACCAATCGCACACCCCGCGAAACGACACCCGGCGAGCCGGGAGAAATCCGCGACCTCGCATTGGAACTCAAGGTCATCGCGGATGTGGGCCTGATCGGCAAGCCGAACGCCGGAAAGTCGACGCTGCTCAGCCGGCTATCTCGCGCGACACCGCAGATTGCCAATTATCCATTCACGACAAAGTCACCCAACCTGGGAATCGTTCGTGTCGGTCAGGACCGGCAATTCGTCCTCGCCGATATTCCCGGTCTGATTGAGGGGGCTCACGCCGGCGTCGGCCTGGGACACGAGTTCCTGCGCCATGTGGAACGGACCAAGTTGCTGGTCCATCTGGTGGAACCGGCCCCCGACGATCAGACCGATCCCATCGAAAACTATCTGAGCATTCGTGAAGAACTTCGTCTCTACGATCCGGCCCTGGCGGAACGCCCCGAGATTCCGGTCGTCACGAAGGGCGAACTCGCCGATGCCGCGACCGCCGCGGAATTGCTGAGCGAAACCATCGGTCGACCGGTACTGGTTCTCTCTTCCGTCACTGGCAAAGGATTGCCCGCGCTGCTGCAGGAAGTCATCCGCCAGCTCGACCTTCTCAAAGAGGCTGAGGAAGATGCCCGTTCGATGTCGACGCCGCGTGTTGAGTAAGACCGACACAACGGCACGAATCGACGGCTTCTTGCCGCTTCCACTTTCTTCCCCCTGACCGTCGCTGGCAGTCTGGCCGCTGCTTTTGACCATCGCGAGCATTTCGAATCGAGACTTGAGCGCGAGTCTTATGTGTGGATAGATTCACAGTCGTCTGCCGTTCACTCGTCTCGTCTGACTTCCAATCGACAGCAGGGAATTTGAGATGTCGTCCCGGAACCCGCAGCGCGCGCGGGGGAAGAAACGGCCGTCGCAGGCTGCTCCTCCCGCGATCGGTCCCATCCTGGTCGGCGTGGTTGTGCTGGTTGTCTTGGGGGGGGGTGTCTGGTCGTTCCTGAATTCGCGCGGGCCGACGACGCTTTCCGAGCCAAACGTCGCCGCGTCGACTGGCCAGCCACCCGGAGACGGTGCATCGGTTGCCGGGCAAAGCGTGCCCGCCTTTGGACAGTCGGTGACTCCCGCTGTGAGTCGTGCCTCGGTAACGAAGCCGGTTTCGGGCTGGGGGCTTGACCAGCATGTGATGGACCTGCAAGGAGCCCGTTCCGATGTGCCCTTGAATAACATCATCACGGATCTTCTGGAGTATCTCCGTCGGCCAATCATCGCGCAGTCTGCCGATGATTGGCCGATTTCGGTCGATCAGGGTCCGTTTCCGCTGGATCCCGCCGGGCCGAAAAAGAAACCGAAACGCCTTGTTATTCCCGATGAACGATTCAATCTACGGAATCAAAGCGTTATTTTCCCCGTTTCGCCCAGCCCATGCGTGGCGCTTGGCCGAAACGAGACCGCCGAGGGCGGGCGTCTCTTTGTCAATTTGTTGACAGGCGAGGAAATCGGCCGACTCGTTGGTCGTCTGGAGTTGAGCGACTTCGATTCTCACTTCGCGCTCAGCCCCGACGGCACCCTGTTCGCGGGAATCGGCGCGCCCAGCGGCGGCACTTCCGCTATTTCGTGGTTCGACACCGCAACGGGAAAACTTACGAAGACCGCACAAATCCCGATCGGAACACGGGTTGATTGGCTCGCGGCACCCTCTGCCACCCATCTGGTGATTGGTGACGGCTGGGACAAAGAGCTTCACGTGTTGGACACCCGGACGGGGAAAGTTCTCTACACGCGGCCGACCAGGGCCGACAACCTCAATCGAGCGATCGCATTCAGCCCAGGCGGGCGATATGGCGTGCAAGGTCTTGAACTGCCCGATGATGGCTTCGCGCTGGAGTGGTGGGACATTGCCACCGGCGACACTGTTCTGACCCAGGTGCTGCCGTTCGATGCCTATCGAATCTGGCTGAGCAAGTTCGGCGGACTTCGGTTCTCGGCCGATGGATCGCAGTTTGCCGCCATGCTTCAAGTCGGAACCGCGGGCGTCATTTACATCTGGGATGTGGCCACGGGACGGCCCGTGGAGCAATTTGTCCTGGAAGAGACCCCGGTCAAGTTTGGAACGGGTTTCTCCGGCGACGTGGGGGGAACGCCGCTCGAATTCTTCCCGGGCAGCGACCGACTGCTGATATTCGAACACGCTGTTCTGGACCGGAAGACCGGCGGGTTGCAGGGGCGAATTCCCGAGAGTTCCATCACGGTCTACAACAGCCGTCGCGCGCTGAGCGGGGCGATCGTCTCGGTGATCGACGTGGGCCAGCAGAACATCGGAATGCTGGCGTTCGAATTGCCGGAAAAGTTTGAGCCGATTGATGAGCAACCAAGACGGATTGAACTCCCGACGGGGACCGAAGCACTGGGACGAACATTCGTGGCTTTGGGGGAATCCAAACCTGTCGATCCCGCGAGCGGTACGAAGGTGCGGCCGGTCGACAGCGGATGGAAACTAACGGTCTCGGCGGAGCCGGCCGCGGATTGGGCGACGTCCATCCCCTTGCACGGCGCGTCGACCCAGCTAAGGTCGCTGGTGATGTCGTCGGGTCCGACCGCCACAATGCTCACGCTGGGAGCGAAACGGAGAGAGCCACTGTCCATCGCGACGGCGTCGACGTCGCTCGACCAGGTTTTCGCTGCGAGGAAAAGGCTGCTGAAGGATTTGTCGAGCGAAGACGGGGCAAAGACAGCCGTGCGATCGTGGCTGAGCGTCTATGACGGCACCAGCGGCGCCTTTTCGGGTGAACTGGCACTGGGATTCGATGCTGAACTGCTCGATGTCTCTCCAGACGGCAAAAACGCGGTCCTGCTAACCTGGCAGCCGTCTGCCGACGGCAACTCCGGTCTTGCCGAACGCCTGGTGGGAATCGATGTCGTTACGGGAAGCATGATCGCCGACGTAACTCTTCCGCAGGGCGACGGCGATCAGATCCTGATCTCGGGGAGCTTCGCCGGGACCGGTCAACTGGCGACAATCGACTCGACTGGAACCATGACGGTCTGGAATTGGCCGGCCCTGAATCCGGCCTATCAGGTCGATTCGGTCCAGCAAACCTGTCTCATGCCGGGCGGTTCCGTGATCGGTTACGCCGATGGAAACGACTGGTGGTTCCTCGAGACCGCGACTGGAGCTGCCGTCGGGAAGTTGTCAGGGACGGGGCGAGTGGCGGCCGCGGCGGTTTCGTCGGCGGGAGACAAAATTGCACTCCTCCGCGACCTGGCAGATGGGCCGCACCTTTCGGTTCATGACCTGGCAACAGGCACGCTGGTCAAAGACTTCATCGCGCCGGCGTCGAACGGACCGGTCGCATGGTGCGATGAAAACACCATTCTCCTCGGTAACCTCGCGCTGTTCGATCTGCGACGGGAAGCCGTCGCGTGGACGATCCCTCCCGATTTCTGGGCACGGCATCTGCCGCGCCATGTCGCTGGTCGGCACTGGTGGGTCTCCACGTTCGGCCACGAAGCCAAAGTCACCTCGGTCTCGCTCCCCGGTGAAAAACTGGCCGGCCTAATTGCCGATTCGGCGTCGAAGAGCCCGTTTCTTGTTCAGCCCGGCACGGCGGTCAAGCTGGAAGTCAGCTTCAGCGATAACGACAAGCGGCCAGGATTCGAGAAACAGGTTCGCGATCAGATTTCAGCCGTCCTCGCCCGTCGCGGATGGAAGATTGATCCGAAGTCGAACATTCGGTTGCACATCAGCCTGTTCGAGAGCGAGGTCACGGCGAACGCGGGATCGACGTTCACGGATCCGAAAACTGGCCAAAGGGTCTCGCAGACTCGGACTGCCAAGATTCCCTCAACCACGATGCATGCGGCAATTCGTGACGGCGGGACTTCTGCCTGGAGTCGCGATCGGTATTTCACGGGCCCGCGTCCGGCCGACTGGCCGGAACCCCCGAAGCGGAATGGAACTGCGGACGATCCGACCCGGATGACGGTTTCCGACCCTTGGCAGTCGCTGAACGACGAGATTCAAGCAGTCGGCCAATGGCTACCGGCCGTCGTCCTGACCCCGGAAGCGGCTCAAGGGGCCGGTAAGACGACCTGGAGCGATCTCATCCAGTGAGTGCTCCCAGATCAGGCCGAGACGTGCGGGGAGATTGATGCGTTCGCACGGTTCCTTGAGGGACCGTCCGCAAACGATATAATCCCGGCGTTCGGATCTTGTGAAACATTCCCGGCTCAGACGGCTGTTGCGGCCGTCAAAAACCGCCCAGGAGTGCTGTAACCCCTTGGTGGCTGAAGGTTTTGAAAGTTTGGCGGCCGTCGCCAGAGCCTGTCGGGCCGAGAGAGATGGAACGTCTACAGGAGTGAGTGCCGTGCCGGTGCGTGTTGCGATCAATGGTTTTGGGCGAATTGGCCGCGTGGCTCTGCGAGCGATGGCCGCCCGCCCGTCGGAATTCGAAGTTGTCGCGATCAACGACCTCGGCAAGCCCGATGCCCTGGGCGTGTTGCTCAAGTACGACAGCGTTCAAGGCCGCTTCCCGGGCACGGTCTCGGTCGAAGGCAACGACCTGGTCGTGAACGGCAAGAAGGTCAAGGTTTGTGCGGAGAAGGATCCGCGCTCGCTGCCGTGGAAGGATCTCGGAGTCGATGTCGCCCTGGAATCGACCGGCTTCTTCACGGGCCGCTCGAAGGATGGCAAGCCCGGCTACGACAGCCACCTGGAAGCCGGCGCGAAGAAGGTGATTCTGTCGGCTCCCGCCAAGGACAAGCCCGACCTCACCGTCGTCATGGGCGTGAATGACGATCTCCTGGAAGCCTCGCACAAGTGCATCTCGAACGCGAGCTGCACGACGAACTGCCTGGCGCCGGTTGCCAAGGTGCTGCAGGAAAACTTCGGCATCGCCCGCGGTCTGATGACGACCTGCCACGCCTACACCAACGATCAGCGCGTGTCGGACCAGTTGCACGACAACATTTATCGCTCGCGCGCCGCGGCGATCAACATCATCCCGACGACGACCGGTGCCGCGAAGGCCGTGGGTGAAGTGCTGCCCGCTCTCGCTGGCAAGCTGACCGGTATTTCGCTGCGTGTTCCGGTTCCGGTCGGCAGCATCGTCGACCTCGTCGTCGACGTCGAGAAGGACGTCACCGAAGCCGACATCAACTCGGCGATCAAGGCCGCTTCGGAAGGCCCGCTCAAGGGAATTCTGGAATACACCGAAGATCCGATCGTCTCGTCGGACGTCATCGGCAACCCGCACAGCAGCATCTTCCATGCTCCGTGGACCATGGTCATGCAGAAGCGGATGGTCAAGATCCTGTCGTGGTACGACAACGAGTACGGCTACTCGAACCGGACGGCCGACCTGATCGCCAAGGTCGCCGGACTGATGTAGTCAGTGAAATGGAGATCATGCGGCACGGAGCCGGGGCGATTTTTCGCCAGGTTCCGTGCCGATTCTCCATCGTCTGCCCGTCCTGGCGACAATTCGTCGCACCCGAAAGGTTTCTGACACAACCTCTGTGCAGTGAAGTGTTTGCCTGGGTTTTTGCAGGTTTCTGACAGGCACAACCGGTTGTGTCAGATGTTCAAAGCCCCTCCTCCACTGGAAACTGGGACATGTCGCATCCCGCCTGGAGCGAAATCGTTGCCTCCCCCCAGGGGGTGATCGCTCCATCGATGCTGAAATGCGACTTCGCCGGTCTGGATCGCGAAATCGCCGATCTGGAAGCGGCTGGGGCGAAGATGCTGCATTGGGACGTGATGGATGGTCACTTTGTGCCGAATTTATCGTATGGCGCGATGGTGATCGAAGCGGCTCGCAAACGAACGGGTTTGTTTTTCGATGCCCACTTGATGATGGCCGAGCCGCAGCGTTATCTGGATTCGTTCCTGCGGGCCGGTTGCGATGCGATCACCGTTCACGTCGAGGCCGTCCCGGATCCCACGCAGGTTCTGAAAGAGATTCGCGAAGCGGGACGGGCGGCTGGACTGGCGCTGAATCCGGGAACTCCCATCTCCGCCGTCACGCCATTTCTCCCGCTGTGCGATCTGGTTCTGGTGATGAGTGTTCAGCCGGGGTTCGGCGGCCAGGCGTTTCGCCCGGACGTCCTGCCGAAAGTCAGCGCATTGCGAAAGCAGGCCGCTCCAGAGACGGTGATTTCGATTGACGGTGGAATTGGCCGCACGACGATCGGCCCCGCGGCGCAAGCCGGTGCCCGGCTGTTTGTCGTCGGCAGTGAGATTTTTGATCGTGATGATTACGCGACCGCCATGGCGGAGCTGGATGCTCTGGCCGCGGGATGACGGTCGCATTTGTTTCCCAGGTAATCCGGAACCCGTATGTCAATCATTGCCATGATCCATCCTGGTGCCAGCGAGTTCGATGAGAACCGCCGCATTCAGGGGGCCTTGGATCTTCCGCTCAGCCCTTCGGGGGGTGAGCAACTGGCGTTGCTGGCCGAGCGATTGCGAGATGTTCCCCTGGAATGTCTGTACGCCGGCGACGCCGAACCCAGCCGAGCCTCCGCCGAAGTCCTTTCGGAACTGCTGGGTGTCCCGCTACGGATCCTGGACGAACTGGTGAATCAGAATCTGGGACTTTGGCAGGGGTTGCAACTGGAGGAGTTGCGCCGGAAACAACCCCGCACCTGGAAGCAGTACGAGGAATCTCCCGATTCGGTCTGTCCCCCTGGCGGCGAGACCGTGCAGAATGTTCGCGATCGACTTTCGCAGGTGTTGGCCCGCCCGCTGAAATCGCATGATGTTTTCGGAGTCGTCCTGCCGGAACCAGCGGCCGCGATCGCGCGGGGCTGGCTGTTGAATGCCGATGAAATGGTGTGCCCGATGCTGAATGACGACGCATGCGGCAACCTGGAGTACATCAACACGGAAACCCGCGTGGTCGGGACCGAGTTCGAAGTGGTGGCGGAAATGGCGTCGGTTCGCAGAAACGGTCGGGCATGACGATGGCGACTTCTCCCAATAGTGGTTCCGCCGAGCAACCGGGCCGCCCCAAACGCGGGGTTCCGGAAGGGCTGTGGCTGCGCTGCGATTCGTGCGGCAACACCGTGTTTCGGCGGCAGGTCGAGAAACAGCTTTACCTGTGTCCCGACTGCGGCCATCACTTTTACGTCCCCTCGCGAGTCCGCATCGCGCAACTGCTCGACCCGGACAGCTTCGAAGAGTGGTACGACAACCTGCGTCCGGCCGATCCGCTGTCGTTCGTCGATTCGCGGCCCTACAAGGACCGCCTCAAGGCCGAAACGAAGCGCACCGGTCTGACGGAAGCGTGCATTGTCGGCCGCGGCTATCTGCGCGGACGTCCCCTGGTCATCGGGATCACTGATTCTGCATTTATTATGGGAAGCATGGGTTCGGTCGTCGGCGAAAAGCTGACGCGCGCCATTGAGGAAGCCACCCGACTGTTGCTGCCGCTGGTCATCATCAGCGGTTCGGGCGGCGGCGCCCGCATGCACGAGGGCATTTTGTCGCTGATGCAGATGGCGAAGGTCTCGGCCGCGCTGGGGCGGTACCACGAAGTCGGCGGCTTGTTCATCTCGGTCCTGACGAACCCGACCATGGGTGGCGTCGCCGCGAGCTTCGCCTCGCTGGGCGACATCATCATCGCCGAGCCCAAAGCGCTGATTGGTTTTGCCGGTCCGCGCGTCGTGGAAGCCACGGTGAAGGTCGCGCTGCCGGTCGGATTCCAGACCAGTGAGTTTCTGCTGGAGCACGGCTTCGTCGATCGCATCGTCGCGCGTCCGCAGCTTCAGATCGAATTGTCGAAGCTGATCGATTATTGCGTTCGCTAATGGAACCGCGAATCGCGCGGAGGCGGCCTTTCATGGCCGATCGTGCGTTGATCCCGGTTGCAAACCGCCGTTTGATTCAGGAAGTTCATCGGTCACGGGCCGCCTTTGCCACGGACGCAAGTCATGAAATTCCTGACGTCACTGTTCCAGTTCCGCAAGCCGGTCCAAAAGGTCGACATCGCCCGCCGCTTCGAACTCGTCTCCCGCATGGGACAGGGGACGATGTCCAAGGTCTGGCGGGCGCGGGATGGAAAAACCGGTCGCCCGGTCTGCCTCAAGGTGCTCGACCTCGAAAAGACCCGCAAATTCGAGGCCCGGTTTCCAAAGCTCAATAAACCCACGGAAGGGGAAATCGCGATCAAGCTCAAGCATCCCCACGTCATTCAGACGCTCGAATTCGGCCTGACGACGAAGAACGAGCAATTCCTGGTGATGGAGCTCATCGACGGCGTCTCGCTGAGCATGTTGATCGACGCGCAGAACGAGGCCATGCAGCGACATCGCGTCCGTCTGATGATCGAACTGGGCGAGGCGCTCTCGTACGTCCACAAGCAGGGCTTCATCCATCGCGACATCTGCCCCCGCAACGTGCTCCTGGATCGGGACTATTCGCTGAAACTGATCGATTTCGGTCTCACCGTTCCCAACACGCCGCCGTTTCAGGCTCCCGGAAATCGAACGGGGACCGCGAATTACATGGCTCCGGAACTGATCAAGCGGCAGAAGACCGATCAGCGGCTCGATATCTTCGCGTATGCGATGACCTGCTACGAAATGTGGGCCAAGCGGCTGCCGTGGGATGCGGCCGCGACTCTCGAGGCGGTCATGCAGCACATCAATGCCCCGCCACTGGAACTCTCGGTCGCCGTTCCGACCATCGAACCGGGGCTTGCCCAGGCCATCATGAAAGGACTGGCTGCCCGGCCTGACGACCGCTGGTCCAGCGTCGACCAGATGGTCTCCGCGATTCGCGCCTGCCAGCCCGCCTGATTCGGGATCTGATCCCGGATCATTCTCCAAATCAGGAAATCCCACCTGCCGTGCTGGGATGAAATCCACGCCCGCATTCCCGACAATGCCGAGAACCCGGCTGCGTGTCACTCGACGCCATTAACCCTTATTGATCGATCAATGGCTGCAAAAAAGGTTTGAGTATTCTTTCGGCTGCCCGACAGCCCCGGCGGGCTTGTCCCGCCGGATGGAAAGTTTGAAGGCTAGAAGTCTTGTCCCGTATCCCTCCGCTCCCCTGCCGGCTTGACCGGCAGGAAGCCAAGTTTGGCAGGCCAGGGTATCAGCCCTCAAACTTTCGCCCCTGGCCAGACAAGCTGGCCAGGGGCGAAGCGGGGCGGGTCGTGGTCGAGTGCTAGCTGTCAAACTCCCGTTCCCGCCGGACAAGCCGGCGGGGGACGGCAGCAACGAGGATTAACGGCGTAGCGTGCCACTGGCTCTGCCAGTGCCTCTTTCCAGGTGCGATCAACTGAATGCACACTGGCAGAGCCAGTGGCACACGAACATTAAGCTGTGACAAACCACTCGCAGGATGCAAGCTTCGTGATCTCCGCTCCGCCTCGTGATTCGGGACTCAATCAGGCGCAATGGCAGGCTGTCACCTGTGTCGACGGCCCGCTGTTGGTGCTGGCTGGCGCGGGGACCGGGAAGACGCGCGTCATCACGTATCGGATGGCCGAGCTGATTCGCCGTGGCGTGGCGCCGGACCGGATTCTGTCGGTCACGTTCACCAACAAGGCGGCCCGCGAGATGCAGGAGCGGGCGCTCGGCCTGTTGGGGCGGCGGCAGCGGTCGCGACCGGTTGTCTCGACCTTCCACTCGCTTTGCGTCCGCATTCTGCGGGCCGACATCACCCGCCTCGGCTATCCCGAGCGGTTCGCGATTTATGATCGCGGCGACCAGGAGTCGGCGGCGCGGCGGGCGCTCCGCGATATTCGTATCTCCGACGCCGCGTTGCGTCCGGGTGATCTCCTGGCGTGCATCAGCCGCTGGAAGATGGTGGGCATTACCCCCGATCAGGCCCGTGAATTCATCGAGGATGATCGCGATCAGCTCGCCGCGATGGCGTATCGCCGTTACCAGTCCCAGCTTCGCGCCTCGGGCGCGGTCGACTTCGACGATCTGCTCATGCTGACCGAGACGCTGTTCGACCAGCATCCCGATGTCCTGGAACGCTGGCAGGATACGTTTTCTCATGTGCAGATTGACGAATACCAGGACACCAACGAACTCCAGTTCCGGCTGATCGAACAACTCGTGCGGCCGCACCGTAATCTCTGCGTGGTGGGCGATGACGATCAGTCGATTTATGGCTGGCGCGGCGCCGAGATCAAACACATTCTCGGTTTTCAGCAGCAGTTCCCCGGAGCGGTCATTGTCCGCCTGCAGGAAAACTACCGCTGCACCGAGGGGATCATTCAGCTCGCGAACCAACTGGTGCGGCATAACCTGGGTCGACACGAAAAGCGGCTTGTCGCCCATAAAGAAGGTGTCAACGAGATCAACTTTCGCAACTATCCGGACGAGCAAGCCGAGGCGGAAGGAGTCGTGCGAGATATCGCGTATCTCGTTCGTCATCTGTCGGTGAAAGAAGATGACCTGGCGATTCTGTTTCGCACGAACGAACAGCCGCGGCTCTTCGAATCGGAATTGCGGCGTCAGCGGTTACGCTATGTGCTGGTCGGGGGGCAATCGTTTTTCGATCGTCGCGAAGTGCGAGATCTGATGGCGTACCTGAAGGTGCTCGCTTTTCCCGACGACGAAGTCTCGCTGCTGCGGATCATCAACACGCCGACGCGCGGCATTGGTGATGCCGCCGTGGAGAAGATCCTGCAACGAGCGGTTAAGTCAGGAACGAGTTTCTGGCGGGCGGTGGAACCGGCGTTGGTTGCTGGCGAAATCTCCGCTCGTACCGCGTCCAACGTGCGGGGATTCTTTGAACAGTTACAGGGCTGGCGGGAACGCGCAATTCACCAGCCCGCGCAATTGGCCCAGTTGTTGACCGACCTGGTTAAACAGATCGACTACGAATCGGAGATTCGGAAGCAGTACAAAGAGTCGCAGCAGCAGGTGAGCCGGCTGGCGGTGATCGACGAATGTGTCACCGCGATTAAAGAATACACGTCGCGATCCCTGAAGCCGTCGCTGACGGAGTTCCTGGAAGAGACGTCGCTGACCGGACGTGACGACGGTTTTGGCGACGACGATCCGCTCAAGAAGTCGGGAATACGACTCATGACGTTGCACAGCGCCAAGGGGCTGGAATTCCCGCGTGTCTATCTCGTCGGTCTGGAAGAGGGCTTGTTGCCGCATCAGCGGGCCGTCGATGAAGGGACGTTGTCCGGCATCGAGGAGGAGCGGCGCCTCGCTTACGTGGGTATCACACGAGCCCGCGATTACCTGACGATCACGTCGGCGGCGACGCGGACGAAGTGGGGGAAACGCCGTGAGTCGGTCCCGTCGCGGTTTCTCAAAGAAATGCTGACGCCCATCGAAGACGAAGAGGGTGAAGTGTCGACTTCTCATTAAGGCACTGGCAACTTGGGTGGCACGCCCTGAGTCTTCGAAGGGCGTGGGGAAACAAACCACGCCCTTCCGCTGAGCCTCCAGGGCGTGCCACCCAAAACAACGCTACTATCGCTGCAGAATCGCGAATTCCCATCCCATCGACGACGGGCCACCGAGATGACGGCGAAGCTGGCTGAGCTGGAAGTGACGCTGCGGCGGTGTCTCAAGCGGGGGCAATTGCTGCTCTCCCCCGCACAACTGGCCGGCTACGACACCGATGGCCTCAGCTATAAACGGTTTCCACCAGACGCGGTCGCGATTCCCGCAGATGCGGACGGATTGATTGCTCTGTTGCAGGCCGCAGATGCGCTAGGCGTCCCCATCTGCCTGCGCGGCGCGGGAACATCCCTGTCGGGAGGCCCCGTTGCAGTCCAGGGCGGACTGATTATCCACACGTCGCGGCTGCGGGCGATTCGCCAGATCAGTCGGGATGGTTTGTGGTGCGAGGTCGAATGTGGTGTCACGCTGTCGCAGATCGATGCCGCGCTAAAGCCCTATGGATTATTCTATCCGCCCGATCCCTCCAGCGGCCCCGTCTGCACGATCGGGGGAAACGTCGCCTCGAATTCCGGGGGGGCGCACTGTTTTCGCTATGGCGTGACGAGCAACTACATTCTGGGCGTCGAGGCGGTTCTGCTGGATGGCCGTGTCGTCCGCTTTGGCGGTCCCGGCGGCGGACGCGGTCCTTGGAGTCACGACTGGAAACGATTGATGATCGGTTCGGAGGGGACGCTCGCCGCGTTTACGCGGTTCTGGTTGCGTCTGTTGCCCGCGCCCGAAAAGGTCTGGACTTTCCGCGCGATCTGTCCCGACTTGCCAACGGCCGAACGGGCGATTCAGGCGCTGGCCAGCGATCCAGTCTTCCCGGTCGCCATCGAACTGATGGACCCGCGATGCGTGGAGATGGTGGAGAACAGTCCCATGGCCGTTGGGCTGCCGCGCGATCACTTTCTGCTGGTCACGGAAATCGACGGCCCTGCCCAACTGGTCGACCGGCGCGTTGACCAAGTCCGAAAGCTGCTTCAGGAGGCGGGCGCGCTGGGCATTGCCTGGAGCGACGATGCCCAGCAACGCCAAGGGCTGTGGAAGGCCCGCAAAGTCGCGGGCGGGCTGATGGGGCAACTGAGCGCGGACTTCGTCGTGCAGGATGCCGTCATTCCGAAACGCTACCTGGCCGATATTTTGCAGTTCGTCTACGACGAAGCCGACGCGGCGGGCATTCGCGTCGTGAATGTCTTTCACGCGGGCGATGGCAATTTGCATCCCAACTTCCTGTTCGATTCGCGCATTCCGGGACAACTTGAAGCCGTGGAAGCCATCGGAAAACGGCTGATGCGGCGGGTCGTGGAACTCGGCGGGACGTTGTCGGGCGAGCATGGCATCGGCAACGACAAGTCGGCCTATATGCCGCTGGTGTTCGGCGAAGCGACACAGAAACTGCAACTGGCGGTTCCGGCCGTCTTTGATCGAGCCAGTCAGCTCAATCCCGGCAAAGTGTTCGAGGGAAGGGTTTACCACGCATGACAGCAACTCCGCTCGCCGGGCGGCTGTTCGAGCCCTTCCTCGACCCGATTGACGGCGTCATCTGTGTCTCGGCGGATGACACCGTGCGGGCCATTGATGAGCGCGTGGCCGACTCGCGATTGCGATTTCCCCTGTTTCTCGATCGCGATACGCCGATCAGAGAGCAGCTCGTGGCCTCGCCCTACGCTGTTGTCTCTTCAAGGTTCGGCCCCTTTTGCGACAACGTACTGGGGATGAACTGGCGATTGCCGAACGGAATGACGATTCGTCTGGGCGAGCGGGTCGTGAAGTCGACCACCGGATACGACGTCTTTCGCTTTCTGCTCCACGCGCCGCGCATTCATGGCGAGCCGACGAGTTTCGTGCTGCGTCTGCGGCCTCGCTGCGACAAGACGCAAACCTGGACGTTATGTGGTACGTCCGATGATCTCAATCGGCCGGCCGCCGACGTGAGCACGAGTTGCTGGCAATCATGGATCGACAGCGTCGATCTGGTTTTTCAGGGGGACGGGCAACAACTGCGGCTCGGCATGCACGGACCGGCAGACGACCTGGCCATTCTGGGCGGCTACGCCGAGCAACTGGCATCGCGGTACTCGCTGCGGGTGGAGTCACGCGTTGACGAACTCCCGGCGGATGGTCTGCCCGACCTCGTCTTGAAGACCATGCCCGATCGAGCAGGTGCCTTCGCGCGGGAGATGACGCGATTTAACCCGGTTCGTTGCGTTGTCCTGCGGCCCATCGGCGTCATCCATGTTTATCTCGATGGTGTCGAACGGCCGCAGTCGCTGGTTCGGGAACTCGTCGATCGATTCGGCGACGAGATCGAACGCGACGGAGGAGACTGGTCGTCACGCTGGTTGGACCGAGCAAATAGCAGCGTCGAAGCCGGTTGGCTGTCCATCTTTCGGCGAGAGGCGGGAATCGAATGACCGATGGCAAGGTGACGACCGCCGACGACTTGCTCACGAGTTGCGTGCATTGCGGATTCTGCCTGGAAGTCTGTCCGACCTATCGGCTGACGGGGGATGAAAACAATTCCCCTCGGGGTCGCCTGAGGCTGTGGCGCGAGGAAGCCCAGGGGACGCTGGATCCCGAGCCGTGGACGGCATTTTACACGACCGAGTGCGTGGGATGCCTGGCCTGTGAACCCGCGTGCCCCGCGAACGTGCCGTATGGGGCAATTCTTGAACAGACACGCCGCGAGCATGTTGCCAATGCGCGAACCCGGCCGGATTGGCGATTGCGGATGGCGGGTTGGCTGGCAGCGCGACCGCGGCTCGCTCGCACTCTATTCGCGCCGATACGAGCGCTGCGACACTGGGGGCTGATCCGACATCCGTTCGTGTTCGCCGGGCAGCCGAGCGTCGTGGAAACGACGGCGAACTATGCCCAGCGACTAATGCGCGAGCATCGACCGACCGGCCCCAAAGTGGCCTTGTTGACCGGTTGCGTGATGGAAGCCCTGTTTCGCGAGATCAATTTCGCGACGGTGCGCGTTCTGATCGCCAACAACGTCCAGGTGGTGGTTCCAGAAGGTCAGACCTGCTGCGGTGCCTTTCAGAATCACGCCGGGCTGCCGGGTTCTGAAGACTTGACTCGGCAGAACGCGGCGGCGTTCGCGCTGCATGATGTCACGGCGATCCTCACGAATGCGGCCGGTTGCGGGCTTCAATTGCAGCACGCTGGGGTTGGGACGGCGCCGGTCATGGATGTGACGACGTTCCTTGGCAGGCGAAGCCTGAGAACTCAATCCCGACGAAATCGCTCCGCGCGAGTCTACGTCGACTTGCCCTGCCATCTGATCCACGGTCAGCGAGTCGAACTGGCTGAGTCACTGCTGGATGCCACGGGTTACCGGTGGGAACTCGCACCTGGGGCGCGCGACTGTTGCGGCTCGGGGGGGATTTACAACATTCAGAAGCCAGACAATTCTCGCGAGATCCTGGCGGGAAAGTCGGTGTTTCTCAACACGGCTCTTGGCGACCCCGTCATTCTGGCGACGACAAATCCCGTCTGCATGATGCAGTGGAACTCGGCTCGGGCGTTGGGGCTGGTGAAGCGGCCGTACCTCGTCTGCCACTTGCTGCAACTGCTTGATCCGGGCGAAGAATTCACCGTCGATCGCACGAACGAAGTCTGATCCCGGGTTGGGAAGCGCGTCGGTGGGGGAAATCGGTGATTTACACCCCCTGCCCCGTCCCTCACACTGTTTGGGTGCCGCCGATGGCGCGCAGCCGTCCGTGCCAGGGCGATCGCCGTCGGCCCTTGGGAGTCCCTCCGAAAAATGTCCGTCTCGACCGTGTTTCGTTCCGTGGTTCTGGCCCAAGTATTAATCGGCAGTCTGGCCACGGCAACGGCGCTGGCTCAGGAGGAAGCTCCCCGTTTTGTCCCCGATGCCGAGTCGGTGCGTCGTCTGGCGAATGATGCCCTGTACCTGTCCGCTGACGAACGCGAGGGGCGCGGGGCGGGAACGCGCGGTCTCGAGGAATCGGCCCAGTACCTGGCGGAACAATTCCGCGCGACGGGATTGAAGACCGATCTCATCGACGGTGGGCCGTTTCAGTCGTTCCAACTGGGCCGCCGTCGCGGGATTGGACCGGCTTCCAGAATCGTGTTCACAAACAACGGCGTGACCAAGGCCGTGGTCGAACCGAAATTGCGAGTCGACTGGACACCTCTCTCGATCGCAGCATCCGGACCGGTCGCCGGACCACTGGTCTTCGCCGGCTACGGAATCACGGCTCCCGAGTTTCAGTACGACGATTACGCGGGAATCGATGTCTCGGGAGCAGTGGTCGTCATCTTGCGTCGCGAGCCCGCCGGGCGAACCGATGCCGAAAACTGGTTCCCGGTCGGGAAGTCGACAAGGCATGCGCAGTTCACCTCGAAAATCGCGAACGCGATCGCCCATGGCGCGAAAGCCGTCTGCTTCGTCTCGACCGCGAACGATGTTGCCACGACGGCACCGGCTGACGAAATGGTCGGGGAACGTCTCCTGAAGTTTGAAGTGGGCGCGCCGCCAGCGACGGGAAGCCTGCCGGTCCTTCAAGTCAGCCGGGCCGTAGTCAACGAAGTTCTGGCTTCGAGTGGGACGACATTGGTTGAGCTTGAAGAGCGGATCGCGTCAACATCCCGGCCGGCGAGCCAACGCTTGGGAGAGTGGTTCGCTGACGGAGAAGTTTCGATCGTCACGGCAGGACGAAAATTGCGAAACGTGCTGGGGTTACTCCCCGGAAAGGGCCCGAACGCTGCCGAGACCATCGTGGTCGGTGCCCATTACGACCATCTGGGAAATGGCGGCTACGGCTCCCTTTCGAGCGCGGGGGGCAAGGCCATCCATAATGGGGCCGACGATAACGCCTCTGGCACCGCCGTCGTTCTGGAAGTGGCTCGGCTTCTCTCGGAAAGCGGGAACCCGCTGGATCGGAGCGTCCTGTTCATTGGGTTCAGCGCAGAAGAACTCGGGCTGATTGGCAGCAGCCATTACGTCAAAAAGCCGCTGGTTCCGATGGATCGGACGGTCGCGATGCTGAACCTCGACATGGTCGGGCGTTTGCGGGGGGACAAAGTCACCATTTACGGAACGGGGACGGCGGAGGAATTTCCGCAACTGCTGGCCGAGGAAGTCCCTCGCTTCGGCATGCGATTTACCAGTCACGGCAGCGGCTATGGGCCCAGCGATCATGCGTCGTTCGCCGAGGAAAATGTCCCGGTCCTGCACTTCTTCACCGGCTTTCATCCCGAATACCACCGCCCGGAAGATGACTTTGCGACGTTGAACGTGGATGGCATGGCACGACTGGCAAGCCTGACGGCGGCGCTCGTCGAACGGATCGCCAATGCCGAGAAGCGGCCCACGCCGCAGGAGTCGAATGGCTTCGCGGAACTGCTGGGCGACAGCTCGGGGGGTATCACTCGGGCGACGCCCGGGCGCGTTATCCGCACGAGCAATCCGGTCTATCTGGGCGTTGTTCGTGAGTTGGAGCACGAGGGGGAGGGCTACGCGATTCGCTCGGTTTTCCAGAATTCACCCGCGGAACGGGCCGGGCTGCGGCGGGGGGATGTTCTCGTGCAGTGCGGAGGCCAGAAGATCCTTGAGCCAAAAGAGTTACAGGAGATTCTGAAGGCCCGAAAGCCCGGCGATCGTGATTCCCTGACCGTTCGCCGAGGGACATTGGAATTTTCCTGCGAGGTGGTCTGGGAAGCGCCCCCCGCCACCTAGCGCTGCGAGTGTCAAAGATTTGGGCGCGTGCCGCTGGGGTATAAGTCGCATCTTATTGTGGTTATTGGACTTAATGGCTGCTGGCGGGTTCTGTTGCACGCGAAAATCAACCCCTGACAAAACGCTGGCGACGTCTTTCGGACCTGCGCCATCCGACGAATTTTTGTCGGAACTCTCGACGAATTCAGGTGATCCGACCGTCCCCGCGAGTCGTTTCGTCTCGAGGCGCTTCCCTCGCGCCCTACCCGTGCAAAACGGTAAATCTTAAGGGTTCTGGCGATTCCCCCGTCGATGAAATGAGACGCTCTTGGCTTCTCTGGGGTGAAATCTTACAGTAATGTCAGGAAACATGCGATAAACTTGTCGCATGTGTGGTGTCCATGCTCTGAAGTGATGGCAGCCGAGGCAGGGGTAGCGTGAATGATTGCGGGTTCCGTCACAGAGCCTTTGGAGCAGATTTCTCAGGCTGTCCGCATCCTGGCAAAGGCGGGACATGCCGAGAGTGACCCGAATGAAATTCGTCGGGTGAGTGCTGCCACCATTAGCTCGCATCCCGGAACCTACGAATCGAGCGCGGCGTTGTGGCTGCTGGAAGCCGCAAGATCGGTGGGTTTGGGGGTGCGTGCCCTCAACTGCCGGGCGGAGGACGCCTGGGATCTGGCGCACGCCGGTTTCAGCCTGGTGGCGATGCTGCCGGGGTCCGAAGTGGGATACCTGTCGATCGGACCGGGAATTCGGAAACAGATCTATGTTCAGAATTCGACCGGTCATCTGAATCTCAAGTCGGCGGGTGAACTCATCCAGGCGCTCAAGATCGAGAGCCCTTCGGTCGTGCTGGAGTGGGTGATTCTCGAACAGCGGTCGATTCAATTCGGCCACGACGCCGATTCGCACTCCCCCACTCCGCTGACACGTTTCTCCCGGCTGGTCTGGCAGGAACGTCGCGACCTCTGGGTGATCCTGGTTCTGGCTGTTTCCATCGGGGTGTTTGCTCTGGCAATTCCGTTGGCCGGTCAGGAACTGGCGAGAACGGTCACCTTTGGAGCGGTCTACCAGCCGCTGCTCATTCTCTCGATCGTGCTGTTCGGGTTCATGACCTTCCTGGCGCTGTTGCAGGGGCTGCAAACCTGGGTGGTGGAACTGATTCAGCGGCGCGTCTTCGCGCGGGTCGTGGCCGACTTGTCGTGGCGGCTGCCGCGGGCCGACCTGGGAAATCTCGAACATCATGGCGGTCAGGAACTTGTCAACCGGTTCTTCGACGTGGTGACCGTGCAGAAAGTGCTGGCGGGGTTTCTGGTTGATGGAACGTCCATTCTGCTCACGACGATGGTCGGGATGACCCTGCTGGCGTTCTATCACCCGTTCCTGTTGGGTTACGACATCGCGCTGCTGGCGATGATGGCTTTCGTGCTGTTCGTGCTGGGGCGCGGCGGAGTGAAGACCGCGATCGACGAATCGCATAGGAAATACCATGTCGCCGCGTGGCTGGAAGAACTGGTGCGATGTCCGCTGGCGTTTCGAACCGAAGACGCGATGCAGTTCGCGGTCGAACGGGCCGATCGTCTGACCACGCGCTACGTGGAGGCCCGCAGCGCCCACTTTCGCGTGCTGCTCCGGCAGATCATCGCGCTTCTGAGCCTGCAAGCCATTGCCAGCACGGTCCTCCTGGGTTTGGGAGGTTATCTCGTGCTGATCGAACAGTTGTCGCTGGGGCAACTCGTTGCGGCCGAGCTTGTCGTGACGATGATCGTCGGTTCGTTCGCGAAAATTCTCAAACACATCGAGTATTTCTTCGACCTGATGGCGTCGGTCGAGAAGCTGGGGCATCTGTTCGATCTGCCGTGCGAGCGGTCGGGAGGCGATCTGGTCCCTGTCAGCGGAAAAGGGATTCACCTGCGGCTCAATGACGTGGTACTCGATTCCCGGCACGATTCGCATGACGAGCACGAGTACGGCTCGATTCACCACGCCGAGGCGCACTCTTTCAGCCTCGACATTCAGCCGGGCGAACGTGTTGCCCTCGTGGGGCCACCGGGGTCGGGAAAGAGCGCGCTGGCCGATCTGCTGTACGGCTTGGTCGCGCCCCGCGAAGGTCAGGTGCTGTTCGACGGACACGATCAGCGCGATCTGCGGCTGGACATCTCCCGCAAGCACGTGCTGCTGGTCCGGCACCCCGAAGTGGTGACCGGGACCGTCGCCGAAAATCTCCATATGGGGAATCCCGATGTCGACGCAATGCAGATGCGGACCGTGCTCGAACAAGTGGGGCTGTTTCACGAGCTGGCTCATCTGTCGGGCGGACTTCAGACCATGCTGACCGCGAATGGGCGACCGCTCAGTCATTCGGGCACCATTCGATTGACGTTGGCGCGAGCGCTGGCGAATCGTCCCCGGCTGCTGGTGATCGACGGATTGCTCGACGGGCTCAGCGATGACGTGCTGGATGAACTGGTGACGCAACTGGCGGCGATGCCGCGCGAGATGACGCTGCTGCTGATCACGGGGCGGCAAAAGTTGATGGCGGCCTGCGACCGTGTCATTGAACTGCATGCCGAGACGGCTGTCCCCATGCTCGAGGAGCAGACTTATCGCCGCCTGGGACGATCGGAGACTTGAGGGAGTGGTTGGTGGTTTGAGGGGGAGACGCGGAGAGGGGGAGACGCGGAGAGGGGGAGACGCGGAGAGCTTGTCTCGCTCCCCAGGCTCCGCGTGGGAACTCATGCGGAACAGGACGCTGGCGGAGCCGGTGGCACGCGCACAGGAAGCCATGACGAAGCACGGGATCGGTGTTCGGGAGACGATGAATCATGTCCTTGTCGAAACCACTCATGGTTCCATCGCGAACCGTCACTCGCCGTCCGCTCGCCGATCTGGCTTTCACCGATCGCGAATTCACGACGCTGCGCCTGACGCGTTCTTCGCGATTCGCACGGCAATTGGCGCGCTGGCTGACGATCGGCATGTTTCTGTCGGTGGTTGGCTTGGTATTTATTCCGTGGCAGCAGACGGTAATCGGGAGCGGTGAAGTGGTCGCGTACGATCCCTCGCTGCGCCCGCAGACGGTGGATGCCCCGATCTCGGGGCGCATCGTGAATTGGCGCGAGGGGGACTACGAAGGGGCCTATGTCGAGAAGGGACAGATTCTGTTCGATATCGAAGTGGTCGACGTGATTTTGAAGGAGCAGCTTGCCCTGCAACTTCGCGCGATGCAGGAGAAGCTGGAAGCCGATAAAACCGTGGCCAGGGCCTACGAGTCGAACCTTCAGGCATTCCGCGACGTGCGCTATCAGGCGGAGATCGCGGCTCGCGAACTCGTGAAAATGGCTGAAGCCAAGATCGATTCGGAGAAGGCTGAGCTCGAAGTCGCGAAAGCAGAGTCCGAGCAGGCGGATCGCAATCTTGCCCGCGCGAAAGAATTACTGGAAGGAAAGGTTGGAACGAAGCAGGACTGGGAAACCGCGGATCAGAAGGCGAAACAGGCGAAACAGAAGGTGCAGGCCGCCAAGGCGAAAGTTGCCGCGGCGATGAACGAGCTCGACTATAAGAAGGCGGATGCTCAGTACAAAATCCGCGAAGCCGAGGCCAAGATCAGCAGCGCCGAGGCGACGTTTCGAGAAGCGGAAGGGAAGATCGCGAGCACCGACAAGGAAATTGCCGATCTGACTTCCAAGCAGGTGCTGCAAAGCCAACCCGTCCGGGTGCCGATCGCCGGGTACATTTTCAAGATGAAAGTGACCCCTGGCGGGCAGTTCGTCACGTCGGGATCAAGTTTGTTCGACATCGTTCCCGATACTCCAGATCGTGCGGTCGCGATCAAAGTGAACGGCAACGATGTTCCATTGGTCGCGACTCACAACAGTGATGGGTCGGTACGGAAAGTTCGTCTTCAGTTCGAAGGGTGGCCGGCCGTTCAGTTCGCGGGCTGGCCGTCCGCGGCTGTCGGCACCTTCGGAGGAGTCGTCACGGTAGTCGATTCCAGTTCGGACGGGACCGGCAATTTCCGCCTGTTGGTTCGCCCCGATCCCGAGGATAAGCCATGGCCGGACGAACGGATTCTTCGGCAGGGCGTTCGCGCCAACGCGTGGGTGCTTTTGAACCGTGTCCCATTGGGTTGGGAACTCTGGCGACGCGTCAACGGGTTCCCGCCGGTCGTCGCCAGCGCGGAGCCGACCAAGGAAAAGGTCGAGGAAATTCTCCGCAAGAAGAAGTAGCCGCGTATCTCTGTCAACGGACCCGTCGACAAGCGATCGCGCTGCTGGTTTCGCTGGAACTGCTGGCAATACCAGCCATCGGTTGCCGGTCGGCTTCCGGGCGGCTGATGAGCGCGATTCCCGCGCAATCGGCCGCCGCGAACGATTCCGAAATCGGCGCCGCGCGGGAGCGAACGATCGTTCCCGCGGCAGCGCCGATCGACGGGAATCGCTCCGAAAGCATGATCTCCGCTTCACGGCCGAGTTCTGTCGCGAAGAGGGCGGACGATCCGGCCGACGAGTCAGCGGCCGCGGAATCCCGTCGCGCCGGATCGAACAATTTGCCGCGCGTCGATGTGATCGCGACGGCCGAGGACGACGTGTCGAGCGATCCGGCGGCCGACACCGAACCATTGGTGATGACGACTGCCGCGGTCGATGTTCCACCGGCCCCGTCCATTGATGGAGAGACCCCCGCACTGATTCCCGCGATGGAAAACGGGTTGTCCCTGGGCGAAGTGATCGACTCGGTTTACCAGTCGTTTCCCATGGTTCAGGCGGCGCTTTATCAGCGAAACGTGGCGACTGGCGAACAGATCGCGGCCGAAGGGGCCTTCGATCTCAAGTTGAAGGGGATTGCCGCCAATCAGCCGGTGGGCTACTACCAGACCTACCGCAACAGCGTTGGCCTGGAGCAGCCGACTTATTGGGGCGGACAGTTCTTTGGCGGGTATCGCAACGGCAACGGGTACTTCGAGCCCTGGTACCTGGAGCGACAGACCAACGAAGGGGGCGAGTTCAAGGGGGGCGTCACGATTCCGCTGGCGCAGAACCGAGCCATCGACGAGCGCCGTGCCGAATTGTGGAAAGCCATGTACGGCCGCAGTTCGGTCGAACCATTCATCCAGAGCCAGTTGATCGAGTTCACGTTCGCCGCGAGCGTTGCGTATTGGGAGTGGGTCGGCGCCGGGCAAAATTATCGGTATGCCGAGCAACTGGTGAAGCTGGCCCGGGACCGCAACGATCAGATCCGTCGCCAGGTCGCGGCTGGCCAGAAACCGGAATCGGACCTGACCGACAACGAACGTCTGATTGTCTCGCGGCAGGTCAAGCTGATTGAAACGCGGGGGAAGTTGCAGAGCGCGGCCGTGAAACTGTCGCTGTTTCTGCGTTCGCCGAACGGCGCGCCGCGCATTCCGGATCTCAGCGAGTTGCCCGAAGAATTCCCGCTGGCTTTGCCGATTTCCGACGCCGCGCTGGCCAGCGATATCGCGACGGCCTGGCAGCAGCGGCCCGAGCTGAGGCTTTTGGCCTTTGATCGCCGGATGGCCGAGGTCGATCTTTCGCAGGCCGAGAACCTGACCCTGCCGCAACTCGATGCGACGTTCACGTCCGCCAAGGACATGGGAAAGCCGACCAGTCCGAAGAACGATAAAGGCCCCTACGAACTGGAGGCGCTCATCAATCTGGATGTGCCGCTGCAACGGCGAAAAGCCCGCGGCAAAATCGCGTCGATGGAAGGGAAGCTGGCTCAGATCGCGGCCAAAACCCGGTTCACCCAGGACAAAATTTCGATCGAGGTCGAGAACGCCCGAGTGGGTCTGATGGCGGCCTTTGACGCTCTGGAACAGGCCCGTCGCAGCGTCGAACTTGGCCAGCAAATGGAAGAGTTCGAGCAATTTACGTTC
Organism: Planctomycetaceae bacterium; assembly: GCA_019636285.1. Lineage (GTDB taxonomy): Bacteria > Planctomycetota > Planctomycetia > Planctomycetales > Planctomycetaceae > JAHBXV01. Next base: position 131,950 of record JAHBXV010000008.1, read on the forward strand.
GAGCGCGGGGCCGGCGACCTGTTGCGGGTCAACATTCGCGAATTGCAGACGTTCGACGCCCGGGTGGTGCTGATCGACTCCGAGTTGCGGTACTTTATCGCGCTGGCGGCCTACCGCGCGGCGCTCGCCTCCGATGTTCCCGCCGACTTTGAAGAGGGGGATGCTTCACCGGCGAGTGATCATTCGGTCCCGTGAGGGTAGGTGAGAGGGATGGGGCGAGAGGGCGAGAGGGCGATGGGGCGATGGGGCGAAGGGGCGAAGGGGCGAAGGGGCGAAGGGGAGATGGGGCGAGCGGCAGTGTTGCATTGGGTTGAGGCTGGGAAGATGATTCTGGCTGCGATTGTCGGCCAGTTTGCTTCTTCCGATGGGCTTTCCTCCAATGCGCATGTCCCTTGGCCTGAGTGTCTTCGCGGCGACCGTCTTGAGCCTGGCTGTTGGGTCCATCGCGATCCGCGCGGCTGACAAGTTTGAGCTGCCGCCGAATACCGAGAAGGCGACCACGTCTCCGATGGCTCCCGACGAGGTCGTGCGAACCGCGCGGCTGCCGGAAGGATTTCGACTATCGGTCTTCGCGGCCGAGCCGGATGTTCAAAACCCAATCGCGATGACCACCGACGAGCGCGGACGGTTGTGGATCGCCGAGAACTACAGTTGGGCCGGCGGCGGAGCGGGCGGATTCGATGGCAGTCTCCGCGACCGAATCGTCGTTCTGGAAGACACGGACGGCGATGGCAAGCACGACCGGCGAACGGTCTTCTGGGATGACGCGCGAAAACTGACCAGCCTGGAAGTCGGACATGGCGGCGTCTGGGCCATCTGTCTGCCGAACCTGCTCTTCTTTCCCGACCGCGACCGCGACGACCGACCGGATGGTCCGCCGGAAGTCATTCTCGACGGCTTCGATGAAGGCCCCGTCGGCCATACGCCGGCCAATGGTCTGAAGTGGGGGCCGGACGGGCGGCTGTATGGTCGGCATGGCATCCTTGCGACCAGCCTGGTGGGAAAACCGGGGGCGAGCGCGTCGCAGCGATTCGCGATCAACACCGGCATCTGGCGCTACGATATCGAGACCGACGCCGCCGAAGCGGTCATGCACGGGATGACGAACCCCTGGGGCATGGACTATAGCGCCGAAGGGGAAATCTTTTCGATCAACACGGTGATCGGCCACTTGTGGCATGTGATTCCGGGACTGCATACCGAGCGGATGTTCGGCGTCGACCTGAATCCGCACACCTATCGGCTGGTCGGCCAGGTGGCGGACCATGTCCACTGGGATGTCGGCGAACTCTGGTCGGATGTCCGGCAGGGCGTGACCGACAAGACGAGCGAGGCCGGGGGTGGACACGCCCATATCGGACTGATGATTTACCAGGGGGATAACTGGCCGGACGTGTATCGCAACAAAGTCATGACGCTCAACCTGCATGGGCGCCGCATCAATGTCGAGACGCTTAAGCGGCAGGAGGCGGGTTACGTCGCCACGCATGAGCCGGATATCTGCTTCATCGAAGATCCCTGGTATCGGGCGATGGAACTGCTGACCGGGCCTGATGGGGGCGTCTTCATCGCGGACTGGAGCGATACCGGAGAGTGCCACGATCACGACGGTGTGCATCGCTCGAGCGGACGGATTTACAAGTTGACTTACGGAACGCCGACGCCGGTTTCAAAGCTCGATCTGGCGAAGAAGTCCAACGAAGACCTGGCGAAACTGCTGTCTCATAAAAACGCTTGGTGGGCACGCCAGGCGCGACGGCTGCTTCATGAGCGAGCTCGTGCCGGCGACCGCGACAACATTGCGAAGTTGCTGGAGGATAGTCTCGTCGGCGTTGCCGATCCGATTCAGCGCGCTTCGTGGTTGCAGGCACTCGGCGCGGTGTCGCCGGACAACACGAGCTTCTGGCTGTCGCGACTTCAATCCCCGGAAGAGGTCGAACGTGCCTGGGCCGTGCGGGTGTTGCTTGATCGGCCGTCGCTGGAGCCGCGCCGATTGGAAGAGCCGGTGCGCGGCGCGCTGCTGAAGCTCGCCGAGGCGGATGATGCGGGGCTGGTGCGGCTGCATCTGGCATCGTCGCTGGGGCGACTGGCCGACGCCGATCGCTGGGATCTTGGCGTTCGACTCGTGTCGCGGGATCTGCACACCAACGATCGTTTGTTTCCGCTGTTGGTCTGGTATGGACTGGAATCGACGTTGCCGGGCGCGTCGAGCCGCGCGCTCGCACTGCTGGAACAATGCCGGCAGCCGTTGTTGACCGAAGCTGTCTCCTGGCGGCTGGGGCTGGAACTGGAATCGCGTCCCGAGACCGTGGAAGCGTTGCTCAAGCTGGTTGAAGCTGGACGCGTCGCGAATCCCGATCGCGTTTTGGTGGGTCTGGCGGCGGCTTTGGATGGCTGGCAGCGGGCGAAGCCACCCGCGAACTGGGATGCGATCAAGCAGAAGTATGCCGCGAACAAAGAGGCGGCCGGCGATGCGGTTCGTTCGCTGCAACTGGTGTTTGGCGACGGCCGGGCGATCGGCGAATTGAAGGCGATGGTTGTCGATGGCAAGGCTGCCCCCGAGGCGCGGCTGAAGGCGTTGCAATCGCTGCTGAAGACTCCTCCGGACGACTACGCGCCGACGTTGATGAACCTGCTCGGGGATCGCGCCCTGTACCGCGAGGCAATTCGCGGGCTGGCGCATTACTCCGATCCGAAGATTCCGGCGGCCCTGCTGGGGCGAATCGACTCGTTCGACGCCCTCGCTCGCGAAGACATGATCGCAGCCCTGTCGACACGCCCCGATTTCGCCCGAGCGCTGTTGCAGGGCGCGCGCGACGGCAAACTGGCGGCTCGCGACATCAGCGCGTTTCATGCCCGGCAGATTGCCTCGTTGGGAGACGATGCCTTGCAGCGAGAACTGGTTGAAGTCTGGGGCGAGGTCCGTACCAGCCCGCGCGAGAAACGAGAGTTGATCGAACGGCATCGCGCGGCGTTGACGCCCGACGTCATCGCGAAAGCCGACTCTTCGGCGGGGCGCGCCATCTTCCAGCGGGTATGCGCGAACTGCCATGTTTTGTATGGGACGGGTCGCCGCGTCGGTCCCGACATTACGGGCGGCAATCGCCAGAACCTGGACTACCTCTTGGAGAATATCATCGACCCGAGCGCGAGCGTGGGGACGGCGTTCAAGACGCTGGTGGTCGTGATGAACTCGGGGCAGGTCGTCAATGGCGTGACTGTCGCCGAGACCGAGCGGACGCTGACGCTGCTGACCGCGAAAGAGAGCGTGACCATCGATCGCCGCGAGATTGACGAGATCGCAACGACATCGGTCTCGCTGATGCCGGACGGTTTGCTGCAGAATCTGAGCCCGGACGAAATCCGGGATCTGATCGCCTACCTGTCGGGAACTTCGCAAGTCCCGCTCCCGGTTGAGAAGATCTCGGAATAGGGCAGCGAACTGCGGGCTAAGATTCAGACGGACTCAATTCATCGAACAACCGCAGTTGGCGATCCGTCACTGATCGCGGAACCTGTTGCCAGTAGGCTTCCAGCCAGCGAAGCAGCACGCTGACGACGTACTGTTGATCGCGTCCGGTCAGTTCGCTGCCCTTGGCGATGCCGTGCCATTTGGCGAGGCAGCCGCGGCAGCAGGTGGCCGTCGCGTGTTGGGCGACGAAGACCGGATGGCCGCGCCACGGGGTTTGCTTGCCGTCGTTGCGCGGTTCGGCCGGGGCGAGACGGGTCCGAATGATCTCCGCAGCCTGCTCGGCGAGGCGGGACCGGTCCAGTCGCGCCAATTGTCGCAATTCATCGTCTCGTAGACGAAAACGACTGCGAAACCGCGAGCGGCTGAGTCGTTTGAACAGGTCCGCCAGCTCGTCCTGCTCGCTCAAGCGATTCTCCGACGAATCTCCTACCGGACTCAACCGTCAGGATACGGACAAATCATAGTCCGATCCGGGTTTCCAACTCATCGAAGTCTAGCCATAAGTGTCGGATTGTCGTAGTCTTAAGGGGTTCAGAACGGTCGCGTCAGAGCGATCCTGTCGAGCGGGCAACCGCTCGCACCGGATGGGACGCTTTCGGACGACCGTGGGCTGGTGAACTCCTCCTGTGGTTGAGTGGGTGCGATGCGAGAGTTCCCTGACTGGTCTCCGACAATTCGCTGGGTTTTTCTGGCGCTCGGGCCATGGTTGGCGCTCGGGCCGACGGCGTTGGTGGCGGGTGAAATCGCCCCGGAGCACCGGCAGTTCTTCGAGGCGAAGGTCCGTCCGCTGTTGATCCAGCGGTGTCTCAATTGCCATGGACCCGAGCACCAGAAGGGCGGCCTCCGGCTCGATAGCCTGACCGCCATGTCGGCTGGCGGCGAATCTGGCCCGGCGGTCGTTCCAGGCAACGTCGACGACAGCCTGCTCCTGTCGGCCGTGCGGTACGAGACGTTCGAGATGCCTCCGGCGAAGCAGTTGCCGGAGGACGAGATCGCGATTCTGGAAAAGTGGATCCAACTCGGCGCTCCCTGGCCCGGCGATCACGATGTCCCCTTGCGAGTGACGGCGGGTGACAAGCTGTCGGACGAAGATCGGCAGTGGTGGGCGATTCAACCGCTTGCTGATCCGGCGGCCCCCACGCCGAAGAACGAAGCGTGGTCGCGCAACGAGATTGATCGCTTCGTGCTGGCGAAGCTGGAAGAACAAGGGCTGTCGCCGGCGCCGGAAGCCGATCGCTTGTCGCTGATGCGACGATTGTCGTTTGATCTGACGGGGCTGCCGCCCACGCCGGAAGAGGCCCGTCAGTTTCTCAGCGATACCTCTTCCGATGCGTACGAAAAGCTGGTGGAGCGCCTGCTGGCAAGCGAACGCTACGGCGAGCGCTGGGCGCGGCATTGGCTCGATCTGGTTCGCTACGCCGATTCCGACGGGTATCGTGCTGACGAGTACCGTCCGGATGCCTGGCGGTATCGCGATTATGTCATTCAGTCGTTCAATGCCGATAAGCCGTACGACCGGTTCCTGCAGGAACAACTGGCGGGGGATGAGCTCTTTCCAGGCGATCCGGAAGCGCTGACGGCGACGGGGTACTTGCGGCAGTGGATCTACGAGTACAACCAGCGCGACGTCCGCACGCAGTGGGACATCATTCTGACCGACGTGACCGACACGACGGCTGATGTATTCCTGGGCGTCGGCATGCAGTGCGCGCGGTGTCACGACCACAAGTACGACCCGATTCTGCAGGACGACTACTTCCGGCTGCGGGCGTTCTTTGAACCAATGTTGCCGCGCGATGACCTCGTTGCTGCCAGCGATGCGGAGCAGTCCAGCTATCGCGAGCAACTGGCGGCCTGGGAACAGGCGACGGCGAAGATTCGCGACGAGTTGGCTGCATTGGAAGCGAAGCATCGTGAAGCGGCGCGTCGCTCGGCGATCGAGAAGTTCCCCGACGACATCCAGCAGATGATTCTGACCAGCCCGCATGAACGCGCCCCGTTCGCGACGCTGCTGGCGGAACTGGCCGGCCGTCAGATTGGATTCGAATACGCGCGACTCGATACGCGCATCAAAGGGGACGACAAAGAGAAGCGGCTGGCGCTGCTCAAGGAACTCTCCGCCTTCGACGCCCAGAAGCCGGCACCGCTGCCGACGCCGATGGCGGTGACGGACGTGGGACGGGAAGCTCCCCCCACGCATCTGCCGAAGAATGCCGAGCATGTTCTCGCTCCTGGCGTACTGACGATCCTGGATCCGGCTGAGGCCCCGGTCGAGCCGCCGGAAGGGCTGAATTCCACCGGTCGGCGGGCGTGGCTGGCGAAGTGGATGTCGCAGCCTGAGAACCCGCTGACGACGCGCGTGATCGTCAATCGCGTCTGGCAGTACCACTTTGGGAAGGGGCTGGCGGCCAACAGCAGCGACTTCGGTCGGCTGGGCGAATCACCCACACATCCGGCACTGCTCGACTGGCTGGCTCGCCGGTTTGTGCGCGATGGGTGGAGCTTTAAGCAACTGCATCGATTGATCGTGACGTCGGCGACTTATCGCCAGTCGTCCGAGCACCCGCAACTCGCGGAGTCGATGCTTGTCGATCCGCTGAATCGTTTCCTGTGGCATGCGTCGGTCCGTCGGCTGGACGCCGAAGAGATTCGCGACGCCATGCTGGCGATGTCGGGGCAACTCAACGTCGAGGCCGGCGGGCCGGGGGTGAATCCCGATGTGCCGCGCCGCAGCATTTATACGCGCGTGATGCGGAATGCCCGCGATCCGCTGCTCGATGCGTTTGACTTGCCGCAGTTCTTCCGCAGCGAAGCGATCCGCCAGACAACAACGACGCCCGTGCAGTCGCTGCTGCTAATCAACAACGCCCAGATCTTGCAAATAGCAGATCGGATGGCCGGATCGGTGCTCTCCAAGGCGGCATCGAATGCGGGGGACAATCCCTCGGCCGAACTGGCCGCGGCCGTCATCGAAGCCTGGTGGCGCGTACATGGTCGGGCACCGTTGCCGCAGGAACTCGATCGATCGCTGGCGTATCTGACTTCGCAGATGGAGAACCACGACCAGGAGGACGAAGCGGCTGCCAAGGCTGACTTGGTGATTGGCAAATTGCCCTATCGCGATGGGCAGGCGATCCTGGTCGATCCGCGGCCGGAAGCCCCGTCGTTCGCGGTGGCGCATCAGGACATGATGAACGTCGACAACTTCACGGTCGAAGTCTTCTTCCAGCCCCGCTCGGTCTATGAAACAGGGACCGTGCGGACGCTGGTTTCCAAGTGGGATGGGAATTCCAAATCGCCCGGATGGTCGCTGGGAATCACGGGCAAAGGATCGCGACGAAAACCGCAGACCGTCGTCCTGCTCATGCATGGCACGCTCGCCTCGGGTTCCATCGGAGAGGCGGCCGTCTTCTCCGACCAGCATGTTGCCCTCAATAAGCCCTATTACCTGGGAGCCAGCTTCCAGGCGGCGACGAATGATCGTCCCGGGACCGTCACGTTCTACCTCAAGGATCTGTCGAACGATGATGAGCCGTTGCAGATCGCGACGGTCGAGCATTCGCTTGTTGGTGGATTGTCCAACAACGCGGACCTCGCGATTGGTTCGCTGGCGACATCACGTTCCAGCCGGTTCGATGGCCTGATTGACGACGTTCGCGTTTCGCCACAAGCCTTGTCGCGAGAAGAACTCCTCTTCTCAGCGGAAGGGCTGCGCGAGTCGACGATCGGGTATTGGCAGTTCGAGGTCGATCCGGGACTGTATTTCGATACGTCGAATCACCAGTTGCATGCCCGTTCCGCGGTCACCCGCCGTGAAACCGTCGATCTGGCCCGTATGGGATTGGCCGACCTGTGTCATGCCCTTTTGAATTCGAGCGAGTTCCTTTACGTGCGGTGATCTGCCCGATCGCACGGAGATTCTTGAAAGATTGACCATGACGACACTCCGCCATCCCCGGCATATGCAGTTCGCGAGTTCTCGCCGTGAGTTTCTGTCGCAGTGCGGCGGTGGATTCGGGGCGGTGGCGCTGGCGTCGCTGATGTCCGAATCGCGAGCCGCTGAATCGCTGAACCCGGTGGCGGCAGCCGTTCCGCAACTGAAGGCCCGCGCCAAGAGTGTCATTTTCCTGTTCATGGAAGGGGGGCCGAGCCACCTCGATACGTTCGACCCCAAGCCGCTCTTGAACGAACTGGCCGGGCAGCCGCTGCCGGAGAGTTTTGGCAAAGTCATTCTCGCGATGGGCGAGGCCAAGGCGCCGCTATTGGCGTCGAAGCGGCAGTGGAAGCAGCACGGCGAAGCGGGGACGTGGGTTTCGGACTGGCTCCCCTACACCGCGCAGTGCGTCGATGATATTGCCGTCCTGCGGTCGTGCTGGGCAAACGGCATCAACCATTCGTCCGGCGTCTGCCAGATGAATACCTGCTCGCTGGTCGGCGGCCGCCCGTCGCTGGGGAGCTGGGTCAGTTACGGCCTGGGGACCGAGAACGAAAACCTGCCGGCGTTCGTCGTCCTGCAGGACAATCGCAGTTCGGTCGTCAACGGCCCTCGCAACTGGAGCGCGGGGTTCATGCCTGCCGTCTACCAGGGGATTCGCTTGCAGGATGGTTCGGAGCCGATTCCGAACCTCAAAAATCCCGAGGGGATCACCGATCGTCGGCAGCGCGAGAAGTTGGAATACCTCAACTGGCTCAACCGCGGGTTCGCCGACCGTCATCCGGAGCAGACCGAACTCGAGGCCCGCATCGCCAGCTACGAACTCGGTTTCCGCATGCAGGCGCAGGCTCCCGAGGCGATCGACCTTGCCGAAGAGACCGCTGCCACGCAGGCTCTTTACGGCCTCGACCAGAAGGAAACGGCCACTTACGGCCGCATGTGCCTGTTGGCCCGCAGAATGGTCGAACGCGGAGTGCGGTTCGTGCAGCTCTATCACGGCGCGGGGAGCAAGTGGGACGCCCACGCCAAGATCGAAACCAATCACACGACGAACTGCCAGTCGATGGACCGCTGTGTCGCGGGGCTGCTGCAAGACCTCAAGCAGCGGGGGCTCTTGGACGAAACGCTTGTCGTCTGGGGCGGGGAGTTCGGCCGGACGCCGATGTCCGAACAGGGGGACGGCCGCGACCACAACCCGACGGGCTTCACGATGTGGATGGCCGGCGGCGGCGTCCGCGGCGGTCAGACCCTTGGCACGACTGACGAGCTTGGCCTGCACGCCGTGGAAGACCGCCTGCACGTCCAGGACATCCACGCCTCGATCCTGCATTTGCTAGGGATCGACAACATGGCCCTCACTTGGATGCACCAGGGTCGCCCGGAACGCCCGACGATCAACGAAGGGGCGTTCTTCAAGCGGCTGGTGGGGTGAGTTCAAGGACGAATGGGGCACTTGACGCCTTACTCCTTTTCGTCGATCGCATGACTGCGAAACGAATTTGATCACTCATTTGCCCGACCGCCCCGGCGGGCTGGCCCCGCCGGACGGAAAGTTTGACGGCTAGAGGGGGCTCCTCAGTTCGCTCCCTGCTTCTCTCGCTCCCCTGCCGGTTCACCGGCAGGAAGCCAAGTCCGGCAGACCAGAGTCGGTGGCCAGCTATCCAACTTTCGCTCCGGCCAGACAAGCGTGCCGGGGGCGGGCCAAGCTGTGGCGTGGTCTCGTGCTAGCCGTCAAACTCCCATTCCCGCCGGGCAAGCCGGCGGGGGATGCAGCGGAGGGAATTGACGGCGTAGCGTGGCACTCGTCGTCGACCTGACACCCAACCCGCCTACTTCGACGACAGCTCAAAATTGATGACATTGCTGCCCGATTCGACGTCGGCGGTCAGCGCGCCCGGTTGAAGGTACTTTTTGGGGATTTCCAGCGGGCTTTCCGACGGTAACTTCTCGTCGTTCTCGTCGAGGCGGCTTTCGCGCGGGGAGATTTCGACGCGATGGCGGCCGAGCATGGCTCCCGCCTTATCCTGCGTGAAGAGGAGGCGATATTTGCCGTCGAGGTTGGTTCCGCCGAACGATGGCGAGCCGCCGGGGGATTCGGGGACGAACTGGATATTCACCCACGGCAGCGGTTCGCCATCGAGCGTGATGATGCCCGAGACTTCCGCCACTTCCGGACCATCGCCGCGGCCGCACCCGGCCTGGGACAGAGCAAAGAGCGCCAAGGCGGCAACAACCGGTTGAGACTTCGGAAATATGGCTTTCAAGTTCACGACTGACACTCGCTGAAAAATCCGTTCGATGTGATCACAGGCCCGGCTTGACCCGCTGACGATTAGAAGTCGCCGACGATCTGGCCGTCGTTGATCGCCCCCAGCCGCTGGTAGAGGCCGTATGGCCCGTTGACTGTCGCTGCCGAATAGCCGGTCGCGGTGTTATTCAGGTTCTCGCTGACGAACCGGACCGCGCCGTCCCCCATCAGGAAGTGTGCGCCTCCGGTATGCAGGCTGTGAAAGTTGCGGTGGAGATTGGCGGCGTCAAGGAACGGACCGTTGAGCTTCTGATGGGCGGCCCGCAAGTGGAGATCGGGGCCGTTGTTCGTCGCGCCGTTGTTGGTGCATCGCGGGCCCCCGCCGGTGGTGACGTTCCCATAGATGAACTGGCGAACGGAACCGACATTCGTGGCACCGTTGATGTCATCCGCCAGCGGAAGCCAGCGCACTTCGCCGACGGCGAACACGTTCGAGGTGCCGTCGGTGACATCGCGCATTCTGCGACTGCCGTTCACGATCAAGAGGCCGTTATTGCGGGCGTCGACGGTGATTGCGGTTCCGTTTTCCGCGCAGAAGGCGCCGTTGAAGGCGCCGCGGCAGCCCATGTAGCTGGACGTGGCAATTGCCCGCACTCCCTGCCCTGCGGCGACATTCGCGGCACCGCCGTTGTTGGCCACCACGTCGGGCTTCACGTCGCTGGGGCAACTGAAGACGGTCAGCGGCGTTCCCATCAGGGACTGGTTCGCCACGGCGACGCCGCTCAACGAGTTGGCATAGGGCGTCGCGCTGAAGTTGAACTGATTGTAGAGGGGAGACTGATCCAGGTGGGGCAGCAGGAACGAAGCCCACGACCAGCCGCTGCCGTACCGATCGGCGTTGCCGGCCACGACGTCGACAAAGCCCATGGGGAAGACGTTGAACGTGTCGTGATAGTTGTGCAGGGCCAGGCCCAACTGCTTGAGGTTGTTGCGGCACTGCGTCCGTCGAGCCGACTCGCGGGCCTGCTGCACCGCGGGGAGCAGCAGCGAGATGAGAATGGCGATGATCGCGATAACCACCAGCAATTCGATGAGGGTAAAGCCGGCGCGGGACGAATTCCGGCGAACCTGATGACCTGACATGAACCTGCTCCTTCGATTTCACCAGTCGGCCCTCGAGCCGCATCAAGGCCGAGGGGATGTGGGTGAGCGGAAGGCAAGGAGCGTGCCAACCTCGCGAGCGATCAATGCGCGAGTGGGTTTGTCTCGTCAAAAACGACTGTTTTCCAGGCGGAAAAGGGGCGTTGGCGGAATTTCAAAACGGCGCGAAGGAAGAGTTGTCGGCGGAATGTGGCCGTGAGAATTCACGGTGAATAGCAGCAGCTTCAGATCGGGCCAGCAAGTGTGATGGCGGGATGGATTATCTCGCGGCGCGGTAAAGACATCAGCTAAGAAACACGGCGGCGCGCCAGTTCTGCCTCGATCGCCTCATCAATGATTCGAGTTCGATGGGCAACAAATGGCAACTCCGAGTCCGGAACACCTGGTCCAATAAAGAAGGGTTTCCAGCAATAGTTGCATTCACGCTTCGTGGCGACGAAGTTGTTGATCGCGACGATGATCTCGGTGTCGAGGCACTCGATTGTTTCTCCGATTTCTTCTTCAGTCTTCGAAAGGAATACCAAGTCCGAAGTTATGTCTGGCGCTAGCTCTTTCCATGTGGCGTTTCCCTTGTCGACAAGCACGCTTCGGAAACGCTCGATGGTCTTGACGGCAGGTAGCATTGCCAACTCCTGGAGCGTCTTACGCTCGTCCATCAGTCCTCGCGGTTGGAGCGGTTCCGCCCGAGCCTCTGCCGCGTCCGACGTTAGGTGAGGGGGAGAACGAGACGATTTCTCCCCGCGTTGGAGATGGTGCTGATATCTTCGTCCATTGGCACTGGCGGAGCCAGTGGCACACTTTGTTCCATACATTCCCACGAGATCACTTATCGGACTACACCTCCGTGCGTGTGCCACTGGCTTTGCCAGTGCCGATGGACGTTAGTCGAAGATTCCGAGTGGAGGGCCATGAACAAACGGTAGTTCAGGACACTGCTGCCGGGGAGGCTCCAACAGATAGTACCGGGCTGACGACCACTTCCAGTCGACGGCTTTTTCGCACAGCCCTCGTCGGACCGGATTGTGGTGAATGTAGTCGATTGCCCCTGAGATGGCTTTTGGGGTGAAGAAGTTTCGATCAAATCCCGGACCTTCCTGCCAGTAGCGGAAGCAGGTTTTCCCAGGCCGCTCCCACACCGTCAGTTCCTCCAGCAATGGCGAACTGGATCGAACAAGAACCTCTTTGATTTCTTTCGAAAAGGGTTGTTTGATTCGGGCCAGATAGCGACCGAACTCGGGCTCGACCAGACGAGGGTTCACCAGTAGATGGATGTGCTCGGGCATGAACACGAACGCGACGAGGTCGAATTGTTCGACCCGGCCAGCTTCGTCCAATGTTCTTGAGAGCTTCTCCCGCCAGGAGTCATCGGTTAGCAACGCTCGTCGTTGGTAACACGAAAATGTGAACTCGTGCAGATGTCCTGGTTCGTGATGGTGCCTGATTTTCTTCCGGCGGGCCATTGCCGATTGCTTCCCACGTTGGGAATCGTGTGGTCATCAACGTCGATTGGCACTGGCATAGCCAGTGGCACACGTTGAGCGAATCCGCTACTTCAGCAAACTCCGTCTCAACACATCCTGGGCCTTCGCGAAGTACGGCTGCCATTCGATTTCGGGTTTGCCGTCGCGGAGGCAGTTGCGGACTTTTTGCAGGGTGTTGCGGGCCATGTGGGGGCAGCGGTTGCAGGCGCAGGTTTCGCCTGTTGAGGCCATGATGCCCGGGACCGGCAGGTACTCGTGCCAGGGGGCGAGTTTCTGCAGCGGGTAGATCATGTTGGCTTCGGTGGCCACCAGGAATTTGGTCGGCTCCTTCACGGAAGCGACGTACTGCCGCATTTTTTCGGTGCCGCCGATCATGTCGGCGTGTTCCAGAATCGAATGCGGGCATTCGGGATGGGCGAGAATGATCGAACCGGGGTTATTCCGCTTGGCTCGCAACAGATCCTGAATGCTGAAGACTTCGTGGACCATGCACGAGCCGGGCCAGAGGATCATCTTGCGGCCGGTGACTTCCGAGAGGTAACGGCCCAGGTGCTGATCGGGGACGAAGAGGATTTCTTTGTCAGCCGGGACGCGGTCGATGATTTCGCGGGCGTTGCCGCTGGTCACGATCCAGTCGCACAGCGATTTGACGGCGGCCGTCGTGTTGATGTATGCGACGGTCTGAAAATCGTGCCCTTTCGCGCGGAGTTCCTGCTGGTACGCGGCGAGCTTGTCAGCCGGGCAACTGTCGGCCAGCGAGCAACCGGCTTGCAGGTCGGGCATCAGCACCCGCTTGTCCGGGCTGAGGATCTTGGCCGATTCCCCCATGAAGTGAACGCCGCAGAAGACGATCGTCCCGGCCGTCACCGTCGTGGCGTCGCGCGCGAGCTTCAGGCTGTCGCCGGTGAAGTCGGCGATTTCCTGCAGGTCGCCGTCGACATAGAAATGCGACAGGATGACCGCGTCTTTCTCTTTCTTAAGAGCGTCGATCTCATCCATGAGGTCGAGCGGGTCTTCTTCGACGAGTTCGGGCGGGGTGAGAACTGTGAGCGTCATGGTCGGTCTTTTCGGCGAGGCGGAAGCCGGCGTTCGGGCCAATTAGCCGGGCCCGCCGGGTTTTGGAACGTCTTGCAGCGTCTCTTTTTATTTTCGGTGGCTGGAGCGAGAATTCAATGTCGTATCGTCAAAACCCTCTGGACGTCCGAACTGCACCTGAATTTGCAGGGGGCTGCGAGCCGCCAACCGGGTTTTGACGAAGGCTCATCGGCGTTGACTTGTTCGAGCGGGAATTGACGGAAAGGTTCGTGGCGTGGAGCGAAGCTTGCGGATTCTGGTGATTGGCGCGCACCCGGATGACTGCGAAATGAAAGCGGGGGGCATCACGGCCCTGTACCGGGCCGCCGGTCACCAGGTGAAGTTTGTCAGCGTGACCAATGGCGAGTCGGGCCACCACCGATATCCCCTGGAGGAATTGAAGAAAATCCGCCTGGCGGAAACGCAGGCCGTCGCCAAGTTGATGGGGATCGAATACGAGGTGCTCGGCAATCGTGACGGACGGCTGCAGCCGACGATTGAAGCACGGTTCGAGCTGATCGCCCTCATCCGCCGGTATCAGCCCGACCTGATTCTGACGCATCGGCCGAACGACTATCACCCCGACCACCGGGCGACGTCGACCCTGGTCTGCGACGCGGCCTACATGGTGATCGTGCCGCACATTGTTCCGGAAGTCCCGGCCCTGCGGGTCAACCCGGTGATCGCCTACCTGTCGGACCACTTTCAGAAGCCGATCCCGTTTGAGCCGACTGTGGTTGTGGATATCGGCCCGGTGCTGGAGTCGATTCTCGACCAGATGACCTGTCATCCGTCACAGTTCCACGAGTGGCTGCCGTGGACGATGTGCGAAGAAAACAAGATTCCGGCCGACGCAGCCGGGCGACGCGAGTACCTGCGGCAGTTTCTCAAGCGGTTCAACGGCCCGCTGGCCGATCGCTATCGGGACGTGGTGATTGCGACGTACGGACCGGAACGGGGGAAGTCGATCGAGTGGATTGAAGCCTTCGAGCCGTGCGAATACGGTTCGCCGTTGACGGACGAGAACAAGAAAACTCTGTTCCCGATGCTGCCGTAGCCCATCCTGTGCCTGCCCGATCGCGACACGACTGACCCTCTGCTGAAGAACCTCATGAACGACCTGCTCGACTCCGCTGATTCGACCTTGTGGGATGTTGTCACGAAGGCAGCCGGACCCGATGGAAAAATCCCGCTGACGGATGAACTGCTGCGGACCGCTCCCAGCGGCGACTTGTTCGGCCTGTCGCAGAACGCGGGGATGGGCTGGCGTCCCGACCAGGTGATGAGGCCGCCGGTCCTCATTCTGAGCACGCAGGGGGGGATTCGCGCCGATGATGGGACGCCAATCGCGCTCGGTTACCACACCGGGCACTTCGAGGTGGGCCTGCTAATGCGGGCGGCCGCGACGGAACTGGAACGGCTGGATCGCTTGCCGTTCGCGGGTTATGTCAGCGACCCGTGCGATGGACGATCGCAGGGAACCGTGGGGATGATGGACAGCCTCCCCTATCGCAACGATGCGGCGATTGTGCTACGGCGGCTGGTACGTTCGCTGCCGACGCGGCGAGGCGTGATTGGCGTGGCGACGTGCGACAAGGGGCTGCCGGCGATGATGATGGCGCTGGCGGGGATGCACGATTTGCCCTGTGTGATTGTGCCCGGCGGGGTGACGTTGCCACCGGCGGTTGGCGAAGATGCGGGGAAGGTGCAGACGATCGGGGCGCGTTATGCCCACAATGAAATTTCGCTGGAGGAAGCGGCCGAAGCAGGCTGCCGGGCCTGTGCGTCTCCGGGAGGCGGCTGCCAGTTCCTGGGGACAGCGGCGACCGCCCAGGTGATCGCGGAAGCGCTGGGGATGTGTCTGCCGCACTCGGCGCTGGCACCGTCGGGGCAGCCGATTTGGCTCGATTCGGCGGTTCGTTCGGCCCGCGCCGTCGTCGCTCAGGAGAAAGCCGGCCTGTCGATGCGTCATATTCTGACGCCGGAGGCGCTGCACAATGCGATGGTCGTTCACGCGGCTTGTGGGGGATCGACGAATCTCCTGCTGCACATTCCGGCCGTGATGTTCGCCGCTGGCGTTCGGCGTCCCACGGTCGAAGACTGGATTGCCATTAATCGCCAGGTGCCGCGGCTGGTTGACTGCCTGCCGAATGGTCCGGTGGGGCATCCGACTGTGAGATTCTTCCTGGCGGGTGGCGTGCCGGAGTTGATGCTGCACCTGCGCGGGTTGGGGCTGCTGAAACTGGACGCGCTGACGGCGACGGGGCAACCGCTTGGCGATGTCCTGGAGTGGTGGGAGCAGTCTGAACGGCGACCGCGTTTGCGGGAACTGCTCAAAGAACGTGACGGTGTCGATCCCGACACGGTCATCATGTCACCGCCGGTGGCACGCGAGCGCGGGCTGACGAGCACTGTTACGTTCCCCTTGGGGAACCTCGCTCCCGAGGGTTCGGTCATCAAGAGCACTGCCATCGACAAATCGGTCATCGATGCCGATGGGGTGTACCGGAAGACGGGGCCGGCGCGGGTCTTCACGACCGAGCGGGATGCGATTCGGGCAATCAAGGGGCAGACCGATCGACCCATTCAGAGTGGCGATATCATCGTGCTGGTGGGCCGCGGGCCGCTGGGGTGCGGAATGGAAGAGACGTACCAGTTGACGTCGGCTCTGCGCTACCTCCCCTTCGGCAAACAGGTCGCGCTCCTCACCGACGCGCGGTTTTCGGGCGTGTCAACGGGGGCGTGCATCGGGCATATCGGACCGGAGGCCCTGGCTGGCGGACCAATTGGGAAGGTGCGCGATGGGGATACCATTCGCATCGAGGTCGACACGGTGAATTTGACCGGACGACTAGACTTTGTTGGGGAGCCTGGAAGACCGTGTACGCCCGACGAGGGAGATGCGATTCTGGACAGCCGTCCCTCCACGGTGGTGGCTGCTGACCCTCGGATGCCGGATGATACGCGGTTATGGGCGGCTCTTCAAAAAGTGGGTGGTGGAGTTTGGGCGGGGTGCGTATATGACGTGGATGCGATTTGTGCCGCTCTGGAACGTGCCGGTCAGCCAGTGGCCAACCGTGGTTAGGCGGCTGATCCGGACAAGCGCGCGGCGATACTGTCCATGCCGTGCTTCGCGCGTTCTTTGTCTTGTCGGCCTCGCGTTGTTGGCGAGTTCCCTCGGCGCGTCGGAACCCTCGCGTGCCGAGCAGGGATATGACGTGCTGCGCACGCGGGCGTTTTTGCCGGCTGACTTCGATGACGAAGTGTTCGACGCGCTATGGACCGTCTGGCCGGATGAACAGAAGAGTCTGGCGAAGAAAGCGTCGCTCGAAGAGCGCCGCCAGATGGTGCGCGACTATTACGGGCTGGTGGCTTCTCCGGATGACCGCCATGCGGGCCAACCCGCGCTGGGCTATTCCTCCAACGGTCGCGGCGGTTGGGTGATGAATTGCCTGTCGTGTCACGGCGGAACCATCGACGGCGTTCCGTATGCCGGGCGGCCGAACCATCGCTACGCCCTCGAAACGCTCACCGAGGATGTGCGAACGGTCAAGTTGAAGCTCGGCAAGAAGTGGACGCACATGGACCTGGCGTCGTTACGGTATCCGCTCGGCGGCTCGGTCGGGACGACGAATTCCGTCATGTTCGGCGTGATTCTGGGGGCTCATCGCAAGCCCGATATGACTGTTGACCTGACCCTGTCTCAGCCTCCGCTGATGCACCACGACATGGACGCTCCCCCGTTCTGGAATGTCCGCAAGAAGACCATGCTGTATGCCGATGGATTCGCCCCGAAAACCCATCGCGTCTTGATGCAGTTCATGCTGCTGCCGACGAATTCCCGCGAGACGGTCTACGGCTGGGAGGATGATTTTCGCGCCATTCTTGATTGGATCGAGTCGGTTCCGGTTCCCCGCTATATCGGCAAGATTGATGACAGCCTCGCGGATCAGGGAAGAGCCGTCTTTGAAGAACATTGCAGCCGATGCCACGGAACCTATGGTCCAGACGGAACCTATCCGCAGCAGATTGTCGCGCTGGACGATGTGGGTACCGATCCCCTGCGGTTCCAGGCCCTCACCGTCGAGCATCGCGAATGGATGAAGCAGGGCTGGA
This sequence comes from Planctomycetaceae bacterium, assembly GCA_019636285.1. GTDB lineage: Bacteria > Planctomycetota > Planctomycetia > Planctomycetales > Planctomycetaceae > JAHBXV01. The sequence continues at coordinate 149,436 of JAHBXV010000008.1, forward strand.
TGAGCCGCTATGGAGAGGACGAGGTCAATTCGGCAACGAAAGGTTATGTCGCTCCACCACTTGATGGGATCTGGGCGTCGGCTCCGTATTTCCACAACGGGTCGGTTCCCACGTTGTGGCATGTCCTGCATCCGGATGACCGACCAGTTGTCTGGCGGATGACCGGCGACGCCCTCGATGATGAGCGCATGGGACTGCGCATCGACACCTTCGACGAAGTGCCGGAATCGGCGAAGTCGGCTGGCGAACGGCGGCGGTATTTCGACACGCGGAAACCGGGGAAATCAGCAGCGGGGCATCGCTATCCGGATGCGCTGAGCGAAGACCAGAAACGGGCGTTGCTGGAATACCTCAAGTCGCTGTGAAGCGGAAGTGAAGACGAGGCGGAGTCTGATATCGAGTAGAAAGGCACACTGGCGGAGCCAGTGGCACACTGAAATCGGGCCGTGATAAAGGACTCGCTACTGGTGGGAGTGTTCGGCGGCGGGGTAGGTTCCACCTTTGACGTCGGCGACATACTCACTGGCCGCAGTGCGAATCATCTCCGCGAGGTTGGCGTACCGCTTCAGGAACTTCGGCTCGAACCCTTCCGTCAGCCCAAGCATGTCGGAACTGACGAGCACTTGGCCGTCGCATTCGGGACCGGAACCGATGCCGATCGTGGGGATCGACAGTTCGGCGGTAATTCTCGCGGCGATGGGTCGGCTGACCATCTCGAGGACGATCGAAAAAGCTCCGGCTTCCTCGGCGGCTTTGGCGTCGGCGATCAATTGCTCTTCGTCGCGCTGAATGCGGGACATCGAACCCAGCTTGCGCACCGACTGCGGTTTGAGGCCGACATGCGCCATGACCGGAATGTCGGCGCGGGTGAGGGCTTCGATGGTCGCCGCCTGGTTGACGCCCCCTTCGAGTTTGACGGCGGCGGCGTTGGTTTCTTTCAGGATTCGACCGGCGTTGGCGATCGCCTGTTCCCGGCTGACCTGATAGGTCAGAAAGGGGAGATCGACGACGACCAGCGCGCGGCGGACTGCCCGCGCGACGATTTCCGCATGGTAGATGATTTCGTCGAGCGTGACGGGAAGCGTCGTGGAACGCCCCTGTACCACCATTCCCAGCGTGTCGCCAACCAGAATCGAATCGACACCAGCGGAGTCGAGGAGCGCGGCGGACAGAAAGTCGTACGCCGTGAGCATGGCTAGCCGTTCGCGGCGCGACTTCGCGGCCACGAAACGGGGAACGGTCAGGGGCTGGGGCGAATCAATGGGCATGGCTCTCTCTCGCGGAAGTTCAGAGAACTCTATCAGAGAATGGAGACAATCGCAGAGGAGAGTCGAGGTTTTGCGACGTCCTGTTGCATTTTGCGTCAGTTGTGGCGTTCGGCGACACTTCCATGGGACGAATCCTGAAGCATTCTACTACATGTATTTTAATGTACACATATCTTGAGATTTGGGGGGAGATTGTTGATGCGTTTAAGTGGATTCACAGAAGGACTTTGTGGAAATCTTGGGGAAATGTTGCTTCTTCAATCGATCTGGCACTCGACGTGCATTGGTATTTTCCCGCCTAAGACGCAGGCGTTGGCCCGCACTTGCTTATTAGGCACAGGGGAAGGTGCCTCGGGTTCGCCTGGGGCACCTTCTTTCTTTTGAATCATTCATTTTCGGCAGGCTGGAATTCGCAACGAGCCGAGTCACTCCAAGCCACCTGGCTGACGGGACGCGAGGGACGCGAATCGGTTTTGAGCCGATTTTCATGGTCGCTGGCGCGTCAGTGTGCGCGCTGGGAATCCAGCGCCATTCCACGGTTCGCGGTTGACGATATCTTTCCACGCGAACCGTGCCCGAAGCGCTGTGGCGCGGCATTTGACCGGGCGAACGGCCTTTCCCAAAAGTTCGGGCGCGCTGGTCCAAATTCTGAGAACGCGCGTCTGCTGACGAACGGTTCAGCGACGTCGCTTGAATCTCGGGTCGAGCTTGCTAGTCTCGGGCAGTTTTGCGCGTTTCCGCCAATGATCGGCGTCCGCGCGCGTCCCCGCCCACTTTGCAGGCCCCCCTTGATCTCTGGACACAGGAAGCCCGTCCACCGTGCCGCGCCGTGACGACCTGAAGAAAATCCTGATTATTGGTTCCGGTCCGATCGTGATCGGCCAGGCCTGTGAGTTCGATTATTCGGGCACTCAAGCCTGCAAGGCGTTGCGCGAGGAGGGCTACGAGGTCGTGTTGGTGAACTCCAACCCGGCCACGATCATGACCGATCCCCAGATGGCGGATCGGACGTACATCGAGCCCATTACTTGGGAATACGTGGCCAAGATCATCGAGCAGGAGCGGCCCGATGCCCTGCTCCCCACGCTCGGCGGGCAAACCGGCCTCAACACGGCGATGGATCTGCATCGCCACGGCGTCCTTGAGAAGTTTGGCGTCGAACTGATCGGCGCGCGTGCCGACGTCATCAAGAAGGCGGAGGAACGCGACGCCTTCAAACAGGCGATGGTTTCGATCGGGCTTGATGTCTGTAAAAGCCGCATCGTTCACAACATGGACGATGCGTACGCGGCGCTCGAGGAAATCGGCCTGCCGATGATCATCCGGGCCAGCTTCACCCTCGGTGGGGCCGGGGGCGGAGTGGCCTATAACCGGGCCGAGTTCGAAGACAAGGTCCGCAAAGGTCTGGCCCTTTCCCCGATCAACGAGGTTCTGCTCGAAGAATCGATCATCGGGTGGAAAGAGTACGAGATGGAAGTGATGCGCGACGTTGCCGACAACGTCGTCATCATCTGCGCGATCGAGAACTTCGACCCGATGGGGGTCCACACGGGCGATTCGATCACCGTCGCTCCCGCGCAGACGCTCACCGACCGCGAATACCAGCGGATGCGGGACGCGACGATCGCCTGCATGCGCGAAATTGGCGTGGAAACCGGTGGATCGAACGTCCAGTTCGCGATCGATCCGAAGACGGGTCGCATGATTATCATCGAGATGAATCCTCGCGTCAGCCGTTCGAGCGCGTTGGCGTCGAAGGCGACCGGGTTCCCCATCGCGAAGATTGCCGCCAAGCTGGCCGTGGGCTATCGCCTCGACGAGATTCCCAACGACATCACCCGCGAAACGATGGCCTGCTTCGAGCCGACGATCGACTACGTAGTGACGAAGGTTCCGCGTTGGACGTTCGAGAAGTTTCCCGAAGCCGAGCCCGAACTGACCGTGCAGATGAAATCGGTCGGCGAGACGATGGCCATCGGCCGAACGTTCAAGGAATCGTTGCAGAAGGCACTCCGGGGCCTGGAGATCGGGCAGTTCGGTCTGGGTGGCGGGGCCAACGACCTGTGGGGGACGCCCCGTCAGCCGCCGGACGACGAGATCGAAGCGAAGCTGACGAAGCCGAACGATCAGCGGATTTTCTACGTTCGCTACGCCTTCAAGGCGGGCATGTCCCTCGAAACGATTCACGAGCGGACGCATATCGATCCGTGGTTTCTCGATCAGCTCGAACAACTGATCCGATTGGAAGAAGAGATCGTTTCGATCGGCCGACTTGAGGACGCGACAGCCGAGCAGTTGCGGGTTTTCAAGCAGGCCGGCTACTCGGACAAACAGCTCGCCTGGTGGTGGGAATCGACCGAGATGGACGTGCGGCAGCGCCGGCTGGAGCTGGGCATTCGCGTCACGTTCAAACAGGTCGACACGTGTGCTGCCGAGTTTGAAGCCTACACTCCGTACTACTATTCGACCTACGAATCGGAGTGCGAAGCGCCCGGGCCGCGTGAAGACGATCGCCGCCGAGTCATCATTTTAGGCGGCGGGCCCAATCGAATCGGTCAGGGGATCGAATTCGATTACTGCTGCTGCCAGGCCTCGTTCGCGTTGCGACAGCTCGGCATCGAAAGCGTGATGGTCAACTCGAACCCCGAGACGGTGTCGACCGATTACGACACTTCGGACCTCTTGTTCTTCGAGCCGCTGACCACGGAAGACGTGCTGAATATCTGCGAGCGTCTCAAACCCGATGGCGTCATCGTGCAGTTTGGCGGGCAGACACCGCTGAACCTCGCCAAGGGGCTCGAACGCGCCGGCGTGCCGATTATCGGCACCAGCCCGGACATGATTGACGCGGCCGAAGATCGCGAGCGATTCCAGGCCATTCTCACGAAGCTGGGTCTCAATCAGCCACCGAACGGAACCGCGGTTGATTCGGCCGGCGCGCGGCGTGTCGCATCTCAGATTGGTTTTCCCGTGCTCGTGCGACCCAGCTACGTGCTGGGTGGCCGGGCGATGCAGATCTGTTACGACGAAGCCTCGGTCGATCGCTACATGCAGGAAGCCGTCAGCGCTTCGCCCGACCGACCGGTGCTGATCGACAAGTTCCTCGAAGACGCGATCGAAGTCGATGTCGATGCAGTTTCGGATGGGACGCGGACGATTGTCGGCGGAGTGATGGAGCACATCGAAGAAGCGGGGGTTCACTCCGGCGACTCGGCGTGCGTGCTGCCTCCCTATTCGCTGTCGCAAGCGATCGTCGATGAAATCAAGGAAGCCACCTACAAGCTGGCTCGCGAACTGAAGGTTTGCGGGCTGATGAATATTCAGTTCGCGGTCAAGAGTTCCGGGGGCACTTCGCAGGTTTACCTTCTGGAAGTGAATCCTCGTGCGAGCCGGACGTCGCCGTTCGTGTCCAAGGCGACGAATGTTTCGCTGGCCCAGATTGCGACCAAAGTCATGACCGGCGTGACGCTGGACGAACTGGGAATCACGCGCGAAGTGACGCCGAAGCATATTTCGGTAAAGGAAAGCGTCTTCCCGTTCAACCGGTTCGCCGGGGTCGACATTATTCTGGGGCCGGAAATGAAGTCGACCGGGGAAGTCATGGGGATCGATGCTGATTTCCCCGTGGCATTCGCGAAGAGTCAGATTGCGGCCGGCAACAAGCTGCCGCGGACCGGCTCGGTCTTTATCAGCCTTGCCGGTCGTCATAAGTATCAGATCATCGCCTCCGCTCGACGGCTGGTGGAAATGGGCTTCAAGATCGTGGCGACCTCCGGGACGGCACGGGTTCTACGCGAAGCCGACCTGCCTGTCGAAACCGTCCGCAAGCTGCAGGAAGGGCGGCCGAATCTCCTGGACCTGATGGCGAACAAAGAGATTCAGTTCATCTTCAATACGCCCAGCGGCAAAGGGCCGCGTTCAGATGAAGGGAAGATTCGAGCGGCCGCGGTGATGAATGGCGTGCCCTGTGCGACGACGCTGCCGGGATGTATTGCCGTGGTGCAGGCCCTTGAAGGGATGAGCCGCAACCCGGAACCGCGCGTGAAGGCGATTCAGGATTGGGCGGCTGAGAGTGCGACGGAAGGTTGATGTCGGGGTGGCACGCCCTGAGGCTTTGGGAAGGGCGTGGTTTTCAACTTCATTGCCACGCCCTTCGAAGACTCAGGGCGTGCCACCCTGCCCATCGGCCGGAAGCGAAGTCTCGGAGGCGAAGGCCAGCCATCAAACTCTCGCTCCGGCCAGACGAGCTGGCCGGGGGCGAACTCGGGGCCGGTCTCTTACTAGCTGTCAAACTTTCGTACCCACCGGGCGAGCCGGTGGGGGACGCAGCGACGAACCGAGGCGTGTCAACTGGCATCGAACGTAACGCTATCAAACGCCGTTACGAGCCGGTCACGATTTCGTACTGGGCAGAGCCCTCCGCTGGCCGTAGTAGCTGGACTTTCAGTGTCGCTTCAGGGGCGTCGATGATCGGCGTGCGGATAATGATCGCGTGCCGACCGGATTCGACCGTCACGACACCGCCGCCTTCGGACGTGATCGGCTGCGAGTCGACCCAGGCCTGGACCCCGGAACCGGATTGAATCGCGATCTGGACCGTTCCACCGTCGGTCACGGTGAATTCGCCCTTCAGGATGGCGAATTCGACCGTCTTCGGCGATTGCTTCAATTCGGCGAGTGGAACGCTGCCGTCGAAGCGGGCATACACCGAACTCCAATCCTCATCGGGGGCCGAGAAGACGAACTGTCGCAGGTGTTCGAGGTGCGGAACGTCTTTCGTCAGTTCCTCGGCCGGATTGGTGAGGCGCTTCCAGCGATAGATGGTGGGAACCGTCGGCGGCGCATAGGGGCCGGGTTTGCCGAGTTCCGAGACGAATCGTACCAGGTCTATCAGCTCGTCCTTCGTGAGGAATTTCGTCAGGCCGGCGGGCATGATCGAGGGGCCTTCCCCTTCGAAATCAATGTCGCTGGTCGGCAGGACGATCGTCTCGCCCTTGGAGTCGCGGAGCCGCACGCGCGATTCGTCGCGATCGATGATGATGCCGGTGAAGACCTTGCCGTCGACGGTTTCAAACACGCGCGTGACGTATTGCTCTTTGACGGCCAGGTTCGGGTTCAGGACCGAGTTGATGACGTAGTCGAGCGGGGAAGACCCGCCGACGGCGGAAAGATCGGGGCCCACCTGCCCTCCGGCCCGGTTCAGGCTGTGGCAGCGGTAGCAGCTTAGGTCGGCCCGTCGGAAAATCAGTTCACCCCGCTTCGGGTCGCCCTGCTTCACGATGATTTCGGCGAGTTGTGCGACTTCTTCCGGAGTGGGGGGAGGCGGATCGGCGGCGACGCCGGCGGCTTTGCTCAGGACGGCTGAAAGCTCCGCGTCGTTCCGCCCGACCGAGTACATGTGGCGAAGAGCCCGCTTGGCGACATCTTCGTTGAGCTTCGCCAGTTTCAGTTCGGTGGCGAGAGTGTCCGTTCCGTCTTTTCGCTCGAAGAATGCTTCCAGGAGCGGGGCCGAGTCGTCCTTGGACGTGGCATCGGCCAGCAGTTTGGCAGCCTGTTTGGCGGCGACGGGGAGATCGACCGAGACCAGCGCGGCTGCTGCTTGTCGGCGGGTGACGAAGTCGTGGTCCGCTCCAACCAGAGCCACGAGCGAATCGCGGCTGCGCTCTCCCAGGAGGTCGACCAGGCCGCCGATTGCCACCTGTCGCAGTTCGGGCGAGGTTTCCGGCGACTTTGCCAGGGCCTCCAGAGTCGGCGCCACTTCGGCCACGCGCCACGCCGCCGCCAGACGAATGACGGCCTGTCGCAGCCGGGGATTTTTGGACTTCACGAGGTCGACAAGTCCGGAGAGGTCGCCGGTCGGCTTTACTTTGCGCGTCGCGCTGGCTTCGTACAGCCAGCCAATCGCCTGCAACCGCAAATCTTCGGACATGCCTTCGGCGGACACGAGCTGATCGAAGACAACGCGCAGATCGTGTTCGTTGCCGCGATTGCAGATCATCTCCACGACCGGGGCCTGTCGCGCTGCCGGTAGACGACCGCTTTGATACAGCTTGAGGACCGGACCGACCGCCGAGGGGGCGTCCTGGGCGAAGCCGGTCAAGGAGCCGGCGAACCCGGCGATGACGGCAAGCAGGAGTGGGAGTTGCTTCACGAGATTGACTCCGAGATGGCGCAGAGCGGTTAGCGGCGGGGAGACCTGCGGGCGGGTCGGCGGGGTGGATGGAAACGTCGGCTGGGATCGGCCCCGAGGGCGAATCCCAGCTTCCGGTTCATCTGGTAAAATCATGCCGGGATACGCCAGACGGCTATCCCAGCATGCCACATTACTTCGCGGCTTCTTTCGAGCGTCGGTCCAGCGTTTTCATGGTTTCGTCGAGGACCAGCGTGAGGAACTGATCCTGGTCGTGGATCAGCGATTCGACGGCAATTTCAGCGGCTTTGGCGGCTTGTTCCCCGTGGAAGAAGCTCAACCCGCGCACGGCTTCCAGGCGAACGCGCGGGTGTTCGTCATTGACGGCCTTCTGGAAGGTGGCCAGCGGATCTTTCACGCGGTCGCGCCAGGCGCCGAGGACGCGAACGGCGGCGGCACGGGCCCGGAAATCAGGACCGGCGAGCACTTCATCCAGGAGCGCCTCGTCAACGACATTCAGACTCTGCATCTGCCAGAGTGCTTCCAGGCGATTGTGTTCATAGTTGCCTTCCGCGGCGGTCAGAGCGGCCTTCCACTTCCGGACTTCGGGTAGAACGTCTTTCGCCGGGCGGCCACTGAGTTCAATGCGGGCACGGTAGCGAACCCGGTTTTCGGGAGACTTCAGCAGTTCGAGCAGTTCCGGGATCGTGGCACCGTGAATTTTCGCCGGTTTGGCCAGCGGCCTCCCCTTGGCCGTCACCCGGTAGACACGGCCATGTGCCTTGTCGCGACTGGGGTCGCGCAGGTTGTGCTGCATGTGGCCGATGATCGCGTTGTGCCAGTCGGTGAAGTAGATCGCTCCGTCGGCACCGATTTCGATATCGCCCGGACGGAAGTTCGGGTCGGACGACTGCACGATCGGCTCGACTTCGGTCCCTTTGAAGCTCGCTTTGTCGTCAGCTAGTTGATATTGCAGGATTCCCTGGAAGCCGATGACGTTCAGAACGAGCAGGTTCCCTTGCAGGGCCTCGGGGAAGTGGCTGCTCGAGAGGACTTCGGTTCCGGAGCACGGTCGCGTGCGCTGCTGATAAACCTGCGGCGGGCGGGCATGCTTTTGCGGGAAGTCGATGTCTCCCGAGAAGAGGGGTGCATGGTAGGGCTGCGCGCCGGTGCCGTCCCAGACGATGTCCTGCCCCCAGGCGTCGAAGATGTGCCCGTGCGGATTCGCAAACCCGAACGAGACGTAAACGTCAATCTTCTGAGCGCGAGGTTCGTAGCGGAAGACCGCGCCGTTGGCGACGCGCCGCGTGGGCCCCCAGGGGGTTTCGATCTGCGAGTGGTGGAATGTTCCTTCCTGGAAATAGAGGGCGCCGCCGGGATCGAGCGTGAAGCTGTTCGCCGTGTGGTGCGTGTCGGCCGTATCGAGCCCGTGCAGGATACGGTGCTTCAGGTCGTAGCGATCGTCTCCATTGGTGTCCTGAAGAAAGACAAGATCGGGGCCTTGGGCCACGATCACGCCGCCGCCCCAGAACTCGAACCCAGTGATGTTGTGCAGATCGCCCGCGAAGGTGATGCACTTATCGGCCTTGCCGTCGGAATCGGTGTCTTCCAAGATCAGAAGCGAGTCGGCCATCGGAGTTGTCGGCTGCCAGTGGGGATAGGTGGGCCAGGAGGCCACCCACAACCGGCCGCGCGTGTCAAACGCCATTTGTACCGGGTTGATGAGTTCGGGGAACTTCTTTTCGTCGGCGAATAGATTGACCTCCATCTCTGGATGAACGGTCATCTTCGAGATGGCTTCTTCGCCGGACAGATAAAGGTGCAGACCACCTTCGAGTGAACCGGGCTTGTTACTGATGACTGGGATGAATTCCGGGAGATTCGTGTCGTCCGGCTTGACGAGTTTTCCGGCGGCGGCGGCCCAGACTACCGGTTCGCGGTTGGATGTCAGAACGTCGAGAACCTCGAGTTCCCGCTGGCCGACCGAGTAGTTGGATAATCCGTCGCCATAGCCGCCCGGCCCTTCCGAGAACTTCAGAAACGCCCGATCGCCGTATGTCGAGTAGCCGTCAGTCACACGGTACCGATGGAACCAGTACCAGTTCTTCTCGTTCACGGCCTGACGAATCTGGAGGAGTAGCTCCGGAGTCGCCGGTTTGCCCGGCGCGGCAACCAGTTGCTCGACGGCCAGTTCCGCGATCACGCGGTCGCCGAAATCGGTCTGATGAATGCCATTGATGGTAGGCGGCACCGTCAGATCGCCTTTTCTCAGCCGCTCGGTCACCAGGGTGAAGAGATCGACAACGGGAACCTTATTCGCGGCGGCGACTTCCTTCATCGCGGCGGCGTAGGCAGAGAGCCGGGCATTGGCGGCGGCGACCATGTCATCGCCCGGCAGGTTCGGATCGTTCGTGAGGATGTGCGGGATCGGCGTGAACAGGACGATGCGGGGAGCCGATTTGCCGTTGTATTTCTGTCCCAGCATGTGCTTGAGCTGTTCGTCGAGCTTCGACTTGAAGGCCGGCAATCCCGCCTCACCGGCAAACGATTCGCCGTAGCCGAAGAAGGCGAAAATGACGTCCGCGCGGGTGTTGGTCTTTTCAAAGCGGTTTTCGAGGACTTTTCCTTCGTCACGCTTCGACAGCTTGTCGACCTGGGGAACCGGCGCGTTCCCCGAGAGCCATTGATCGGGCGTTCCGAAGTCTCGCGACCGCAGCCGCTTAGCCGGATCGATCTCGTCGCCGCTGAAGGCCAGGTTGCGGAACACCAGCTTGTGTTCGGGCAGTCGCGAATGAATGAGCGTTTCCAGCCAGCCGAAATGCTGCATGCGTTCGGCGAATGTTCCGCCGATGATGCAGACATGATCGTCGGGCTGAAACTCGAGAACGGGCTCGGCGGCGTTCGCGCCGACGGAACCCGCGAGGAAAATCACCAGACTCATCGCCGTTACGGCACCGCGCATGCTGTCTCTCCGGTTGTGTCATATCCACGAATCCGCATGATATCCGAGGTTTGAGGGTGTTCGCCAGCGTTTGGAGCGGGATATCAGGGCAGCGCTCATGAGAGATGCAGCGCTCCCCGGTGGGTCGCGGCTAAGGGGCGATGATCGGGGTGTTCGGATACAGTGTCGCGGGTCATCCGTATTCCAGGAGTTTTCACACCATGGTCAATCGTCGCGATTTTCTGGCCTCGTCGGCGCTGCTGACTGGAGGACTGGCTGCCACTCGTGCTTTTGCGGCGGATGAACCGACGCTGCCGGGTAAAACCCCGCACACCAAGTTTGCCGTGAACGTCGAAATGTGGTGGACGAAGCTGCCGTTTATCGAACGCATTCAGCAGACGGCAAAGCTTGGGTTCCCGGGATTTGAATTCTGGTCGCTGACCGGACCGGGAAAGGATCTCGCGCAGATCGCGAACGTGTCGCAAGACCTTGGTTTGGGGATTGCCCAGTTCACGGCGTGGGGCTTCAAGCCCGGCATGAATGAAAAGAAGAATCACGATGCGTTTCGCAAGGCGATCGATGTCGCGATCGAAGCCGGGAAGACGCTCCACTGCTTGAAAGCCACGGTTGTGGCGGGCGATGACGTGCCCGGCGTGTCCCAGGCTGAAATGCACGACATCGTCATCGAGGCGTTGCAGTCGGTCAAGAAGACCGTTGAAGACGCGAAATTGATGCTGATTCTGGAACCCATGAATATTCGCGTCGACCACAAGGGACATTGTCTGTATGGCAGCGCGCCGGCCATCAAGATTTGCGACGCGGTCGATTCGCCCATGGTGAAAATCAACTGGGATCTTTATCACATGCACATCACCGAAGGGGATCTGTGCGGCCATCTCCGTGAAGGCTTTGCAGCCGGTCGCATCGGCTACCTGCAACTGGCCGATCATCCGGGACGAAATGAACCGGGAACCGGAGAGATTCACTACAACCGCGTGCTGCGCGAAGCCTATGAACTCGGCTACCGGGATTTTGTCGGTTTGGAGTGCCGGCCGACCGACGAAATCGTCGCGGCCAAACGCGTGTTCGCCGCCGATCAATGGTGATCTGTCGTAAGTGCGTGCCTATTGACCCGTGTCGTGGAAAGGTCCGACCGCGTGCAATCCCCCTCAATCGAGTCGACGGACCGGGCCACGGTCATCACCCGCTGGAGCGTGGTGACGGTTTCCAGTCTGATGGCGGTACTGTTGTACGTGGATCGGACCTGTGTTGGCGTTTTGCAGACTTACATCGCGGAAGACCTGTCGCTGACGGAACGTGATCTGGGCTGGTTTCAGAGTGCGTTCTTCTGGAGCTACGCCCTGGCGCAGGTGCCATCGGGATGGATCAGCGACAAGTGGGGGATGCGGGTCATGCTGACGACCTACATCCTGGCCTGGTCGCTGGTGACGGGGTTGATGGGATTCGCCGAGTCGCTGGCGGCGCTCATTGCCTTGAGGCTGTTGTGCGGACTCGGCCAGGCCGGCGCCTATCCGACCGCGGCCGCCATCCTCAGGGCCTGGGTGCCGACAACGCAGCGCGGACTGGCGAGTTCCATCGTTGCCCTTGGGGGGCGTGCGGGGGGAGCGCTGGCCCCCATTCTGACGGCGGCGCTGATCGTCGGTTTATTGCCTTGGGTGCTCACAACCAGTTCGGTGACGGATAGGCCCGACCTGTTTCGCGATTTTGATGCCTTTCGCGCGGAGTTGCAGAACCGTGAATTGCCCGGTGGCGAGATTCGCGAATGGATTGCCTCGAACTGCCCGCACATATATCGGTCCGCTCTGAACAACTCGCTTATTGAACTGTTACAGCATCCGCCGGACGGATCGCCGTTTCCCGATCGTGATGGGAGCAAAGCCTTCGAAGCGAACTGGCGAGCGCTGCAGGCGGCCATGCCAAAGTCGATCCGCCGCGTGGACAGTTTCGGCTGGCGGCCCGTCCTGATGGTTTACGGTCTTGCAGGTGTGTTGGTCGCGGCCCTGGTCTGGGTCGTCGTGCGGGACAGTCCGTCCCGGCATCCCTGGTGCACGGGCGCGTCGACCGTGGCGGCGGCTCCTCCGACCGCCGTCCGATTTCCGCTGCGCACCATCCTCACCGATCTCAGCTTGTGGGGCTCCAGCCTGAGCCAGTTTTTTACGAACGTGGGCTGGATCTTCGTGATTACGTCGCTCCCCAGGTACCTGGAAACGGTTCACCATGTCTCGCTGCTCGAGATGGGGTGGTTGAGTTCGGCTCCCATGCTGCTGGGGGTCGTGGGGATGTTTCTCGGCGGGCGCTGGACAGACTGGGCGACGCGGCGATACGGGCTGCTTTGGGGGAGGCGGCTTCCGATCGTCAGCACGAAAGTGATCTCGGGGTGCGGCTATCTGGCCTGCGCGATTCTGCCGACTTTGGTTCCGCCGGAAACAGCCCCGAGTTGGATGCCGTGGGTCTATGTCGGGTTTGTCTGTGTCGTGACGCTGACCACCGACCTTGGCGTGTCGGCCGTCTGGGCGTATTGCCAGGACGTTGGCGGTCGATTCACGGGGTCGATTCTTGGGTGGGGGAATATGTGGGGCAACCTGGGAGCGGCTGTCGCTCCGGTCATTTATGGCTACCTGCTCACCATGCCCGCTGGAGGAGTTCCCGATCTGGCCCGCTGGAACATGCTATTCCTGTTTCTGGCGGCTTCCATGTGGGTCAGTTGCGCCTGCGGATTCCTGATCGACGCGACCCGACCGCTGGATCGCGAAGAAGCGGCTCAGTGATTCCAACACAATTTGTGTCAGAGTCACTCAGTGGTTCCGTCGCTCGATAGGACCGACCGACTGCCGAAAGTCATCGAGATCGACGAAGCCCTTTTCCGGCGTCGGCGCTTCCTTCGAAGCGGCAGGGCAACTGGAACAGCCGCCGCACGACTGGTTGCCGCGCCGGCCCGCCGGCCAGAGTGCGCGCACGACCCAGAGCGTCGCGATCGAGACAATCGCAATGGTCGCGACGATCTGCCAGTCGAAGGTCATGGCTCGGTCCCGGCGAGGGGGGCGGAAGTTTCACTCCCTCAATTGTCACGCGCGAGTGATAATCGTCAATCGGGAGGGTGTGGCGAATGAACAACTCCCACGCCCTTCCGCAAAGCCGTCAGGGCGTGCCACCGGAATCCCCGAGGCTTTCGCTGGCTATAGATCGGGAGCGACAATTTCCGCGATGCGGACGCAGAAGTTGTCGTTGAGGACGAGCACTTCGCCTCGGGCCACCAGGCGACCGTTGACGAGAATGTCGACCGGATCTCCCGCCAGCTTGTCGAGCGGAACGACGGCCCCCTCGCGCAGCCGCAACACTTCCTCGATCAACAGCTCCGTGCGCCCCAGTTCGACCCGTAGGTCCAGCTCGACATCGCGAATGGCATCGTAGGGCTTGGGCTCGTTCGACTTCGCGGCGGACTTGCCCTTGAATTCCGGCAACTCGAAGGGCGATGCCCCGACGTTCTCACCAGCCAGACGGTTCGACGCGGCTTGCGGACGCACCGCTTGTCGCAGATGGTTCTCGGCCTCGTCCAGCAAGGATTCCGTCGACGATTTCAAGGGAGGACTGGCAGGCGCCGCGGGTTTGGAAGCGGCCGGTGGCGCGCTCGCCGTTGCCGAAGGCGAAGCCGGCGCTTTCAGCATGCCGGGGCCGCGCGCGGCCTGCATCAGGGCTTCGATCTCTTCGGGTGTCAACAGGTCGTCGGACATGACGGTTCACCCAGGAACGGGAAAATGCGCTGGAAGGTTGGGGCTTGCACACTGTCAATGTGTCAAAGATACGGTCGCGTGCCACAGGCTCCGCCAGTGTGCCTTAAGTTGATGATCCTTAACAAGATGCACTGACAGAGCCAGTGGCACACGAAAATCGGGCCGTGGCCAAGGACCAATGTGCCGGGACAACCGCGAATTCGATGTGGCGGTCTGGTTGTCACTTCACTCCGCTACTGCTCCAGCATCCGAAACTCGTTGATGACCATTTCACTCACGAAGCTGCGCCCCAGCACCTTGTTCACTTCTTCTCGCAGCAGACGCTTCAGCGTACTCAGATGCGGATCGTTCAGTTCATCCATCGAGGCGCTCCGGGCAATACGCTCCACCGCCTGGCGGACGCGGTTCTTGTGTTGCTTGTTGGCCGCTTCCTCGAAGGGGATTTCCTGCCCCTTGGGAATCACGGCGACCAGTCTGAACGACAGATGCACCACGGAGCCGGGCGCGACGCGCGTGTTGGTGCAACTGAACGTATCGATCAGCGCTTCGGAGGAAGATTCATCGGCCGCCGCAAGGGCGAGCGTTTCGGCATCCGATTCCGCTGGTTTGGTTTCGGCGCTGTTGGCGGCGGCGTTGTTGCCGGGCATCAGCACGACGATCATGATGGCTTCGAGCACCATCGCGATGAGAACGATCCCCGCGATGAGCAGTGTCTTTCCGCCGAGTTTCATGACCGTGATCCTTCACGTCATTCGATGATTGCCGACCGGCCACCTCGGCCGTTTCCACGAAATACGCCTGTTACTGGCGCGTATCGCCTTCAACTTCTCGCGCCACCCGAACCGGGCGGATCACCGACTGGCCATCATCATTTTTGGAGGTATAGGTATCCAGAATCATGACGTCAACACGACGATTTCTGGATTGCTGTGCCCGATCGCGACTTACGACAATGGGTTCGGCATCTCCCGCAGCGGCCACAAAGAGTCGGGAGGGCGGGATGCCTAGCCTGACGAGGTAGTTCGCGGCGGCAAGCGATCTTTGGTAGGACAGGGAGAAAGGGCTGTCGGTGTCGAGGGCGATGGAGAGTTCGTCGCGTGTTGCGTGCCCGCGTATGAGAATGCTGTTCGCCCGGTTCTCGAGGACTCGTTTGATCGAATTCAGGTTTTCCTGCGCGGCGGTATTCAACTCGGCGGAGCGAAAATCAAAGAGTGCCGGCCCCCCCAGGCTGACATACGTTCCGTGCGAAAGTCGCTGCACGCTGCTCGATGGTCCCGATAATCCCTTGGAAACACGACCGCCGGTTTCCGTGCCACCGGTTTGCGACGGGCTTCTCGAGGCGGGCTGGTCGAGGAGACTTTGCTCCTGCGTTGAGGTTCCCGGAGCGCCGAAGGGCCCCTCGAGAGGGCCGAATCGTTCCTGCAGTGAATTCAACATTGCCCGCAAACGGCCTTCCTGTTTGATCGTGCTCATCGAGACGAGCATGATGAAAAAGGTCAGCAGCAGCGACATCATGTCGCCGTACGTGACCACCCATTCCGGAACTCCGGGTGGCGCGTCGTCGTCGGCCATGACGGGAAATCCTTTGGGATGGTCGATGGTTGAGGGGTTGATGGTTGAGGGGCAAGAAAGAGGCGG
>JAHBXV010000080.1 GCA_019636285.1 Planctomycetaceae bacterium
GAGTGTTGGCCATTTTTTCCAGGAACGGTTCCAAGCATCGTTGACAAGACTCAAATCGCCATGAAGTCGCATTGCCAGAGTGTATCGGCGTGAATCGTCAAGAACTCTTCCCATGAGCCGGTTCCCCGGTTCGGACCTGGATCAAGGTCATGTTCTTTGAGGATGTTCTTCACCGTCTGACGGGAGATCCGTGTGATTCCGAGTTTCAGCAACTCGCCCAAAATCCGGGCGTAACCCCAGGAGTTCTCTTTCCCGAGCCGCACCACCAGGTGGCGGATCTCGGCGTCCGTCTTTGGGCGACCCGGTTTGCGTCTCGGCGCAGCCCGCTTTTTCCTTCCGCCCGTCTCCGCCTCCCGCAGCCAACGGGCGAACGTCTGGTAACTGACAAACGACGTCAGTTCTTTCAGTTGGACACCCAACTTCCGGCCCACGCGCATCAGCCGCCGCTTCTCCTTGTCAGTCGCGACGAGCCGTTTGGGCAGACGCTCTCGCAGCACTCGGTTCTCTTCTCTCAGGTAAGCGATCTGGCGGGCCAGTTCCTGCCTGGTAGCCGACGCCAGCAAGGCGAAGAGTGGGTGCAAGATCAGTGTCATCATGCTACGGTCGAGAGTGCAAGTTTCGCTGTAATTCGCGGGAATTCAGAGTTTTTTTACCCCGCTGATAGGCTGCCAGAATACCGCTCGGTTTCCGGCCAGAAAACGCGCCCGTTCGCCCGCGCTCGACACGTTGATAACCTCCGTTATCCGCGCTCAGACGACCGCTACAAGTCGCCGAGTGTGACAGGCCATCGGCGCCGATTCTGTGTTTCGATTGACGGGCGGACCACTGCCTTGTCCACAGATCAACCGCTGTGGTCGCGTCAACCAACGGCCTGCGAGAGAGTCGAAATCGTAAGTCTAGTGCGGCTCAGAACTTCGGAAATCCGCCCGAGCGCGAACCGCTATTGAGAGAGTTGTGCACGGGGAGGGGCGAACCATGTTTCGGTTCCGGAACATCCAGTTCCAGGGACTCGCCCCCGACCCACGTGTGAATGACTGCCGTGTTCTTGGGGTCAGCGAATTCTGGCGGCCAGTAGAATGGCTCCGCGCCGTTCGGTTCGAGAGTGATGGCATATCGTCCCGGTTCCAACCAGAGCGGCCCCGCGGCTTTGTCCTGATAGAGGGCAAACTTGCCCTCGAAGTCGGAGACGCCAAATCCCACGATTCTTGACCGATCGCCGTCGCTATCGTAAAGCGTCACTCGGACGTCGGGAAGTATTTGAGATCCAGAGCGAAGAACGCCTGTCGTTCCCGGACGCGTCGGGGTTGCGGCGCCGCCGCAACCCACGGCGGCCAGCATGCCCATCCAGCAGAGTCCTAGCCCGGCGACCAGTCTACGGTTCTCCATACCCTCGGGTACTCCATGCATAACACTCTAGACGGGAGCGGTCTGGGAGACCGCGCGGGATGGTCACTGACGGCGAGCGTGCCACGCCGTCAGCAGTTAAAAGTCTCCAACCGTCTCTCCGCCATCTCGCGAGTGCAGGGCGCGATGAAGGTTCTCATCAATGCTGTCGGAGAAGAAGCGGACCGTGCCATCGCCGAACAAAGCATGAGCACCGCCCGTATGGAGACTTCGCGGCCCGTAAAAGCCAGAGCCGTGCACCGTGATGTCGGGGATTCGGCTATTCGGCGTGTTGTAGCCGTTGGTGGAGACGTTGGCCGAGATACCGCGAACCCACGAAAGTCCTCGACCGGACCCATTACCGCCACCACTCCAACCCGTATGACCTAAAACGACCGGCCAAAGATCGGGATTGATGATCGTTCCGCTGGGCCAGCCACTCCCCGTTCCGTTGTAACCACCGGTCGACGGCCCGGCAGGCGAGGATCCAGAGCTTCCGCTCAGGATCTTGCGATACGGAAAGAGCGGCGTTGTTCCGGCCGGCAGAGTGACATCGATCCCGTCGCCACGGACGGTTTCGCTCATGAAAACGGTATTCGACGTGCCGTCGGTGAAGTCCCGCATCCGCGTGTTCGAGTTCACGTAGGCAAGGCCGTTCGTGCGGTATCGGTCGTCGTAGTTGGTTCCCGTTCCACTGCCGTTGCTGATCATGTAATTGATCGGCCCGAAGACATATGTCTGAGCGGGCGAACCTAACGATGCCGTGTACTGCGACGGCCCGGGATCGCTGGGGCACAGGAACACCGGCACGACGGCCGGGAAGACGTTTGCCAGGGCGGAATTGGGATAAGTGTTTGGTCCCGATCCCAGATAAGGGCTGACGCTGAAATGGATCAAACCCTGGAGGTTGGCTTGCTCGATATAGGGCAGGATCCGCGCCTGTGGTGAATAGGTCGTCGAGCTGCCGCCCGGCGGGAATACGGTGAAGGTGCTCTCGTAGTTGTGAAGCGCCAGTCCGAGTTGCTTCAGATTGTTCTTGCATTGCGTGCGACGAGCGGCCTCGCGCGCCTGCTGGACTGCCGGCAAGAGCAGGGCAATCAGGATCGCGATAATCGCGATCACAACGAGAAGCTCGATGAGCGTGAATCCGTGCTTTTGGCTGAAGCGGAGACGAGCCATGACAAAGTCCTTCCAACGAAACTGATCTGGGCGTCACTTGGTCCGTGCTGGCCGCAAAACGTGCGAGCGTCACGCCAAAAATAACGACCCACCACTGCGTGTGCAATTGAGTTGTAAAAATATTTACAAGCAATTAGCATTGGAGTCGCAGTTGCGCCAGTTCGACATTTTCACTTCCGTCATGCAGGTTTCACGATCATGGAAAAGCAGCCGACCGGCCGATGGACGCCGGATGATGTGCGACATCTGCTCGGACGTACCGGCTTTGCCGTTGATGAGAGTCAGATCGCTCGGTTTGAGGGGCTGTCTCGCGACGATGCCGTCGAGCTCCTACTGCGGGAAGCCCGTCAAGCCCCGGTTCCGGCTGCTCCGGAGTGGGTCAAGGAACCGTGGAGCAATACCGAACGGCGCTACAAGGACACGACGTCGGAAGAGTTCCGCCGCATGCACGGCATGACGAATGGCCGCTATTCCCGCGAAACGGCCGACCTGCGCCGCTGGTGGCTGGAAGAAATGATCGCGACGCCCGTTCCGCTTCGCGAGATCATGACGTTGTTCTGGCATGGGCATTTCGCGTCGAGTATCGGCAAAGTGCTCGTGTCGCAGGCCATGTTCCAGCAGAATGCGACCCAGCGGCAATTCGCCCTCGGGAACTTTCGCGAACTCCTCAGGGAAATGACCGTCGACCCGGCGATGATGATCTATCTCGACCTGGAGGACAGCGAGGGCCAGCAGCCCAATGAAAACTATGCGCGCGAACTGTTTGAGTTGTTCGCTCTAGGACATGGTCAGTATTCACAGCAGGACATTCAGGAAACGGCACGAGCACTCAGTGGATGGCAACTGGGGCCTGAACCGGGCGTGGAGCTCCCTCAGCGCGAAACCGACCCTGAAACGAGCCGACGATTCACGCGCGATGGTCTCGTACCGCAATTGAATGCCGATCGCCACGATTCCGGCTCCAAACAACTCTTCGGCGCGACGGGCAACCTGGGTCTCGATGAAGTGGTTGCACTTACGGCCCATCACCCTGCCTGCGCATCGTTTCTCGCCGGGAAGCTAATTGCCTTCTTCGGAGTCGATGATCCGAACCAGTCAGTTAAGAAACGAATGGCTGCTGCCTATCGGGACACCCATTGCGAAATCACTCCCATGCTCCGCGTACTGTTCACGTCCGATGAGTTCTACTCGCCAAACTCGCGTGAGCGGCTCATCAAGAGCCCGGTCGTGCTATTCGTCGGGGCCTGCCGGCAACTTCAACTTGAAGTCGAGATCACGTCGGGTGTGAATCGCTATTTGAGCGGGCTGGGACAGGAATTGTTCAATCCTCCCAACGTCAAGGGCTGGCCCGGTGGCGAGACCTGGATTGGAGCGGGAACGTTGGCGCTTCGTTACCACCTCGCGGACGTCGTGCTGAATTCGCAGGAACCGCCGGGAATGGACCCGATTGGTCGGGGGCGAGGACGGCCGATTCCGCTTCCTAAAGATCCGGCAGCACGCCAGGCCACGCTGAGAAACCTCATGGGTGGCCGCCCCGGCGGCTCGGGCAATGAGGAAGGCGGCGCCATGATGCGGCGCGGGCAGCCGGGCGGCCCTGCGATCCAGATCCGCTTCGAGGCGGCCAGGTTGTTGCCGGATGCAGACTCCCTTCCGAACGAAGAACTGGTTACGCGGTTGCTGAGCCGCATGCTAACGATTTCCGTGCGGCCCGAGTTGCGAACAGCCGCTTTGGAAGTCGCTACACAGTACACGGGGAATGCGCGAGTTCCGGCGATCGTCCGGTTGATCCTGAGCAGTCCGGACTACCAGTTGGTCTAGTCGCCCACCTCAATTTCACGCTTCCTCGTTTTGAAGCCATCCAGCAAGGAATCTCCGATGACCGCAAACCGTATCGGCCGCCGAGGTTTTCTTCGTCAGGCGGGAACACTCGCCGCGTTTGGTCTGACCGTGCCGAGTTTCCTGCAGCAGTCGCGCGCCATCCTGAACGCGGCTCCCATCGCCGGGCTTCCCGATGATCGCGTCCTGGTACTGATCCAGTTGGCTGGCGGCAACGACGGACTGAATACGCTAGTTCCTTATGCCGATGACCTCTATCACCGCTCACGCCCCAAGCTGGCGATCAAGTCCGAGGATGTGTTGCGGATTGACGACTATTCCGGGTTGCATCCGGAAATGTACGCGCTGAAGGATCTGTGGGATCAGGGCGAACTGGCGATCGTGCAGAACGTCGGTTACCCCAATCCGGATCGATCGCACTTTCGATCCACGGAAATCTGGGAGACGGCATCGGGCTCGCAGCAGAGTCTCGCGACCGGGTGGATCGGGCGCTATTTCGACAACGCCTGCGAGGGATGCCCGTCGCCACTGCTGGGGATACAGTTCGGTGAACGAACTGCCCAGACCTTTGCCGGCGAAAAACCCCGCTGCGTCACAATGTCGAATCCGGAGTTGTTCGGGTTTGGTGGCGATCAGGCACTATCCAGCCTGGCGCGAATTCACGCGAGTCAGCCAACCGGGAATTCCGCGTTCGATTTCTTGAGCCGGACCGGCAATGACGTCCTCGCGGCGTCCCGCAGCATTTCCGACGCGGTCAAGTCACAGCAGACGACTGCAACCTACCTGCCATTCCACTTCTCGCAAACGCTTAGGGTTGTCGCGCAGATGATCGCGGCGGAAGTTCCCACGCGAGTCTATTACGTATCGCTGACTGGCTTCGACCATCATGCCACTCAACTCAAAAGCCACGCGACGCTGCTGCAAGACCTCAGCGAGGGATTGGCAACATTTGTCGCGGACCTCAAGGGGATGGGCCTTTTAGACCGAACGCTGGTGATGACATTCTCGGAATTCGGTCGCCGGCTCGCCGAAAACCAAAGCGAAGGGACCGATCATGGAACTGCGAACCTGATGTTCCTCTCCGGCGGGGCCGTCAAGCCTGGGTTCCACGGCGAACGGCCGAGTCTGGCGAATCTCGATCAAGTCGGCGATCTGGTTCACTCCATCGACTTCCGCTCCGTTTATGCCAGCGTTCTCTCATCGTGGCTGCGGGTCGATCATCGGCAGATCATGGCGCCTGAGATTCGACCGCTCGCCGGTTTGTTCGGCTAATGACCTTTTCACACACCCGCTGCTGGCAGAACCGATGTCCAGCCCCCGGCTTATGACCAATCCCTGGAGAAAAATCCGAATGATGTCGAACTTGCGAAGACCGTGCCTGAGACTGACGGCCCTTCTGATGGTGATGATGATCGTGACGTCGTCGGTCGGCATTGCCGCCGGCTCGGAGGGGGCGGGAACACCTGAACCCATGACGCGCGTCGTGTGGCAGGACCGCGACAAGAAGACGTTGATGTGGGGGGAATTGGTCAAGATTGGTTCCGGCCTGTTACTGAAGCAGGGGGGGCCGATCCAGGGTTTTCCCAAACTGGACAAGGACCGCATTGAACTCGTGCAGATGGAGCGGATCGGAAATGTCCTTCTGGTGGGAGTGCGGGACGATGATAACGGCAAACTACTTAGTGGATGGGTGGCCCTTGACCTGGGCGTCGACGAAATGCCACACGGCGACCATTCGGACTTCACGTATCGCCAGCCTCCCCAAGTCATCGCAAGTGTCTTGGACAAAGCTCAGGGAAATCCGGCTCATCTTTACGTCTATGACCATGCATTCTACCTGGCGAACGACAACCTCAGCGGGTATACGAGGCTCACTCCGGACCAGTTGACAGGTTCCCCGGGCAACCAGAAGGGGACGTTTCATCAAGGTGGCGGTGCACACATCACCCTGGCCACGGTCGATCACAAAGTGGGATACGGGACGTGGATTCAGGGAGGTGGTCCCGACAAAGGCCGGATTGATGTGTCCGATCTGACGAAAACCGGGAAGGAATCGATCGCCTATACGTTCCATCTCCCAGTCGGTGGGCTTCACGGAGCAATCGCCAATAGCGGGCGAGTGTTCTTCGCACCGTCGGATGGAGTGTATTGGGTGGACGCCGACCTGGAATTGAAGCAAAAGCCCGACACGGTCGTCACCAACCACATCTCATTGGGCAAGGACAAGGAATCCGATCGACCGTTGCGAACGGGAGCATTTACCAATCATCGCAACTGGGTCTTATTCACGACGGGGCCGCTCGAGCACTCGGCTCTCTGTTTGATTGACGCATCGGCTGCGAAGCCCGCCGTCGTCCGGCTGCCAATTTTGGTGGGAGACGGCCTCTCGCTCGTCACGCCGGAAGTCGTTGCGGCGGCCAGCGGCAAGCGGTATGCATTCGTCTTTCAGAACCGCAAGGAAGGCGAAGTCCAGGAAAAGCTCACGATTGTCGACCTGGATCCAAACGGAGATCGGGACTTTTCCGATGCCGCGATTGCCAAGACTCTCGACGTCGGCCCCAGCCGCGTGGAAGGCCACTATGGCCACCACTCGATCAGTTTCGACGATGACGCCAAGTTCGGTCTATTGTCCAATCCCGGCAGCGGCGAGATCTGGATTCTGTCGCTGTCCGATTTAAAGTTTGTGGGCAAGTACAAGGTGGGCGGGATGCCGACGAAAGTGACCGTCGTCGGCGGAGAAGAAAGTAAGCATTGATTCAACTTGGCGTCCAGTGGGTATTCCGGATCCGACGCCCCCTGCTGCAGATTGCCGGCAGGGGGCGGCCGGAATACCGGCTGGCGATGCCGGATGGTTGCGTCCGTTGATCGGAACGCTCCGCCTCGAGATGCTGCTGCTGAAAAACGTGTCCTCGCCGCGCGGTGCGATTAAAGTCTGGCCCCGATGCTGTTGACGATCATTCGTAAGGAATTCCGCGAAGTCCGACGCGATCCTTGCGTATGCGTCGTGTTGGTAACCTACGGCGCAATTCTGACGCTGAGCTGCCTGACGTCCCTATGGACCCAGACGGCAAATGCTGCCGCACAGGCATCGCGCCAGCGCCACGCGCGGGAAGAATGGCTGTCACAGACGACGAATAGCCCTCACCAGGCGACGCATCACGGCACGACCGTCTATAAGCTGCCCTCGCCGCTTGCCAGCGTTGATCCCGGGGTCGACCCGCAATTGGGAGCGGCTGTTCGGCTCGAAGCTCACCGACGACATGAAGCGACCGGTGCGTCTGGAAAGGACCAGTTAAGGCTCTTGCAGCTCGATTTCACCACTCCGGCCTTGCTAACACAGGCCGTTCTTCCCCTGGTTATCATTCTGGTCGCGCATGGGACGGTCTCGCGGGAGCGAGAACAGGGCACCTGGAGACTGATGGCAAGTCTAGGGGTGTCGCCACGGCAGGCAGTCCTCGGCAAATCGCTGGCCGTGTTCTTCCTCTCCACATTGCTGAGCTTTCCCGTTCTTGCGACTTTGTCCTGGATTGTCATCACGACTCACGCAGAGATGGGGATGACATTGCCGGTAGTGTTCAGTCGCGCCGCTGCCATCTATGCCTTGAATCTCCTTTACCTGGCGGCATGGTGCGCCGGTGGAGTGGCGCTTTCCGCACGCTGTTCGTCGGGAGTGTCGCTGATCGTGCTGATCTCCTGTTGGGCGGCCTGGGTTCTCATGGTTCCGAGATTGGCGGTCGACCTGTCCTACTCCCGGTTCCCACTTCCCAGTGAACGAACTCTCGCGGAGACCAGATCAACAGCGCTTCGGCAGGGCTCGGACGGTCTTCACTCGCTGCAAGAATTCAACGCTGCCCTGGAACAGCGATTGCTTCAGGAATATGGAGTGCAGCGGCTGGAAGACTTGCCGATCGATCTCAAGGCGGCCTGGTTGCTGGCTGGCGAGGAGTTCACGGACGCGCTCGACGACCGCATTCAACAGCAAATCGTCGACATCTATCGTGCTCAGAACCGCTACCTTGACGGCTTTGCAGTGCTCTCTCCGTACCTGGCGATTCGATCTGCCTCGACAGCCTTCGCGGGAACCGACCGCCATCACCATGATGCCTTCGTCGCCGTAGCGGAGCGGTATCGGCGAACGCTCGTGCAGAAAATGAACACGGCTGAAATGACCGGTGAGCGCCCAGGGAAATCCACAGAATCGTCACGAGGTTTCTGGGAGCGCGTCCCGGAATTTCAACAGCAGTTTCCGCGGCCGATCACGGTACTGCATTCCGTCAGTTGGCCGATTGGAATCCTGGTCGTCTGGAGCCTCGCACTGACAATCATGGCTCTCCGGTCTCCGCGGGGGACCGCGGCATGAACGTCCGATCCGCAACAACCGGCCTCCGACGCGAATGGCGTCTGGCAATCGCTGATCCCCGCGTACCCATGATGCTCCTCATCATTGGAGGCCTGACACTGCTGGCGTTGCTCGCCGCTTCGCAGCGAGTGAGTCACAGACTTGAGCGTCAACAGGATCTGGAGAGTTACAACGCACGGCAACGGCAGTTTCTAGAGTCCGCGTATACCGAGAGTTCATTGACGAATTCCTCAGCCAGCGAATTGACACCTTCGGAGCAGGACCGCCGGTTGCAGTTGCAGATGTCCGCCAGATCACCCGATCTCATGAGGTTTACCGGAGGAATCTGGTGGACGATTCTGCCCGCGTCGCCGATCGCCGGACTTTCCATGGGGGCTGGTGGAGAATGGCCCGATCACTATTACCATGCGGGTCCATCACAAACCCAAACTTTGAGGCGATTGATGCGGCCTAATCCGCTGCTCGCCGCGGTGGGAGCGTTTGATCTGACGCTGCTTGTGGGGGCCATGCTGCCGCTGGGAGTGATCATCCTGACCTATGACGTGGCCGCGGCGGAGCGGGAGCAGGGACGTTGGGAACTCGTACGATCGCATGTCGCGTCGATTCCCCGCCTGATCGTCGCGAGGTGTCTTGTCCGCACGGGAGCGCTGGCCGTGGTCATCATCGCACTGACCGCGCTCTGCTCGCTGATGTTCCCGACCGGCCAATGGGACGCACAGGCGATGCGCAACCTGTTCGCCTGGAGCGCGTGGGTGTCCGGCTACGTCATGTTCTGGACGGCGCTTGCGGTGTTGATAAACTCCTTGCAGTTGTCTTCGGCCGGTGCGGGATTGTTGTTTCTACTTTGCTGGTGCTTCTTGGTACTTGCGGTTCCTTCCTTGCTGGAACGCGGTATCAACGGCGCCATTCGGATGGCCCCTGAATCGGAACTCGTCGCCATGGAGGACGAGGTCCGGATACAGGCCGAACAGGAGGCCGACGCAGCTTGGGCGGACTTTCAGCGCCAACACCCGGAGATCAAGCTGGACGAGGACAATCCGCAACAGGAACAAATGCTGCGGAATGTCGCCTTAAGCCGGGTCATCCAGTCACGAGTTCAGATCCAAATCGCGAGATACTTTCAACGCTTCGTGGACCGCGAATTCCTCCTGGATCGGTGGCAGCTCTTGTCGCCTCTGCTCGCCTGGCGGACGGCCGCGGATCAGTTTGCGGGGACGAGTCTGCGACACTTCGTCTCGTTCTCGGAGAAAACGGCGGCATTCCATACGGAGTATGTCAGCTATTTTGAAAGCAAGTCACTCGCTGGCGAGGAAGTGTTACTTTCGGACATTCAGGCAATTCCGAGTTTCGATGCAGCAGGGCTCCAGACACACCTGTATCGGCAATCCCTGCTTCTGTCGGCGGCCACTCTGATGTTGTGGACGACGGCGTGCGGGCTCTTAAGCTGGCGATGCTTCCACGGTGGAGCAAGGTGATGAACGACGGTGCGGCGCAGCGAGCGATGGGTGTGCAGGACAGGTAACTCGATGTTGGAAGCGCGGGAACTGACGAAGATTTACGGCACGCATGTCGCCCTGCGCGGCCTGAACCTGGAGATCCCGTCCGGGGAAATTTTTTGTCTGCTGGGCGCCAACGGCGCGGGTAAGTCGACGACGATCAAGCTGTTTCTGAATTTCATTCATCCGACGTCGGGTAGTGTACTTGTCAACGGCCTCGATCCCCAGACACATTCGTCACAGACAAAGTCTCTGCTCGGCTACATTCCGGAACAGGTCACGCTTTATCCTCGCCTTTCTGGACTGGAGAATCTGCAGTACTTTGCCAATCTGGCGGGAGAAACCAACCTGGATCGCCAGCGCCTGGTTGACGCGTTATCACGCGCGGGACTTCCGCCGGAAGCAATCGATCGACGTGTCGCAAACTATTCCAAGGGAATGCGTCAGAAAGTCGTCATCGCGTTGTCGCTCGTTCGCCGCGTCAAGGCCCTGTTACTGGACGAGCCGACCTCCGGCCTGGATCCGCAGGCGGCGCATGAATTCTTCAAGGTGTTGCGCCGACTTGGCGAGGAAGGCGTGGCAGTTTTGATGGCAAGCCATGACCTTTACCACGTCCGCGAATCGGCGACACGAATCGGCATCATGCGACAAGGCGTTCTCGTCGAATCATTCCTGGCCGCGGACATCAGCCATGTGGACCTGGAACATCGAGCGTTGCAGCTAATGCAATAGGATTCGCTTCAAGAATTCGTAACGCGAATTCCCGAAGAGATTCCGCAAAAACTGAAGGTCGATTCGATCGACATGGCTTGATTAAGGCCGGCGTCATGTTGCTTCGGCGTTCCCGATTTCTCGGACCCGCTGCGGTACGGCCGAGCCCTTCTCGACCCTGAAAGGCGGTGATTTTCTCGCTCGGCGGCGCGAGATCGAGTTTTCGAGCCTGTGGTCGAAGACTCTTGCTCGCGCGAACAGGTCAATTGATCGCGAAATCCCTAGCCGCCGAATGGACCATAATTCTGACCGACTTTCGAACTCTCGTTTGCCCGAGAAAGCATTCAGACGTTGACAACAGTCCCGTGGCGTCTGTACTTCTAGTGCAAAAGCACATCCTGGAGCGACGATCAAGAAACGGTGATGTAACCATCGGGGGCCAGCGTGATCGGCATGCCGCCAAATCGTCGCGGATTTTCCGTGATTGAATTGCTGGTCGTGATTGCAATCATCGGGCTGCTGCTCGCATTGCTTTTGCCAGCCGTGCAGAATGCCCGGTCTGCGGCGAGAGCCGTTCAGTGCCGCAATAATCTCAAGCAGATTGCGTTCGCAACCTTGAGCTTTCATGACGCTCGGGGGGCCTTTCCGCCGGCGCAGATTATGTTCCGACCAGCGGATCCTCCGTCGCTTCAGTGCGGCCGAGAGTCCGTTACCTGGTTTGTTCGAATCCTCCCGTATCTGGAACAGGCGAACTTTGAGCGCCAGTGGGACTATCGGACGATGTTTCCCGATCATCCCGAGGACGTGAGACGCCGACCCGTTCCGCTTTACCTTTGCCCGGAACGGCGTGCCGCCGACAATGCAGTCAGCGAGTCAGCAACCGTCACCTTCACGGCAGCCTGCGGCTGTTTCGGACCGCAAGATTTTCTCGGCGGCGCCACCGGCGACTACGCCGGAAATCACGGCGACCTCTCGCCGGGAGCCTGGGGTTTCACGGGCGACTTTTATTGGGGCGGACAGGGGACCGGGGTCTTGATCAACAGTCGCGCGTTTTGCGTGGATGAGGAACCGCGCGGTTGGATCGACAAGCTGACGCTGAAAGATGTCATCGATGGAACGAGCAATACGTTTCTCGTGGGAGAGATGCACGTTCCGCGAGGACGCCTGAACCAGTACCCCGAGAACGGTTCGATCTACGACGGCTGGCACTTCGCATTCAGCAGCCGCATCGGCGGCAAAGGCGTCCCGCTGGCCAACTCTCCCACCTACATCGATTCGCGCCAGTACTCCTTCGGAAGCTGGCACAACGGAGTTTGCCACTTTGCCCTCACGGACGGCAGTGTACGAGCGGTCAAGAATTCAATCGATGAACTGGTCCTGGGACGGCTTTGTCACCGGCACGATGGTGAAGTCGTCGGGGACTATTGACCACTCCTCTCATCGCCGCCTGAAGAACGACTGCTCACGCGCTCCGGCGAAGACACGCTGGGTTGCTGCTTCCGGACATCGGCTCCGAGACCCATCCTGTCGTAGATTTCGCTGCGAATGTCTTACGAACTGAATGAATTGAGCCAGATCGAGACGGCGAATATCGCCGCGATGACGGTGCTGACCGCGTTCTGGTTCGCGTGTGTGGGGGCCAGCTTCGGCAGCTTTCTGAACGTGGTTGTCTATCGCCTGCCGCGAGGGCGCTCGCTCTGGCGAGAACCATCGCGCTGCCCGGCGTGCGAAACACGAATTGCCTGGTCCGACAATCTTCCGCTGGTCGGCTGGCTGCGGCTGCGGGGGCGTTGTCGGACTTGCAATTGGTCCATTCCGCTCCGTTATCCGCTCGTTGAAGCGATCGTCGCCGCGGACTTTCTCTTCCTGCTCTTCGTGGAGTTACTCAGCGGCGGCGCGAACCTGCCGGTCCGTTCGGTGAACATGTACGCGGGTGTCGTCTGGATGGTCTGGTATGCGATGGCTCCGGACCTCTTGGCGATCTACGCGTACCATCTCTGTCTGCTTTACACGGCCTTGGCACTGGTTCTCTGGGAAATTGATGAGCAGCCCGTTCCTCGCTCCTGGGGCATTGGGGCCATCGGCCTTGGAGTGATCGCGACAGCCGTGATGCCGGGGCTACATCCTTTGCTCACCAACATGGAGTATCGCCTGGCTGTGACATTGTTTGAGCGGTTCGAGGCGGTGGGCGATGCCGCGGCAGGAGCGGTCGCGGGGTGTCTGTGCGCGATTGCCCTCTCGCAATTCCTGGCCGATCGGCGATCGGCCCGCGGCATGGTGTGGATGGGGTTGCTCGCGGGAACGTATCTCGGATTCAACGGGACAGTGCTCTGGGGGGGGCTGGTGGCTGCTCCTGTCTGCCATCTTTATGCGTGCCTTTCGACAGCGGCCCGGTGTCGGCGTCATGCTGGCCGCGATGGCCGCCCTGCATGTGCAACTCGTGACGTGGCGCCCCGTTTGGTAATTGCTGCAGGGACATCAATCTGCCTGACGCGACAAATAAAGCCAATTGACAAAAGCAATAGTTGTGCAATAGAATCACAAAGGCAATTATGGTTTGAGACAGTTTTTCTCAGTCAGTCGACGTGGCTTTCGATGTTGGGCAGGCAACCCTCGTGCGAACTGGATGTGCTGGTTGTCGGGGCGGGCCCCGCTGGCATCGGAGTGGCCCATGCTCTCAAACAGGCGGGCGTGGAACGTCTGCGACTGGTTGATCGGCATGAAGTCGGGGCGTCGTTCGCGCGCTGGCCGCGCGAAATGCGGCTCATTACGCCCTCGTTCACCAGCAACGGGTTCGGTTTGCTGGACCTGA
>JAHBXV010000081.1 GCA_019636285.1 Planctomycetaceae bacterium
GCCGACTGTCCAGGGATTACGAACGCACGATCGAGTCCAGCACCGCCTTCATCCACGTCGCCCTCATCGCTCTCATGGCCCGACGACTGACCAAATCATAGGTTTTTAGACAGCCTCTAAGACACGCTTGGACAGACTTTGCAGGTTCCTCGCTTGCGAAGTTCACCTCGGGTCGGCCGATCCGACGACACCAGAAGCGGAAGCCGAAAGTGGTTCCGACCATCATGAACGAGAATCGGGACGTTAAACGCGTGGAGTTCGTGAATCGCGATGCCCGGTGACGCCCTTCGAGGAATTGCGGGACGTGCCCCGCTCTGTCAGTGGCAAAAAGATCGCCCTCTCCCCTGTTCGCATCCACCGAGAACGTGTCGTTCCGGTTTGAAAGAGCAACGATCCGACTGTTGAGCCCGATGACAGAATGGCCTGTTGGAAGCGGCGATCAACTCCTCGAAAGCCAGAGTCGTTCCCCGAAGCTCTTTGAAGGCATCCAGTGGACCGAACATCGGCATCGCGCGGATTCAGAATTCGGCGAAGATCTCCGCCGACACTCGACAACGGCTGGGGGTTAGGGTGATCGAAGTGCTCCGACGCAGCAGTCCGGGGACGGCGGAGGATTCTCGATGGCTGTCTTCCCGGATGAAACATGTCCAGGCAGCGAGCCGATCAAAAATCTCGCTCATTCGGCGGGAGCTGGGCGCCGCGACGCTTGTCGTTGAGAAAAAACGAGCTGCAAAGAGGAAATGGGCCATCCGACGACGGCAACGCGTCCCGTCGATCGAGTTACCACGAGTCTAGAGTCGAAGCCACAAACCATTGAAACGAAAAACGTTCTGGCATTTGTGGGTTGGCAAGTGTTGGAAAGATCGGCACACGCAAAGTGTCGTTGCGAGCGATTTTATCGCTCCCAGAGCGGGTAATTTCTGAAACGATCCGAATTAAAATCAACTCACGATTGTGCATCCTGCGCTATTTTTCACTACCCCTGCCCACTATCCGCTTGAAAAATGCCCCTCTTTTTTGGGGTAAGATAGGTCGAGTTTGGTCCAAAATCGGAGAGAAAGTGGCGCTTTTTCGCGAAGTGTTTCCAGGAAACGAAAGCCGGTCCTCAGTCGTCTCGCAAGAATCTGGGAGGGTTAAGCAAAGTGGCGACATCGATGCTGAATCACACAGTCGGTCATCGATCTGGGATGTCGAGACAGACTCGGTCGGCGATTCCGACGGAAGCGGACCTGACATAATTGACTTGAACGCAAAGAAGAGGCTGACGGTCAGCCGCCGAGTGTCTATTCAGTTATTGGCCCCTCTCGGTGCTCGCGCGTCGAACCGTGCTGCACCGGCTGATCAAGAAGGAAGATATTCGCGCGGACACGGGACGCCGAAGGCGGGCGGTAAGGCTACTGATGGTGCGTCGACGCGCGGCGTTGAAGTGGTACCGCGAAGCAGATTCACTGATGCGAGAAGATCGCAGTCTTTTCCGGAACATGCTGCTTTGCGGTACATCTTCGCCGCAAAGCCCAAGGTATTGCCAGATTCCTTGGATCTGTCCGATCTGCTGCGCCGCGACAATGTTACGCACGATCCGTGACTTTCGGCGCCTAATCGTCGCGCACAAAAATCGCGACCCGTTCTCGGCAGGCATGCGACTGATCGCACGAACCTACACCACGGAAATCCCGGTCGAGGAACTACCGGGGGCCTTCATCGCACTTGCGCAGCGGCCGCCGCTCGTCGGTAGTCAATACCTGCGTGCCCCAGGGCGCGCAGGTATCGTGATCACCGTACCGGGGCTGGAGAACACCCAGCCGATCTCCAGGCGCACAGAGCTATATTTTTGTGACAAGGACGACATCCGCGACTTGCCGCCGTGGGCTCCAAACCGGGAGCGATACTCACGAGAAGGCAACGAATTGGACCGGCCGAAGTCTCGTCGTCGGGAACTCGTTCTCTGTGGAGATGATGCCCCGCTCGAGGACAGTGACCTCGAGGGGCTCCGTCCGCGCTTTACTTGGCAACTGTTCGCGAACATCGTCGCAAATGCGTTCGCATATACGCCGGGACTCCTTTATTCTCGCGATGATGCGGCGAAGCTAGCGGTTTGGAACGCCATCCTCCGGCTGAAACGAGGAAGTGACAGTGAGCGCTTTCGGCTGCACCGCATCCGGTCATTTGGCTGGCTTCGCGATCCTCAGCTTCGTGAAGAGAGCAACAGGGTGTCCCCGGAAGGTTTGACCTGACCAATTTGGTGGGCCCGAGAGTGTAGCCTCAGCCATGGAACCGAGACAGCTTGGTATTCCATGGCGATTGAGTTGGACTTCGGGAACCATACGCTGCTGGCAAGAGACTCTCGCACGGTGTTCGTTCTCCCTCGGCATTACCCCCAAGGTAATTAATGCTCAAGGGCAAGACTGGTTAAAGTGTCCGTGCTGTGCGGAGAGGCTGTCTGCCATTCGTTGTTCACGAGCCAATCCGCGCGGAGATCTCCCGCGCGGATTGGCCATTTTCTCCGGTGCTTGCGGCACGTTCAAACGAACCATGACCGACGCCGAAGGGAGGTGGCAAGCGAAGGTGGCCGACTGCCGGCTGCCAGAGTTGTGTACGCCCGTCACCCGGGACATGATCTGGTCACCCGTCCGGGTAACCTCGTCCCGTCAACCCATTCACACTTGGAAACCGGCACGATGTCGGACTCGATCCAACTCCTCCGCCAATGGACGCTGTTGCGGCTGCTCGCCGCGCGGCGGCAGGGGCTCCCACTGAAGGACTTGGCCAACGAGTTGGGAGTGTCGCAGAAGACGATTCTTCGTGATCTGAACCTCCTGCGACGGCTGGCCTTCCCGGTCGAAGAAACCGTCGGCGAACGTGGCCGCAAGACCTGGCGGCTGGTGTCGGACGAGGGGCTTCCCAATCTGCGATTCACGCTCGAAGAAGCCGCCGCGTTGTACCTCGGCCGCCAATACCTCGAAGGGCTGGCCGGAACCATGTTCTGGAGTGGGGCCCAAAGCGCGTTTCAAAAAATCCGGGCCGCGTTCGGCGAGCCGGCGCTGCGGCATCTGCAAAAACTGGCGACCGGGTTCTATCTGACCACGCACGCGCTCGTCGACTATGAAGAACGCGGCTCGCTGATTGACGATCTCATGATCGCCATCGAGGATCGCAAGCTGACGGTCATCACCTATCAGAGTTTACGCTCCACCGAGCCAGTTACTCACTATGACATTCACCCTTACGCCCTCGTCCATCATCGGGGCGCGCTCTATGTCATCGCCTGGTCGAACGACCATCATGAGATTCGCACATTCAAGGTCGACCGCATCACATCGGCGACGCTGCACGATCTGCAATTCGAACGGCCGAAAGATTTCACGGCAGCCGACCACCTGGCCCACTCGTTCGGCATCTTCGCGGGCGACGGCCCATCCCGGCGCGTGCTGGTGCGATTCAGTGGTCAGGTCACGCGCATCCTGGAAGAAAAGCGCTTCCACCCCTCGCAACGCATCACCCGCGACCGCGACGGCTCCCTGCTTGCCGAGTATCAACTTTCGAGCTTCGAGGAATTCACGTCCTGGCTCTTAAGCTTCGGGCCGCTGGCGGAGGTGCTGGAGCCGGTGGAGCTCAGGCAGGCATTGGTAGAAGCCCTTAGTCAGTCGCTGGACATGTACAACAAACAAGTAGATAGTGGCGACCTTCCCCAGCAACAACCCGTTCGCACCCGACGAGCCAAGTAAGGCATTGATTGAGGCAGACGATGATGGTGGACTTCGACAGGGCCTTCGAAGTTTTGACAGGCGCACCGCCATTGAGTTGGCAGAAGCGGCTTTTTCGCGAGCATTTCGCGCAAAACAAGATTCCCGACGTCATTGACCTCCCCACGGGGCTTGGCAAGACGATGGTGATGGCGATCTGGCTCATCGCCCGCGCCATGAACGGGAATTTCCCGACACGATTGATCTACGTCGTTGATCGTCGAACCGTTGTCGATCAGGCCACCGACCTCGCGGAAGACTTCGCGTACTTACTCGCGCCGCACGATCCAGAGGAAGATGCACGAACTACCAGACGCAACCCGATTGTCGTCGAGAGAAAACAACGATACTCGAAACAACTTCAAGAGCTTCGGCAAGAACTCAATCACGGCGACGACCGGCTTGCCATTTCCACGCTTCGCGGGCAACTCGCCGACAATCGCGAATGGTCGCGCGATCCTTCGCGCCCGGCGATCATCATCGGCACGGTCGACCTGATCGGGTCGGCGTTGTTGTTTTCAGGGTATCGCTCCAGCTACAAGCGCCGACCGCTGGAAGCCGGACTGCTCGGACAAGATTCCCTGCTCGTTCTGGACGAAGCCCATTTGTCGAAGCCGTTCGAGAAACTGCTCGGATCGATCTCAGATTTTCAGAAGTCGCACGGCAAGCCGATGCGCGTCATTCGCATGTCGGCGACGAGCGGAAGTGCGAATCAATCAGATGTTTTTCAACTGGACACCAATTCAGAAAGCGAAACATTCGACCTTTGGTCGAAACTCGATGAGAAAGGCGACGAGCAGAATCCGATCAAAAAGCGGTTTGAAGCAAAGAAACATCTGGTCATCACAACAGTTGGCGAGAAGAAAGATCTCAAGAATAAGCTCGCTGATATTGCTGTCGAACTTGCGCAGGGGGGTGGATACGTTGGCAAACGCATTGTCGTTTTCGTCCGTAAACCGGACGACGCAATGGCAATCGCCGGCAACATTCGGAATCACGTCGTCGTTTCCAACGACGAATCAGGCCCGAAACCCAGGAAGGTGAAGAGTACGCCGTATGCCGAATCCGTACGCGTCCTCACCGGCACGATGCGCGGCCTGGAGCGCGATGAACTTGTGGATGAAGCGGTATTCGAAGAACGCTGGCTGAACGGCGACCTCGAGTCCGATGATCCTGCGAATCAAACGCCGGTTTTCCTCGTCTCGACCAGCGCTGGCGAAGTCGGTTTCGACCTCAACGCCGATCATCTTGTCGGCGACGAAGCGCCGCTGGATTCCTGGATTCAACGTCTGGGGCGAGTGAATCGACGTGGCAACGGCGATGCTAGAGTGGTTCTGGTCCAGAACATCAAGCAAACTGACAAAAATAATGACTTTGACAAAGCCTGCTCGGCCACAACGAAATTACTCGGTGATCATCTGGACGGAAGAGATGTCGGTCCCAAGTCGCTCGCGTCGTTCGTGCGATCACTCGCATGCAAGCAACCGGAGCAGATTGAACATGCAACATCGCCCAAGCCGACTATCGTCGCACTCACCGACATCCTCCTTGATGCCTGGAGCATGACCAGCATTTTCACCCAAATGCCAGGACGTCCCGAGGTTGGTCCATGGCTGCGGGGGATCGCGGAGTGGGAGCCACCCCAGACAACCATTGCCTGGCGTGCTGAACTCGACCTTGATGGCTTCGGGGAACTTGGTCCGACTGAGGTTGAAGAGTGGTTCGACATCCATCGTATTCGCATCCACGAAACTCTCAGTGTCAAGTCAAGTGATGCCGCCGCATGGTTAAAAGAACGCTGGGAGTCTCTCCCGAAGGCGAAACAGGATGAACTAGCCAAACGCCCTGTCATCGTTGATCGCGCCGGCCTGGAGATTGTTCCGCTTGACGAGATCGTCATGCGAGTTTCTCGGAAAGCAAATACTTTTGACGTGTTTCTTCGTGGTGCGGAAGTCATTGTTCCCGCCTCATTCGGTGGCATCCGTCGCGGTGTTGGTTTGCTTGATTTCTCAGAGCCAAAGCCGGAGGCAAACCCCAAGCAGAAACCGCTTGCGGATGAACCGTCGAACTCCGAAGGCTTGTCGAGCTCGGTCGATGTTGCTGACGAGTACAGGCGCTCCGACGATCGCAGTCGGTATCGCGAGAAAGTCGTGAAAGTTGAAGGTGAGGTGGCTGAATCGGCCGCTCTCATTCCAGGGGCTGCTAAACCGAAGGGACATCTTGCCTGCTATACACTCGACCTGGAGTCCGACGACGAAAAAACTGTCCGGCTTGTGAGCTATGTACCACGACGAGAACGCCCTGAAACGGGCAATGAGCCGCAAACACTCCGGAAACACGTGTCGAACGTCCGCAATGTGGTGGACGGAATTGCTTTCCGACTGGAAATTTCCACCGCGATTATCCAGGCCGCTCAACTCGCTGCCGATTGGCACGACCATGGAAAAGCCCGAGAGCGATGGCAGCGCCTGTTGGTTCTCCCTAAGGACTTTGCCAGACCGGATGAACCTATGGGCAAGTCCGGAGGCGAGATGAAGCGCGATCCGCGCGGCTATCGCCACGAGTTCGGCTCGCTACGCGAATTAACCGACGCTTTCAGTGCTGGGAATCTAGTCGATGCTTCCGGAATTTCAGTCAGTCAGGAAGTCTTCGATCTAGCTGCGCACCTCATCGCCGTCCATCACGGTCGTGGCCGCCCTCACTTCCCCAAGGGCGGGTTTGATCCTGATTGCGAATCTCATGCTGACGAAATTCATACAGAAGCCATTCGTCGCTTCACGCGGCTTCAGAGAAAGTACGGCTGGTGGCATTTGACGTGGCTGGAAAACCTGTTGCGATGTGCTGACGGTCTGGCGAGCGCAAATGACAAGATTGACGAAGCGGGAGGTGACCAATGACCGGTAAGGAGAACGCCGATATCCAGATTTCAGTCGATCTGACAAATCCCGGCCAATTCTTCGCGTGCTGTGGATTTCTGGAACTGGCGGATCGACTCTGGCCTGGAGCCGAAGGGTGGTTTGAGCGTGGAGATCAGTTCTGTATTGCCTTTGCCGGTGAAAGCAAAGGGTCGTTAGCCGAATTGCTGGCTATTCTAGTGACGACTCAACCAACGGCAATTATGAAGCTGGAGTGCAACGGTTTGGAGGTGGCACCAATTATCGCACCACTTGCGTTCAGTCTTGATGGTGGCGCGACAACAGCTTTGATACTTGATGCCTGGACTCAGATCCGCATGGATAGAGGCGTTGCAAAGGTGATTTCGAGCCCACCTTGGAATTTCTGGTCAGGACAACAGACATCTTTGAGTATTTGGAATGGTCTTCGGGCCGAATTGGCGAAACAAATACTAGCTGTTGATTTCTCCACCTCAGCCGATCTATTTTCCCATCGAGTATTTCAAGGGGGTAGATTTGGATTCGACTGTGGGCCAGCTTGGAACGCCCTGGATGTTGGATTCTCTCCCAATGAACAAGGAATGGAAGTGGAGTCGTCCCCATTGGTGGAACTGCTTGCTGTCGTGGGCTTGCAACGATTCCGCCCTGTGATGAATAACGAGCGGGATGGGTTTGACTACTTCACTTGGTGCCGCCCTTCTTCGCCTATGGTTGCTGCGGCAACAATGGCGGGAGCAATTCGAGAAACGTCAACACGAAGATTTCGCGCATCCGTTGTCTCACGCGGTCAGTATGCCGCACTGAGCAAAGCCTTTTCCCTTACGGCAGGAGATTCTGATGAGTGAGTTTGCCAGGTTCGACAAATGGTTTGAAGATCGAGGCTTCGCGGCAATCGTGCTGCGGGAACACCTCATGCCTGTCGAAGGAACCGATGGTATCTTCTTTCCTGCGACCTACGCTGCTCAGCAGGGATACGACAAGGATAAAACCAAATTCCAAGGAGGATATAACATCGATGTTTTCGATGACGGCTCGAATGTTGTACTCGTGGATAGCGTGGGGTCGCAAGCCAACCGTATCGAGCCGATTTTTTCAGAGAAGGAGTATTCCGATCTTGTTCCGCAAATCATCGTGACGTTTCCCACCAAG
The DNA here is from genome assembly GCA_019636285.1 of Planctomycetaceae bacterium. Classification (GTDB taxonomy): domain Bacteria; phylum Planctomycetota; class Planctomycetia; order Planctomycetales; family Planctomycetaceae; genus JAHBXV01. The sequence goes on from JAHBXV010000081.1 coordinate 7,787, forward strand.
GGGCTGAGACTGAATCTGCTAAGCGCCAATCACCGCGCAGCGGATGCAATCGTGCGATGCTCTGGATTTGAACAAGACCTTCGTAATGCGTTCCGAGAAGTTCTGCGAGGAAATGCCGAAACATTGGCTCAGATCGCGCCTACCTCGCTTGTATTCGGCGCATGGGATTCCCGCGACACACAAGCGAAGTTGCCTCGGATTTTTTCCTCTACGGTTCGTGCATTCAATGTGCGCCAACACACGCGATCTGCCAACTTCCTCGTCCAGATGACCATCGATCTCGAAAATCTCGAACTTCTTCCGGACGCCCGGTCGGAGGAAGGATTCAAGAACGCGCTGGCATCGAAAGTGCCCGGCGGCGTTCAGCTCACCCCAAGCGGATCAATCCGGCGCGACACCACGGTGAACCTTGCGGCCATCCGCCGACTGACGGTGTTAGAAGCTGACGGATCGTTTTCGACGGACAGAACCACAGCACTCCGTCGATACATCCTCGGTTTGGCACTGGTGGCTCTTACAGCACCACAAGATTCGTTCCTTCGTGCTGGATGCAATCTTGTGCCGAACATCGACAAGCCACGCGAATTCGTGGTTGTCGGTGAGGACGGCAAACGGACCGAACTGATCCTCAACCATAACGACACCCTCGCTTACACCCGTGAAGCGTTGAAGTACTTCAACATCAGAAGGACCGACCTTGAGAAGGAGTTCATCCAATCCAGCGCGGAGAAAGCTATGGAAGGAAAGCCGGAGAAACTGAAGGGGCAAGAAGTGGTTTCTGTCGATGCGGATGCCAAGACCTTCAAGATTAAAGGTCGCGAAACTCAAATCAGTGTCACGGATGAAACCACGATCAAGAAAGGGAAGACCGATGCGACTTTTGAGGATGTTGTCAAAATAGAAGCGAAACTCGATGTCGAGGTGTTGAACAACATTGCCAAAGTGATCAGGTCCAAGTAATGGAGGTACACCGTATGAAGCAGTTCCTCCGCATCACGGTTCGCTTTGTCGTCCCAGAACCGACATTTCACGGCCAGCGCGATGGTGGCGAAGCAGAATGGCCACCATCACCGTTGCGTCTGTTTCAAGCTCTCGTCGATGCTATCGCAAGCCATTGGCAAAAGCAGCCGTTCGCGAGGAAAGCCCAGCCGACACTTCAATGGTTGGAACATCTCGGCCATCCTGAGATTGTCGCCCCAAGTCACAAGTTCGGTACTCCGTTTCGTATTGCCGTTCCGAACAACGACCTCGATGCGTGGGCGAGACCGTTGTCAAAAGGAAATAAGCCGAAGAAGCAGCCCAATGAAATGAAGACAATGAAGCTGATACAACCTGTGTATTTGGCTGGCGAAGCAGTTCACTACCTATTCACACTGCCCGGTGAGCTATGTCCACATTTGGAAATCCTGCGCTATGCTGCCCGCTCTATTACGCACTTGGGTTGGGGTATCGATATGGCTGTCGGTGACGCTGAAGTCCTCGATGCTCAGGCAGCGGCGCAACTTGACGGAGTCCGTTGGCGTCCTTCAGCCGTTGGCGGCGTGCCACTTCGTGTTCCCAAGCTTGGCACGCTCGATGACTTGGCCCGCAAGCACGCCGATTTTCTGAACCGGGTCACTATTGACGGGTTTCGCCCTGTCCCCCCCTTGCGGATCTTCGACATCGTGCGTTACCGTCGCGACACCGACCCGATGCCACGCCCCTATTCTGTATTCAAGCTAGTGGACGACAACGACGACACGGTTTCTTACCCTCATGCCAAACTCATCCATATCGCGGGGATGGTGCGGCACACCGCGATTGAATTGATGAAGCAGAATCCGCCGCGCGACCTTCGGGGGCTGTCGCCAGAGCAGTGGGTTGACCAGTATGTGACCGGTCATGCGCCAAGAGGTGATTTGCCAGGCAGTCAGCCACATACCCAATTTTCGTACATTCCATTGCCGTCAACAGGCCACGAATACACGGACCCCGCCGTCCGCCGCGTGATGATCGTCGCGCCCCTTGGCGACGAAGCATGGCTCGATCATTTGTCTTCTCTTCTCGACGGCCAACTGCTGGTGCCGTTGCCCGGAACCATTCTTCCCCCCGGCACGCACCTGCAACGAATTCCGCATGCACGTCATGACGGCGTCCGCAACGCCTACACGAGCGAATCGCGAACGTGGGCGAGTTTCACGCCCGTGATCCTTCCCGGTCACGATGACCACAAACCGGGGAAAACCCACAAATTGATTCTGAAGGCATTGGCTCAATCTGGTATCGATCAACCATGCGAATTCGAGTGGAGTGTATTCAGCCGCTTTCCCAAGTCTTACGGCGCCCAGAAGTATGTCCCTGATGAGACCGCACAGGGCGGCAAGCGACCTGTCGGGTACATTCGCCCCGATCATTTGCTCCGACAGACCGCCGTCCATCTGCGACTATCCTTTGAATCTCCGGTCCCAGGACCAATCACCATCGGTGCCGGCCGGCATTGCGGTTTTGGTCTCTTTGCTGCGTCGCCTGCCCCCAAAGCGACCTGATTGCATCACTCTACACTACACCGGCCGGCATTACGGTTTTGGCCTCTTCGCTCGTTTCGAGCAGCGATAATCCCCCATCCGAAGCCGTGATTTATTGACCGTCTTTTTTTCGCAAAAAACTTCTGGCCTCTGATAGGAATCGTTGGTTATGGTCTAAGTGTTCACTCTCCGGCCGCGTGGCTTTTGACCGTGGTTCGTGGTTCTGTCCGTCAGGGAGGACTCCTCGTTTGCTTGAGGAGTTCGCATGCTGATCCCGAACCCTGGAGAGCCGCCGGAATCCAATCCCGCGAATCCTCCCGCGGCCGCGCGGTCGAGTCCGGGGGGATTTGATCTCGCCGCGATCCTTTCTGGCGAAGGGGAAAACGCGGTCGACGACGAAGCCGATCTCGTCCCCGCGCGGATGCTCAATGAATTCACCTACTGCCCGCGGCTGGCCTATCTCGAATGGATTCAGGGGGAATTCCGGGACAATCTCGACACTCGCGAGGGAACATTCGGGCATCGTAATGTCGATCGGCCGTCGAAGACCCCCTTCGAGGCCCCCGTGGGCGACGACGAAGGAGAACCGAGCCTTGAGGGGCTCCCCTCCGACAATCTGGCCGCTCGCGCGCTGATGTTGTCGGCTCCGTCCGAAGGGTTGCTCGCGAAACTGGACCTCATCGAACTCGATGGCCGCCGAGCCGTCCCTATCGACTATAAGCGCGGCTCGATTCCCGATATTCCGCAAAAGGCCTGGGAGCCGGAGCGCGTTCAGCTCTGCGCGCAAGGTCTCATCCTGCGCGCCAACGGGTATGACTGCGATCATGGCGAACTCTATTACATCGAATCCCGCAAGCGGGTGCGGATTGACTTCGACGACACGCTGATCCTGCGAACGCGGCAGCTCGTCGGTCAGTTGCAGGAACTGGCACGATCGCGGCGGATTCCCCCTCCGCTGATCGATAGCCCGAAATGTCCGCGCTGTTCGCTGGTCGGCATCTGCCTGCCCGACGAAACAAACCTCTTGCGCGAGGACAGCACGACGGATGAACATCGAGACGGACCATCAAAGGTTCCGCGTAAGCTGCTCCCCGCGCGGGACGACGGGTTGCCGCTGTTCGTGCAGGAACAAGGGACCTACGTGGGTAAGGACGGCGACCGGCTGAAGATCACGCCGCTCAAGTCGGACCCGATTTATGTGCCGCTGATCCAGGTCTCGCGCGTGAGCGTCCTGGGCGGCGTGCAGGTGACGGCAGCCGCGCTGAAAGAACTGGCGAACCGCAACATTCCGGTCTGTCACTTTTCGTATGGCGGCTGGTTCACCGCGATGACCACGGGAATGAGCCACAAGAACGTCGAACTGCGAATGGCCCAATCGCGGGCGGCGTTCGATCCCGAACTGGCACTTCCGCTGGCCAGGGGCTTCATCGTGGCGAAAATCCGCAACTCGCGCACGCTACTGCGACGCCACGCGGCAGAAGAGCACAAGGCCGATCTCGATCGCCTCGCCGAGTCGACCCAGCGAGCGGAACGGGCGAACAGCCGTGAGTCTCTCCTGGGGATCGAAGGGATGGCGGCTAAGACGTATTTCGCGGGTTTTGCCAGGCTGTTACGTGGCGGCGAGACGTTTCAGCTCGAAAGCCGCAACCGGCGTCCGCCAACCGATCCGATCAACGCGCTGCTTTCGTTCGTGTACGCACTGCTGACGCGGGAAATGACGATCACGCTGCAATCGGTGGGGTTCGATCCCTTTCTGGGATTCCTGCATCAGCCGCGCTATGGCCGGCCGTCGCTCGCGCTCGATCTGGCCGAGGAGTTCCGCCCGCTGATCGCGGACTCGGTCGTGCTGACGCTCGTCAATAATGAAGAAGTGAGCGCGCGGAGTTTCATCAGCCGGGCGGGGAGCGTCGCGCTGACGGATGCTGGAAGAAAAGCCGTGATCGCGGGCTTCGAGCGGCGAATGGAGACGGAAGTGACGCATCCGATTTTCGGGTATCGCATCAGCTATCGCCGAGTGCTGGAGGTGCAGGCTCGCCTGTTGTCGCGCGTCCTGCTAGGGGAACTGGAAAGCTACCCAGGGTTCTGCACGAGATGAAGGAAGCGGCCAGCGAGAAGCAGCTTTCAGTTTTCCACCATCAACCTTCAACCATAGACCATCAACCACCATGAAAACCGTCTATCTCGTGTCCTACGACGTGGCCGATGCCAAACGGCTGAGGAAGACTTACAAGACTTTGTGCGGGTTCGGTCAGCCGCTACAATATTCGGTGTTTCGCTGCGAGTTGTCGGACCTGCAACTGCATGCTCTGAAGGAACGATTGTGGGATATTCTGAACCTGACCGACGACCGTGTGATGGTGGTCGACCTTGGTCCGGTGGGAAGTCGGGGCGATGAATGCGTGGAGTTCTGGGGCCAGCCCCGGTGGGAGGCCCCATCGCGCACGGCGATTGTGATTTGACGACGCTCGCGGCGATTTTTTTGGGCGGTACTGGGATTCGAGCGGTTTGGTGCCGCCAAAACCCCGGCAACCTCTCGCGGTCGCAAGTGCAAGGTGGTAAAGTGATTTGCGTCATGAGTGAGTCTTTGGCAACCCGAGAGAGCTTGAAAAACGGCGTACCCCTCGCAAACGCCGTCCGAACGCCCGACCCGGCAACGAGTTGGGAGGCGGGCGGTCATCCGCTCTGAAGAAGAGCGGCCCCATTGAAGCCCCATGTGGGGGGCCTCATCCATGCACCTCCAGCCGAAGTCATCCGCTCTGAAGAAGAGCGGCCCCATTGAAGCGCGAGGTGTGTGTCCTCGTCCAGCAAGAATCCCGGCGCGTCATCCGCTCTGAAGAAGAGCGGCCCCATTGAAGCCGGTTCCGCGACCGCGGGCAATTCGGCCGCTGGTTCTGTCATCCGCTCTGAAGAAGAGCGGCCCCATTGAAGCCGGATATCCCAGG
>JAHBXV010000082.1 GCA_019636285.1 Planctomycetaceae bacterium
GACAAGGACTTCCGGGAGATGGCCGCCGAGGAGATCGAGCAGTTTCGCCAGGAGATGATCCAGCGGAGCAATGACCTCCGGGCCGGAGACAACATCGACGACGCGACCCTGCTTCGCGAGGTCATGAACACGGTCGGCAAGAAGGGCCGCCTGGGCGAACAAATCCGGTGTGTGGTGTCGGTGTCGATGCTGACCGAAGGCTGGGACGCGAACACCGTCACTCACATCCTCGGGGTCCGCGCCTTTGGCACCCAGCTTCTCTGCGAGCAGGTCGTCGGTCGCGGCCTGCGGCGGCAGTCCTACGAACTGAACGAGGAGGGCCTGTTCAACGTCGAATACGCCGACATCCTCGGCATCCCCTTCGACTTCGCGGCCAAGCCGGTCATCGCGCCGCCTGCGAAGCCGAGGGAGACCATCCGCGTCCACGCCGTCCGGCCAGAGCGCGACAGTCTGGAGATCGTCTACCCCCGCGTGGAAGGATATCGCGTCGAGCTACCGGACACGCGGCTGGAGGCGAACTTTGGATCGAACTCCTATCTCGACCTCACGCCCGATCTCGTCGGCCCGTCCAGGACCAACAACCAGGGCATCATCGGCGAGGCCGTCGATCTGACGGTCGAGCACCTCCAGGACATGCGGTCCTCCACGATCCTGTTCCATCTGGCCCGCCACCTGCTCTACGCAAAGTTCCGCGACCCTGGTGAGGAGCCACGGCTGGCCCTTTTCGGCCAGTTGAAGCGGATCACGCGGCAGTGGCTCGATGGCGGATATCTCCGCTGTTCGGGCGGCACCTTCCCGGCCCAGGTGATCTACCAAGAGATTGCCGACATGGCCGCCGAGCGGATCAAGGCGGCCATCACCGAGACTTTGGCGGGTCATCGCCCCGTGAAGGCGATCCTGGATGCCTACAACCCCACTGGATCGTCGGCCTATGTGAACTTTACTACCTCCAAAGAGACTCGGTGGAAGACCGATCCCCGGAAGTGCCACGTCAATTGGGTCATCACCGATAGCGACTGGGAGGCAGAGTTCTGCCGCATCGCCGAGTCGCACCCGCATGTTCGGGCCTATGTGAAGAACCACAGCCTGGGTTTCGAGGTGCCCTATCTGATGGGCTCCAAGCCCAAGAAATATCGCCCCGACTTCATCGTGCAGATCGATGACGGCCAACCCGATCCCCTCAACCTCATCGTCGAGACCAAGGGCTATCGGGGCGAAGACGCTGTGGCCAAGGCCAACACCATGAACGCCTACTGGGTGCCCGGCGTGAACAATCTCGGCAAATTCGGCCGCTGGGCCTTCTTGGAATACACGGCGGTCTTCGAAATGGAGGACGCGTTCAAGAAGCTGATTGAAGATGCTCGCGCCTCCAGCACGGACCTGATCGGTGAACCGGCATGAACGGGGACTGGGCTGAACGACCGGTCTATTGGGCCACCCTGGCCTATGCGCGATGGTGGCTGACCATCAACGGCATCCTGTTGAGAAAGGTCGAGCGGGACGGGCTTACGCCGGACCTGCTGCGGACAATCCTCATCAACTACGATGTTAACCGGGCCGTCTCCACCGCAAACGCTGAGAACTTCATCGCGCACGTCGTGGGCATTCAGGCGATCTGGCCGTCAGACCTGATCGGACGCGCGAAAGCCTGCGCGGCGTTAGCAAAGGATGCGAAGAGGCTCGGCTGGACCGCCAAGGAGCATGCCTCGGCGGCAACGAAGGTCATGTGGTTCCTGGAGCCGGATGACTGGACCGTGTTCGACAGCTATGCCGCGACTGGTGCCGGGGTCAGCAAGGCGCTGACCGGGGTCGATCGAATGCTGGCCTTCTACGACAAGCTCGACCAACTGGATTTCTGTAGGCGGGCCTCAGCGATGCAGTCGATTGTCGCCCAATCTTCGTTTCCAGGAATGTCCGCTGCCCGCGTCCTCGACAGCTACCTGATGGCGCTCGGAGGCAGGGGGCGGTCCGCCGCCGATCTCCAGGAGACGCAGGACTTCCTTGATCTCCTCCCCACTTCCGCGCGAGGCGATTTGATCGGCCTCGCCCAGGCCCTTCAAGCACAGGTCGGCAACGCCGTGCTGACGAAAGACAGCGAGACAGTTCCTCATGGCGCGTGAAAAGAAACCGATTTCGGTCGAGGCCCTGAATCACGGCGACGCGACCCGGCGGAACATTCCGACTGCTGAGTTGGAGTCGATTGTTAGCGAGGAAGACAAGAGTCCGATCCGGGTCGCTTACGAACGTCGCAACCGCGACCTCGATCCACAACTGGTCTGGCGCGGTAAGGACGAGCAGGACTCGTCCGATCTGATTGTTCAGGCCCCGCCGCTCTATATCCAGGAGAAGCTGCATCCGAAGGTTCTGATTGACGATCTAGTGCGCCAATCGAAAGCGCGGCGCAAAGAGCCTGTCGGTGGCATGGCGGACCTTTTTGCTGATTTCAATGGCTTGCCAGACAAGGAAGCGGCCACTGAATTCTATCAGCACGACCAGCACTGGTCGAACCGGATGATTCTCGGGGACTCGCTTTCAGTTATGGCGAGCCTTTCGGAAAAGGAAGGGCTCCGGGGCGAAGTTCAGTGCATCTATTTTGACCCGCCCTACGGCATTAAATTCAACTCAAATTTTCAATGGTCAACAACGACGACAAAGGTCGATGACGGCAAGAAAAACCACATAACAAGAGAGCCTGAGCAGGTCCGAGCGTTTCGCGATACATGGCGAGACGGAATTAATTCTTATCTCACTTACATTAGAGATCGGCTTCTTGCTGCACGTGACATGCTAAACGTTAGGGGCTCGGTTTTTGTTCAAATTGGCGATGAAAATGTCCACCGCGTTCGTGCGGTTCTCGACGAAGTATTTGGGGACAAAAATTTTGTTAGCCTAATTACTTTTAAGACCTCAATCGGACTGGGGGCCGAATTCATAGACAATACGGGAAATTATATCCTGTGGTATGCGCGGGATATAGATCAGATGAAATTCCGCCCGCTATTCAAGACATTGGAGGCGGGGAAAGAGGGCGCGAGTAGATACAAGACTGTTCGCACCGTCGATCTGCGAGAGCGACGCGTGACAGATGAGGAACTCGCTGACCCCGCTGCTCTGCCCGCAGGGGCTCGGTTGTTCCGGGATCAGGGTTTAACGTCTCGGTCGGCTTCGGCAACGACGCTGTATGCTGTGCCATTCCAGGGGAAATCTTACACTCCGTCTACCGGGGGGTGGAGGACTTCTGAGGTCGGCATGGGGCGGGCCATCAAGGCAGACCGAATTCTGAGGACGGGTTCCAATATTTCGTATCGGAAGTTCTTCGACGATTTCAGCGCGCTCTCCACTGACAACTTTTGGAGTGATGTTTCAGGGGGAATAACGAGTAGGGCCGACCCAAAAATATACGTTGTCCAGACATCAACTCGGATTGTCGAGCGGTGCGTTTTGATGGCCTCCGATCCCGGCGACCTGATCCTCGACCCGACCTGCGGTTCCGGCACCACGGCTTATGTAGCCGAGCAATGGGGTCGGCGATGGATCACGATTGATACTTCTAGAGTGTCTCTCGCCCTCGCCCGATCGAGACTGATGGGCGCTCGCTACCCCTACTATTTGCTGGCCGACAGCGAAGAGGGAAAGCGGAGGGAAGCCGAGATAACTCGAACGCCGCCGAGAGAGGGCGCAACTCGACGCAACATTCGTCTAGGATTCGTCTACGAGCGACTCCCAAGGGTCACATTGAAATCCATCGCGAACAATTCAGAGATCGACGAAATCTACGCTAACTGGGAAGGGAAGCTGACCGATTTACTCGTCGAGTTGAATCTAGCCTGCGGAAAATCTTGGAGAGAGTGGGAGGTTCCGCGCGACGCATTGGCATCTTGGTCTCCAAACGTTGCTGGCCTCCATGCATCGTGGTGGACGGCGAAGGAAGCTCGGCAGAAGGAGATTGACGCGTCAATTGCCGCCAAGGCCGAGTCCCAACTTCTGTATGATAAGCCCATCATCAACAGTTCCAGCGTTCGTGTCGCTGGGCCTTTTACCGTTGAAAGTTTGTCGCCCCATCGCACCGTTGCGGTCGGACCTGATGATGAACTGATTGACTTCGCGGGTGTCGCTGATCGCGAGCGAGAGAAGTTCGACTTGGGCGATGCCACAGCGGACTTCGCTCAAATGGTTATGACCAATTTGAAGGCCGCAGGCGTTCAGCAAGCCCACAAGGAAGATCGCATTACCTTCACCAGCCTGACGGGCTGGCCGGGCGACCTGATTTGCGCGGAAGGCCGCTACCTTGAAGGGGATATCGAGAAGCGGGCAGGCGTATTCATCGGACCCGAATTCGGCACAGTTTCCAGGCCCGACCTGGTGCAAGCAGCACGCGAGGCTGGCGACGCGGGCTTTGATGTCCTGGTGGCCTGCGCCTTCAACTACGACGCTCATTCCGCCGAGTTCGCCAAGCTTGGCCGCGTGCCGGTCCTCCGAGCACGCATGAACCCCGATCTGCACATGGCTGGCGACCTCGCGGCCAACGGCGCGGGCAACCTCTTCGTCATTTTCGGCGAACCGGACATCAAGATCGAGGATGCGGGCCACGGCATGGTCCGGGTAAAGGTCTCCGGTGTCGATGTGTTCAAGCCGCAGACAGGGGAAGTCGTTTCCGAGGACACGGATGGCATCGCGTTGTGGATGCTGGATACCGACTACAACGAAGAGAGCTTCTTCGTCCGCCACGCCTATTTCCTCGGCGCGAATGACCCCTACAAGGCGCTCAAGACGACGCTTAAGGCCGAGATCGACCGGGATGCGTGGGAGAGCCTGAACAGCGACACCTCCCGACCCTTCGAGAAGCCCTCCACGGGGCGCATCGCGGTGAAGGTCATCAATCACCTCGGCGATGAGGTGATGAAAGTCTTCGAGGTCCGGTGATGACGACCGGAGCGGCATCGTCGCCTTCACAACATACCGTTTGGGCGATGGTGTTCCTCAGCGCCGAGAGCGAGTCCCGCATTCGCGATGTCCTGATTGGCGAATGCGGCCTGCCCAAGCGGCTCGTGCGCAAGGACCTGCACGCTTCGATCTATCACGCGCGCCGACCGATCCTCGGTCTGCGGGATGCCGTCGAGCCAATTCACATCCCCGTCTCAGGTGCCGAACTCCGCATGATGTCGATGGCCCCAGGCGGCGAAAACCGCCGCCCGGATGTCGATCCCGCTCAGTTCCCCATCGGAGTTCGCATCCGCAGGGCCGAAGGTGCCGCGCAGCCGCTTGAGCAGTTGCGCGACCGGTTTCTACGATACGAAACGCCAAAGGTGCTGGGCAGTCGTGAACCCAGCACCCGAAGAGCCAGCGCATTCGGGGCTCGGCACTTTCAGCCCCACATCACCCTTCTACGGGCTGGCGCGTGGAAGGACCCCGACCTCGCTCCGCTGGGCAAACGGCTGCGAGAACACGTCCAGTCCTTGACCTTTGATCGCTTGGTCGTGCGATGCAGGTCCCATTGATCCATCGGAGCGAAAACGCATGAAGGGTCTCGTCGCCACGCCTGTGAATGACCTCCAGAAGGAGTTCAACGCGCTCTGCGAGAAGGGCGGCGGCGTGAAGGGCGGCCCGACACGCGGCAAGATGCTGGAGGTCCTGCGGGACTACGGCAAGAAGCTGAACGCCGGGGCTAGTGATGAGGTCCAGGCCCACCTCGCGGCATTCCCGAATGCAAATCCGTGGCATGTCTGCTTCGCCCTCGGCATCTGCTGGGGCCATCTGGCGAAGGTCGATCTGACCTTCACCGAAGCGGTCATCGGGTGCCTGGAGGAGATCAACGACCCGGACCTCAAGACTGCCGGGAGTTTCCACATGGAACGCGGTCCTGAGCCGATCATCAATTCGATCCGGGGCGGCTACAGCCTGTTCCAGATGGTCCAGCTACCCGAGACGCTACCGACCTCGTTGAAGTCGCTTGGGCGAGCCCAGGAACGCTGGCTCAGCCCCATTTTGAACCCCAAGCTCCGACCGCCCTACATCGGTAGCTGGAACGCGACGGCGATGTTCATGACCGCGCTGTTCGCTCAACCGGCCCTGGCCGCCTCCCAAGTCGATCCGACCCCTATCCTACCGCCCGGCGGCCCGATCTTCGCGGGCCTCTCGATCCTCTATCAGGCGGGGTTGACGTTCAGCCCGCCGGACCAGGCCGACCTGGACGGACAGGGCTTCGAGCCCGGCGTGCTCTATTCGAACAACGACCTGTTGGCCCAGTTGCTTCTCGGTTGTCCTGACTGGTCGATGACTGACGTGCACAGCGGGGTTTATCTGCTGGGCACGAAGCACCCGCATTCCAATAGCTGGATATCCTGACCGGAGATGGCGCACGCGACCAACCTGGAAAGCCGTTCGGGGCCGACCTGGCTTAGAGAACTCCTCGTTGAGGCGGTCGAAATGAACGTCTGCGTCAGGCGCGGCTGCACCACTTGCGGCGCTACATCGTTCAGGAACGCGGTCTGGAACTCGGCTGGCGGCCCGCCCACCTATGCGGAAGCTCGTCGCTGCGTGGCGGACCAGCTTGGAACGATCGAGACGATCGTCAGCCCGGAAGCAGTAAGGCATCTCGTCATGGAGCTTCACACGCGGGCAGGTCCGGAAGAATTCGTGGGCCTGCTAGCGCGGTTTGATGCTTCCGAAGCGGGAGCCGAATACCGGCGCATGCTCGAACATGACGTGCGGCGAAGGGAAGACGCGGCAACAGCCGAAGGCGTGATCGAACTTCGTAGGACAGACAAGCAGGCGCGTGCGGCTGCTCATGCGAATAGGAAGGTCGAGCGTGATCGTGATCGCAAGAATGACCGACCACAGTGATCCAAGAAAGGGGAGGGGAGAAGCATGCCGCCGAGAGGATTCAAGGCCGCCGACTGGGCGGATAAGCCCGAGGATGTGTGCAACGCCGCAGACCAGCCCCTCTACAAGACGGCGGAGCTTCGTTGGTCCCGACCTACGATCTGGGCGAAGGAGCAAAGGCTGCCGAAGTTCGATACGGATGAACCGTTCCTCTACGCTCTGATCCGAAACCACGGTAACTCGCAGACCCGCGACCACATCGAATACATCGGGCTGACCAAGGCCCCGAAGACGCGCTTCGGGAACCACAAGAAGGCCAAGGCGATCGTCAACAAGCGCGGCTCGGTGAAGTTCAGCTATGCTCCGGTCGATTTCATCAGGGGCCGTAACCGGATCGAGCGGATCGGGCGCGCCCTGGAAGAGATCGAGCATCTGTTGATTTGGGCTGTGCCCGATCACCTGGAGAACGAGAAGAAGCAGTTCACGCTGCCGGGAATGGGCAAGAACGGCGCGAACGCTTGGCACATCAAGAATTCCGGCTATCGGTTCTCAGGGTGGATGCCGCGCGAGATCATTTTCCCCTGGATGCTGATGCGCGCGCGTCCCGACCAAACAGCCAAGTGACGAGGCGGTGCCGCTGATGGATTTCCGAATTGCCGACACGTTCACTGACAGCCTCGCGCGCCTGACGGGTCAGGAGCAGAAGGCCGTCAAGACGACGGCGTTCGACCTCCAGATGAACCCGGCCTCACCTGGACTGTCGTTTCACAAGCTCGATCGAGCCAAGGACGCGAATTTCTGGTCGGTCCGGGTCAATGCCGACATCAGGCTGATCGTGCATCGGACGGCATCGAGCATTCTGCTCGCCTATGTCGATCACCACGACGACGCTTATAAATGGGCGGAGCGCCGGAAGATCGAGCGGCACCCGACTACCGGCGCGATGCAGTTGGTCGAGGTCCGCGAGCGGGTCGAAGAGATCGCCGTGCCGTCGCCCGAAGCCCCGGCACCGAAGGCAGCGGCCAAGCCTCTGTTGTTCGACAATCTGCGCAAGCTCGAACTCATGTCGTTCGGGGTGCCCGAGGAATGGGTGGATGACGTTCGGCGGGTGGATGAAGACACCTTGTTCGACCTGCTGCCCCACCTGCCCCAAGAGGCGCAGGAAGCCCTTCTAAAGCTCGCGGTCGGCGAAGAGCCTGCCAAGCCGGTGCCGGTATCGCCGGAAGCCGATCCGTTCGCACACCCGGACGCTCAACGTCGATTCCGCGTGTTCACCAACGTCGAGGAACTCGAACGGGCGCTGGACTATCCCTGGGAGAAATGGGCGGTCTTCCTGCATCCGGCTCAGCAGGAACAGGTTGATCGCAGTTACTCCGGCCCAGCGAGGGTGTCAGGCTCAGCAGGAACCGGGAAGACGATCGTCGCCCTGCATCGCGCCGTTCACCTGGCCCGCGCCAACCCCGGTGACCGGGTGCTGCTGACCACGTTTTCGAAGCCGCTGGCCAACGGGCTCAAGACCAAGCTCGACCACCTGGTCGGGAATGAACCAGCGATCCGCGATCGGATCGAGGTCCAGTCCATCACGGGCTTTGGGTATGACCTCTACACCCGACTGTTCGGTCAGCCGAACATCGCGTCGAACACCCTGATTTCATCGTCCCTCGCCAAGGCCGCCGAACAGGTCATCGACCAACAGTTCTCGGCCCACTTCCTTATGGATGAATGGGCCGAGGTCGTTGACGCTTGGCAGCTTCGCACCTGGGACGATTACCGCGACGTTTCTCGGCTTGGCCGAAAGACCCGCATCGGTGGCCGACAGCGGGAGGCGCTCTGGTCGATCTTCGAGCGGACGCGGGCGGACCTCGCGGCCCGCAAGGCGATCACCTGGGCCGATCTCTTCTGGCGTTTGACTGACCGGATCAGCCAGGGCGAGCCCACGCCCTTCGCCTTCATCGTCGTAGACGAAGCTCAGGACATCAGCGTGCCCGAGGCACGCTTCCTGGCCGGGATCGGCAAGGACCGGGCCGAATGCCTGTTCTTCGCGGGTGACCTCGGCCAACGCATCTTCCAGCAGCCGTTCTCTTGGAAATCGCTCGGGCTTGACGTGCGGGGGCGGTCATCGACGCTGCGCATCAACTACCGCACGTCCCACCAGATCAGATCGCGCGCCGACCGGCTGTTGCCGGGGAGCATTGCCGACGTGGACGGCATCGCAGAAAGCCGCCGTGGGGCGGTCTCCGTCTTCAACGGGACCGACCCCGATATCCGAACGTTCGCCGATGAGGCGGAGGAACAGGTAGCGGTCGGAGAATGGATCGCCGCTCGTATCGCGGAAGGCTGCGCAGCCGAGGAAATCGCCGTGATCGTCAGGTCGGACGGCGAGATGAAGCGAGCCCGATCCGCCGTGAAATCGGCAGGAGTATCGGCAGTCGAGTTGAGCGAGAAGGTCCAGGTCGAGGCGGGCAAAGTTGCCCTGAGCACCATGCATCTCGCGAAGGGGATGGAATTCCGCGCGGTCGCCGTCATCGCCTGTGACGACGAGGTAATTCCCCAGCAGGACCGCATCGAGCGGGTGACCGACGAGTCCGACCTTGAGGAGGTCTACAACACCGAACGGCACCTGCTTTACGTGGCCTGCACGCGAGCAAGGGATCACCTCCTGGTCACGGGTGTTGAGCCTGCCTCCGAGTTCTTGGAGGACTTCGGCATCTAAGGCGATGGTCCGGCCTAAATAGTGGCATGACCGATCTACGCGATTACCTCAAAGCTGCAAGTGCGGAAACCCGAGCTGCTCGCGCCTTCGCCGCCCCTCACCGGGTGGTATTCCCGCTCACTCCCTCGACCCCGGCCAATGAGGAGAAGATCGACGAGATATCCCGTTGGGCGCGTTCGCCGGACCGAGCCGGACGCTCTCGCCGCACATATCGGGATGACGACGGCGAGTTGATCTTCGAGTTCGAGAAGGCCGTTGATGCCGTGGAATGCCATCTCCGGTTTGTCTGATCTCCAAACTAAAGCGACCCGCAGCCGTGGACGCTACCCCACCGCCAGTTTTGCCATCGCAAGCCGGTTCGTGTCCTTGGCGGCGATCAAGCAGCCTGACTGGGGCCGGATAAAGCTGGTCGAGAGAACGGCCACATCTTCCATATCGACGGCATGAAGGTCCTCTCTGGCCTGAGCACTTCCCATTGGCACCCAGATGACGGGCCACAGGCGGTTTCGAATACGAACGATCACATCGCCGAACAGCGTGAACGGCCTGCATCCAGTCCAATCTACATGGGCCATCGCGAAGTTGTTTACGGGTCGCTCGTCGAATGACTTTCCGGCTACCCAAGCCATTCGCCGCCCGTTCTTGAAATGTAACGGCAACACCCTTTCGTCTAGGCCCTCCACCCACTCCTTCGAGCAAAGGGACCGCCAATTTGCCCGGTTCTTCACTTCGAAGTCGAAGACAGGCTTCGCCGAAGCCGTGCCACAGGCGGAGATCACCCTAATGTCGGTAATTGTCATGCGGCGCATTTCGCCCCCTTTGCCGAGATAGCCGGACGGTCCTCGCTGGAGTGAGGATGAGCCTGCTTGGACCGTTTAGCCCTCTCCCGCTTCTCAGTGGCCTTGCGAGCAAGTTTCTCTTGAGCCGTCTCAGTCGGGCGCTTCGACTTTCGCCCCTTCTTGGGAGCGGTCGGCTGAGCGAACATCCAGCCTTGGACCTCCTCCTGGAGAACCGCCACCGAAGTCAGCCCGCTTGCCAACAAAGACGCTGCCAGCAGTTCGGCTTGCGCGCGGCTGAATACGTAGATGTCGTAATCCCCCGCGTAGCCAGGGAGACGGATCGAGCCACGGAAGGCGAACTGGAAGATATCTTCGTCTTCCCTCGCCGCTCTGATCTGGCCCGTCGTCATTCCCATGACGCTGGTGAGCACGTCGTCCTCCGAGGTGGCCTTGGCGCTGTAAACGAACGCGCACGATTGGGCCTTTTCGAGCCTGTTCAGCCCTGCGAGCTTGGCAGGAACAGGCTCCCGATCAGAAATGTGATGGTCCAGGCAAACGATGGCTGCATCGTTCCCCGACCAATAACCGAGGTTGGGAGAGGCGGCTCGGATATGACCCGCGATTGCTTTCAGATCGCCTCGGCCAGCCCTGGTCGCCCAGTGCTGAGAGGTCGCTTCCCAATCCGCAAAATACCGAACTCGCACGCTCGGCTGATGGGTTCGCCGACTCGGCAAGTGGGTCTCTACAATCTCGATCTCATCTGGGTAGAGAGCTTCGAGCAGGTGAGCGGAGACGCTCCGGCCAAAATTCGCTCCGCTGATCTGGATCGAGGCTGGGTTGGGGAGCCTGAATGGCGACCAAAGCGCAAACCAGTTCAGGTTCCCCGCGCGCCATGCCTCGGCCTGGAGGAAGGCAATGCCCTGCTGGACGGCAGCTTCGAACGCAGAATACTTGCCCATTACGCCTTGTGATCGATCACGGAAGTTGGACGGCGCAACGTTGGAAAGGACCCGGCTCCAACCCTTCGAGGGATTTTCGAGGGTGAAACGCGTAGTCCAAAAGTCGAGATCGCTGTCGGTGACCTGGAGCTTTCCCGCCTGATAGACTTCGATTGCCTCGTCGATGCGCCAATGAGCCCTCTCGAACCCGGACAGATCGCATTCCAACACAGCCTTGTGGGTCATGAGGAAAACGCCGTGCGGCACGCCCTGCTTGCGGAACTCCACAAGTTTCCGATCAATCTGACCTTGGACAGCCCCGGCGGCGGCCTTCGAATGCACTTTGGCGACCCACAGCCCGAGCTTCTCAAACTCGGAAGCCTGTTCTTCCAGAAGGTCAATTTGCGGATAGGCGAACACGTAGAGGCCGGGCGCTTTGACGGCCTCCTCGCGGTTTGTGTAGGATTTCCCGCTTCCTGGAGGGCCGACGAGGTTGTCGAGCCTCAGGGGCCTTTGGGTGATGTCGCTGTGCATCGTTCAGGCCCCCACCCGTCGCCGCCAACGCCGCAATGCACGTGAGTAGACGCGCCGCGCTGATCGAACGGTCATGAAGTGCGTGCGCGGGTCGCTGACCTGCAAAAGCCAGCCACCCCCCAATGGGTAAGCACGGCATCGCTGGAGCCCCTTACCGCTCATGATGATCGGCTTGGGCGACCGGACGACGACGAAGTGGCCCACGGGCAGGGACATGCCGCAGTCATGGAAGGCGATGAGCGCAAAGTGCATGTTTGCGATGCGGGAGGCTCGGTGCAACTGATAGGTCATTGGCCGCGACCCCCGCTCGATGCCTCGGCAAGCCGTTCAGCGACGAACGCTTCGAGCAACTCGGAGGCTCGGGTCGTGGCGTGGTCGAGCGAACCACCCGGCTGCCAGTTGGTTTCAATGGCGACGAGGCGGGTCAGCGAATAGAGAAGTGCTGCCTCCGTGCTCCGAAAGTCGGCAAGGCCGGGCGCTCCGACCGCTTCGCTTCTGGCCTTCTTTGACTGCTTCATATTGGTGCTCCGTCCAGATCGCCGCAGTGGCGTTGGTGACGGAGGACTAGATGTCACGCCAAAGCGGCGTTCAGCGTCGCGCGCTTAAGCGGGCGACTTTCGCTTTCTGGTAGGGAGCGGGCCATTCGGCTCCTCGACGACCGATGCAATCCACTTCTCAATCCGGCCAACGGAGGGGGTGCCCGAGACCTCCGCCTCGATCAGTTCGGCCCACTCCTTTCGGGTCCGGGCGGGGCCTTTTAGATGCTTGCGGATCACTGGCCACGCTTCGGCTTGCCAGCCCGTCTCAGCACTTTGCCGATTGACCCTCGCCGTCGCCCTTCCGGCCTTGGAGCGCATCCGCGCCACTTGTCCGATCGTGTCCCAATGGCCCGCCTCGGCCATTGCCAATGTCATATCGTGACGACCGAGCGCCATCGAATTCACTGCGACCAATAACAACCGCGATCGTGGACGAGACCGGCCTGTTTCAAGCGCCAGGACCGACTCTGCAATACCGAACATGACATCGTGGATGTATCCGGCCTTCTGATAGACGCTGCTTGGGTCCGACGTTTTTTCGAGCCGCAGCATCGCTGCCATGCATTCATGGCCCACAGCCTGTGCGATCGCTAACGCGCCTCCATCAGCGCGAAGCACACCGGGTCGCGTCAGTTTAAGGCGGATGGCAAGAGCGATAGCCCGCCACAACAAGGCGGTAGCGTTGTGTTCGAGTGCTCTCTGCCAATCCATCTGGTCGAGCGCGTCCAAATGATGCTGGCGGGCCTCTTCTGCTGCCCTTGCCACGATATCGGCGACGGCCTCCGGCGACAGAGCTTCCCCTTCACCCTTCGCCATCCTCGTCTCC
>JAHBXV010000083.1 GCA_019636285.1 Planctomycetaceae bacterium
AGGTTCTCGAGCGGGCGGGGGACTCAGTCTCAACAGTTAGCGGGGGGTCTGGAGCGACGTCGTATCAATTGAGGGATTCCTGCGCCAAAGCGGGCTTGATGCGTGGCAGTTCCGCGTGATCGATGCCTAGAATTCGCTCGATCAATACGATTCCCCTGGAACGAGGAAGGACCGAAACCATGCAGGGCAGCCAAAAGGTTATCGACGCGCTCAACGCGGGGCTCACCATCGAGCTGACGGCCATCAATCAGTATTTCTGTCAGGCGAAGATGTGCATGAACTGGGGCCTGCGGAAGCTCGGCGCCAAGCACTATGAAGAGTCCATGGGCGAG
The DNA here is from genome assembly GCA_019636285.1 of Planctomycetaceae bacterium. Classification (GTDB taxonomy): domain Bacteria; phylum Planctomycetota; class Planctomycetia; order Planctomycetales; family Planctomycetaceae; genus JAHBXV01. The sequence continues at coordinate 333 of JAHBXV010000083.1, forward strand.
ATGAAGCACGCCGAAAAGCTGATCGACCGGATCCTGTTTCTCGAAGGGGTGCCGGAAATCGCCCGCTACGACGTGATCAAGGTCGGCGGGGACATCAAGGAGCAGTTCGAGAACGACCTGGCCCTCGAGACCAAGGGCGTACTCACGTATCGCGACGCCATCAGGCTCTGTGCCGACGAGAACGATCACGGCAGCCGCGAGCTTCTGGACGGAATTCTCGTGGAGTCGGAAGGGCACGTCGACTGGCTGGAGACCCAACTCGATCTCATCAATCGCATCGGGCTCCAGCTTTATCTGTCGACCCAGATGGGCGAGCATCCGGAAGAGGGGCATTAGGTCGATGGTCGAGGATGCCGCCGGTTGCGAGCAACCGGCGGCGAAATGAAGAGCCTTGGCTAATCGAGGTCGATCTGCAGTTCTTCGATCTTGCGGTAGAGGCTCGACAGGCCCAGACGCAGGCGTTTGGCAGCCTCCCGCTTGTCGGGGCACCCCTTGAGCACGCGGCTGATGTGCAGCTTTTCGTAGTGTCTCAGGGCCGAACGCAGATCGTCGGTGTCGGGGAGTGATTGCGAGACCCCCTGCAAATCGGGGGGCAAGTCCTGCGGGCGAATCTCCGGCCCCTCGCACATCATCACGGCGCGTTCGATGGCGTTGTCGAGTTGACGAACATTTCCCCGCCAGCCACCTGACATCAAGAGGCGAATCGTTTCGCTGGTGGCGCCGGTCACCCGCTGGCCCATCGCACGGCTGTGCTTGGCCACGAAAAACTCGACCAATTCGGGAATGTCGTCGAGCCGTTCGCGGAGAGCGGGAATCGGAAGTTTCACGCCGTTGAGCCGGTAGAACAGAGCTTCGTCGAATTTCCGTTCCGCGACGAGCGTCGTCAGGTCGTGCGAAGTCGAAGCGACGATTCTGGCCTGCGTCTGGTAGGGTTTGGTTCCTCCCAGAGGGGTCGCTTCCTGCAGTTCCATCGCGCGCAGCAGACGGGCCTGCATGGCAGTCGGCAGTTGGGCGATGTCATCGAGAAAAACGGTCCCCTCGGCAGCCGTTCGCAGGTGCCCGGGAATGTCGCCGACGGCTCCGTTGGTCGCGTGGCCTTCCGCGCCGAACAGCGTTGCCTCGAGGAGTTCGACCGGGCGCGTCGCGCAACTGAAGGCGATGAAGCGTTCGTCCCGTTTTGGTCCCCAGCGGTGAATCATTCGGGCAACGAGGGCTTTGCCGGTGCCCGATTCACCGACGAGGAGTGCGTTGGAATTGGTGACCGCGACTTTACGAATGGCTTCTTTAAGTTCCTGAATGGCCTTGCTGGAGCCAATCAGTTCGTCTCCCTCGTTCAGGCGGGCGAGTTCGCGGCGGAGGGCCTGGTTCTCGAGCGAGAGTTCCCGATATTCGAACAGGCGACCGAGTTTGTGGGACAGATCGCTGAAGATGACCGGCTTGACGAGATAGTCGAAGGCACCGGCCTTGAACGCATCGACGGCGTTTTCGACCGTGGCGTAGGCGGTGATAATCAGGCCAAAGAGGGCAGGGTTCAGTTGTCGCAGCTTCCGCAAAAGGGCCACGCCGTCACCATCGGGTAGCTGCACGTCGCAGATGGCCACGTGGAAATCGCGTTCCCGAGCGGCAGCGAGGGCGGCTTCGACGGAGTCGGCGACGAAGACAATGTAGCCGTCTTCGAGCAGAAACTCCCGCAGGCTCGTGCGGATGATTTCTTCGTCTTCGACAATCAACACGGTGCGCGGAAACTTGATCACGTTGAGCGACCTTCGCAAAGCGTCTCTGCGACAATAGCCGAATTGCCATGTGAGGAACGACCTCGCACGGCAATACCTGGCGATCGGGACGCGCATCCGGACGGTAGAACCCGTCGGGATCGCGAACAACTGGTCTGAGGACATCCGGGGGCTGATGACATACCAGCATTGTACGCCGGACGGGGCTGGCCGATAACTCTACGCGTCGTCAGGCGAGAATCCCCTCGATGACCTCGGCTTCCTGCACACCGGTCAACTTCTGGTCGAGCCCGCTGTAGGGGAACGTCAGTTGATGGAAGTCGAGCCCCATCAAGTGCAGGATCGTGGCGTGCAGGTCGCGCAGGTGATGCCGGTTCACGACGGCTTCGTGTCCGAGTTCGTCGGTCTCGCCGTAGCTGACGCCCCCCTTGACCCCGCCGCCGGCAAGCCAGTAGGTGAATCCCTTCGGGTTGTGATCCCGGCCGTCTCCCGCCCCCTGCACGACGGGCTGGCGTCCGAATTCTCCGCCCCACACGACGAGCGTTTCATCGAGCAGTCCGCGCTGTTCGAGATCTTCGAGCAAACCGGCGATCGGCCGGTCGATTTCCGGGCAGTGAATCTTGAGGTTCTCTTCGACGCCATGATGGGCGTCCCAGTTCTGCTGCTGGTGTCCGCCGCCATGATAGATCTGTACGAACCGCGTGCCGCGTTCCAGGAGACGCCGTGCGATCAGGCATTGGCGGCCGAAGGGCTCGGGGCCTAGTGCCAGCGTGTGGGTGGGATAGTCGTCGAACAGGCCGTATTGCTCGAGCGTCGCCTTTGTTTCCTGCGTGAGATCGAGCGCCTCCGGTGCCGTTGCCTGCAACTGGAAGGCGAGTTCGTAGGACGCGATGCGGGCCTCGAGTTCCGAGTAGCCCGGCCGACCGTGGAGGTGTTCCTGGTTGAGGCGATTGATGGTCGCGATGAGATCGTGCTGCATCGCATCGGTTCCGCCTCCGGATGATGCGAGATTCAGAATCGGCTGCCCGGCCGCACGAAAGACGGTTCCCTGATAGGCAGCGGGCATGAAACCGCTCGACCAGTTTTGCGCCCCGCTGATCGGGCCGCCCCGCTGATCGAGCATCACGACATACGCGGGGAGATTTTCGTTCTCGGAGCCCAGGCCGTAGCTGAGCCAGGAGCCCATGGAGGGATAGCCCTGAATGACGCGGCCGCTGTTCATTTGCAGCATGGCCGAGCCGTGAGCAAACGAGTCCGCATACAGCGACTTGATGACGGCCAGTTTATCCATGTGTTTCGCGAGATGGGGAAAGGCGTCGCTGCACCATTGTCCCGATTCGCCGTGCTGGGCGAAAGTTCGCTTGCTCGCCAAGAGCTTCGAGGGCTTGACGTCGCGACGGCGGATTTCCATCTGCACGGTCTGGCCGTCGCGCTTCTGCAATTCCGGTTTGTAGTCGAACAGGTCCATCTGCGACGGACCGCCGTACATGAAGAGGAAAATGCAGCGCTTGGCCTTCGCGGCGAAGTGCTGAGGCCGCGGCGCGAGCAGCGATTCCCCACCTTGTGCGGCGGCTGCCGTCTTGGCGAAGAAACCGTCCTGCTGGAGCATGGCCGAGAGAGCAAGCCCGGTGAAACCAGCACCGGTTTCCCACAGAAATTCGCGGCGATTGTTGCCGCAGGCACTGTGCAGGGGACGCACCTGGCGAAGTGGACTGGCCATGTTCTTCTCCAACAATATTGGCACGTTCGCGGGTGTTCGCGAACAACGTGCCATCTAGTCGATGTATAGAAACTCGTTCAAATTCAAAATCGCCAGGCAAAGGTCGACCATGGCCTGATCGCGGGGATTGGGGCGTGGGTCGTGCGGATGCCATGCCGCCACAGTGAGATCAGGCGAAGCGTTCGAGGTGGGGGGAAAGTCGAGCTTTCGCTCTTCGCCGGCGGCTGCAACGACTCGAAAATTGCGGAATTCCCCAGCGGCGCGGAATGTTCGCGCGCCAATGGAGCCCGGTGGAAGCGGAGCCGGATCGGTGACGTCAAGCAGCGGTGTCTCGGAATGGTCCACAAACACTCGCAGGCGTGGTCCCGTGACCTCGACTCGCAAGTGCCGCCATTGTTCGGGCGACGTTTGAAGCGGCGCGCTTCCCAACACGCTCCAGTTCTGGTCGTGCCGTCCAAGCCGCAGGGAATCGGATCGTAAATTGATGTTGTAGGCCCGCAGGGAATCGGTCCCCATGCGAAGATCGGAGGCGCGAATCAGAAGGCCGATATCGGCGCCGGACGTGATTCGCAGTTCGGCTTCCACGATGCCATCGGTGAAGGAAAGATCGTTCGCCACGATCTTTCCGCCACTCGAGGGCTGGGTTCGCAGCGTGCCGTCGTTCGTGGTGGTCCAATCGCCGTCCCAAGTCGTCCACCCGGCCAGTTCACCAGGCTTTCGGGGGCTGGCAGACGCATCGATCGCCAGGGAGGCGATGTCCCAGTGCTGATCGGACGAGCTGAGCCGAGGACTATCGAGGCTGACAGCCGCTCCCCAGGCACGCACGCCGACGAATCCCGCCTGCTCGATCTTGCCGGGAGCGGAATCCTGAAGGGTGAATTCGAGATTGGAGGTTCCCGCGATCTGAACACTGTGCCGGTCGCCGCTGAACGTGATCGTGACTTCCAGGGGAGTTCTGGCCGAGACGACCAGAGGGTGGCTCGCCAGGTTTTCCGGCTGATCGGCATGCCGGATGAGATCGACGCGCGATTCGCGCGGGCGAACAACAAGTTCGTATCCACGGTAGAGCTGATCTTTACTGCTGCCGCGCCAGAGCAGCGATGCCGATTCGGTGGCGGAGGAGAGAACCAGCCGAGTCGTCAATTGACCATCGAGCAATGAGACGCCGGGCCACAGGGCGAATGGCATCTGGTTTGGGTCGACGCTCTTGATTCCCTCATAGCCGCCCAGCCACGCTCCCCGGAAGTACTGCCAGCCGTGGCCCGGGCCGATGAGGTAATCCTCGGGCTGAAGCTGCACCGCATAACTGTTGTGCAGCGAAAGGGGCACGTCGGGGACAAACGTCAATCGCGATCGGAGCGGAATCCATGACTGGGTGCGCTGATCGACAAATTCGCGGGCGATTGCGAGCTCGTCGGCGGTGGGGTCGCGTCCGAGCGCGAGACGATAGGCGTGGCGCGTTTGAGCTTCGATGTCGGTCCCGGCCTCGCGTTCGATGCGTGTCCGGAGGGCGCGGGCCTGCTCGTGAACAAATCGATCGTTGAGCAGCATCAGCGCCTGGGGGGCGACGGTTGTCGTGGGGCGTTCGCCCAAGGGGGCCGCGTTATTCGCATAGTCGAAGACTTCCAGACCGGGAGCCATCATGGAGCGCTTGATGAACGTATAGACCGCCCGCCGCCATTGGCTGGGGCCTTCCATCAGCGCCCAGCCATCGCCGGGCCGCGAGCCACCGGCCATCACTTCGCCGGCCAGCCGCGGAAAGAAGCCGCGCCCGCCACGTTCTGGATTGAGATTCCCGCTGACAGCGAGCATGGAGTCATGAATGGCCTCGGCTTCGAGCCGACGGAGATTTTGTCGCCAGAACAGGTCATTGGCAGGATCGAGCTGAGCTGAAGTTCCCTTCAAATCGATTCGCGAGGATCGCCGGTACGCCTCCGACACTAGGATCGAGCGGATCAATTTCTTGGTGGACCAGTTCTGATCGATGAGCTCGGCGGCCAGCCAGTCGAGCACCTCCGGCTGAGTGGGGGCGACGCCCGCTTTGCCGAAATCGGTTGTTGTTTTGACGATCGGCACGCCAAACAGGTGCTGCCATAATCGATTAACAAATACCCGCGAAGTGAGCGGATTGTCGCGGCTGGCGACCCACCGTGCGAACCGCAGCCGATCCGGGATGTTGTCATCCTCGCCGACCGTGTTGGTGATCGGCGGCAGCACGCTGAGGAACGATGGATCGACGGCGTCGGCGGGAGTGTTGGCATTGCCACGCGTCAGGATGTGCGTGGGAAGCGGGGCAGCGCGCTCCTTGACACACAACGCCCAGCCCACGCCTTCGGGTGCTTGTGACAGGAGTTCGCGGATCGACTTATCGAACTCTTTGCGCTCTTCCGGCTTCGCGGCGTCCCGTTCGGCTCGTAGCGTGTTGAGCCGATTTCGCACATCGGCTTCCCAGGCGGCGATCTGATTGCGATCGCCGATCGGGGCCTGGCTGGCGGAATCGAGATCAATTTCGTTGGCGTGCAGGCGGATGTTCCGGATGTAGGCGAGAAGCGAGTAATACTCCTTCTGCGGAATGGGGTCGAACATGTGGTCGTGGCACCGTGCGCACCCGAGTGTCAGGCCCAGGAACGTCGCGCCGGTGGTCGCGAGGATGTCGTCGAGCTGGTCGAACTCGGCCATCTGGCGGTCGTCGGGTTCGTCGTCCCAGACACCCAGGCGATAGAAGCCCGTGGCGACGAGGCCATCGTTGGTGAGCGGTTGTTCCAGGTCGCCCGCGAGTTGCTCGCGCACGAACTGGTCGTAGGGCTTGTCCTCGTTGAACGAGCGGATGACGTAGTCGCGGTATCGCCAGGAGTTGGCCTTTTCGCCGTCGCGTTCGTAGCCATTGGTTTGCGCGAAGCGGACCACATCGAGCCAGTGCCGCCCCCAGCGTTCGCCGAATTCCGGCCGCGCCAGGAGGTCGTCGATGAGTTGCTCCCAGGCTTGGGGAGACTCATTGCGCTCGAAGGCTGCCACAGCCTCGGGAGAGGGAGGCAGACCGATGAGATCGAAGTAGACGCGGCGAATGAGTTCGCGGCGCGTTGCCAGGGGATTGGGCTGAATGCCTCGACTGGTCATTCGTTGTTCGAGGAGCAGATCGATGGCATGTCGTCCCGCTGCATTGGCGGTTTGGGGCCGAACGACTGGCCGGAATGCCCAGTAGTCTCGATCGGCTTCGGTGACCTCGGCCGAGTGTCGCTTCGCTGGGGGCGCCGAGTCGTTGTCGCTTCCCGGCCAGACGGCTCCCTCTCGAACCCATTGGGTCAGGTTGGCGATAACATGGTCGGGTAACTTACCGGCGGGGGGCATTTGCGTCGGGGCGTCGTCGGCGTAGCTGACGGCCTGAAGGAGCAAGCTTGCGGCTGGATCGCCAGGAACGATCGCCGGCCCACTGTCGCCGCCGCGTATCAGTCCGCCGCGCGAGTCGAGTTCGAGGCCACCTTTGTGCTTTCCGGCGCCGTGGCAGCGGTAGCAATGCTCGATCAGAACGGGGCGGACCTTGGTTTCAAAAAACTGCCCGGCTGCCCGTTCTTCAGCGGTTGGTTCGGCACCGGCCGGACGAGTGGCGACAACGATCAGGATCGCGAGAAGCGTGAGCGGGATGCGCGACATGCGGACTCTCGCCAAAGGAATTACTTTCAAACAGTTTGAATTTAATTCTGGCAACCAGTAACTTCAAGGTCTGTTGATGGGTTCCGCGTCAATTCGAACGACAAACCCGGTTTCCCTCGGACCCCCGAAAGTCTGGATCGTCGAAGTTGGTTCATGGAACTTTCCGAAAGACAACTTCGTCCCGATACGGAATCCATGCCTCATGATAACCTGACAACTCGCCGAAAGTGACCGGAACTCCAGTCTGACCGAGACGATTCGCGTGTCCACGACTCCTCTTCGCCCGCTTCCCTCACTCCTGCGACACCTGAACGAGCGACGGGTTTTTGCCGCCGTCCAGGGAGCGGGTCCGCTGTCGCGCGCGGAAATCGCGCGGCACACCGGCATCAGTGGCCCCACCGTGACGCGAGCGGTCGCATCGCTCTTGCAGGCAGAGCTCTTCGAGGAAGAGGCCCCCCATCGGCAATCCGTCGGCCGGCCTGGGAAGCTGGTTCGGCTTGCCCGTAGCGGGGTTTGTCTTCTCGCCGTGCTGGTGGGGCCAAAATCGTGCGAAGTCAGCATCGGCGGCCTGGATGGCGAAGGGAGTGTCGACGAGCGTCGCTCGTTTCCCACGCCTCCCACGTATGAGGGGTTGCTGTCAACCTGCATGGAAACCGCGCGCGGTCTGTTAAGTGGTCGGTCGGGGCGACTGCTGCGCTCGGGAGTTTGCGTGCCGGGGCTGATTGATGGACCGGCTGGACGCAGTCTAATTTCGCCGAACCTGCATCAGATTGACGGGCGTCAACTTGGCATGGATCTGGAGGAGGCGTTGGGAGTTGAGACGACAGTGGTTCAAGAGTGCCACGCGCTGTGCCTTGCCGAGCAGGTCTATGGACTGGCGCGGGGGATCGACAACTTCGCGATGATGGACATCAACGAAGGCCTCGGCCTAGGCGTGGTCCACGGCGGGCGATTGATGCAGGGTTGCCGGGGGCTGGCGGGAGAACTGGGGCATGTGACGGTCGACCTGCCGGGGCAACTCTGCGGCTGCGGCAACCACGGTTGTCTGGAAACCGTGGCGACGGATCGTGCGTTGGCGGGACTTGTCTCCGCGGAGTTGGGGCGATCACTGTCGATCGATGAACTCGTGGAGGGTTCGCGAAAGGGCACAATCGACCCGAGCGCGGCGGTGTCGCGATTTGCCGACTATCTGGGGATCGCCATCGCCGCTGCCATCAATATCTTCAATCCGAGTCGGCTCTTTATTCACGGCCGTTGTTTTGATGTGTCGGACGAGGTTTTCGACCGCGTGGTCGCCGCGGCCAAACGGCGTTCTCTCGCGCCGAGTTTTGAGTCGTGCGAGGTGATCCGGGCACGGGGCAATAAGCGACTGGGCGTCATCGCGGCAACGCTGCGGGACGCGCTCGCCATGCCTCCCGTCGAGTTCGATACCCCGCCGCTGACGGTCAACTGACGGCTGGCCGGCTCGATGCGGACGATGCCGATCGCACGGCCAGTCGGCTGATGCCCCAGCCGACGAGCCATCCCACGGCGGTGCCAAACAGCACGTCACTGGGGAAATGCGCTGAGCACGCGATGCGCTGTGCGGCGACCAGCGCGGTCATCAGGGCAAAAAAACGGGCACCACGGGGATAGTACGTCGCCAGCACCATGGACAACCCCGCGGCGGTCGCGGTATGCGACGACGGGAAACTGGGGCTGCCGTGGGGATGTTCCAGGCTCCAGCCCCAATTCACAAACGTCCCCCAGACGTGCTCGATCGAAAGATCCTGGCCGCGCGGCCGGACACGATATACGAACGCCTTGATGAGATTCGAGGTCAACCCCGCACCGAGTCCGCCCGCCAAAATCCACGGTGCCCTGGCGTACCCGGCCTGATCGAGGCAGGAAACGGCCAATGCGATCAGCAGAACGCCGTGGGCATGGCCGAACGGCTCGCAGTTTTCGAGGAATTCGACAACCGCCTCGGGAAGATGGCCATCGTGGGCAAAACGGGCGATGGGAAGATCGATCCAGAACGCGGCCAATCCCAGAATAACGAACGCGAAAGGAAACCTCAGATTGCTCGTCCCGAATGAAGAGGCAAGGGTGGGGCGCGCTCGAGAGACATCGCCGACATTCCTGGCGAAGCCATCGGCCATTGAAGGAGATGTGTCCGCCATGAATCATGCCCGTGCGCGGTGCCGCCGCTTTCAAAAACGGCCGAATGATAATTCAGGGAACCTCGCGTGCCTAGATCGAGCCCCATCTCTCTTTGTAGCACCGTCAAAACCCTCTGGACGCCCGAAACTTTCCTGAATTCGCAGGAGTTTCCGAGCCGCCAACCGGGTTTTGACGGAAGCTCTTTGTCAATGATGCGAATCTCTTGGTGGGCTGGGGTTTTATGAAGGGGCGGAAAAGAGACCGGCAAAACTCCCTCGTGACGGCCGCCCTTGGTAATCTGCTCACCAGCACACCTCTTTTCCGAGTGTCCTCGATCAGTTCCCCCGAAACGGGGCTTCGCGCGGACTCCCGAATATCCACCCGACTCCGGATCGGCCAGACATGCAGGATTATGAAAAACTGGGCGTGTTCTACCTGGGGCGTGAGTATGACCTCGCCGCCCGGCAGCCGCGTGACGGGCTGATCCTGTACGAGTCGAAAGACCTGACCACGCACGCGGTCTGCGTGGGCATGACTGGTAGTGGAAAAACCGGGCTTTGCCTGTCGTTGCTCGAAGAAGCCGCGATCGACGGTATTCCGGTGATCTGCATCGACCCCAAAGGGGATCTGGGCAACCTGCTTTTGACGTTTCCGGAACTGGCACCGGAACAGTTTCAGCCCTGGGTCGATCCGCGCGACGCCATGCGCAAGGGCCTTTCGGTCGAAGAGTGCGCGAAACAGACGGCCCAGCAGTGGAAACAGGGACTGGCGGACTGGCAGCAAGATGGCACGCGCATCGCGCGATTTCGCGATTCGGTCGATATCGCGATTTACACGCCGGGAAGCGACGCGGGTCTGCCGCTGACGGTCCTCAAATCCTTCGCGGCTCCCCCGCCAGCGGTTCGCGACAATGGGGATGCCTATCGCGAACGGATCTCGGCAGCGGCTGCCGGATTACTGGCGCTCGTGGGGATTCAGGCCGATCCGCTGCGCAGCCGGGAGCACATCCTCTTGTCAACGCTGTTCGACAAAGCGTGGCAGGCGGGTCAGGACGTCGATTTCGCCTGGTTGATTCGGAATGTTCAGTCGCCGCCGTTCGACACGGTTGGGTTTCTCGACCTGGAGAGTTTTTTCCCAGCGCAAGATCGATTCGCGCTCGCGATGAGCTTTAACAACCTGGTGGCGTCGCCGGGGTTCTCGGCGTGGATGACGGGCGAACCGCTCGACATCCAGCGGTTGTACTTCACGCCGGAAGGGAAACCGCGTCTGACGATTCTTTCCATCGCTCACCTGAGCGAAGCCGAGAGAATGTTTTTCGTCACCATCTTTCTTAACGAGCTGCTGAGCTGGGTCCGTTCGCAGTCGGGGACGTCGAGCCTGCGTGCGCTCTTCTACATGGATGAAGTGTTTGGTTATTTCCCGCCCACGGCCAACCCGCCCAGCAAGACACCCATGTTGACGCTGCTCAAGCAGGCGCGAGCGTATGGGCTCGGAGTGGTGTTGGCCACGCAGAACCCGGTCGATCTCGATTACAAGGGGTTGTCGAATACGGGAACCTGGTTTCTCGGCCGCTTGCAGACGGAACGCGACAAGCTACGCGTGTTGGAAGGGCTGGAAGGGGCATCGACGGCCGCCGGGTCGAACTTCGATCGGGCGAAGATGGAGGCGACCCTGGCGGGGCTGGGCAATCGCGTCTTTCTGATGAACAACGTCCACGACGATGCCCCGGTCGTTTTTCAAACGCGGTGGGCGCTGTCCTACCTGCGCGGCCCGATTACTCGGGAACAGATCGCGCGGCTGATGGCGGAACGGAAAGCGAGGACGGTCCCGACGGCGGCGAGTGGTCCCGCGAATCATTTCACCAGCGAGATTCCGGACGTGGCCGCGCATCGCCCGGTTCTGCCGCCGGGAGTCGTGGAGACATTCTTATCGGCTCGCCTCGCCGAGGGATGCGACGTCGTCTATCGGCCAGGGTTACTGGCGACGGCACGGGTTCACTACCAGAGCGCTACCGTCGGCCTCGATTCCTGGGAAGACCTGGTGATCGAACTCGACGATGTTTCGGACCTCTCCGCCACCATGTGGGACCGGGCAACCATGAGCGAGGACGGCGAGCCGCCGTGCGCCGATCGTTGTTTCCCCACCGCGGGCTTTGCCACCCTGCCGCCGGAATTATCGCGTCCCAAGTCGTATGCGGATTTCGCGAAGACGCTGAAGGAGCACATCTTCCGCACCCGGCGGGTCAGCATGTGGAGATTCAAGCCGGCGAAACTCACCAGCCAACTGGGAGAGACGGAGGGGGACTTTCGGACGCGCGTCAGCCAGGCTCTCAAGGAAGAACGGGATCTTCAGGTGCAGAAACTGCGAACCCGTTACGCCGGAAAAGTCGAAGTGTTGCAGGAACGCCGTCGCAAGGCGGGACAGCGCGTCGAAAAAGAGAAATCCGAAGCGAGCCAGCAGACGATGTCAGCCGCGCTTAGCTTTGGGACATCGATTCTGGGGGCCATTTTCGGCCGGAAACTGGCGAGCAGCGCGAATGCGAATCGCGCCGCGACCAGCATGCGAGCGGCCGGTCGCGCGGCGCAGCAGCGCAAAGACATTCAACAGGCCGAAGAGACCGTGGAGGCGATCGACGACAAGATTCGAGCCCTCAATGCGGAACTGGAAGCAGAGGTCGCCGAACTGGAGGCAGTGACGCGACCCGACGCGCTGGAACTGGAGGAAGCTCCGGTTCGCCCCAAAAGGACCGACATCTCGGTGACGAAGCTGGTGCTGTTGTGGATCCCGTATGTCCGAACGTCGTCGGGGGGATGGGAGCGGGGAACGGCATAGCCGTGCCGAACCGGTTGGGACTTAACATTCGT
>JAHBXV010000084.1 GCA_019636285.1 Planctomycetaceae bacterium
CGGCGAAATGCTGGGCCGGCAGGGGCGCGAAGTCGTCTCCATTCCGGTTCCGAACATTGAAATTCCCCGCTTCCGTCACGGCGATAAAGGCTCCGGCGGCATTGGCCAGGGGGAGGGCGAAGAGGGCCAGCCCATCGGCCGCGGGCAGGGGGACCAGGATGGCGCGGGCCAGGCGGGGGACGAAGCCGGCAAGCACGTTCGCGAAGCGGAACTGACGCTCGACGAACTGGCGGAAATGCTCGGCCAGGAACTGCAACTCCCGAATATCGAACCCAAGGGCCAGGACGCCATCCGCTCGAAGAAGACGCGATACAACAGCATCCGCCAGACGGGGCCCGACTCGCTGCGGCACTTCAAGCGAACCTACAAGCGCGCCCTGCGGCGGTCGATCGCCTCGAACGAATACGATCCCAAAAAGCCGGTCATCATTCCCACGCGCGAGGACGAGCGGTTCCGTTCCTGGACCGACGTGCCCCAACCGCAGGCGAATGCCGCGATTCTCTACATGATGGACGTTTCCGGCTCGATGACCGACGAGCAGAAGCAGATCGTCCGAACCGAGGCGTTCTGGATCGACACCTGGCTGAAGAGCCAGTACGACGGTATCCAGCGGCGGTACATCGTTCACGACGCCGTGGCTTATGAAGTCGACGAAGACACGTTCTATCGCACGCGCGAATCAGGCGGAACACGCATCTCGTCGGCTCTCGTGAAGGCCAAGCAGATCATTGAACGAGATTTTCCAGCGGCTGACTGGAACATCTACCTCTTTCAGTTTTCCGACGGCGACAACTGGGGCGAAGACAACAACATTTGCCTCAAAATGATGCGGGACGATTTTCTGCCCATCAGCAATCTGTACTGTTATGGGCAGGTCGAAAGCCCGTACGGGTCGGGCGACTTCATTCGCGAGTTGAAGAAGATCGTCGGCAAACACGAGAATCTGATTCTCAGCGAAATCAAGAACCGCGACGGAATCTACGAGTCGATTCGCACCTTCCTGGGCAAGGGGAAATAACCGGCGATGAGTGTTGCCACCGCGATCAATGCCCCCATTTCTCCCGAGGATCTCCTGGTCCTCGAAGATCGGGAGCGCTACGAACTGCTGAACGGCCGACTGGTGGAGCAATCCGTGAGCCTGAAATCGAGCTGGGTGGCGGGTGAAATTGCGTTCTTGCTTCGCCGGTATCTGGAGAAGAATCCTTTGGGAAATGTTTTTCCCGAAGGAACCAGCTACCAGTGCTTTCCCGAAGAGCCACGGCGCGTTCGCCGGGCCGACGTATCGTTCATTCGCACGGGTCGCCTGACGGAATCACAATTCGACTCCGGGCATTGTCCGATCGCCCCCGACCTGGCGGTGGAAGTCGTCTCGCCGCACGACAACTACGCCGATGTTGTCGCGAAGCTTGACGACTATTTCTCGGCCGGAGTTCCACTTGTCTGGGTGGTCGAACCCGAGTCTCGGACGGTTGCCGTCTATCGGAACGGCGCCGAGTCGATCTCGTTGCTCCACGAAGCAGACGAACTGAGCGGAGAACAGGTTCTTCCCGGCTTTGTCTGCCATGTCGCGGACATTTTCCCGAAAGAGTCCCCGAAACCGCCAGTCGCCCCGCCGGCGTGAAGGGGCGAACGCGGATGAGTTCCACGCTGATCGGACACACGACGTCGGAGCCCGCCACCGAGCCCCGCTTCGCCTTCGGCGCGAACTGGGCCAGGTTCCTGGAGGGATTGACCGACGCGCAGATCACGGCGGCGGTCGACTCGTTGCGACAGGTCTTTGGTGAAGAGGGCCTCAAAGGTCGATCCTTTCTCGACATCGGTTCGGGGAGCGGCCTGTTCAGCCTGGCGGCTCATCGACTCGGAGCGCGCGTCGTCTCATTCGACTACGACCCCGACTCGGTGTTGTGTACGCGAGAACTCCGCCGTCGCGAACAGGCGACTGATGACGCCTGGCAAGTCAGTCAAGGGTCGATTCTGGATGCCGAATTTGTCCGTCCGCTCGGCCAGTTCGATGTCGTCTATTCGTGGGGCGTCCTGCACCATACGGGAGACATGTGGACGGCCATCGAACGGGCCGCCGATTGCGTCGCGCCGGGCGGAACCCTCTGGATCGCGCTGTATAATGACCAGGGACTCACCAGCCGGTGCTGGCTCGGGATCAAGCGGCTGTATCTCGCGATTCCGCGATTCCTGCAACCGCTCTACGTGATGCTCGTGGGCGGTATGTGGGGCAGCAGTCGCCTGTTGGGCAAGCTGTGGCGACGGCTGCTAATGACGCTCTTCGGTTCGCTCGCGCGGCCACCCTTGGAGGGGCGGGACAATACACCACCTCCGCTGATGACGTCGCAACGCCAGCGCGGCATGAAGCTCTGGTACGACCTCGTCGACTGGATTGGAGGATACCCCTTTGAAGTGGCCAAGCCGGAGGCCGTTTTGCAGTTTCTCCAGTCGCGCGGATTCCGCCTTACCGATTTGCGAACCTGCGGCGGCGACCTGGGGTGCAATGAATACTGGCTGAAAAAGGACTGATCGCCGGTCCCTCCCTCCAGAATCTGGCAGCAAGAGGCTTTGACATGGCAATTTCCAGACATCGCTCGCTTCCCCCGGAGATCCGGGACATCCAGCTTTCCATGGAAGCGCGGGCGCGCGAGCACGGGCTCGATTTCTTCGAGACGATTTTCGAGATGCTCGATCTCGAGGAATTGTGCATGTTCGCCGCGTATGGCGGGTTTCCCGTGCGGTATCCCCACTGGCGATTCGGAGCCGAGTACGACGAACTGCTGAAGACCCACATGTACGGGCTGCAGCGCATCTATGAAATGGTCATCAATACCGACCCCTGCTATGCGTACCTGCTCAACACCAACATGCTGGTCGACCAGAAGCTGGTAATCGCGCACGTCTACGGGCACTGCGACTTCTTCAAGAACAACGCCTGGTTCGGAGCCACCAATCGCCGCATGCTCGACGAAATGGCCAATCATTCGACCCGCATTCGCCATTACGTCGACCGGCATGGCTACGAAAAAGTCGAGGAGTTCATCGACGCCTGTCTGTCGCTGGAAGATCTGATCGACCCGCATTCGGTCCACATCCGCCGGGGCGTCGAAAAAGATCCCATGCCCCATGCCGCCCTGCTTCGTGATGACGACTGGGAATATCTCGAACAGGAATCGCGGCTCCCGACGTCCAAGCGGTATCTGGAATCGTTCATCAACCCACCCGAGGTGCTCAAGCACGAAGCCGAGGAACGTAAACGCATCAGCGATGAGCGCGAAGCCAAGCGATCCTTTCCCGGCGAGCCGCAGCGGGATGTCCTGCTGTTTCTGTTGCAACACGCGCCCCTGAAGGACTGGCAGCACGATATCCTCGCGATGATTCGCGACGAGGCCTATTACTTTGCTCCGCAGGGACAAACCAAGATCATGAACGAAGGTTGGGCCAGCTACTGGCACACGACGCTCATGACAAAGCATGGATTGACCGACTCGGAAGTCATCGACTACGCGGATCATCACTCGGGAACGGTCGCCATGAGCCCGCAACGGCTCAATCCGTACAAGATCGGGATCGAACTCTTTCGCGACATCGAGGAACGCTGGAATCGCGGGCAGTTCGGCGAAGAGTACGAACGCTGCGACGACTACGAGACTCGCTTACGCTGGAACCGCGATGCCGGCCTCGGCAAAGAAAAAATCTTCGAAGTCCGCCGCGTTCACAACGACATCACGTTCATCGACACGTTTCTCACTCCGGAGTTCTGCGCCAAACACCGCATGTTCTCGTTCGCGTACAACGAGGCGAGCGAGAACTACGAGATTGCCTCGCGCGAGTTCCTCAAGATCAAGCAGCAGCTCCTCGAAAATCTCACCAACCACGGCCGCCCGTTCATCTACGTCGTGGACGCCAACTATCGCAATCGCGGGGAACTGTATCTGGAACACAAATATCGCGGCGTTGAACTCAAACAGGACTACGCGCGCGATACGCTCGCCAATCTCCACAAGCTGTGGGCGCGTCCCGTCCATCTGGAAACCGTGATCGACGACGAGCCAGCCGTCCTCTCGTTCGATGGCACCAGCCACGACATTTCGACAAAGTAGATGAGATTCGGTTCCGCGATGCGTCCGCATTTTCGCCGGGATGATCCGTCGCGAACGGCATGCGGACAGTGGATTCACGGAGAGAGGATACGATCGGATGAGTTTGAGCCTGGACCTGGCCTCCGCGCTGACACCCTTGAGCGGGCAGACCTTCTATCCGCCGAAGACGGTCTCGGCGCGCGATTCAGCCGGGTTGGAAGTTTCGCTGGAACTTCTCGGCGTCGAACGTCTGGGCGTTTCGTGCGATGAACTGCGGCTGCGGGCTCCGTTGCTGGCGAACAGTTCGCTCGACACGCTCAAGAAGTGGGCGGAAGGGCTTTGTCGGCGGGTCACCTATCTCCTTGAAAACATTGGGCCGCTGGAATACGACGCTACGTCGAACGAAGTCCTCATTCGTTCGACCCCGCCCGATGCCACCCAGCCGCAGGCGCCGAAGTTCTACGAAATCGTGCTGTCTTCGACCGGTGCGGGTTGCTTCACGCTGCGGCGGTATCGAGCGGATCGCGCCAGTGGCGGACGCGTGGCGGTCCCACTCGACCTCACGCACGAACAACTGGCGAAACTCGTCAACGACCTGGTCGCCACGCTTCCGGCGACACCGTGACGGGGAAGTAGCCGCGAGCTGCCAGCCACCAGCCGCCAGCTTGCAACGTCCCACATCAACCAGCGATCTGCCGCTCCCAAGCCTCCAACCGGGATGTCCAGTCGTCCGGAATTGTCGCTGCCCGCATGGCTTCGCCGGGGGGGATCAGACAGTAGACGGTCGTCATCTCACCGCGGGCAATGGCCCGATCGGTCAATAGAAACGTGTATTGCAGCGTGAGCGAACGGCTGGTCCGTTTGATCGGGGCGATTTCAATCGTCACCTCGTCGTCGTAACGGGCCGGAGCCGAGAAGGAACACTCGGCTGCGACACGCGGCCAGCCGAAAACGACACCGTCTGCCGTTTTTCCGGCAATCCGCATCCCCAACTCGCGAAACAGGGTGTGCTCCGCCTGTTCCATGTACCGGTAAAAATTGGCGAAGTGAACGATTCCCGCCATGTCGGTGTCGCAGAACTCAACGCGGCGGGTGGTGAGAAAGGGGTTTGGTGGCATGGCGAAATTCTGGCAATCAATCGGTACAAATCCCGACGCGACTGCGGGAAGTCGCGTCCTGTCTCACGAAGAGCTTTCGCGAACCTCGGCGATCCTGCATACTGACGCACCGCGCCTGGCCCCACAAGTCCCTCTCGCTGAACCTGTTGACGCGCCCTGGGCTCTTGCGTTTGGGGGCTTCGCGAACCGTGTCCAGTTGGTTTGGACATGGCCTCTTCCGACTTTGCTGTGTGATTGAGTGCCTCGGATGATCTGCGTGACAATTGCCCGGACCCGCCAGCGCATGCTGGTGGCCGAACATCAGGCGATGGCGGAAAAAGGAGCCGATCTCGTCGAATGGCGGGTCGACTATTTGCAGCGGCATACCGACGTTCTCAAACTTCTGCCCGCGCGTCCGACTCCCGTGATCTTCACTGTGCGCCGCCCCAAGGATGGCGGTCGCTGGTCGGGAACGGAGGAAGAACGCCAGGTTCTTTTGCGCTCGGCGATCGTGGCGGGGGTCGACTATGTGGACCTTGAGGACGACATTGCGCGCAAAATTCCCCGGTATGGGAAGACCCAGCGCATCATCAGCCATCACAATTTCCAGGAAACCCCCGAGAACCTGGAAGAAATCTACGCCGGCATGACCGAGCTGCAACCGGACATCATCAAATTGGTGACAATGGCCAATTCGCCGCTGGACGGCGTGCGCCTTCTGAATCTGGTGAAGTCGGCGAAGGTTCCCACCATTGGCTTTTGCATGGGCGAATTCGGCATGTTCAGCCGTGTCCTGTGCTGCAAATTCGGGGCGACGTTCACCTACGCGGCCGTCAGCCGCGAACGGGAGGTCGCTCCGGGGCAGTTGACGTTCGACGAGCTCGCCAAGCTGTACCGCTTCAATGACATCGGGGCCGACACCCCCGTGTATGCCGTTCTCGGCGATCCGATCAGTCACAGCCTGAGTCCGCTGCTGCATAATCGCGAGCTGGCCGCGCGGAAGTTGCCTGGAACGTATGTCCCGATTCGCGTTCCAGCCGACCGGTTCGAGCAATGCGTCAAGGGACTGCAAAGCGTGGGGATTCGCGGGTTTAGCGTGACGATTCCGCACAAGGAGGCCGCCGCGAAGATGTACCCGGCGACCGATCCGCTGGTCGACCGGGTGCAGGCCAGCAATACCCTTTATCGCGATGGCTCCACCTGGAAGGCAGCGAATACCGATTATCAGGCTGCGATGGAAAGTCTTCAGGCGGTTCTGGCACCAGGAGAGAGTCTGAGCGGGAAGCGGTGCATCATCCTGGGGGCCGGAGGAGTCGCGCGGGCGATTGCGTACGGACTGATTGATGCGGGAGCCGCCGTCGTGATCGCTGGGAGAACATCGAGCCGGGCGAAGAAACTGGCCGAGGAACTCGGCTGCCGACATTGCGGTTGGGAAAATCGCGGCGCGGAATACGCCGACGTGGTCGTGAACTGCACACCGATCGGCATGACGCCGAAGTTCGACGAATCGCCGTATGAAGCCCACTGGTTTCGCGACGAAACGATAGTCTTCGATACGATTTACACGCCCGAGCAGACCCTGTTCATCAAAGAGGCCCGCGAGCGAGGCTGTCGGAATGTCACGGGTGTTGAGATGTTCGTGCGGCAGGCCGCGGCGCAGTTTCGCCTGTTCACGGGGCAGACGGCATCGCTCGACTCGATGCGCGAAACGCTCCGCCGAGCCATTTCCGCGGCCCGCTTCGACGACTGACGAATCCCTCGATCTTCCCAGGTTTCGCAGTTGCCGTATTGTGATGAGCGGTTTGACGTTTTCCGCGAGCGTGGCATCATTTCTGCTTCGCTTGACGGGAGACAAGGTTTACAGTCGCGCGGAACGTGCGGTAGCCTATTCGAGCGTGGGCCAATGGACCCAAGCTTAGCCCGTTCACGGAGGACTCTCATGATCGCCGTGGCATTCTGCCACTGGTCTTGCCCGGTGGCCGGCCCGTTAACGTCGCGCTGCCCCTCCGCCCAGCCCTCGCGGGTCACGTGCCTCCGTCTGGCGGTTCTGGCCGCGTGTCTTGGATTCTGGCCGATGGGGATGACCTCGGCCCAGGAAGCTCCGGCCCAGGAACCGGCGGTCGAGTACCCGCTTCCCGATGGGGTGCATCCCAGCCATCCGCTGGTTCCCGCCCTCCAGCGCGTCTATGCCGCCCGCGAGGCGGTCAGCCAGCTCAAAGACTACGAGGCGGTCTTTCTCAAGCGGGAATACCTCGGCGGCAAATTGCAGAAGACGACCACCCAGTTGAAGGTGCGCGAAGAGCCTTTCAGCGTCTACATGAAGTTCGTGGAGCCAAATGCCGGCCGCGAGGTGATCTACGTCAACGGACGCAACGAAGGCAAACTGCTAGTTCATGAAACGGGATTCAAATCGCTCGTCGGCACGCTGGCGCTCGACATCAAGAGCCCCGATGTGATGTCCGAGAACCGCTACCCCGTGACGATGGTTGGCCTGAAGAATCTGGTGGCGACGGTCATCAAGCAGTGGGAGTCGGAAGCCAGGTATGGCGAGGTCGATGTTCTATACCGCCCGAAGAACCGGCTCGGCGAGCAGGAATGCGAAGTCATCGAGACCAGCCACCCCAAGAAGCGGAACCAGTTTCCCTTCCAGCTCACCCGGGTCTGGATCGACAAGGCGACCAACTATGTGATTCGAGTCGAACAGTTCGATTTCCCGACAAAGGAGGGGGCAGAGCCTGCTTTGTCGGAAGAGTACACGTACGTCCGCATCAAGCCGAATGTTGGCCTGACCGATCGCGACTTCGACAAGCGCAATCCGGCGTACGCGTTTCCCTGATTCGACGGTTTGGGAATGCCTCGCCCCAAGGCTCCTCCTCGTCTTCGTTCGCCTGCCACTGGTTCCGCCAGGGCGTCTTAAGAAGAACCCCTCCGCACAACCTGTCGCGCCTGTCAGAAAAGTGACCAAATCCAGGCACGCGCCTCGTTGCACCGAGGTTGTGGTAGAATCTTTCGACGCGGGCTTCTCCGGCTCGGGCGGCCGTCCTGGCGTCCGTGGGAAGCACGAGACGAATGGGACGGATTCATCCTCGCACAACCGGTTGTGCGAGTCTCTTCTTGTGACGGGATAAACGGGCTGGCATGGTTGCATTGTTGTTCGACCTCGATGGGACTCTCATTGATACCGTTTACGCGCACGTTCTCGCCTGGCAGGTCGCTTTCGAGGAAGCGGGTCTGAACATCAATGGCTGGCGCATCCATCGCCGCATCGGCATGAGCGGGGGCCTGTTCACCCGCGCCGCCGTCCGCGAGCTCGGTCACGAGATCGAACCCGAGCGAGTCCAGCAGATGAAACGGCGGCACGGCGAACTGGTCGACCAGTTTCTGCCGCGACGTTGCCCGTTGCCGGGTGCAGTCGAATTGCTGCAAACCCTTCGTGAAGCAAAGGTCACTTTCGGAATCGCCACGTCGGGAACGAGGCCGGAAATCAACCGCAGTCTCGACGTGCTGGGAATTGGCAGCGACGTCGTGGTTGTCGACCGGAATGAAGTCGCCCGCGCGAAGCCGGAGCCCGATCTGTTCCTGGCCTGCCAGCAGCGGCTGGGCGTCCGCGCCGAAGAGTGCTGCGTCGTGGGCGACGCCGTCTGGGATCTCCTCGCCGCCCGCCGCGCCGGCATGATGAGCGTCGGCCTTCTGAGCGGCGGCTACGGCGAAGAGGAGCTCTACCGGGCCGGCGCGCTGCGCGTCTACCGCGACGCCGAGGAATTCCGCCACGCCCTCTACGAAATCGGCATTCGGCTGTAGTGTGACGTGGCAAACGGTTTTTTCAGAGAATTTCCCTCGCCAGGCGACTCTGTTTCCCGTATGCCAGAGATGTCATTTCAGAGGGTTCCGCCATGCTCACGCTCCCAATCAGTCGTCGCGAGTTTCTGGGCATTTCGGCTGCGGGCACTGTTGCGTCATCGACCTGGCTATCGTCGCTGGCGTCCGCGGCCGGCCCCCAGCGGCCGCCCAAGGCGTGCATTCTGCTCTGGATGCCCGGCGGGCCGACGCAGACCGACACGTTCGACATGAAGCCGGGAACCCCGAACGGCGGCGAATTCAAACCGATCGAGACGACGGTCCCTGGAATTTCCTTCTGCGAGCATTTTCCCCAGTTGGCGAAGCAGGCCCAGGAACTCGCCATCGTGCGGTCCATGAGCACGAAGGAGGGGGATCACGCGCGGGCCACTCATCTGTTGCGCACCGGTTCGCTCCCGCAGGGGCCGATTCAGTACCCGGCCATTGGTTCGCTGCTCAGCAAGGAACTGGGCCGCGATGATGCCGAGTTGCCGAACTGCATCAGCATCATGCCCAACACGTTCTTGAGCGCCGCCTCGTTCGGCCCTGGATTTCTGGGGCCTCGCTACGCGCCGCTCGTCGTCGGCCCGGCAGCCGTGGCATCCGCCGACTATCGGCAAATCCTCAAGGTCGACAACCTATCCGGTCCGCCGGAAGAAGTCCTCAACGCCCGCCTGAAACTGCTGGAGGGACTCGACCGCCCCTTCGCCGGAAGTCGACCGGGCGTGGTGACGGAAAGCCATCTCGTTGCCTATCGATCAGCCGTGCGGATGATGCGGTCGGAGGCGGTCAAGGCATTCGATCTGGAAGGGGAACCCGACACCCTGCGCGATGCCTATGGTCGCAACGCCTTCGGCCAAGGCTGTCTTCTGGCTCGGCGGCTGGTGGAACGCGGCGTGCCGTTCGTCGAAATCGCGCTCAACGGGGCGTCGCAGGATCAGGCGATTGGCTGGGACACCCACCAGAACAACTTCGAAGCCGTCAAACAGTTGCTCGGCGTCCTCGATCCCGCCTGGGGGACGCTGCTCGCCGACCTCCGCGACCGCGGGCTCCTCGATTCGACGATGGTCGTCTGGATGGGCGAGTTTGGCCGCACGCCGCAGATCAACAACACGGCCGGCCGCGATCACTTCCCGGCCGCGTGGAGCACGGTGCTCGCCGGCGGCGGCCTCAAGACCGGACAAGTCATCGGCAAGTCGAGCGACGACGGGATGACGGTCACCGACCGCCCCGTCGCCGTGGCAGACCTGCTGGCCACCGTGGTCACCGGCCTCGGCCTCGATCCCACATCGCAGAACCTCTCAAACGTCGGCCGTCCCATCCCCCTGGTCGAGTCAACGGCAAAGCCGATCACGGAAGTGCTGTAGACTTCGTGACGATTCCTGGTCGAACACGGACATTAGCCGCGACCCAACGGGGAGCGCTCCCCTCACCCTTTGACCTCGCTCACCACAGGCAACACAATGGCGAGTTCGCTTTGCGTTCATCGCCTGGAAGGTGCCTGTTGCCATGTCCGATGCCAGCTCGTTGCGCGACGAGGATTTTCTGCCAGATTCGCCGGGGCCGCGCGGCCGGAAGTCGCGTCGGCCGAAAGTGACTCTGCTGCAAGTCGCGCTCTTCGTGCTGGCCGGAATCGGAGTGTGCTGCGGTCTCGTGGGCTGGTTCTTTCAACCCAGTGAGACGAGCCAGCCCGAAAAAGTCTTGGCCGCCTTCCACGCGATGGTTGGCGGGGAGCCGCCTGCCGACTGGCAGCCGGAGCGAAGCCTGGAGTGGGATATTCCGTTTCTTTACCTGCGGTCGGTCCATTTCCGGCACCCCGAAGGTCGTGGGCGGCTGCTGCTGACAGAAACAAAGGTTCGCTTTGGCGATCCCGAGGAAGGGGAGCAGGCTCTAAAATCGGTTCTGATGCGAGAAGAAGCCGAGTTTGCCGTGATCTCCGCGAAGTCCCGCGAGGAACTTCTGGTTCCCCTTCGCGGGGAGGACGTGACGTTCTCCATCGAGCACGGTGAAGATGTGGGCTCGAACACGCGGTTGCTGGAAGCGCGGGGCGAGTTTTCCGGGACGATCGGCCGGGTTCGTCTGCTCCTGCAATGCGAGGAGTCGGCCTGGGA
>JAHBXV010000085.1 GCA_019636285.1 Planctomycetaceae bacterium
GTCTCGATCTCGACCGGCACCACCAGGTACTTCGGCCGGACGTTGATCGGCTTCTGATCCTTGGGCTTGGCTCCCGGTCCGGCCTTCTGCTTGCGGAACAGGGTCTTGGCGGTGGTCAGCGCATCGGGACCGAACGCGGTCTCCGCCCCTGCGAGGTAGTTGCTGTTGCCCGTCGAGAAGAAGTTGCCGGGGTTGGAGAGAAACAGCGTGAAGAACAGGTCGTCGATCGATTCGGCCCCGCTGCGCCCCATCTGCCGGGGGAGGTCGAGGAACGCGTCGAGGTCATCGTTGACGATGTCCCGACGGTCCAGGATCAGGATCTGGCCATAGGTGTCGGCCCGGTTCGAGAATTTCTGCTCAGCCAGCGTGCCGCTCTTGAGCTCGCCGGTGGGGGAGACCTTCTCGAATCCGCCGGTCCCCAAGAGACGGTAGCGGCTGACCTCCTTGAAGTCGCTCACCGAGCCGATGGCGCAGAGTTGGAACGCGGCGATCGGACTCGCCTCGTAGGCGGCCAGCAGCGTCCGGTTCATCACGCTTTCGAGAATGCCAGGGAGACTGACCGTGGCGAACCCGGCGTTGATGGTCGTTTTGCCGTCGCCGAAGACACGCGGGATGGCGTGTCCTTCCAGGCGGGCGCACTCGGCCACCAGTTCCTTGAGGCCGATCTGTCGCAGGGGATGGGCGGCGGAGAGGGTCTGCTCCCCGAACTCCCGCAGGCATTCGTTTTCGGGGATCTTGGCCGACATCCAGACCGCCGCTTCCAGGATGCGGGCCGACGCGACCGGGGGCTGGTGATGCAGGGGAGGCGCCGACGGGCGGGAGACACGGAGAACCTCGAGTTCGGTCCGCGTCTGGTCCCAACCCTCCTCGACCGCCCGCGCCTCGATCTCCGGATGTTTTCCTCCGCAGGTCTCGGCGATACGAGCGATCCGCCGCCGCTCGGCCGCCCACTGGGCGCGAAGCTCATCCGCCGGACTCAAGGGAGGCTGGATGGTCGGGTTACGCCGCGCCGTGCCGGCGTCACCGGTCGCGGGCCGGGAGGTGCTGGCCTCCGGTTGTGGGGTAGGGGGCTCCGCTGGGGAGCTTTCCCGCGACCACAAGGCCCGGAGGCTCGTCGCCTGTGCCTCGTTCAGTCCGTTGGGATCGAACCCCTTGTCCTCGACCCACGCTTCGAATTCCATCGGATCCACCTCGATCTGTTGAGAGTTGGGTTGCTGGTAACGCGCCACCAGTTGGGCGACGGTCTGGTCGTCGGCCCCCAGGGCCACGAAACTGACTTCCCGCAGGGCCGATTGCCGGGCGACGTACAACGGCCCCGTGAACCGGCGGCCGTTGACTAGGGCCGTCTCCGCCTGGTCGACGAACACGACCCGCTGGGCGACCGCGCCGATCGACGATTGCCAGGGGAAGCCGTTGTCCCCCGACTGGGCCACTTCGCGGGCATGGTCGTTGGCCCCCGACAGCACGCCCGCCAGCCGGATCGACCCGGCGTTGACCTCGATTGATTCGGTGTGCCCGACAATTCGGGCGGGATCGTGGTCCCGCAGGATGGGCCGGCTCTTGGCCGAGACCCGCAGTCCGGACAGGTCGACGATCACGGGATAGGCGAACCCCGCCAGCAGCAGCTTGCCGCCGGTATAGGCGGTCATCTGGAACCGCCGTAACTCCGGCTCTACGGATGCCTGAGCTTCCCCTTCGGCCGCCGCGACGAATTGAAAGTCGCCGGCGGCTTCCGCTTCGATGATCCGGATATTGACGGGCACGAGTCTGGTGTCTGGAGACCGGAGTCCGGAGGCGGGTTTGGGAACATGTTCACGCGGCATTTGGAACGGTCTCCTCTTCTTCGGTATCGATGTCTTCGTCCTCTACTCCAGACTCCGGACTCCGGTCTCCTGACTGGGCCAGACCCAGGGCGAGCATGAGTTCCAGTTCCTTCGCCCGCTGGCGCAACTGGGTCTCCCAGTCGAGTCCCATCCGGGCGTATTCGTCGGCCAGCGTCGTCGTGAACGACGTCAGCCGCACCGCCTGGGCGTTCGCCTCCTTGAGGGGATCGACGTGCGCCATCCCGTCCCACATCCAGGCATGCGGCCACCACGGAATCCCCCAGCCGCCGGCACGGGCTAAGGTGTTTCGTCGGACCGGCTCCGGCAGGTATCCGGGGATCCTCCGCGCCTCGTCGAACCAGGCCTGCAGAATGCGGTCCATGACGACGACCTCGAGATGCGCCTGCTCGACCCGGATCGATTTGAAGTAGGTCTGGTGGTCGAGCCGGCCCGAAGCGTAGTTGTGACGGCTGCTGTCCCCCGTGAGGACGTTCACCGGCACGAGCAGGCAGCGGCCGATCTCCCCCAGGATTTCACGTTTGAACTCGGCATAGGTCGTCGTCGGAAACTGGGCCTGCAGCTGGCTCATCTTCCAGCCGCCGGGCATCGTCATCAGCATGCCCCGTTCGAGCTCGATTAGGTCCATCGGCTCGACCGACTCGGCTTCCCCGTTGGCGGGGGCGTCGGTGTAGAGCACGCCCCCTGGCAGGGCGGCGATCTCGGCCGCCGTAATCACCGCCAGCGTGTACCGCCGCAGGTGGGCGAACAACGGCAGCGCGGGGGTGATGTCGGGGATGCCTCGGGCCTGGCCCGGCCGGTCCCCTCTGAAGTAATGAATCACTGCTGCGGCTGGGACGCGGTCATAGCGCCCATTCAAGCCCCCATAGAGATCCCCCGGATGTTGCCGCAGGACGTGGTATTCGACCGGGTTCCCGTCTACATCGAACACGATTCCATCGACCGCCGTGAGAGCGTCCAATGACAGGTCGGGAGTGGTGACCTGGTCCGCCTCCACCAACCGCAAGTCCAGCTGGACCGGAGTGGGGAGTGCGGGGTTGTGGGTCAGGAGGGCGAAGGTCTCTCCGTCGGCCGCCCGAGCCATTCGTAACGTGCGGAGGCGTTCGGCCAGGCGAATCTCTTTCGCCCAGCGGCCGAACTCGATTTCGACGTGGTGGTTGGCAACGGCGTGGTTGCTCAGGAGCTGCAACCGTGGCCCGGTGCCGACCGTGTCGTGGGCCAGCGTCAATACCAGCCCCTTGGCATAACTATTGTTGGCGATCTCGTAGCGGCAGCGGATGCGGAGCAGCCGCCGGACTTCGGGGCTGTGCGCCGCGTTGGCCGACAGGTCGTCGGCGTGTTGCCAATGCCGGCGGTTCTCCTCAGTCGTTGCGGCCGCATCGTAACGGGCCTTGATCAGGTGAAGAGCCTGAAAGACCGTGGGGGACGGCGCAGGGCGTTGCGAGGGGAGCAGATGGCGCAGCCAATTCAACAACAGGCAGACCTCAGCACGAGGAAAGAACGACGCGCATCAGCCGGACGGCGTCGACAGAATCCACCGGCGTCATTGCGCGCCGGGAGGGACGAGCTTCGAGAACCGCAGGCCGCGCGACTTCGACTTGGCGGCCTGCTTCGAGGCGAGATAGCGATCCGCCTCGATCTGATCCTGGAGGGAATGCTGTTCGACGCTCCCCGAATCCCCTGTGGCCTTGGCCGGCCCCTGGGCGTTTTCGCGGATCGTTTCGTCGAGTGGCGGGTCAGACATGTAACTGATTGCATCTCCCTCCACTCTTATTCATAAGCCGTTCGAGCGGAAATTGTCCGCAATCTGCTCCGAACACTGGAAATAGTTGTGAGATCAATTGTGCTTTCGGCCGCGGATTGTGGAGAGTTTCAGCCGCGTTTTCTGCACAACTCGTTGACCTTCGTTTCCCAGCAGCGTTGCTCCCAGGATCGATCCAATCGGAGCACGACCGATGAAGCCATAGAACCAACGATTGTCAGGCTGACCAGAATTCCGTGCGTTCTGCCGTTTTCGCTCGACCGAGGGTTGTGCTGACGTCTCTTGTGTGGTAAGATATCCTTACCACACGAAAGGGCAAACCCATGAGTGACACATCAGTCCGATCCACTGTCCGCCGATGCTTGCGGGAGTTTCTTGATTCCACGGATCGTGGGACCGTGGCGTTCCGCGATAACACTCATTTGATCCGAGATCTCGGACTATCCAGCGACGAGGGCGTCGACTTCGTGCTCGATCTCTGCGAAGCCCTCCGCTTCAAATTGCCGGAGGACTTCAACCCATTCGTTCACGAATCTGGACGCAGTGGGTGCCGAGTTTCCGAGATGATTGAGCGGGTCGAACACCTTGTCACAAGTGCAGGCGCCATAGCATGAGTTCCGTTTCGACGAAACCGGAGGCGATTGGACAACGTCTGCGATGGGCTCGCGAGCAGGCCGGGCTTTCGCAAGGTCAAGTCGCCCAAATGTTCGAATATCATCGTCCTACGATTTCGCAGATCGAGGCTGGTAAGCGCATCGTTCGCCCTGATGAGATCGAACGGTTTGCCGAAATCTACGGCGTGAAGGACGCGTGGATTCTGCGGGGTGAAGCCGTCTTTGATGACGAAAGCGATCCTCGAATTGAGCTGGCAGCCCGCGAACTGGCGAAGCTACGTCAGGAAGATCTCGATGCAATTCTGCGGCTGATCAAAATCATGCGAGCCCAAGGGAGCGGCACCAGTGAGTGATCGAATTTCCTTGGGGCGCATCGCAATGCGAAGCGCGCTGCAGTTGCGACGGATGTTGTCCATCCCTCGCGAAGCGCCCGTCAATGTATACGACGTGGCGACTGCAGTCGGAGTCGAAGTTCAGTTCGTCGACCATGCCTCCCTGGAAGGAATGTTCTACCGCGGACCGAATCCGAGAATTCTACTCCCCTCTTGGAATCACCGTCCGAAAGGGAGAATCGCTTTTTCGTGCGCTCATGAGTTGGGACACTTCCAGTTGGGGCACGGCACGCGTGTCGATGAGTACATCAAGGATTTGCAAGGCCCAGGGTCAAAGTCCGACGAAGAGTTTGCGGCGGATACGTTTGCCACGAGCTTGCTCATGCCACGTCAAGCCGTCGTAGAGCGGTTTGCGCGGCGGGGATGGGATCTGGCCGTCACCAATCCGCTGGAATTGTTCATCGTGGCCGGCGAACTCGATGTCGGCTACAGGACGCTGTTGATGCACTTGCGATACGGACTCGACCTGGTCACCGACGACTGGGTAATGCCTCGTCTCAAGGTTACCCCCAAGAAGCTTCGGCAGGACATCACGGGAAATTGTGAAGTTTCCCGTGTCGTTGTGGTTGATGATTACTGGCCCGACGTCCCCATTGACCTGGAAGTTGGGGATGTGATTGCCATTCCGTCGACGTTTGTGGTCGAGAAAGGCGAGCTAATTCGTGAGACAAGCCGCCGGGCTGAATACGCACTCTGGAGTGGCAGCTTCGTTGGAAAAACTGATCTCCGTATCAATGACCGAAGGCACACGGTTCGAATTGCTCGAACCGGCTATTGCGGACTTCTCAAGTACAGATTCCTCGACGACCCGGACGAAGCATGAGCCACACCTGCCCATCGGTGATTGAATCATCCTGCCTTTCGCATGCCTGGGGAAGCGCATTTCTGCACACATTTGATTGTGGAAAGCGCAGTCTGAGACCACTCATGGTCTCCGTTGGCGGGCTGTCGAATCAACCATTTGCAGAGGACACCGATCTGCGGAAGGCGGTGGATGCCGCTCTCAAGGAGAATGCAAAGAACTCTGTTCGGGTTTCGGGATTGACGATCTTTCCATACGAGATGTGGGTTCGACGCGGGCGACCGGGGTGCGAAGAGTTTTCCTCGTTCTGTGTCGACCAATACGTGCCTCGATTGAAAGCACTCGATCAACGAAACCGGTATGGAACGTATTTCGAACGCATGATGCAGTTTTCCGGAACCAGAAACGGTCAAATCCATTCGATAAATCAGTTGCAATTTGTGATTGCGTTGCTGCGACGGCAGCGCCGATCAAGGTACTCCGCCTTGCAGATCACATGCTTCGATCCAGCCAAAGACCACACCGGCCAAGCGGTTCGCGGTTTCCCCTGTCTACAACAAATCAGTGTTGCACAGAATGACCGGGGTCGACTGGCGATCAATGCATATTACCCGACGCAGTACATCTTCGATCGCGCCTACGGCAACTACCTTGGACTCTGCCACCTCGGCCAATTCCTGGCTCACGAGACCGGCTTCGAGTTCGCACGACTCAACTGCTACATCGGCCAACCGCTTCTTGGGGATGTCCGAAAGAGAGATCTGCGACGACTCGCCGGCCTCGTGCGAAAAACAATCGATGGCCAGGTGGAGAAGGGATCGGGCAATGGATAGTGACTTGACGTTTCGCGAATATCAGCGAGAAGCAGCCCGAACGGACCAGACGCCAGGAGACGACCTGAAATCAATGATGGTTCCGCTGCTGGGCCTGGCGGGTGAAGCCGGCTCCTTGTTGACCGAATACAAGAAGTGGCTGCGCGAAGGTGGCCGCTACAAACCTTTCACCGACCAGGTTTCCGAAGAGATCGGAGACATCCTCTGGTATCTTGCCAACATCGCCGGGAAGGCCGGGCTGGACCTGCAAGAAATCGCCGAAGAGAACCTGGCAAAACTGCACGACCGGTGGGCACCAGCGGACCAGAAGGAGACACCGTTGTTCGTGCGGGCGCGATACGACGATCACTTTCCGGAGACGGAGCAGCTCCCGCTCAGCATGCGAGTTGAGTTCCGTGAACGCATCATTGACGGAACGCCCAAGCTGGTCATCACGTGTGATGGGAAGCCATTCGGCGATCCCTTGACCGACAATTCACACATCGATGACGGGTATCGATACCACGACGTCTTTCACGTGGCCTGTGCAATCCTCCTGGGATGGTCCCCGATTGTGCGGAAGTTGCTGAAGGTCAAAAGGAAGTCTGTCCCGCAAATCGACGAGGTCGAGGATGGTGCGAGGTCTGCAGCGATCGAAGAAGCCATCTCGGCGTTCACGTTTGGCGTGGCTCGAGATTACTCGTTCTTCGATGGCTCCGATTCGGTCGAGTTCGGGATTCTGCGCACGATTCGCATTATGACGCGATCCCTGGAAGTGCGAGACAAGAGTCTGCGCGATTGGGAGGAGGTCATCCTCCAGACCTACGCAGTTTGGAAACTGCTCGTCCAGAACCGTGGGGGTGCGATCATTGGCGACGCTATACCAAGAACGCTGCGCTACGAAGCGATTCATCCAGATCAGCGGAATTGATGCCTCAAGCAGCCCGTTGGCGCGCTCGCTTCGAATTAAACTTCTGCAGCGGCGTGTCGGCGGAAAGATAGAGCGGATGACGAGGGCAGCCGGTCTTTGTGACGCCGAGGCAATACACGCGGTCCAGGCACTCCAAGACGGCCTTGTCTCGGCCAACAAGAATCCCGTGGTTTCCCCAGGCGGCAACGACACGATCGGCACGCGATTGCTCCACCGCGATCCAATGATCGTTTTCAGGGCCAATCGGGTCATTGACCTCTGTAAGCCCGGATGGATCGGTCGTTCGGTATGCGAACAGATTGACGAGAATCAACTCTCCAAACCCCCAACTCCTCGCAAATCCGATGCAACGACGAACTGTTGGGTCATCACACTTGTCATCGGCTGTTGACGGATTCAAGCCGATGAACAAGACCCTTGGGAGTGACGGGTTCCAAATGCGGGACAGGCTGTAGCGGTACTCCGTACAGGTCGAAAAGCGGGCAGACCTTCGCATCCGTGCTTCCAATCCCTTGAGGTTCTTCGTTGGCTTGACTCGAAACGATGATGTTGTACCGCGTTTCATGGTTTTCATCAGCCCCAGTTTAGCAATGCGGACATCGACATTCGACTCGCGTCTGTCATTGCAGGGGTATCAGTGAAGTCCGATCCTGCGACGACCGCGCGTGTGTTCTCCACGGCGCTTTTCGCCTTGAATCTTGGAAAGCGACAGGCTGCCAGAGGGTTTTTGCAGGCTCTGTGTGCTCTCGAATAAAGTCACTCCGAGAACCGACGCTCCGACAGCACATCCCACGAGACAATCCAGCCAGTGGTTGTCGGGCTGGCCGGGACGGGGCTTCCACTCGTCCACCGTGCGGCCACGCCCCTCGGTGCGGACACGGTACTCGGCGGTGAGATGTTCGGCCAGCAGCCGGTGCCGTTCGGCCTTGTCGCCATAGAGGGTCAGGCAGCCCTTGTCCCCGATCGCCACGACCAGCCGGGCATTGATGAACGACTTCCAGAAGTTGGTGTCGAACGAGACGTGCCGCACGGCCCGCTTCCCCATCACGGTCGGAATCCGCCAGTTGAGACCGACCCGGTCGCCGGGCCGACGCTGGTACTCGCTCATCGGCAGGCTGGACGCCCCCACGAACCGCCCGTGGCTCGGCAGCAGGAGGGCCGCGTGCGGGGACTGCCGGCAGAACTGGTACACCACGTCAGTCGAGGATCCCCAGTTGGCGTCGATCAAACAACGTTCGATCTTCATGGCCGCCCCGTCGTCCCGCCGCCATTCACGGGTCAGCAGGCTTTCCGTCAGGGCCTGCAGCCCGGCATAGATGGCCCCTTCGAGACCAGTTCCGGGAGCGACCGTGGTCAGCGTCTTCGTCACGTCCCGCAGCGTGAAGTACCACCGCTGCGGATCGGGGAACGCGCCGTAGTCGATCACCGCGCCGCTGAAGTCGTCGCTCCAGGCGCAGACGACATAGAACAACAGCTTCTGTTGCACGTCGATGAACAGCGTCAGGTGCTGGCACCCCAGCGGAATGCGTCCCTTGGGCAAGCCATTCAGCTTGGCGGCGATCTGGTCGGCGGAGAGTTCGTTCTCGTCCGGCTGTTCGGCGGGCAATGGTTCGTTCTGATACTCGGCCCAGAACGCCGCTTCGTCCTGCAGCTTCAGGTTGATCGCATGCTGGATGGCCGACAACTCGTCGTGATTGAACCGCACCGGCCAGGCGATCTCCGCACCGGCGTCCATCTCCGTGCGGTGCCGGCGGTAGAACGCCGTCGCCCCGCGACCGCCGTCTTCGTTCCGCAGCCCCTCGGCCCGCAGTTCGGCATAGCGGTCCCACAGCGCTGTATTGGTGGGGAACACGTAGACCATCCTCGTCCGTTCCCCCTGCCAGTTTGGATGCTTGTCCCGGTCGAGGATGCGATCCGCCATGTCGCCTGGGCGGATTACCGTACAGGGCATGATCCCGGAGATCTTGTGACCGGGTCCGGCCAGGCCAAGGACCGCTCCGGCGAGAATGCTCTCCCGCTGCTGGCACTGGGAAATCGACCGCGCCGACTCGTCGGTCTGCGGATCGTCAAGCACGACCAGCGACGGGCGGACGCTCTTGCCGTCGGGGCGTTTGAACTTCATGCCGCGGATACGGCCGGTGATGCCGGCCACTTTGACGATGGCTCCGCTCGCCAGCGAACGGCCGTCATTCCGCACGAAGGGATGCTGTGACTCAGCCTCCGACCAGCCGCGCGGCACGAGCGTGGGGAGCACGATGTGCTTGGCGGTCCAGCCGATGTGCGTGCGGTCCCCCTGGTACAGCTGCCCGTTGCAGCGGTTGGCGATGCCGTCCAGCGCGGCGATCGGATGGCATACTTCGGGGTAGTCGGCCAGTAACAGATCGTTGGCGTCGAGTTCGGTCTTGATCGATTCGAGCATGTCCATCGCATGCCCTTCGTCGGAACCGATCAGGCAGACGAACTCGCGATGGCCGTTCAAGATGGCCCAGATGCAAGCGGTCTCCGCCAGCGTCGTCTTCCCGGAACCGCGCGCCATCGCCATCGCGAACAGGCCCCCTTCCAGCACCGCCTGTTCGATCTTGCGGATCACCTTGAGATGGTCGTCGGACCAGGCGAGGTGAAACGACTGCGG
The DNA here is from genome assembly GCA_019636285.1 of Planctomycetaceae bacterium. GTDB lineage: Bacteria > Planctomycetota > Planctomycetia > Planctomycetales > Planctomycetaceae > JAHBXV01. Next base: position 9,787 of record JAHBXV010000085.1, read on the forward strand.
GAAGTAGGCTTCGCAGAAATAGCGGAAGTCGGCAGCGGCCTGCCAGCGCCGCTCGCGGTTCTCGATCGCCGGCAGTTCGCCGATGTCCCGCCCTTCGGCGCTCTGTTGTCGGCCACGGGCCGCCATGCGGTCCTTGTGTTCGTCGTAAGACTGCTTCTCGCGAGGATGGTGCCGCTCGTGGGCCAGCCAGGCGGTGAGCCGCAACAGGTTGATCGTCTTCCCGTCGCCGACCAGCCAGCCCCCGGCCTGCGCGTACCGGTCGAGTTGCCGGGCGTTGGTCACCGTTCCCAGCGGCGTCGAGTTGAGCGCGCGGACGGCATCGCTCTTCTTGAGTTTCAGCGGATCACCGGCCACGGCCGCGCTCCCGGATCAGCCAGGCGCAATACGTCATCAGGTGGATCGTCCCATCGGGGTTCGTAGGAGCTCCGGCCTCGATGTCCGCGCGAACCTCGTCCTCGGTCACCCGCCAGCGGTTCGCGCTCCCCTTCGACAGGATCAGTGCGAGGTCATGCGGGGTGAGCGCGTTGGGGTTCATCCGGTACGGATCGGCCATCTCTTGGTTCCGCGTTGGCGAGAGAGAAACTCTGCCCGATGGGTTGCGCGGGCCAACGTTTCCGGCGTCATCACGGCGAGCAGAAAAACCTGCAAAATTCCTCAGAAATCCAGTGAAATAGGGCTGGATGTCGGTTTGAAATCCTGGCTCACATGTGTCTGTCGCCACGACGATCCGCAACGCCCAACGAAAGGCAGACCAACGATGAACGCCCGCCAGACCACCGAGAAGCACGCCCGGACGCTGGCCGCCCTCCTGACCCGGATGCAGACCGCGGTCGCCGAGTTGCCGGACCAGCCGCAGCTCCATTGGGGGCACGCGGAACAGACCCGCGACGCCCTGCGCTGGGCGGTCGCCGCGGCCTTCGCCCTCGGGGTGGTCGACGAAGACGAGTCCCGCGACCTCGGCTTCCCCTGCTGAACGCCCGCGCCAAACAACCCACGCCGGAGAACGAACGATGAACGCCGACGAACGCGACCTGCGAACCGCCGATTCCCGCCGCCTGCGGGAACTGGCCGACGGCTTGAAGGCCGACGCCAGGGCGCTCTTTCCGCACAACCGGCCCGAGGCCCTGCGGCTC
>JAHBXV010000086.1 GCA_019636285.1 Planctomycetaceae bacterium
GCCATCCGGCGGACGTCGAGTCCCGTACCCCGCCAGCCAGACCGATTTTTCCGGCGTGATGATCTCGCGGGATGTTCCCGCCTTCCACGTTGGCGAGTCGGCTGCCTGGACAAACTGCCCGGCAGACAAGAGAGCGAGAACCAGCGGAAGCCACCGCGACAACAACCCATCAATTCCACCGCGAGAACAAAGCCGTTGGGCATCATGTGTTGTCGAACGGTCGGTCATCCAGGTTCCTGACATTTCCAGGGAAACGGGTCGGTGGCGGACGGTCCGGGCAAGATCCTGTCGGATTTCCCGTCGAGACTAAACGATTGGGCGACCAAATGCGATAATTCCGCCACGCCGTCCACGACCATTTGGCATCGGCGACATTTGTCTTTCAGAAAGTGAAGTTTCATGCGGATCGAGTCCGTCAGTGCCCTCGAAGTATTCGACAGCCGCGGTTGCCCCACGGTGGAAGCCGTCGTTCGTTGCGAGGGGGGCCGCCCCTGTCGCGCGATTGCCCCCAGCGGCGCGAGCACCGGCCGAGCGGAAGCGAAAGAACTCCGCGACGGTGGCCGGCGATTGCGGGGCAAAGGCGTGCGACTCGCTGTCGAAAACGTCCGCACCGTCATCGCACCCGCACTGATTGGCCGCGATGGCGACCATCAGCAGGCCATCGATCGATTGATGATTGAACTCGATGGAACCCCCGATAAATCGCGTCTCGGGGCCAATGCAATCCTCGCCGTCTCGCTGGCGACCGCCTATGCCGCGGCCGATGCAGCCGATCGCTCACCGGTCGAGCACTTCTCCCACCTCTGGAACGAACACGCGCGCGATCTTCCCGCGACGAACGAGTTGTCGCTCGGTCGGCAGCCCCTGTTTCCCACGCCAATGGTCAACATGATCTCCGGCGGCTTGCACGCGGGCGGAAATCTCGACCTGCAAGACTTCCTCATCATCCCCTGCGGCGCGACGAGCTATCGCGAAGCCTTCGACTGGATTGTCGAAATCTACTGGGAACTCGGTCGCCGATTGAACGATGCCGGTTTTGAAGGCACGCTGGTCGGCGATGAAGGGGGCTACGGTCCTCGGCTGACCAGTAACGAGCAGGCCCTCGAATTCGTCGTCGCCGCCATCGACGGCGCTGGCCTCAAGCCCGGACAGGATGTCGGCCTCGCGCTCGATGTCGCCAGCAGCCATTTCTATCACGACGGCGGCTACCACCTCGCCCGCGAAGGACGCGCGCTCAGTGCGGCTGATATGGTCGACCTGCTCGAACGCTGGGTCGATCGCTACCCGATCCTGAGCATCGAGGACGGACTCGCCGAAGAAGACTGGGACGGCTGGAAGCAACTGACCGACCGGCTGGGCCATCGCGTGAACCTGGTGGGAGACGATCTGTTTGCCACCAACTCCCGTCGTCTGCAAAACGGCATCGACAGGGGCATCGCCAACAGCGTGCTCATCAAGCTCAATCAGATTGGCACACTCACGGAGACATTCGAGACGATGCGGCTCGCGCTCTCCGCCGGTTACCGCCCGGTCGTCTCGGCCCGCAGCGGCGAAACCGAGGACGTCACCATCGCCGATCTCTCTCTCGCGACCGGTGCCGGGCAGCTTAAGGTCGGTTCCGTCGCCCGCAGCGAACGCCTGGCCAAATACAACCAGCTTCTTCGCTGGGAAGACTCGGCAGCCGGCCGCTGGCCGTTTGCGGGACGGCTCCCCTTCGCTGATCTAAAAACACCGCCAGCGTGACGATTCCCGCCTCACGATTGTCGCATTCGCTCGCGTATCTCCGCCGCGACCTCGCGCAGCGCCGCTGAAAGGGTCTGCGTGTCGGTCGCGCACAGGCTCGGATCGCAGCCACGGCAGCGTTGTTCGAGCTGTCGCGCGAGTTCGGCGGCCTCGGGAGCCCCAAACGTATTCAGAGTTCCTTTCAGGGTATGCGCCTCGCGCTGGCCTGCCGTCCAATCCTGCCGCCGAATCGCCGCCACCAGATCGGTTATCCGTTGGCCCGATTCCTCCAGAAACGCACCCGCGATGATTTTCAACAGGTTGAGGTCGCCATTGACCGATCGGGCGGCGGCTTCCCAGTTCACGACACCGGTCGTTTTTTTCTCCGAAGACTTCGTCGTCGCTTCGACCGCCACCGGCGGCGCCGCTGCTGGCAACTCATCGCTCGGTCTCACCTCATCCGACGGAACGCCCAGAAGTCGCTGGCTCCAGTATTCCAACCGTTCGAAGAGAAGGTGAGCCCGGATCGGCTTCGTCAGGTAATCGTCCATCCCGGCGACCAGGCAGCGTTCGCGGTCGCCGCTCATCGCATGGGCTGTCATCGCCAGGATGGGGATTCGCGCGGCGTTCGTTTCAGCCTCCAGTCGTCGAATTTCCTCGGTCGCTTCCAGACCGTCGAGCTCCGGCATCTGGACATCCATCAGAATCAGGTCGAATGCCCCGTTCCGATACTGGGCGATCGTCGCCCGCCCGTCATCGGCCACGGTGACTTCGTGCCCCCAATGCTGTAACAGTCCCAGTGCCAGTTTCTGGTTGACCAGGCTGTCTTCAGCCAGCAGCACGCGCAGCGGACGAAGTGGTACCTTCGAGCGAATCGCCGGGGGCGCCTTCCCCACTGGGCCCGGATTCAGACTCGCGACGATGGCATCAAACAGTTCGGACTGCTTGATGGGCTTGATGAGATAAGCCGCCACCGACAATTTGCGACAGCGTTCCAGATCCTCGTCCCGGTCGCCCGATGTCAGCATCACAATCACACTGCGCGGCCCCTTCTCGCCTGAGCGAACCCGTTCAATCAGCGCGAATCCATCTTCGCTTGGCATCTGGGCGTCGGTCAAAATCAACGGGAAGGATTCGCCGCGCGAACTCGCCCGTTCCAGCGCGGCGAGTGCCTCTCGCGTGCTAGACACGACCGTCGGCCGCATCCCCCAGGTCGTCAACATCTCCTGCAGAATCTGGCGATTGGTCTGGTTGTCATCCACGACCAGCACCGGCAGGTTTTCCAGGTTCGGCGGCAGACAGGCTGGCTGAGCCGCCTCGTTGTCGGCCTGGCAGAATCGCACCAGGAAGTGAAACGTGCTGCCGACGCCCACTTCGCTCTCGACCCAGATTCGCCCTCCCATCAGTTCCACCAGCCGAGACGAAATCGCCAGCCCCAGCCCGGTCCCGCCGAACCGCCGCGTGGTGGATGTGTCGGCCTGCTCGAACGCCTCGAAAATCGCCTCCAGCTTGTCTGCGGGAATGCCAATCCCCGTATCGCGCACTCGAAAGTGGAGTGTAATACCGTCACACGACTCGTCCGCGTCCTCCTGCGCGACGTCCAGGATCACTTCGCCCTGATCGGTGAACTTGATGGCATTCCCGACCAGGTTCACGACCACCTGCCGCAGTCGATTGAAGTCCCCCACGACCAGTTCCGGAACTTCCGGTGCGATATGGCAGGCCAGCTCCAACTGCTTGCGGTGCGCGCGCACCGCGAGAGACTTGAGCGTATTGCCGAGTGCTTCCCGAAGATCGAAAGCAATCGCCTCCAGCGACAGCTTGCCCGCTTCAATCTTCGAAAAATCCAGAATGTCGTTGATGACCGACAGCAGCGATTCTCCCGCGTCCAGCACCATCCGCAAATAGTCGCGCTGCACACCCGTCAGCGGTGTATCCAGCACCAGTTCGGTCATGCCGATGATCGCATTCAGCGGTGTCCGGATTTCGTGACTCATATTGGCCAGAAAATCGCTCTTCGCCCGGTTGGCCGCTTCCGCCGCCTCCTTGGCGCGCGCCAAGGAAACCGCCGCCTCTTTCAGGTCGGTAATGTCGCGCGAAATCCCGAAGGTGCCAATCACCGCCCCCTGCCGGTTTCGCAGCGGCAATTTTGTCGTCGACATCCACCGCGAGCGATTGTCGGGAAAGACGATGTGTTCTTCCTTGCCAATCAGCGGCTTCCCGGTTCGCAGCACTTCCTCTTCGTCGTGGTGCGCGTTGGCGGCGTGACGCTCGGGAAACACGTCGGCGTCGCTTTTCCCAATCGCGTCCTCCGGAGCCTCGAACCCGTTGCTGATCGCCTTCGCGGGATTGATCCGCAGGTAACGGCCTTCCAGATCCTTGAAGTAGATGTTGTCGGGCGTGTTGTCCATCAGACTCGACAGCAGATAGCGCTCCTGTTCGTAGGCCAGTTCGGTCCGCCGCTGCTCGCTGACATCCGAGAACACCCCCTGCACGCCAACGGCCCGGCCGAGCGAATCGTAGACCGGGGCCTTGATGACGAACATGTAGCCCCGTTCGCCATTCGGCCGTTGGAACTCTTCGGTCGTTTCGTAGATTTCTCCCGACTCAATGACGCGGGCATCATCCGCGCGATATTTCTGTGCCAACTCATGCGGAAACAGGTCGTAGTCGGTCTTTCCCAGGATCTCGCGGGCCGATCGCTGCAAGATTCCGCAAATCCGTGGATTGACGTACGTGACTCGCCCTTCGAGGTCTTTGCGGAACATCGCCATCGGCAGCGTATTCACCAGCGACTGATAAAACGCATCCGAGTCGAGCAGGGCCTGCTCGATCTTGCGTCGCTGCGAGAGTTCCCCTTCGTACCGCCGTTGCAGGCGATGCAGGTCGTCGCACGCCGTGCGAACCGCCGTGACGAGCCGTCGGGGATCGATCGCCGCGCTCGGGCTACCGCTTGCCAATTCCCGGCCCGTGATGATGACCTGCCGCACCGCGTCGATCAGATCCGATGCCGATCGCTGACGGGATACGGTCGCCGTCGCCCCCGCTTCCAGCCACGTCAGCATGGTTTCCGCGTCTCCGGGATCGGTCAGCGCCAGAACCGGAGTTGTCGGGTATCGCTGGAGGAATTCGATCGCCTGAGAACTGGCGGGACAGCCCAGCAAAATGGCTGCCGGACTCGCTTCGGGTTTTTGATGCGTTTCCGCCGCTTCGGGAGACTCGAACGACTGGACCTCGAACCCCGCTTCCCACAGAACCATCTGGTAGGCATCCCGCTCGGCGGAATTCGGTTCGATGACGAGAATCAGTTGCATGCGATCACGCTGGGGAAGAGAGGAGACGCTCGAGACGCGAGGAACACTTCCACACCGGCGAAAGGGAGACGCGGGCGCTCTTCCAAGTGTAACATGGTGTTCGCCCAAGTCATTACCCCATCCCTTCGCGACCAGCCCTTGCGTCAGACGCCGTTTGGATTGGAACTCAGGACCTGATCGGTTCCCGAGGGACGGGGGTGGGACTGGTGTCGGCGTGGAATCGAATAGCAGGTTCCGGCCCGCGATTGGTTTCAATGCGACTATTTGCAGGAATGCACGAAATGCCGACTGATCGGAGTCCAGCCGCCGAGACTCGGGATCTCTTCCAGAATCCCGCCACAGACGTCTCGTCGCTCCTCCCGGAACTCAATTATCGCGGCTATCCCGTCGATCAGCTGGCCGACCAGGCGAATTACGTCGATGTGGCCTGGCTGCTGTTGCACGGCGATCTTCCCACGCAGGAACAACTGGCCGATTTTCAGTCGCTGATCGTCGAACAGGCCGTTCCCGAAGACGACCTTCTCGCTCGCCTGGAACTTCTGCCTCTGCATGTCCCCGGCAGCGAGGTTCTGCAAACCGCCGTCAGTATGCTCTCGCTCGATGACTCCGAGAGCCACGAGCTCATTCCCGCCACGACGGCCCGCATTCTCCAGCGGCTACTTTCTCAGTTGCCGGTCATTGTCGCCTGTCGGCAGCGGGCCCGGCATGGCGAAAGCTGGCTGATGCCCCGCGACGAGTTAACGTACGCGGCGAATATTCTCTGGCTGTTCAACGGCCGCGAACCCACCACTCTTCAGGAGCGGGCTCTTGATCGGCTCATGATCCTCGCCGCCGAGCACGAGTTCGGCGAAGCCACCGTCGCCGTCCGCCTCGCCGCCTCGGTCCGGGCCGATTTCTATGCCGCCGTTGTCGCCGGACTGTCGGTCTTCCGTGGCGCCCTGCAAGGGGGGCTGACCGACCCGATTCTGCACCTGTGGCGCATGTTCGACTCGGTCGACACGACCCGCGCATGGATTCGGGCCTCGACCGCGACGGCGGCTTCCTTTCCCGGCTTTGAACACCGCGCCTACCGCACCAGCGATCCTCGGGCCGAAGCGCTGCGACCCATCTGCCGGGAACTCGCCGCTGCCGCCGGACGGCTGGCCGACGAGACGATCGCCGAAGCCATCGAGGAAGAAGTCTGGGAGGCCCGGCAGGTTCTCCCGACATTCCTCTGGCCGGCCGTGCGTGTCCTCAGTTACCTGGGGTTGGACGGCGACGCGATGGTCCCCATCCTCGCGACGGCCCGGCTGGGAGGCTGGGCGGCTCACTATACGGAGCAGCTTCAGCAGGGAGCCGTCCGCCGTCTTCGCAGCCCAGACGCCGCCAAAAGCTTACGCCGATATCAGCCGCTCGATGAACGGGGCTGAACTTCGCCGGGGTGACCCGTGTCGTCTCGGTTTCGAGGTACTCTTTCCGCCACCGGAACGAATTCGGTAATCTTGCCTTGCTCCGGCTTCGTTTCTGTTTTCGACAACCGTCCGTTTCAACAACTGTCAAGATTGCCCGCACATGCCCGCGACTGCCCTGGACACCGCTTTTCAGAAGTGCCTCAACTCCGCCTGCGGAGCCACCTTCGGCGTCGACGAAGTCCTGACAGCCTGCCCGCAGTGCGGCGACCTGCTCGACCTCAACTACGATTGGGATCGCCTCCCCGTACCCCGGTCCCTTCGCGATTTTGAGGCCAAATGGTCCAATCGCCGTGACCCCCTCGATTACAGCGGCGTCTGGCGGTTTCGCCAACTGTTCCCGTTCGCCGAAGATCGTCAGATCGTCACGATTGGCGAAGGCCAGACCATTCTGCAGCAGTCCGACTCGGTTGCCGGGTATGTCGGCATGGACACCGGTCGGCTCCACCTTCAGTACGAAGGCCTCAATCCCTCCGGCAGCTTCAAAGACAACGGCATGACCGCCGCGTCGACCCATGCCCGCATGGTCAACGCCCGCACCGCCGCCTGTGCCTCGACCGGCAACACTAGCGCCTCGCTGGCCATCTACGCCAGTACGACCCGCCTCTTTCGCGTGGTGGTCTTCATCGGCAGCGGAAAGATCGCGTTCGGCAAACTGTCGCAGGCCCTCGACTACGATGCCCGCACCATTCAGATCGAGGGCGACTTCGACGATGCCCTCGCTCGTGTTCAGGAAGTCGCCCGCGAACGGGGCATTTACCTCTGCAACAGCGTCAATCCCTTCCGGCTCGAAGGCCAGAAGTCGATCATGTTCCGCGTGCTGGAAGCGTTGGCCTGGGAACCGCCCGACTGGATCGTGGTCCCCGGTGGCAACCTCGGCAACAGCTCGGCCTTCGGCAAGGCATTCGCGGAACTCAAGCAGCTCGGTCTCATCACTCGTATCCCGCGCCTCGCCGTCATCAACGCGGCCGGCGCAAATACGCTACATCAACTGGTGAACGGTCACGGCGTTCGCTGGAACGGCGGCACTCCCGATACCGCCAGGATCGATGCGTTCTTCGACAAGATGGATGCCGACAATCACCGTGCCAGCACGCTCGCGAGCGCCATCGAGATCAATCGCCCGGTCAATCTCCGCAAATGCTTGCGTGCACTCGAAGTCTGCGACGGCGTCGTCCGCGAAGTGAGCGATCAGGAGATTCTCGATGCCAAGGCCCAGGTCGGCGCGGGCGGCTTCGGTTGCGAACCGGCGAGCGCCGCGAGCGTAGCCGGTGCGAAGAAGCTGCGAGCCGAGGGAGTCATCGCCCCCAGCGACCGCGTGGTCTGCATTTTGACCGGCCACCAGCTCAAAGACCCCGACGCCACGGTCGCGTACCACTCGGCCGACCGTGAGATGTTCGACAAGAAGCTCGGCAGCCGGGGCGTCAAGTCAGCGGCTTACGCGAACAGTCCCGTCGTCGTTCCCAACCAGTTGGAAGCGATTCTCGCCGCGCTGGAAGCATAGTTCGGTTGGGTGGTAAGGTGGCACGCCCTGAGTCTTCAAAGGGCGTGGCGAATGAACAACTCCCACGCCCTTTCGCAAAGCCTTCAGGGCGTGCCACCCAGGAAACCTCGTCAAAATAGCTCCGCCACTCCCTCTTTTTATCGATCGACAGCGATGGCGAACTTTCTGATCCAGTCGCACACCAACAACAACCTCTGACAATGCCATACGCTCTGCAATCACTTTGAACTTCCGGTCTGCCCGCGTTCTCTTCGGGATGCCTCGCCGTGGAAACCGCCGCCGAGCCAATTTTCGACGAAGACACTCCGGGTTCGACGCGCGAAGTGGGCCAAACCATCGACGAGGGCCGCGGCCGGATCTTTCCGTGCTCGCAGTGCGGTGCCGATCTCGTCTTTTCGATCGGCCAGCAGAGCATGGAGTGTCCCTACTGCGGTCACATCCAGCAACTCGTCCTGCCCGAGAACGTCGTTCCCTCAGAACGCGACCTCGAGGCCATGCTCGAGCACCTGGCCGAACTCCACGAAAAGTCTCTCGAAAAGAAATCGCAGGAAGAATCCGACAGCGACCAGCCGGAGAAGGGCAATTACTCGGCCGTACGCTGCGAATCGTGCGGCGGCGAAGTCGTCTTTCAGGGGACGCTCACGAGCACGACCTGCCCCTACTGCGCCTCGCCCTTACAACGGGATGACGTCTACCGGCTTGAAAGTAACATCTCGGTTGATGCCGTTTTGCCGTTCCTCGTCTCAGAACAGCGGGCGGCGAACAATCTCCGCGAATGGGTCAACTCCCGCTGGTTCGCCCCCAACGATTTTCGCAAGCAGGGGGCCCGGGGGAAGTTCAACGGCTGCTACCTCCCGTTCTTCACGTTCGATGCCTTCACGTTCACGCGCTACAGCGGTCAGCGCGGCGACCACTACTACGTCACGGTCGGCCAAGGCAAGGAGCAGCGTCAGGAGCGACGCACGCGCTGGTCATCGGCTTCCGGCGAGTTTCAGCGATTCTTTGACGACGTGCTGGTCGTCGCGTCGCGAGGCGTCCACGCCGACCTGATTCATGCGCTCGAACCCTGGCCGCTCGCGAAATGCCTCCCCTTCAATCAGCAGGTCATCGCGGGCTTCTTCGCGAGGACCTACGACATACCTTTGAAGGACTGTTTTCAGCAGGGGCGGCTGCGCATGGAGGCTGCTCTCCTTGCGGACTGCAAACGACGCATCGGCGGCGACGAGCAGCGCGTCGACCGCCGCGACAGCCAGTATTCCGCCCTCACATTCAAATACGTCATGCTGCCGGTCTGGCTGCTCGCCTACCGTTATAAAGATAAGACCTACCAGGTCGTCATCAACGCCGCGACCGGCGAAGTGCAGGGAGAACGGCCATGGAGCTGGGTCAAGATCACAGCCGCGATCCTGACCGGACTGGCGATCGTACTGACGTTCGTGGTAATAAGTCAGTCCTAGCGAGTCGCTGCGGAACAGCGTTGTGTATCTGGGTTGCCCTGTTCGGCGTCGTTGTCCTGCTGGCCACCTGGAAGCTGTGGGCGTACGAAATCGACATTCCGCGAATTCCGGTGACTAGCTTGTTCCTTGACGTGCCCACGGGGAACGACGGAGCGCTCCTGGGCCCGCTGCTGGTCTCCATGCTTGGCTTCGGCCTGAGCGCCGGTTGGCCAAAGGGCCGCCGCGTGGCGGCCAGCGTGGCTTGCCTCACGTTGGCCGTGTTCGTTCTCCTCGATCAAAATCGGCTGCAAGTCTGGATCTGGCATCTCGCCTGGCTGCTGATCATCCTCGCAATCGATAACGGCCGGCGGGGATTGCAGGCTGTTATTCTTCTGACCGCCGGGATCTATGCCTGGTCGGCCGTCTCGAAGTTCGACATTGTCTTCGCCGACACCCTCGGCCCGTATCTTGCGGGCGGTCTGTTCCAATCGCTGGGACTATCAGTTGACGTGACTGCCTGGCCGATCGGCTGGCAGCGCGCAGTCGCCCTGTCGATGCCGATCGGCGAACTCATCACGGCCGTCTGCCTCTTCGTCCCCCGCCTCCGATTCGCGGGATGCGTTCTCTCACTCGTACAGCATGCCATTCTCTTACTCATGCTGGGACCGTTGGGGCTGAACCACTCACGCTCAGTCCTCCTCTGGAATATCTATTTCCTGGGCCAGAACGCGCTCCTAACGGCATTCGTCCGCTCCGAGCAACCCGAGAACGGTTCCTTATGGAATTCCTCGCTGGCAGTCCGCGTTGCCTGGATCCCCGTCCTGTTGCCGATTCTGCACACAGTCGGCTGGCTCGACCACTGGCCTGCCTGGGCCGTCTACTCCCCCCGCCAGGAACGCGTCCGCCTGTTCGTGGACTCGTCGGAGTTCGGGGGACAGCCCTGGATCGACGAGCCGCCTGCGGGCCAAAACCTCACCCAGCTCCGCCTCGATCGCTACGCGCTCGAAGTCACAAATGCCCCGATTTCACCCCAGGACCGCGTTCAAATCGGCTGGATCCTCGATCGGTTGCAAACCGACGCGTATGTCGTCTGGGAATCCCCCGCCAATCCCTGGACCGGCGCCCGTACCCGCCGCGAATTCTGGACCCGCGAAGAACTCGCCAACTTCGCCAACGATCGCTTCCGCCTGAACTTCAAACCCCGCGAATCCCCCGGCAACCCTTAGCCGCGACCCACCGGGGAGCGCTTTTCCTCTTCATTTAGTATTTCGTATTTAGAATTTC
>JAHBXV010000087.1 GCA_019636285.1 Planctomycetaceae bacterium
CAACGCCGTCACGACGAAACTCGGCGACACCGCCGAAGACGTCGAGAAGGTGCTCGCCAAACAGGGGATTGGCCGCCAACTGGCCCGCGAAGCCCTCAAACTGGCCCAGGAACGGGGAGCCTTCACGATCTGGACGCTGGTCGACGCGCTGACCCGGCTCTCCGGACAACTGGTCTACGCCGGTGATCGGCTGGAAGCCGATCAGAAAGCGGCCAGTCTGCTGGCGCTGGCGGTGTGAGGAATCGGTGGATGACATAACCCTGTGTCTGGATGACCCAGGGTTTTTCCCAGCCATTATTTCGTAGCCGCAACGAACCGCCGCCGTGCCCTTTTTCACGAAAAGCTGCTACAATTTGCGACCATTGTCACTTCACGGATGATGCAGCATGGCCTCCGATCCCATTATCTACTGCCTGGAAAATCTGACCGACTACGACCAGTTCGAGCGTTTTTGCTCTGATGTCATGGCTCGGAGCGGATATTCATCCATTGAACCGCTTGGCGGAACCAAAGATAAAGGACGAGACGCTCTGCATCGAGGAACTGCGGCCGAGGGCAAATCAACGATCTTTGCATACAGTGTCCGGGAAGATTGGGAGGATAAGCTATCTGAGGATTGCGGAAAGGTCCGGAAACACGGCCACGCCTGCGACCGAATCGTCTTCCTCACAACCTCTCCATTTACCGTGTACGAGCGAGATAATGCCGTCACGATGGTCAATGACGAGTTCGGCTGGGAGCTTGAGCTCTATGGCCTTGAGCGACTCCGTGTGACTGTCGCGGCGGACGCCACATTGATCACACAGCATCCACAAATCTTTCATCCGGCCTTCTTTCCGGAAGCGGCAATTGCCTCGCTACCCTCAGTACGAGACTACTTGGTCTTAGACTTTTGTGACGCAGACGTTCATCTCGGAACATGGCTCGCGAGGCGGTTGACGCTCGCCGGCTATTCGGTATGGGCACGCACTCTCGCGCCAATCGCCGGGGCATCTCTAAACGATACGATCGAGTCCCTCCTGGACGACCGTGCATTCCGACTATTGCCGGTGCTGTCATCGGCAATGATCGAAGACGCTGATATTCTCGCGCGATGTGGTCGGGCAGCTCGCGAAGGGCGGCTTCTACCTATCCAATATGCACCATTCGATCTTCGAAGGGTCGACGCAAAGACGCGCAATGTTGCAACTGTGCGGTTCGATTCCGGCTGGGCGGAAGGAATGCGCTCGCTTATTGCATCACTCGAAGCGACAGGTTGCCCGAAATCAGAGGGCGGCGATGTGATCGCACTTCGATCATTTTTGCCGACAAATGTCATCGTCCATTCGCCCGAAACAATCTATTCGAACCGATTTGAAGCAAAGGAATGGCCAAAGTCGATCCATGTTTTCAAAGCCGAGACACCATTTCCGTCACATCGCATTGATGAGATCCGGCATCGATGGGCATTTAAGGATGTTGACTCAGGGAAGTATCTTGCATTTGAAGCCCCGGCAGAGGAGATTGCCACAGAGTTTGGCTTTAGCCGTACAGGTGGGGCCTTATGGCAGCAGGTGCCTCGGATCGAAAATATTCCGACTGCAAACCTCGGGCCGGAGCTTCTCCGTAAATCAGTGATCGTCGCCTTAGCTAGAAGAGGGTTGCAATACTGCAATGACCGTAAACTCTTGTATTTTCCCTCACAGCTTCTGCCGTCAGAGCGCCTGTATTATCCCCGACCAGACGGAACAAAGGGATTTGTGGCGGTGACCGGCCGCCGGAAATTTTACCGCCCGCAGAAATCGACGTACTACCGTTACCAGCTTGCACCGGTAACATCTGTCGACATTGTATTGAGCGGTCGCATGTTTCTGACACTCCGCGTGCGCGTTCGCATCACAGATGATCTTGGTATTCCGTACCAGGGGCGCACTGTCAACTCTCGTCGAAAGCATCTGTGCAAAAGCTGGTGGAATGATGAGTGGTTCAGCCGCATCCTCGCAGTGATGCACCACCTGGCCGATGGAAACGATGAGCTTGTCATAGGCACCGATCCGTCGGCGCTCATTCGAATTGCGGCGAGGCCTGACCACTGGGAAGTCCCTGTGCGAATTGATGAGACGGCACTCTCGGTCGCCGAGACCGATTCAAATCGTTTGGATGCTTTGGACCTTGGACGTGATGATGATGACGATTCCGATGCACCCAATGAATGACACCGTCTCAATCCTTAACGAACCTCGACTCGAGTTCGCGGGCGGGCATTTGGCCACCGATCCGCATGACGGGCTGGCTCTGTTCGGACCGTTCAGTAACGGGACATCGTCATCGCAATTTGGGTTCAATCATATAGTCGTCGGCGCTCCGGGCGGTGTCGCGGCCTGGCAGCGGTGGGCGGCGCAAATGAACCGAGCAATCGGAGTAACAGATCGTGACACCCGGTTGTGGCCGCCATATCCGGGCTTTGATGTTACATTCAGTTCGCCGTGGCCAGAAAATCCCGTGCGAACATACAAACTTGATCGGGACGAACTCATCACCGCGTCGCGGAAACGCGATCCACACGAACGCAGCTACTCTGTTGTGAATCAGGTGATGGATCGCATTATTCAAGCGAAGAAACTCGATCTGCCATTAATTGCGATTTGCGTCATCCCTGATGAAGTATGGGCGAACTGCCGGCCAGAATCCCATGTGCTGAATCCAAGTGACCACGGGATAACATCCAGTAAAAAGAAGTCCCGTCAGGCAGGGCAGCTGGAATTGTTTGAGGAGTATGATGCCGACCAATACCACTTTGCACCGGATTTTCGACGGCAACTGAAAGCCCGAACGATGGGGCTGGACATTCCCGTACAGATCATTCGGGAGTCAACGTTGCGTCTGACGGAAGCAACAAAGTTCGGAGAACGGGGACTGACACCACTCTCAGATCGACTCTGGAACATCGGGACAGCTCTCTATTACAAATCCGGCGGCAAGCCTTGGAGATTGGCAGATGCGCGGGAAGGGGTGTGCTACATCGGACTTGCGTTCCGTCGTGCCGGCGACGGTAAACGCACGGCATGCTGCGCCGCGCAGATGTTCCTCGATTCCGGCGACGGGATCGTTTTCCTAGGAGAATATGGACCGTGGTATTCGCCGGACACGCACCAGTTCCGCTTAAGTCCGGACGCAGCTGAGAAACTCCTGAGAGGTGCATTGAATACCTACGAGGCTGCGAAAACCCCAGACGACCCGCCGCTTCGGGAGATTTTTCTCCATTCACGCTCGCAGATCAGCGATGAAGAGTTCGCCGGCTATAGCCGGGCCTGTCCTGATAGTTGCAAACTGGTCGGAATCCGCGTGCGGCGAGACCGATTCGGTCCGCGGCTGTTCCGTGACGGCCGTATGCCAGTGATGCGAGGTACGCTCTGGACTCTGGATCGTCGCAGCGCCTATCTTTATGCAAGCGGCTTCAAGGAGCGGATTGCAAATTACGATGGATGGGAAGTGCCAGCCCCGCTGAAGATCGACATTCAGCATGGCGAAGCGGACATCGGCATGGTCGCGCGTGACATTTACGCCCTGACAAAGCTCAATTACAACGCCTGCAGACTTGGCGACAGTCAGCCAGTGACTGTTTTGTTCTCAGATGCGGTTGGCGAAATCCTGATTGCGAATCCGACAATCACAGACCGTCGTCCAAACTTCAAGTACTACATCTGATAGGCTACGCCCGTCAAAGCTCAGTTGCCGATGTTCACATCGACGAAGAATAAGCTGCTCTCTCTCCCCGGTAAACTCAGATTACAATCCGCTCAATCTCATCCAGCGTGATTTCATCATTCCGCCGGTCGTATAGTTTTGTCGTCTTGGCGCTCGAATGGGCGGCGATCTGCTGGGCACGTTCGAGTGTGCCGCCGCCGAGCAGGTAGGTCGTGATACCGGTGGCCCGCCAGGTGTGACAACCAATCCGGTCGGGGAGTCCTGCATCGCGGGCGCGGCGTTTGATCATCGCCAGGACTTCGCGGCGGCTGATCCGCCGGTCTGTGAGTTGCTTATGCCGATCGACCGTCCGAAAGAGGGGATCCCACTTTCCGAAGATGGTCCCAGCCGCAGCAAGGTACGCGTCGACGTACGCTTCGGCCGCATGGTGCGCCGGCACCTCGTGGAACTTGCCGCCCTTCTCATGCAAACGGAACCACCACCGTTTGCCGTCCGGATAATAGTCGTCTCCGTTCATGCCGACGACGGCCGAAACACGGGCGAACGAGTAGACCATCACCGCGATGAGAGCCCTGTCCCTCAAACCGGTGATCGTCGACACATCAATGGCGTCAATCAAGCGGCGGGCCTGTTCGGCCGAGAGAACCGGCGTTTTTCCTCTTGTCACGATATGCTTCGGCCCGCGGACGGATGACGCTGGATTGAGCGGCATTGCCTGCCCGACGACCAGATAATCGAACAGCATGCGGATCGCGGCCAGGTGCTGCTTCACCGTCGGAGCGCTGTGCGAAGCCGAAATCTCCTCAATGTAGGCGGCGACCAGAGGCGGGGAGAGCTGCTCCAGTCGCAGCTTGTGGTGCTCGCACCAGTCCGCGAACCGGACCACGGCCCGCGCGTACGCTTCGCGGGTGTTCCGATTCCGGATGTTCGCCGTGAAGAACTCAATGACACGACGACATGCTTGGTCGCCCGCGTCAAGGAAGAGTCGCGGCAGGTGCCCGGCAACGAGTGCCGGGAGTTGACGGCCGGTGGAGACGATGGGCTGATCGGTCATGCTGTCGAACGCGACTGGACTTGAGAGATTGCTACCCCATAACGCAGAGGATTCTATGAGCCATGCGGCAAACGACTCCGTTGGCAGAATCGGCCCAGACCGCATGGCTCATAGAATTCGTTGAACGAGCCCCAGGCGACGCCCGCGCTATGGGGTTTGAATCCGAACCCGCTTGACGTACGGAGAGACGCCGCAAAGGCTCCAACGCCTTGCCCAGGGAACGCTGCGGGGCGCTGGCGTCGACATCGTCGACAGGCTCGTCAGAAACGGCCTGCACACAGAGACGGACAATTCGCCGTTTCGCCTGACCGCGCGCACGCTCAGCATCCCACGCCATTTTCGAGTGGTGTCACACGGCGGAATGAGTGGTCCCTGCACTGCTGACATCACGATGAGTTGTCGGTTGTTGAGTCGCTATAATGCCGTGCCAAGTCAGCCAGCATGACGCTGAGCGAGACTGGCTGTGTCATTCGCGGCAGGTGTTCGACCGCCTGCAGACGACCTTGGTGGCACGCCGGACAGGGCGCTGCTGCCGGTGGAGTCGACTCGGCAGGGGAGTCCGTTGGGATCGAAGCGGGTGGCGGAGCCGGTGAGACATGGAGCAGACTCCGCGCCAGTTGCAGGTTGGCCTCGCGGTCACGATTCGCCAGGAACCCGAAATGCCGGATCTTCACGAAGCCACGCGGCAGGACGTGGATCAGGAACCGTCGCAGGAATTCGTTCGCCGACAAGCTCATCGTTTTCCGGGCCTGACCGTCGGCATAGTCCTTCCACCGGAACGTCACCTGTCCCTGCACGCAGCTCAGCAGGCGTTGATTGCTGATGGCGACGCGATGCGTGTACCGGGCCAGGTACTTGAGCACTTGTTCCGGGCCCCCGAACGGCGCTTTGGCGTAGACGACCCAGTCGGTTCGCACACTGTGATTAAGCCAGCGTTCGAAGGAGATGTCTTTCGCGAGTTCCGCTTGGGCTCCCAAAAACTTGAGTTGACCGTTACCCCGGGCGCGCCGCAGTCCCGCGATGAATTTCCCACGGAACACCCGACTCAGGACTCGCACCGGCAGAAAGAAGTTGTCCCGGCAGGCCACCCAACGTTTTCCGTCAGCAGAGAACCCGCCGCCGGGGATCACGCAATGAACGTGCGGGTGATGCGACAGGTTCTGGCCCCAGGTGTGCAGCACCGCCAGTCCGCCGATCTGCGCTCCCAACCGATCGGGATTCGCGGCGACCTCGCGCAAGGTGTCGATGGTCGCTCGAAAGAGCAGTCCGTATAACACCCGCGGATTCTGCAGGGCCAATGCCGCGACGGACTCGGGCAGCGTAAACACGACATGAAAATAGGGGACGGGGAGCAGTTCCGCCGATCGCTCGCTGAGCCAGTCGGCGCGCGCGGCCGCCTGACACTTCGGGCAATGCCGGTTCCGGCAGGAGTTATAGGCCATCTGTCGATGACCGCAGCGGTCGCAGGCTTCGACGTGTCCGCCCAGGGCAGCGGTCCGGCAATTGGCGAGCGCCTTCAGCACCCGCTGCTGCTCCGACGACAACACGGCTCCGTGGGATTCCAGGAATGCCAACCCGTGCCGACGCACAATATCGGCGACCTCCACGTGAGCATCGCTCATGACGGTGTACCGCCGTCGTTGTCCCGATCCAGCGACTCGAACGGGCTGGTGGCTGCCAACACATGGTCCTGCGAGACGAACGTGTAGATCGCGGTCGTCCGGAGGCTGCGATGCCCTAACAACGCCTGAATCGTACGAATGTTCGTGCCGGCTTCGAGCAGATGCGTGGCGAATGTGTGCCGCAGAATATGCGGCGTGACGTTCTTCTTCAGTCCCGCGCGGCGGGCCGAGCATCGGCAGGCCGTGAGAACCAGGCGTCGACTGAGGGGCTGGCCGGGATTCTTCGCACTCGGGAACAACCACGTCTGCGGCTTAACCACCTTCCAGTACGCGCGGAGCTCCTCCAGCAGCTTCGGCGAGAGCATCACTTCGCGGTCCTTCCGGCCCTTGCCCTGGCGCACGCGAATGGCCATCCGTTGGCTGTCGATGTCGCCGACCTGCAGATGGACCAACTCCGAGACCCGCAACCCCGTTGCGTAGGCGGTCGTGAACAAGGCCCGATACTTGGGACTGCGAATCGCTCCCAGAAAACGTGCCACTTCCTCGCGGCTGAGCACGACGGGGAGCGGCTTGCCGACCTTGGCGCACACGACATCCCGCAGCACCCAATTCCGCCCCAGGGTGATGCGGTAGAAGAACTGGAGTCCGCAGCGGCAGACGTTGAATGTGCTGGGTGAAACCCGTTCGACCGTGACCAGATGCACCAGATACCGACGGACTTGTTCGCGATTCAGACGGTCCGGGGAGCGGCGATAAAACCGGGCCAATTGCTCGACCGCCCGCACATACGCCTCCTGGGTGTGGGGGGAGAGATTCCTCAGCTGGAGATCCTCCAGCAACCGTTGGCGCAGCAGAGTCATCGGAACGCTCCTGGCGGTGAGAATTGACCGTGGCCGATCGGCCGGACAACTCAACCGTAGTTCCGCCAGATCTCAGAATGATGCGGGGGAGCGTGAAAGGTTGGAGATTTCCAGAGCCTTCACCGCAAGATAGCGGTTCCTCCGAACGCAGCGAAAAGTCATGAGTCGCATCCCGATTGATTTCGCGACTGACCTTGCTGATCGCTCGTCTCGCCGAGCCTGACGAGCACCGTTGGCGGGGGAGCGTCAGACTGTGATTAACATAATACATCTTATGATAACCGCTGCTTCTGGCTTCCCGATGCGACGCACACAATCCGCGGTGGCCGACTGACCACCTCATCGGGCCGATCACAGGTATCGGGTGATGCTGCCGGTCGGCGACGGCTGCCGATGCTGCGGACGATGTTGGAGTTCGCTATCATCTACTCCCCTCCCCTCACACCGCACGACAAAGTGGTGACACGGTCAACCTCGCCGACCGAGACCAACCGCCCGTGAACCAGGTGCAGGCGATCATCGCTATGTGAAACCCACCGCGCAGCGGTTTCGTTCAACGTCCTTTATGGGATAGCCGCAGAGTAGCGGACAGCGGACGAACCTGTCGATGCGACCCGACCACATTGGCCGACGATCGGCAAGTCGTTTTACCACGTCAACCGAGTGCGACTGATCGCACCATCAACCGCGCTGAACGTCAAACCGATCGTCCGACAACCATCCTTGTCATCAGCTCTTGCGCGTCGGTCAGGCTTGGTGGCAGGCTGGGTCCGATGTCACTCGTCGTGGCATCACCGCCGGTCATTCTCAACGTCGCAGGAGTCCGAACATGGCGCGATCCCAGCCTCAACCGCCCGAGACAGAGTCACCTCCCCCGCCCACCGAACGCAGTCCTCGCCAGCCCGAGAAACGCATCGGCCCGTTCGCGGGCGGAGTCGGAGTCGCCGTCTGGTTGAATCAAGCGGAATCGTCGGAAGGCGGAACTCGGACATTTCGTTCCGTATCGCTGGCCCCCCGACGCTACTTTGACAAGCAGTCAAATCAGTGGAAGGACGCCCCGTCATACAACCCGACTGACCTGCCCGCACTCATCTTTGCTCTGCAGGAAGCCCAGACCTTCTGCTTCACGACTCCCCTGTCGAACGGCGAACTGGAAGATCCGGATCAGCCGCCCTACTGAGATGGAAATGCCCGCGCCCTCAAGCCATCCCTCACATGATGGGATGGCTTTTTCAGCAAATCGGGCCATGGGTATCAATCGCCGAAATGTACGGGTAAACCCGCATATGCCGGTCCATATGGTTTCTGTGGCTTTTGGTTCACTGCCCAAGCTATATTACTTTTTCACCAGGGGCGGCACTGCTCAGGATCGCCGCGACGAACGCAGGGAGGAGCGAGACAAAAATCCGCCGGTGTTCACGCGAAAGCTCTGGACCCCGTCGGGCACGCTCGAACTGGCGGTATTTGAGAAACAGGTCGGAGAACGGAAGCAGCATACGAACTTCTTCGTCGCGCTGAACCGCTCCTATCCTGATCCCGATCGTCAGGGCGAATACATCACACCGACAGTCCTGAATCCGCAGGATCTGCTCATGGCGGCAGATCTGTACCGTATCGCCTGGGAGTTCATTCTGGAGGAATGCAACAGGCAATAACCCAATTGGAATCAGTTCGCTGATTCCGGCCCTACTCGCAAGAGAGGGCTTTTTTCAGGCGGGCCGCCGATGAAAGATTCTCGTCTGCCAAAACTATTGACGTCCACTGTCTTGGCACTCTTCCAGTTCTGCCTTGCAACCGCTGGCTGGGCATTCTGGTACTGGATCACATCGAACTTCGGACAGCGATGGGGCTGGCTAATTCTGGCAGTTTTCACTCTCGTGCCAACTCTTAAATCACTATTCCTTGCAAATCATATCTGCGCAGACCATCCCACACTTCCCAGCCTCACAAAGCCGCGCTGGGACGCAATTGAGGAGTGGTTCTCACGGTTTTCGCTTGTTGTCCCCATCGGACAATTCCTCGTCGTGATGGTTCTTGTCAATGCTCTGCAGATTGACCCCAATCGGAACGGAGAAGAGGTAGACAAACTTTACTCTTTCACGACCATCGCGATGTTCGGGGTCTACTTTGCGACTTTCGCATTTCTGATCGTCGCCGGATGGCGAGGCTGGATCTCTCAACTTCGTCAGGAACGGCTTTCTGCAGCACTGGCTCGACAGCAACAGGAACAAGCCGCTCAGCAAGCATTGATTCGGCGACAGGAGCAAGCGAAGCACGAAGCCAGTCGAGAGTTCGCTCTTGCCAAGCAGTCGCTGGAACCTGCCGCCAGCCAGATTCGAAGACTTTGGGCAAAACATCATCTGGTACTGGGCGAGGACTGCTCACTGAAAGACCTGAATGATGAGCTCCAACGGGCACTAGCAGATTCGTCGCCGTTCTCCGCATTGCAAAGCTTGGCGCGAATCAAGGAATCAATGGTCCGGACTGTCGTGCGGCATGATGCTGAGGAAATGTACGACAAATTGCGGGACTACATCGCCCGAGCTGTTCCTCGCGACGAATTCGACCGACTGATGCAGGAGGCCGAGATTCAATCTCGTACCTCCGAGGAGTATGGGAAGCGCGTGATTGAGATTCTCGAATTTCTGTCAGAAGCTGCAGGTCCCGCGGCCGTGAAGTGGCACAAGGAACAAGAGGCGGATCGCGTCGCCGACTACGAAGCAATGTTCACCGACGATGTCGAGAGCCCCTTCGACGAAACTGAGGAGGACCAGAGTGCCTCACGAGTTGGCTAAACCCAATCTTTCGCTCCGCATCGGCTCCTCAGGACCACAGCGCACGATCGAGTTCGGCGACGAAGAACTCGCCACGCACATGACCGTCTACGGCGGTACCGGCAAAGGGAAGTCGAAGCTGCTCGAATTGATCATCCGACAGTTGATTGAACAGCGGGCCGGAGTCTGTGTCATTGATCCCCACGGCGATCTGGCCGAGGACCTACTCGCCTGGACGATGGAACGGTACGACGCGACCGATAAGGCTGTCTATCGTCGCATCAACTACTTCGAGCCGGGCTCGAACACCCACCGTTTCAAATTCGACCCGTTCCAGTACAACGAGCTCACCGGGGAGAGTTACGAAGACTGGCTGAAAGCGAAGGTGGAGTCGGTTGCCCGGACAATCATCCGCAAACAGGGTGAAGCTGGCTTCGAAGGAAAACCCCGTCTGGAACGATTCCTGACGAACGTGCTGTATGCGTGCGGCGTTCGCGTGAATGCCAACGGCGATCATCTGGGA
>JAHBXV010000088.1 GCA_019636285.1 Planctomycetaceae bacterium
CGAAGAACCGGAAGATGATGAATCTTCAACGCTACGTACACATGTTCCGGTTGAGTTGGCAAGTCACACGGAGGGCGTGCGAGAGATAATCAAGAGATTTGCCCAAGGGTGTGGTCTCAATGATCTACTCGTCGAGGCGCTGGACACAGTGGGATTGTGGCACGATCAGGGAAAACGTGACCTTCGCTTTCAATCTTGGCTGCATGGAGGTGAGCTGAAGGCGCTTCAGGCGTTGGCGGCGGATCAGCCGTTAGCGAAATCTGGCCGCAATCCCAAGAGTTGGCAATCGTCCGAGGCGTTCGGCTATCCGAAGGGTTCGAGACATGAGTTCGTGTCGGCCCGACTGTTTGAGAAATCGGAGGATTACAATCATGCATATGCCGGCCTCATCAAGTTCCTGACCGGCACGCATCATGGTTACGGACGCCCCTGGCCACCCGTGGTGGATGACCCCAATCCGATTCCGGTTCCAATGACGTACGCAGGCCAGACGCTGGAAGCTAGCAGCAATCATGGGTTCCACCGCATCGACAGCGGGTGGGTTGACCTCTTCTGGCAGATGGTCCGCCGTTACGGCGTTTGGGGCCTTGCTTATTTGGAAGCACTCTTCGTCACGGCGGATCGCCACGCCTCAGCGCTTGAGCAAAAATCTGCCCCAGGACAAGAGCAACCGAGCAAGAGCATCGAGGATTCTGCCGCATGACTCATCTCGCACTCACCGGCCTCAAGGGCCACCACCCCTTGGGATTCCTCGCCGCGTGCGGCCTGTTGCGATGTTGCGAAAGGTGGAATGACTTCGGACAGACCACCCCCTCTTGGGAACGATCGATAGGTGACGGATTTGTGGCATCGTTGCGATGTGAAGCCACGATTGATTTCGAGGCTCTCGCCCAGGTTGTAAACTGTTCCGCAAAACAACAGCGAGAGTCCCCCGCGTTTACCTGGTCATCCAAGATTGATGTTCGCGAAAAATATCGTGATTCTGCGATCGCCTTACGGAACGATTCAAACCAGCGAACGAGCAAGGAAGGGCTGGATAGGTTGGCTGCTTTGGCTTCGGACATCGTAACTGATTCCAAAGGCCGGCTACGCTCTTCGATGCTCGACCTCACTTCCGGTAATCAACGGTTTTTGAGCAGCATCCGCGCTGTTGCCGGAGAAGCCGCATCAAAGAAGGGCAAACCGCGGTTTGTCACCAAGGAAGAGGTGACGGAAGCGCTGATCGGTCCATGGCAGTACCGGGACAGCGACCATTCGTTGGGCTGGGACCCTTCCACCCAAAGACTCCATGCCCTCCGTCACAAGTTGCCAGAGCAAGACAAGGAGAATCGTTCCGTCCGGCTCGCCATCTACCTTGCTAGTGAGGCATTGCCGTTTTTCCCATGCTTTGCCGTATCGGGCAAACTGCGAACGACGGGCTTTCGTCGCGAAGATGAAGATGACTGGTTTACCTGGCCGATTTGGACAGCCCCCATCACTGTCGATACGCTACGATCGCTCCTGTCGCACCCCTTTGACAGTTCCTTGGCGAGCAGAGGCATCGACACGTTTTATCGGTGTCAGCGCACACGCACCGGGGGAGCCGAAGGGAACTACCAAATCTTCAATCATGCGGAAGAGTGGATTCTCGACGCCAAGTGATGTCGGTGGATCGCTAGCAAGGCTGTCCCAACTCGCTAGCTCGCTCGGCCAAGGAGTTCGCGAATCTCATCACCAGTCAGATGATTACGGCTCAGCAACTCCGATGCGATAACGTGAATCTGCTCCCAGTTGACCTCAACAAACTGAGCGGTCTCGCCCAGGACAGGCTCCAGCCGTTCTGGGTGTGTTTGCAGCGACACCGGTAGCCTCATGTAGTCGTCATCGCTAAAGCCTGCATCTTCGGTTTGGTCGCCTTCAGTCGGAATCGGTAGCCACTGAGCAGGATAGCGATCAAGCCGGTACTCGATATGCCAGGCAATCCGACGTGCAACGTCCACGAAGTTGCCCACGACAGGACGGCCTGACACGGCTCTGGCTTCGGCAATAGCGCCCGCAACGGCGACCTTCGCCCTGGCGATGTGATTGTACTCGCCGGTGTGAATCAAGGAACGACTAACGAACGCTCCGATTTCAGCACCGTCGATCGACGCGGGGGCTATGGCCCACGCTTGGACAATGTGACCGGCCTCATGGTATGCGTTGCGCTCCCGATCATTTTCAGGCAACTCGCCGTCAGCCATTTGAAGTTCCCTTCTGTCGTCGATAGCAGTGCAAGATACCGACAGTAACGAAATACTGCGATTGCAGAGTTGGAGACACCGTCGTCAACAACGGGCCAGGGCATCGAAAGCAGCTTACCAAAGTCTTCAGTGGATCGGAATCATCGGCTTTTCCCTCGCCGAGATTGTCGCGGGAGACGGTGACGCCTCTGTTCAATGGGGCTGAAACCGGCCAGCCACCCGGCGACCGGAATAACTGCCCCAAACGTGTCAAAATACTTGAATGCGCTGGCGTTAGCCGCTGGCGATGAGCGCTACAGGCCCACGAAAGCCCCGGATCGGCTGCTTCGACAGTCGGTCGGGGCTTTTTGCGTTTGGGTCGGCGCGAACGACATCCAACAAGCCAAGGAGACACGGAATGAGCCATGTGGTTGAGATTCAGACCGAGGTCCGCGACATCGTCGCCGTTCGCGCTGCGTGCGAGCGGCTCAAGTGGCCGTCGCCGGTGATCGGCAGTCATCGCTTGTACCAGGGCACGCTCGTCGGGCTGGGCGTGGAGTTGCCCAAGTGGCGGTATGCAGTGGTGTGCGACATCGCGAGCGGCCAACTCCGCTACGACAACTTCGGAGGCAGGTGGGGCGATCAAGCTCGGCTGGATGAGTTCCTGCAATCATACGCCGTCGAAAAAGCCAAGATCGAGGCCCGGCGCAAGGGGCACACCTGCACCGAACAGCCCCTGGCGGACGGTTCCATCAAGCTGACCGTCAACGTCGGAGGTGCCGCATGACGAGCAAGACCATCGAGATCATCGTTTCGCCCAACGGCCAGACCCGCGTCGAGACCAAGGGCTTCGTCGGCAGCGAGTGCCGGCAGGCCAGTCAGTTCATCGAGCACGCGCTGGGGCAGTGGACCAGCGAACAGTTGACCGCTGAGTTCCATCAGCAGGCCAGCCAGCAGCAGACCAACCGACAGGGTAGTTGATTTTTTCCGCCAAATCTCAAAACCACCTTTTGAAAGGAAAATCGTTTTGAACTTACGCAATCGACTGACCGAGTACGTGCGAGCCTGCTTCACCGGCCTGTGGGTCGAAAGCCACGAACACTCCGACGCTCTCACCGAAATCGCCCAGCTATGCCGAGACGAACAGTGGCAGCTCGCTACGTGGGACATTGAGACCGGCTTGAACAACCCCGGCCAAGCCGAGTCCGACACGACTGGTTACGATCCGCTCGCGGCGATCCGATCCGTCAACGCCTTGGCCACTCAGGACGGGACGGCGATCCTGGTGCTCCAGAACTTCCATCGGTTCATGCAGTCGGCGGAAGTCGTGCAGGCCCTGTCCCGGCAGATCATCGCCGGCAAACAGAACCGCACGATCCTGGTCGTCCTCGCGCCGGTGGTTCAGATTCCGACCGAACTGGAAAAGATGTTCGTCATCATCGAACACGAACTCCCGAGCCGCGAACAGATCGAAGAGATCGCCCGCGGCATCGCCGTCGAGGAGGGCGAGTTGCCGGAGGGACCGGAGTTGCAGACCGTGCTCGACGCTGCGGCGGGACTGACACGGATGGAAGCCGAGAACGCCTTCAGCCTGTCACTCGTGCGGCAGGGACGGATCACTGCCGATGCGGTCTGGGAGTTGAAGACCCAAACGCTAAAGAAAAGCGGTCTGCTCTCTCTGCACCGTGGCACAGAGGATTTTTCCCGCCTCGGTGGCCTCGCGGCCCTCAAGGCGTTCAGCAAACGGGCCATGCTGCATCCCAATCGGGACAACCCGCTCAAGCGACCACGCGGGGTGTTGCTGCTCTCGCCGCCTGGTTGTGGAAAATCGGCCTTCTGCAAATCGCTTGGCAAGGAGGTCGGTCGCCCCGTGCTGACGCTCGACGTCGGTAGCCTGATGGGTTCACTCGTCGGGCAGTCGGAAGAACGGACTCGGCAGGCGTTGCGGATCATCGACGCGATGGCTCCTTGCGTGGCGATGATCGACGAAGTCGAGAAAGCGTTCGCCGGCATGAACGGCAACGGCGACTCCGGCGTCTCATCCCGCATGTTCGGCCAGTTTTTGAGTTGGCTGAACGATCACGTAAGCGATGTCTTCGTGGTTTGCACCGCGAACGACGTGTCGAAGCTGCCGCCCGAGTTTGGAAGATCGGAGCGGTTCGACGGGATCTTCTTTCTTGATCTCCCGAGCCGCGAGGAGAAGGACGCGATCTGGAACATCTACCTCGGCCTGTACGAGATCAGCCGCGATCAACGGCTTCCGAATGATTCGGACTGGACCGGCGCAGAAGTGAAGGCGTGCTGTCGTCTGTCGGCGCTGCTGGACGTTCCTCTGGTGCAAGCCGCACAGAACGTCGTGCCGGTGGCCGTCACTGCCGCCGAATCCGTGGAACGTCTGCGAACATGGGCCAGCGGTCGCTGCCTCTCGGCGAACCAGCCGGGCATCTACCGCCACGCCAACGGTTCCTCGAAATCTCGTCGGCGCGTCAGCCGCGATCCGTCGAACAACTGATTGCTCTACAAATCCATCCCAATCAAAGCCGGGCGGTGACCAGTGTGGTTGCCGCTCGGCTTGTTTCATTTCTGGAGACTACGCATGACCTCGTTGTTAGATGAACCTCGCACCGCAGGCTCGGCCTCGCCGAGCCAGCGATTGCAGACCACGATGGCCGCGGCCCGGCTCAGCTTCACCTGGCTGGGCGTTCGCAAGACGCTGACCGCCGCGCAGAAGAATCAGGCTGCCGACTCGTTCGGGGCCGAAGGCAAGTTCCTGTCAGCCGGCAAGAAGCTACTCGATACGTCCCACCCGGCGTTCAAGGCGGTGACCGCGATCCGGGGCCGGGCGGTCGCCTACTGGAAGGGCGTGTCGTTGCCGTTCCCGGAACCGGGCGTCCGCCTCATCCGGCAGAACTCGCTCACCGACTTCGACGACCAGATCGCCGCCTTCCGCGCCGAACTCGACGAAGCCGTCGCCGAACTCGATCGGCACTACGATGAACTCCGCAGCGCCGCCCGCAATCGCCTGGGTGATCTGTTCGATGCGTCCGACTATCCGCCTTCCCTGATCGGGGCGTTCGCGATCGAGCATGACTTCCCCTCCGTCGAGCCGCCGCCGTACTTGCAGCAACTTAGCCCCGAACTGTACCGGCAGGAGTGTGAGCGTGTGCAGGCCCGGTTCGACGAAGCGGTCCGGCTGGCCGAAGCCGCGTTCATGGAAGAACTCGCCAAGCTGGTCGAGCATCTCACCGAACGACTGTCAGGCGACGTGGACGGCAAGCCGAAGGTGTTCCGCGATTCCGCCGTCGAGAACCTCGCCGAGTTCTTCGAGCGGTTCCGGCAGCTCAACGTCGGCTCCAACGAGCAACTCGACGAACTGGTTGTTCGGGCGCAACAGGTGATACGCGGCGTCGAACCCCAACAACTGCGTGACAGCCAGTCGCTCCGGCAGCAGGTGAGCACGCAGCTTTCGAGCGTGCAGTCGGCCCTCGACGGCCTGCTGGTCGACCGCCCCCGTCGCAACATCCAGCGCCGGCCTCGGTAAGGAGTTTGCTGTGCAGATGATTGTTCAACCGGACGGCAGCGTGCGCTGCCTCTATGGCGAGGAACTCGATCTCGACACCCTGGGAACGCTGTCGATCACCCGTGGCAGTCACGTGGAACCGACGCCGGACGGCCAGTGGACCGCCGATCTGTCGCCCGTCTGCGGTCCCGTTCTCGGGCCGTTTCGCACCCGCAGCGAAGCCCTGTCCGCTGAACGCCGGTGGCTCGAAGAGCACTGGCTGATCCCTGCGACAGCTCAAGGCCCTGACAGGCCGTCCTGAGCCTTCAGCCATCGAGCCCCTTTCGGCCTCCCCGGCATCGTACCGGCGTTCCTGGGGCGATTCTGGGCCGTTTCCGGCCACTTCCTCGACGTTTCCGCCCGCCGACCGTGCTCGGCGTGGGCGTTCATCCATCCTTGTCACCTGTTTGTGGGACAAATCCATGACACAAGCTGATCTCAACCGGGCCGTGGCGGAAGCCACTGGCGAAACCATCTCCGAAATCAAGCATCGCGGGTTCCAGCCGCTCGACCTCGAACCCGCCGAAGACGACCTCGAAGCCATGTTCATCGACTGGGATGAACTCGAACTGCGGCGGAACGTCGCCGTGGTCGAACAACGGCTGCCACGGGCCGTCGCCTGATCGACTTCCCCTTCGTGCCGATCCCTTCTGCCCGGTCCTCGCGGGTCGGGCAGGTGGGGCCGGCGTTTCGTTTGCCACTTTCCTTCCACCGTGGAGACAATCCTTGATCACGATTCCCCGATCCCTCTTGAAGCGACTGCGCGTTGTCTTCGGACGCGCCCTGGGTCTCACGGCCCGCAGTTCAGCCGCTCTGCTCACGTTTCAGCCTCACGATGGCGGGGTGCGGATCTCCGTCGTTGGCAGCGACGTTGCGTTGACCTATCAGCATCCGCTTCAAGCGACGTTTGATGCGTTGGCCGTTCCCTACGATCTGCTGAAACGCTGCGAGGGGACGAAGGACGATCCCGTCACTCTCAGCCGACAGAACGACGAGATCATCGCCGAGTGGACCGACGCCGGCATCCCGCAGGTGTCCCGCTTCGCAGTTGCCGAACTGGAAGCATTGCCGCCGACGCCGGACACGATGCAGTCGAACCGCCCGGAGTTGTTGTCGGCCCTGCGCGACGCCGTCGAAACGACGGATCGCGAGTCGACTCGGTACGCCCTCAACTGCCTGCGGCTGCGCGGCCGCGACGGCCAGATCGCCGCCACGGACGGTCGGCAACTCCTGGTACAGGACGGGTTCTCGTTCCCATGGGAAGGGGAACTGCTCATTCCGGCCAGCCGGGTCTTCGGCTCTGCTGAGTTCAGTGCGCACAGTGAGATTGAGATCGGCGAGACGGACGACTGGGTGACGTTTCGCGCCGGCGCTTGGACCGTCCACCTGAAGATCGAGAAGGAAGCTCGATTTCCGCAAGTCGATCACCACATTCCCCAGGCGACCGCTTCGGCGTCCATGCTGCATCTCTCCGATGCCGATGCAGAGTTTCTCTCGAAAGCCGTCAGCCGTTTGCCGGCCAGCGGCGACTACAACGCCCCAGTGACGGTGGACCTGAACGGCGCGATCGCCATTCGAGCCAAAGGCGACGATCAACCGACTCCGACCGAACTGGTGCTCACCGCCTCACGTCGGGACGGTGACCCCGTGAAGTTCAACACCAACCGCGAGTTTCTCGCCCGTGCCGCCCGCTTGGGCTTCCGGAGCGTGCAGGTCGTCGGTCCCGAGACGCCGGTCTGCTGTCGCGACCAAAGTCGCTCCTACGTCTGGGCCTTGCTCGGCAAGGACGGCATCATCCCATCCGATCCCGACATGGTGCGGATCGAGTCGCCTGGCTCGCCCTCCGCGTCCCGCATCCAACCCACTCCCACACGAAAGGCTCCCATTCCAATGAACAACTCTCCCAAGTCCGCACAGCGCGAATCGCAGCCGGCCCCACGCGCTCAGACCGAGGCACCAACCATCATCGCCCAGGCCGAAGCCGTTCGTGACACGCTGGCTCAGGCCCTGTCCCAGACGCGAGAACTGATCGCGTCGTTGAAGCAGCGGAAAAAGCAAAGCCGTCTCGTGCGGTCGACGCTGGCTTCGCTTCGACAACTCGAAACCGTCGACGTGTGACGTTCCCGTTCGTCGTCGTTCCCAACAACCAACTCGAAGGAGCTATTCCTCATGCTCAAACTCAATGTCGGCTGGTCCCGCAAGGCAGGCGAAGCGAACTTTGGTTCGCGCGGAGCCAGCGTCAACCTCGAACTCGAAATCGAAGCGGGGCTGGTGAACCAGCCCGAAGAACTCCAAGAACGCATCCGCCGTCTGTATCGTCTGGCCAAGGCATCCGTCGATGAGGAACTCAGCAGCGACAGCCAGCCGATGAACGGGAACGGTCACACGAATGGCCACCGGACCAACGGCCACTCTCACGCCAACGGCCACAGCAATGGGTCGCGGCGGTCGAACGGTCGCAGCGCGACGGCGAGCCAAGTCCGGGCGTTGCATGCCATCGCCAGCCGCCAACGAATCGACCTGACCGGCGAACTGCGCCAACGGTACGACGTCGACCGACTCGACGATCTCAGCATCAGCGAGGCGTCCGAAATGATCGACGCCCTCAAGCCGCAAACCAGCGAGAATGGAGGGCGACGATGACGGCACTGATGAAGTCGCCAACATCCCACATTCCCACACCAACCGTTGAACGCGACTACATCAGCTATTCGGCGATCTCGACCTACCAGCAGTGCCCGCTCAAATACTTCTTCAAATACATTGAGGGGCTTCCGGAAGAGACCGTCTCCACGAGCCTCGTCCTGGGAGGGGCGATCCACAGCGCGGCTGAGTTCCACTTCAACGAGTTGATGATCGGCAACGCGGCTCCGGATCACGACACGCTGCTGGCCGTGTTCTGGGACGCCTGGCGTGGCCGCGCCGAGGAAGTGGAGATCCGCTTCGGGAAGAGCGAAGACCTGGACGCCATCGCCAAGCTGGCGGACCGCATCCTGACCGCGTTCCGGGAAAGCGAACTCTCGCAGCCGCATGGAACGATCCTCGGTGTGGAAGAGCAGCTTCGGGGCGAGTTGGTTCCAGGGATTCCGGATCTGTTGGCGAGAATCGACCTGATCGTCGAAACCGACGATGCCGTCACCGTCACCGATCTGAAGACCGCTCGAACCGCGTGGAGTCCGGCACAGGCGGAGGATTCCGCCGAGCAACTGTTGCTGTATAGCGAACTGGTAGGCCGTCTTGTGCCCCGCAAGAAAGTCCGTTTGGAGTTCGCGGTCATCACCAAAGCGGCCAAACCGGTCGCCGAACGCCTGCCGGTGACGCATGACCAATCGCGAATCGAACGGACGAAACGTATCGTCGAGCGAGTCTGGCGTTCCATCGAGACCGGAAACGTCTTTCCGTCGCCTTCGCCAATCGCCTGCGGCAGTTGCCCGTTCCGCTCCCCGTGTCGCCACTGGGTGGGCTGAAAGAACCACGAACCACGTCCGATCAAACAGGAGAATCCATTGACGCGAAACTCACAGGACAAACTGAACGCCTTCCACGTTTCGGGAAGCGTCGGCATCGCGGCGGTGCTGGCTGCGATTTGCAACAGCCTGCCGTTGTTCTTCTTGGTGGCAGGGGCGCTCATCGCCGCAAGCGTCTTCACGGGCGAAGTCCGCCTGCCGAAGCAGCGGAGCGGAAAGTCGCGCCGCTGACCCCCTTCTTGAAACCAGCCGTCTTCAAGAATGAGTAGCGCACATGGCCCGTCCGCGGTCTGCCGAAATCGCGGCGGAACGCGGGCGGGCCTGGCGGCGAGGGTTGG
>JAHBXV010000089.1 GCA_019636285.1 Planctomycetaceae bacterium
ATGCATGACAAGTCCACCGAGCCCCGTGCCGAGATTCAGATCGCCCCGTACATCCCCGATCACAAAGACGACCAATCATGTCCAGCATTGTCCCGCTCGAAGAGTTCGAGGAGGTCGAAGAGGTCGACCCCCATGAATTCGGATTCGAACACGACTTCCTGTTCAAGATCACCACCCCGGAAGAGACGGGCGAAGCCTGCTCGCCCGATGAAGTCTGTGACCTGATTCTCGATGAGATCGAGGATCAGTTCTGGGACTGGTGGAGCGACCCCTGTCGCAGTCGCCGGTTCAAGCCCCGCATCAAAGTCTATGAGGTCTACTGAGCATGCCGCGAGAAGCGATCCCATCCGCATCGACTCTCCACGGCGACAAACCGCCTGCGGCGGTGACGCTTCGTCCTTATCAGCAGCAGGCTGTTGACGCGGTGTACCAGCACCTGCGGGATCACGATGACAACCCGGTCGTCGTGATCCCGACGGGTGGCGGTAAGACCCCGGTGATGGCAACGATCTGCCGCGATGCCGTTCAGACCTGGAACGGCCGCGTGCTGATTCTAGCCCACGTCAAGGAACTGCTGCAGCAGTCGGTCGACAAACTGAAGCAGGTCTGTCCAGATCTGAAAGTCGGAGTCTACTCTGCCGGATTGAAACGGCGGGATACCGAGCACGCGGTCATCGTGGCGGGGATTCAATCGGTCTACAAACGGGCCTGCGATCTCGATGCGTTCGATCTGATTCTTGTTGACGAATGTCATCTTATCGCCACGGATGGCGAAGGGATGTATCGCCAGTTCCTGGCCGATGCGAAGGTGCTGAATCCGCACGTCCGTGTCGTCGGGTTTACGGCGACACCATTCCGGCTCGATGCCGGACCGATCTGTCGTGACGACCATTTCCTCAATTCGGTTTGCTTTGAAGTCGGCGTGCGACAGCTGATTGCCGATGGGTTTCTGTCACCGCTGATTTCCAAAGCCGGGATCGCGAAGGCGGACACCAGCCAGTTGCATGTTCGTGCCGGGGAGTTTGTTGCCAGTGAAGTCGAAGCGGCGATGGATGACACAGCGCTGGTCGAAGCGGCATGTGCGGAAATCACTGAAGTCACGAAAGACCGGAAGTCCGTGCTGATCTT
Source organism: Planctomycetaceae bacterium (assembly GCA_019636285.1). GTDB lineage: Bacteria > Planctomycetota > Planctomycetia > Planctomycetales > Planctomycetaceae > JAHBXV01. The sequence goes on from JAHBXV010000089.1 coordinate 1,129, forward strand.
TGCCAGTGGCGTCCAGCATGGTCGCCACGTCTGTCGGGTGCTGTCTGAGAAACATGGCATCGAATGCGGTTTCGTCTGCGGTGAGACTCCTGATGGCGAGCGGGATGAAACGTTGCGTCGATTTCGCGGGGAGTCGAAGGGCCTGTTTCAGCAGCCGCCGCTGAAATACCTGTGCAACGTCAATGTCCTGACGACCGGATTCGATGCGCCCAATGTTGATTGCGTCGTGCTGCTGAGACCCACGCTGTCGCCGGGGTTGTATTACCAAATGGTCGGTCGCGGGTTCCGACTGCACTTCGGCAAGGCCAACTGTCTGGTCCTCGATTATGGCGGGAACGTGCTCCGGCATGGTCCGGTTGACCAGCTGCAGGTCGTTGAGAATCGCGGTGATGGCGACGGTCCCGCGCCGGCAAAGGAATGTCCAAACTGTCGAGCACTGATCGCCCCGGCCTATTCGATCTGCCCTCAGTGCGGACATGAGTTCCCGCCGCCGGAACGGAAGAAGCATGAATCGCAGGCCACCAACGCCGGTGTCCTCTCCGGCCAGGTCAGCGATGCCGAGTTTGAGGTCCGCGACATCACGTTCAGCGTCCACACCAAGAAAGACGCCGATGACGATGCCCCCAAAACTTTGCGAGTCGATTACCGGCTCGGTCTCGATTACTGGGTGAGCGAATGGATCTGCTTTGAGCACAGCGGATGGGCACGGCGAAAAGCTGAGCAATGGTGGAAAGCTCGGTCGCCTGATCCCTGCCCGGACACGGCTCAACAGGCGTGCGACCTGGCGAACAACGGTGCGTTGGCACATACAGAATCCGTGACAGTCCGCTCCGTCGCCGGCGAAAAGTTCGACCGTATCCACAGCTGCAAACTCGGCCCAAAACCGGAACCGAGTCCGATCTGGGCCGAGGTCGATCTCGATGATGTTCCGTTCTGATTCAATAAGGGAACCCAATGCCTGAAAGCGAAGTTGAAATGACCGCTGAGCAGAAACTTCTGCATGCGATCTTTGCCCCATATACCGAAGCTGAACGGAGGGCTTTGATGATCGAGGATGTTCTCGAACGGATTCGTGAGAAGATTCAGGCGTCTGACCCGTATCGATCGCGAATGGAGGCGTACGGCGAGATCCGTATCAGCTTCGACCGATTGTGGGAAATGCTGGTCTGCGATCTTCGTCACTACGACGATCAGTACGACGTCACGGACGAAGATGTTGTCGTGGATCTCGTTCTCATTCTGGCCGCCGATCTCTGCAGGTTGCTGATTGACGTGGATTCTTCGCGCCCAGTGCCAGAATCGTCGCAAACATCTGGCGACAGCGCTTGATGTCTCTCCGGAATCATGGCTCCATGTGTCACGTGACGACCAACCACCAACACGGGAGCCGAAAATGACCGACCAGACCAAGAAGGAACGCGAACGCAACCTGCGAGACATCTTCCGCACGATGGACGCCCACCGGGCGCAGGAGATTCGCGAGGCGTACTACAAGGCGGTTGAGGGATTGAACGCCCTGGCCGAATCGCTGGAGGTCGCCGACGCCGAAATGGGTAGTCCGCACGACCACGTCCTGATTGAAGAACACCTGATCGCCTGCCAGGCGATCGACGCCATGAAGGCCAGCCTGCTCGGACGCATTCTCTGATGCACGACCGGGCAGCGATACTTTTTCACCAACCTGCTGCCCGGTGACTGATGCCCGGTGACTGATGCCCGGTGACTGATGCCCGGTGACTGATGCCCGATTTCTGGACGATGAACGTCCACGAATGTCCGCAGTGTGGATCGTACCTCCGTTTTGGCGGTGACCTTCACGAATGCGGACCGCGTGACGACTCGCATATCCGGTACAACCTCGCGACCACGGACGACGAGAAAGCCGCGCTTTCCGAAGCCGTCCGACTGCTGCACGGAATCGACGAGGCGTTCTGGTACCGCAACCGCCCCGAGGTGCTGGCGATCGTGCAGCGCCTCCGCCGCGACGTTCCTCCCGATCCAAAGGTGGTGGCGCGCATCACGCCGCGCCCGTCCGACTCCCAAGACCATTAACTCGGAATAGACATGCTAGCAACCGGCATTGCCGCGACACCGAATCTGCGCGACCTGAAGCCGCTTGATTTGACGCAGGATGAGGTCCACTCACTCTTTGAACTTCAGGATGGGAAACTGTTCTGGAGAGTGAAACACAAACGGGTCTCGCCCGGCGATCTCGCGGGGGCACCACAAAGCAACGGCTACTGGCGAATCGGAATCAACGGGCGGAGTTACAAGCGGTCTCGGCTGATCTGGCTGTACGTGCATGGCGTTGATTCGTACCCGCGCTTCATTGACCACATCAACCGCGATCGCAGTGACGATCGGATCGAGAACCTGCGGCTCGTCACGCATGGCGAGAACCAGCAGAACCGCAGTTGGGGAATTTCCCGCTGTCGCTATGTGTATCGCGAGGGAAATCGGTGGCGTGCCCGAGTGTCTACGGACCACGGCAGGAGAAGCCTCGGGCGTTTCAATTCGGAAGAGGAGGCCATCGCTGCTGTTCAGACCTGGGAGCTTGCAATTGGCTAGAGTTCTCATCATCGGGGACACGCACGCACCCGGCATGCGCACCGGGTACGTGGATTTCCTGCAGCGGATCGCTGACCGCTATGCGATCAACCGTGTGGTCCACATCGGTGACCTCGTGGACTGGGCGTCCATCTCATACCACGAGAAAAGCCCAAGCCTGCGGAATGCCACGCTCGAATACGCGCGTGCGAAACGGCAAGTGGCATCGCTGACAAAGGCATTTCCGAAGGCCGACTGGCTGATCGGGAATCACGATGCCCTGACCGAACGCCAGGCAGTCACTGCTGGTCTGCCGCCGGAACTGCTCCGCGATTACGCCGACATGTGGGAGGTCAATTGGACCGTTCATCCCCGGTTTACCAAGTTGCGAATCGACGGCGTCATCTATTCCCACGGTGACAGCGGGCGCGGTGGTCAGGACGCGGCATTCCGCCAGGCGAAGGACAACTTCCGCTCCACGGTCATCGGGCACTTTCACAACCAGGCCGGCGTCCGCTGGTGGGCCAACCCCGAGTTTCGCGTGTTCGGTCTCTCTGTTGGCTGCGGCATCGATGCCAGCCGAATGCAGTTCGAGTACGGCCGCAAGTTCGCCCACAAGCCAATCCTCGGCTGCGGCGTCGTTCTGAACGGCAAGCAGGCCTACTTCGAACCGTGGCTGCTGCACAGCCGCTGATTCTCCTCTCTCACTCTGGAGCCAACTGATTGAGCATTCTGAACGTCCTGAAGCGATTTGTGGATGACGAACTGGCGAAGGAAGGGATCACTCCGGACCTGCTGGAGATGGTTGACCTCGCCATTGAATTCAGCCCTGTTATTCCGTTCGCCGGCGGCGGTGTTGATGACGCCATAAATGTCCGGCCGTGGGGATTCGCGCCTGACAATGTCCTGCCTGACAAATTCGAGGTCATGCATCCGCTCGTCCACAACCCGGTCAATCGGGAATCGCTCAAGGTGATGCGAGCACGCTATCTGCTGGCCCGTGATGCGTATTACGGCCCGATGATCCACCGCTTCTTTCAGGGACTTGCCAATGCCACAAACGCTGACCCAGCCACAACCGAAAGCAATCGAAACCCGGAAGACGGCGACTGACCATGTACCTCTGATCTACATCGCGGCTGCCTACACGCAGCCCGACCCAGTTCAGAACACTCACGCGGTCATCCGGATCGCAGACGCACTTCTTGATGCCGGGTTCATTCCACTGATTCCGCATCTCACGCTGGCATGGCATCTGGTGTCACCGAAGCCATACGACACTTGGCTGGCCTATGACTGCCATCTGCTGGCCCGCTGCGATGTGCTGCTCCGAGTTCCCGGCTACTCCCATGGCGCAACAATGGAATGCACGATCGCCGACGAACTGGCAATCCCAGTCATCCGTCCCCGCTCCGCTGACCCTGCAGATTGCGTCGCTGCTCTGACGCACTTCTTCGCGAACTGAAAGGAACCACATTGAACGAACAGACCACCATCCACTGCACCGAGTGCAGTAAAGAACGCACCGGCTGCGTTGATTGCCATCGCTGCCATCTCTGTTGCCGCTGCAACGCCGGGGAAGGCTGATGCCGATTCCCTGCGCTCGCTGTCGCACTGAGTTCGAACCAGCCGACTCGGTCGGCAGCGACTTTCAACTCTGCCAGGACTGCTGGGAACGTGATAGTTCCCGCCTGTGGTGGTCCATGATCGCCGCACTCGCTCTGCCTGAGGACACTGACTTGATGACCGAACATGACCTGCCACGCATCTTCAATCTGGACGGTGCTGCCGAGAATCCGAAAGACCGCGTTGGAGCTGGCAAACCGCCTCTGCACCTAATTCCACCGGCAGCCGAGATCCTGGAAGCGGTCGTGATGGGACTCGGTGCCCGCAAGTACGGCGAATTCAACTGGCGAACCTCTAAGATCCGCGCCACGGTGTACATCGCCGCCGCCAAACGCCATCTCGCGCAGTGGCTCGATGGACAGGATGACGACCCCGAGAGCGGCGTTTCTCATCTGGCCCATGCGAGAGCCTGTCTCGGAGTGCTGCTGGATGCGATCGCGACCGGGAACGTCATCGACGATCGGCCGCCCGCCGGACCGGGAGCCAAACTGATTCAGAAGCACACGAAGGCCGTCCGCCTGACATCGCCCCTGCAACTGCGCTAACGGAGGAACCTCGGGAACGATGGGCCAGGCTGGTCACGACGCTGTTTCACCACTCGATGCCGCACGCGAATACGTGCGCCGCGGATGGTACGTCGTGCCGATTCCGTACAAACAAAAGCGCCCTGTCACCAAGGAGTGGGAACAACTCCGCCTGGCTGAAGACGAACTTTCTCAATACTTCGACCAGCCGGCAAACGTTGGACTGATTCTCGGAGAGCCATCCGGCAACCTGGTCGATGTCGATCTTGATTGTGTCGAAGCACGGGCCATCGCCAGCAATTACCTGCCAGCAACGGCCGCCAAATCAGGCCGCACGGGTGCAACCGATTCGCACTGGTGGTACATCGCTGCCGACGCAAAGACTGTGCAGCATCGTGATCCGCTAAACCGGAAGATGATCGTTGAGCTGCGATCAACTGGTGGCCAGACCGTCGTTGGTCCGAGTATCCACCCGAGCGGCCAGCAATACGATGTCCTGACTGGCGAACCAGCGGTTGTGCCGGCAGAAATGCTAACGGCCTGCGTTGACGCCTTGGCAAAACGAGTCATCGAACTGAGACATGGAGATTCTGATCCGGTTGCTGCCTCTGGCAACGGTCGCACCGATGCCGTGGCGCGCACAGGGTCGCACCCTGACCGGATCAGCAAGCACCAATCCTCGACCGACGTCGAGTCTCGCGCCCTGGCGTACCTCGACAAGCTGCCGCCAGCGATTAGTGGCAACGGCGGTCACGCGGCGACGTACACGGCGGCAACGGTCCTGGTCCATGGGTTTGAGATCGAACCGGAACGGGCGCTGGCGCTGCTGCTCAATCACTTCAATCCGAGGTGCGAACCACCGTGGACCGAGAAGGAACTCCGACACAAAGTCACCAGCGCCGTAACCAAACCGCACAACCAACCACGCGGATGGCTGCTGAACCAGGAACGGGAGCAGCCAATTGATACTGGCGTCGATATTTCCGCCCTGGTTGGTCAGGCCGAGGGCAAAGTGCCAACGGTCCGGGCAACGGAACGTGAACCGCCGACTGACAGTGCAGATGACCCCGGTCCCATTCCAACGGAACTGCTGCGTGTGCCGGGGTTCATCTCCGAGGTGATGGACTTCTCGCTGGCGACCGCTCCCTATCCGAATCAGCCGCTGGCGTTCTGCGGTGCGCTGGCACTGCAGGCATTCCTCGGTGGTCGCAAGGTCCGCGACCAGGCTGACAACCGGACCAACCTGTACCTGCTCAGCCTGGCACATTCATCGTCAGGCAAGGACTGGCCGCGCCGAGTCAATACGCGGATTCTGCACGCCATCGATCAGGCAAATGCCCTCGGTGAGCACTTTGCGTCCGGCGAGGGATTGCAGGATGCCTTGTATCTTACATCCTGCATGTTGTTTCAGACCGATGAAATCGACGGACTGCTGCAGTCGATCAACAAAGCCAAAGACGCACGGTACGAGGGCATCCTCGGAACGCTGCTGACAATGTACTCAGCGGCAGCCAGCGTATTCCCGATGCGGCGCAAGGCCGGCAAGGAGCGTGGTGAGACGATTGAGCAGCCGTGCCTCGTGATCTATGGCACGGCAATTCCGACTCACTACTACGCTGCGTTGAGCGAGCGGATGCTGACGAACGGATTCTTCGCCCGCATGCTGATCGTCGAGGCCGGCAAGCGCAGGGAAGGTCAGGAGCCGAAGATCGCTGATCTCCCACCACGAATCCTGGAGACCTCGACCTACTGGGCGAACTTCAATCCCGGCAAAGGGAACATGGGCAAATTCTTCCCGATCCCGCACATCGTTCGTTACACCGATGAGGCTCAGTCACTGCTGATCGAGGCACGTCGTCAGTGCGAGGCGGAATACGCTCAAGCCGAAGAGCGTGGCGATCCCGTGGGCACAACCGTCTGGGGCAGGACGAACGAGCATATCCGCAAGCTGGCGCTGCTGTACTCAATCAGCGCCAATCATCGTGAGCCATCAATCGATGCCGATGCTGCTCATTGGGCCACGCAGTTCGCGACACATCAGACGCGTCGGATGCTGTTCATGGCGCAGAGCCATGTCGCGGACAATCCGTTCCACGCTGAATGCCTCAAGCTCCTCAAAAAACTGCGGGACGCGCCGGACCACACCATCGTCCACAGTGTTCTCCTGAAGCGGATGAAGCTCGACGCACAGACGTTCGTGAAGGTGATCGAAACGCTCCGCCAGCGCGACGACATCGAGATCGTCTCCTTGCCGTCTGCCACGAAGACAGGGATTGCCTACCGGCTCATGGCTTGAAGGGGTGAATCTTTCACCAATCCTTCACCGGGTTGGGGTGAAAGATTTGAAAGCACAAAACAGTAATAAATACAGGGAAAAAGATAGTTCTCTGAAATAGTTCCCCTCTTTCACCCCCACCCCCTCCCGCGCCTGTACGTGCAAGGGGGGGTGAAAGAGAAGAATCATTCCCAGTCAGCACGCAACCGCTTGATGGATCAACCTCTATGACGATCTGGCACCGGGTGAACGATCAGGTGAAAGGTGAAGGATTCGCATGAACCGTCTGCCAGAAGGGAGGACGCCCTTCGTCGCCGTGCCAGACTGGCAGGCGTCGAATTTCAGGCCACGGTTCCTTCCGGGCAGACAGGAAGAGGACACGCCACGGGGAACCGTCGCGGAGTTAGGCTGACTTTCTTTCGACTGTCCGGATTTTCTGGCCGGACATGGCAACGTGTTTCGGCGGCTGACGTTGCGACGGAGATTCTGTGGCAACCAGCGCAAACGAGTGGCCCCCTGTCGCGTTGAAACTGCTGTTGGCGATTGCCCGGCGGACTCCGGACGGTCGCCCCATACGCTACGAACCGGCGGCCTGGTTTCGGCAGCGTCCGACCACACGAAATCGCAGCCGCTGGTCCCGCTGGACGCGGCGACTCGCCATCGCCGGCCTGGTCCGCCGGCTCACGGAACCAAATCGCGACCGGGTTCGCAAAGTCGTCATCACCAAACGTGGTCTCGTCTGGATTCACGAGCACTGCGGCAGCGGGGCGATCGACGACCTGAACCTGAACTGGGACGACACCCCGCTTGTTGATCGCCATTTCTGAACCATCCATTTCTCCCACCTGGAGCCAACATGACGACCACGATGCAAGTTGAAACCTGGCCGATCGATCGCCTGATCCCCTACGACAAGAACCCACGTCTCAACGACGATGCGGTCGAAGCCGTGGCCCGGTCGATTCAGGAGTTCGGTTTCCGGCAGCCGATCGTGGTCGACGAAGACGGCGTGATTATCATCGGCCACACCCGGCTGAAGGCAGCCCGGAAACTCGGCCTCACCGAAGTACCGGTGCATGTCGCTCGCGGTCTGTCACCGGAGAAAATCAAGGCGCTCCGCATCGCCGACAACAAGACCGCCGAGATTGCTGAATGGAATCTGGAACTGCTGCCAATCGAACTCTCCGAACTGCAGGGAATGGACTTCGACCTCGGGCTGCTGGGATTTGACCAGGACGAACTCGCCAAGTTACTCGATCCCGGCGTGCAGGAAGGCATGACCGATCCGGACGAGATTCCCGCGCCGCCTGATGAGGCGATCACGAAACCTGGCGATCTCTGGATTCTCGGCGAGCATCGTC
>JAHBXV010000009.1 GCA_019636285.1 Planctomycetaceae bacterium
GCTCCGCCAGTGCCTCTTTTTGTGAATGAAAGACTTAAGGCACACTGGCGGAGCCAGTGGCACACGAAAACCAGGCACTGACAAATCACTCGCCGAAGCCGGTGTCACTCGGCCGGCTCATAGTCGACCTGATCGAGCCAGTTTTCGCCGGTCGAGACGTCGACCACCAGGGGAACCCCCAAGGGCAACGCGTGCTCCATTTCCTCGTGAATCAGTTCCACGAGGCGTGGAATCGACTCGTTCGGCGCTTCGAAGACCAGTTCGTCGTGAATCTGCAGCAGCATTTTCCCTGGGTGGCCTTCCTTCCGCAAACGCGCCGAAACCCCCAGCATGGCCCGTTTGATGAGATCGGCCGCCGAGCCCTGAATCACCGTGTTAATCGCAGTTCGTTCGGCCATGTTGCGATTGCGATTTCGCTGTCCCGCAGGCCGGATTCCCTCGATACGGCGTCGTCGTCCCAGCAGCGTGCGGGCGTAACCGTCGGCATGGCAACGATCCAGGAGTTCTTCCAGAAACGCAGTGACCTCGGCGTACTGCTTGAAATAGCCCTCAATGAAGCTGGCGGCCTCCTCGTTGGAGATCCCGAGTGCTGCGGCCAGTCCATACGAACTTTGTCCGTAGAGCACGCCGAAGTTGACCGCTTTCGCGACTCGCCGTTGTTCAGAATCGACGTCTGCCAGCGGAACCCGATAGACGTCGGAAGCGACCGCAGCGTGAATGTCGATTCCGTCCGCAAACGCGCGGTGCAGCGCCAGGTCGCCGCTGAAGTGTGCCAGCATTCGCAATTCAATCTGCGAATAGTCGGCACAGACCAGCTTCCATCCGGGTTCACCGGCCCGAAACGCGCGACGAATGCGGCGTCCTTCCTCGGTCCTGATGGGAATGTTCTGGAGATTGGGATCGCTGGAACTGAGTCGTCCCGTGGCGGCGACCACCTGATTGAACGACGTATGAATCCGTCCCGTCACGGGATGGACGAGTGTCGGCAGCGCGTCGAGATAGGTGCCCTTCAATTTGGTCAGTTGGCGGTGTTCGATGATCTTTGCCGGAAGTTCATGGAGCGTGGCCAGTTCTTCCAGGACGTCCTGATCAGTACTTGGACCGGTTTTCGTCTTCTTCTTGACCGGAAGTTTCAGTTCATCGAAGAGAATCTTCCGGAGTTGCAGCGGCGAGTCGATGTTGAATTCCCGTCCTGCCAGGCCGTGAATGACCCCCATCAGATCCTGCAGTTTCCGGCCGGCTTCAGCGCTTTGCCGGCTGAGTTCCTCGGCATCCACGCGAATCCCGCGTTCTTCGAGATCGGCCAAAACGGGAATCAAGGGGCGTTCGAGATCCCAGTACAAGTCCCATAAGCCTTCGGACTTGAGTTGCTGGCCAATCACTTCCGCCAGTTCCCAGGCGGCCTCCGCATCTTCGGAGGCGTACTCGGCCACCTTGCGGACCTCGACGCAATCCATCGTGATCTGGTTCTTGCCGGTGCCGATCAGCGTGCTGATGGAAATCCCCTGGCGACCCAGGTACTTCATCATCAGGACTTCAAGGTTGTGCGACCGCGCGCCGGCATCGAGCAGGTAGTCGCCCACCATGGGGTCGACGCCCAGGCTGGCCGGTTCAATGCCCACGCCGCGCAGCACGATCAGGTCGTACTTGAGGTTCTGGTTGACCCACTCCAGTTCGGGATTTTGCAGCAGCGGTCGAAAGCCGTTGACGACACGAACAGGGTCCAGCAGCGGGCATCCTTCTGGGCCACGCACTGGAATGTATGCCGACTCCTGGTCATTCCAGGCAATGGCCCAGCCGACAATCTCGCACCGCAGCGGATCGACACTCGTTGTTTCCAGATCGAGGGCGAGACGACGAACGCCACGCAATGTTTCCAGGAGCCGGTCAAATTCGTCAGCGGTGTCGATGACTTTCCAGTCACGTTCTCTCGCCGTTGAGAGCCCGCCGGGAGTCGAAGCGACCTCACTCGTCGAGGACGCGTCCTCCTGGGGCGAATCGGAATCGTCAAACAGCGACCGTTGCCCGTTGCCTCGTTTCGGCGTGACCGTTTCCGCTTCGTCGATCATCCGCCGAAACCCGAGACCGCGAAAGAGTTCCTGGAGCTTCGGAACATCGAACGGCTGAAGTCGACAGTCGTCCCACCGCAGTTCCAGCGGTAGGTGCTGATTGAGACGGACCAGCTTTTCGCTGGTACGGGCCTGTTCGGCATAGGTGACGAGGTTCTCGCGCAGCTTGGCCCCGGGGGCTTCGGCGGCATGGGCCAGAACGCCTTCGAGCGTGCCCCAGGTCTGGAGCAACTGCGCGGCCTTCTTGGGCCCCACCAAGGGGATTCCCGGTACGTTGTCGACAGCGTCTCCCACGAGCGACTGAAAATCGACGACCTGCTCGGGCAGAACGCCCCAGTCTTCGCGCAACCCCTCGACCGTTAGAACCGAGTTCTTGCGAAGGTTCAGAATCTCGACGGAGGGGCCGAGGAGCTGCCGTGCGTCCTTGTCGGACGTGACGATCCGGACGAGAAAGCCGCGGTCGACCGCATGGCGAGTCAGCGTGGCGATCACGTCATCGGCTTCCCATCCCGGAGCTTCCACGACCGGGACTCGAAAAGCAGTCAGAAGGTCTTTGAGCAGCGGAATCTGCGGACGCAGGTCTTCCGGCATTTCGGTGCGATTGCCTTTGTAGGCCGGGTAAATCTCGTTGCGCAGATTCGGCCCTTCGGAATCCATCGCGCAAATGAGCCAGTCTGGTTTGCGGTCGCGGACCAGCGATAAAATGTCCCGGCTGAATCCGAACAGGGCGTTGGTCGGCTGTCCGGCGGGACCGGTCATCGGCGGAATGGCGTGAAAGACCTGGAAAAGGAGCGAAAACGTATCGATCAGGTAGACGGTTTGCGGCACGGAGAGCAGTCCTTGCGGGAAGCGTGCTGGGGACGGGAGGACGCTTCAAAACCGGATTGGCGGTTCGAGGATGTCGAAAAATCTCAGGGGAACAGCCGTCTTCCGGTTGGTCGTGAAGTCACCTGAGAAAGTTGGCGAAACGGGCGAGGTCCGTCGGAGGGGCGCGAACGGCGGACAATGGAGCGCCCGCGCGATCGGCACCGTCCGAAAGGGCGCCACAACCGGAAGTCCCTACGATCGTTCCGTTCGGTACGTTCCGGTCACGAGTATGGTCCGTGAGGAACGGAATAACCAGCAAGGGGGTCACACGGCCTATCGGCGGCGGAAAGATGCCCGGGGGCAGGCCGAGTCCGGGAATCGACTGCGGCAATTCCGGCCCGTTCGTCGAAAACGAATGTCGCTGGCGCGCCCGGGGAGCGGGGAAACTCCTTGACTCCCGTGGTGCCCTCTTTAGACTAATAGAATCGCGTAAAACTTTCGTGGGAAACGACCCGAGTCGCGGGTTGGTTCCTCTCTGGCAATTTCTGTTCGCCGATTTTCTGTTTGACGGTCTCTCAACCGCCTGGCATCGTCGGGCAGAATTCGAGGAAGACAGCTCATGGCTGCAAGCAAGCCGACAGCGATTCACTACTGGCTGATGGCCTTTGTGGTGTTGGCGATCATCTTTGGCATTACCACTTACTCGTTTCAGCGCGAGTATGCGAACGCCCTCGTGAAGCTGCAGAAGGCAGAGGGCGATCTGTCGACCGAAAAGCGGCTGTCGAAGAACCTGGACGACGACGTTCAGGCTCTGAAGAACGTCCTCGGTATTCGCCTGGAAGTCGTCGAAGACCGGCAGAACCCGAATAACCCGACCACGGTCGTGGGTGCGACGCGTCTTGCCATGCAGAACTACGGCATGGAGCAGGCCGGCACGACGGTGGAAGACACGCTCAAGACGATGCGGGAAGCCATCAATACGACGCTCGCCGATCGAACGGCCCTCAAGACGCAGTTCGATACCCAGACCGCGGAACTGTTGGCTCTGCGAACTCGCTACACGCAGACGGCGGACGAGCACGACAATGCCAAGAAGAAGGCCGAAACCGATCTGCGGACCGTGACCGGCACGCAGGATGAAAAGCTGAACGCCAAGGACACGCAGATCGCGCAGCTTCGCCAGGAACGGAACAACGTCGAAACCGAACTGGCGGAAGAACGAGCCGCCCGAACCAAGGAACGACAAAAGCTGGAAGCGGAAAAAGGCCGCCTGGAACTGATTAACGACAGTCTGCGGGAACGTCTGGAACGGATCGAAACCGTGTCGTTCGAAGTCCCCGATGGGCAGATCACGCGGGTGGAAAACGCCGTCAAACTGGTCTGGATCAACCTCGGTTCTTCCGACTTCCTTCGCGAACGGATGACGTTCAGCATTTATGAAAAGAACGTCGCCGGCGTCGGCCGCGGACCGGAAGATGTGAAGGGGACGATCGAAGTGACTCGCGTGGTGGGTCCGAATTCGGCCGAAGCCCGCATCACCTCTTCGGACCTGTATCGCCCCATCGCTCCCGGCGATCTCATTTACACGCCAATGTGGAGCCCTGGCCGGTCGGAAGCGTTCAGCTTCGTGGGTCTGATCGACCTCGATGGCGATGGACGCGATGATCGCGATCAGTTGCACAACATCGTCGGTTCGGCTGGTGCCGTGATTGACAACGAAGTTGACGACAAAGGGAACTGGATCCTGGAAGGTGGCCGGAAGGAAGGAAAGATCAGCGAAGCGACCAAGTTCCTGGTCCGCGGCAAGCTGCCGGACCCGGCGGAACTGGTCAACAAGGATGAAATCGCCGCCGCCCTCGAAATCAACAAGAAATGGGAAGACCTGTCGAACCAGGCCAAGCAGTATGGCGTGCGGATTGTCACGCTCAATGACTTCCTGTCGTATGTCGGCTACAAAGCCCGTCGTCGTCTTTTCCTGCCGGGTCAGGCCGCTCCTTACACGTTGCGGGCCGGTGCTGCCAGCAGCAGCACGAATGAGGATCTGGGCGGCCGCGAGTCGTCGGGAGCGGTTTCGGGGCGCTTCAGCCCGAATCAGACGCTCCCGCCGGCCACCTCGACCGGTACGACAAGCAAGCTCTTCGGCGGCTCCAAGTAAACCGGTGTTGCCCTCACGATTTGCTCATCGATAGAAATCAAACAAACGGGCGTCGCCAGTGAATTGGCGACGCCCGTTTTCGTTTCAAACCTCATACATTGTCAATGTTGAGGACAGGGATGCGTGCCACTGGCTTCGCCAGTGCATCTTGTTCTGCGAAATCAATTAAGGGCACACTGGCAGAGACAGTGGCACACGCAGATGAGGCCTGGCAAAACGTGAAGCGGCCGGTCAGGCCACTCCGGCCTATTTTCCGCCGGGAAGTTCGACCCGGATGTGCAGATCGCGCAACTGGCGGGAATCAACTTCCGAGGGGGCGCCGGTCAACAGATCGGACGCCTTCTGCGTTTTGGGGAAGGCGATCACGTCGCGAATGCTGTCGTTCCCCAGGAACAGCATGACCCAGCGGTCGAGTCCCAGGGCAATCCCCGCGTGTGGCGGGGCACCGTAGCGCAGGGCGTTCAGCAGGAAGCCGAACCGCAGTTCCGCTTCCTCGCCAGAAATCCCGAGCAGGCTGAAGATCTTTTGCTGCACGACCGAGTCGTGAATACGAACGCTGCCGCTCGCGGCTTCATAACCGTTACAGACCAGATCGTACGACTGTGCCCGCACGCGTCCCGGATCGGTCTCGAGATACGGGATGTCTTCTTCGTGGGGCTGGCAGAAGGGGTGGTGTTCCGCGACCCAGCGGCCTTCGTCCTCGTCCCATTGGAACATGGGGAAATCGAGCACCCACGCGACCTTGAGTTCGTTGGGATCGTATAGCCCCAATTCCTTTCCGAGGCGGTTGCGCAGGGCGGAGAGAGCGGCGGATGTTACGGAGCCCTTATCGGCAACGAAGAACAGCAGGTCGCCGGGGCCGGCTTCCAGCCGCTGAATGATGGCCTTTTGCTGCTCGGGCGTGAAGAACTTGGCGATGGGGGAATCGAGTTCCCCATCCTTCACGCGGAAGAAGGCAAGTCCCTTGGCCCCATGATTCCCGACGAAGACCGTTAGTTCGTCGATCGCCTTACGGCTGAACTTTTCGGCCGCCCCCTCGACGCGAATGCCGCGAACGCGCCCGCCGGATTCGATGGTCTTCTGAAAGACCGAGAACCCGCAGGTGGCGGCGATTTCGCCAATGTCGATCAGCTCCATCCCAAACCGGAGGTCCGGCTTGTCGGTCCCGAAGCGCTCCATGACTTCCGCATGGGTGTAGCGGGGAAGTGGAAGCGGATGTTCGGTGCCGCGCAGGTCGCGCACCGTACGGGAGATCAGACCGTCGATCGTCTGCAGGATGTCTTCCTGGTTGACGAACGACATTTCGACGTCGATCTGTGAAAACTCGGGCTGGCGGTCGGCCCGCAGGTCTTCATCGCGGAAGCAGCGGGCGAGCTGAAAATAGCGATCGTAACCGGCCACCATCAAAAGCTGCTTGTAAATCTGGGGAGACTGGGGAAGTGCGTAAAAAGCTCCGGGGGTGACGCGGCTGGGAACCAGATAGTCGCGAGCCCCTTCCGGCGTGCTCTTGCCGAGCATTGGAGTCTCGATCTCCAGAAAATCCCGCTCGTCAAAATACTTCCGCACCGAGATCGTCAGCTTGTGCCGGAGAATCAGGTTGCTCTGTAGCTGCGGACGACGCAGATCGATATAGCGATGCGAAAGACGCAACTCTTCGTTCGGAAGATCGAAAGTTCGTGGCTCGAAAGGGGGAGTTTTGCTCTTGTTGAGCAGCGACAGCGATTCGGCGCGGACTTCGACCTGTCCGGTCGCCAGTTTCGGATTTTCCAGCCCCTCGCCGCGGGCGACGACCGACCCACTGACCTGAATGACATCTTCGCCGCGCAAATCGCGGGCCAAGGCCTGAACCGCGGAATCCAGTTCCAGTTGAAACACCACCTGCGTGATGCCGTAACGGTCGCGGAGATCGATGAAGACCACACCGCGATGGTCGCGGTAACTGTCGACCCAACCGCAGAGGGTGACAGGAGTTCCAACACAATCGAGACGCAATTCACCGCAAGTGTGGGTCCGCAGCACGGAAGCGAATCCTTCAGTCCGAATCGTTTAACCGGGACTCGCGCCCGAACCTGGGCCAGCCCGAATGGTCCCACACTATAGTCGCCCTCGTTCCCTGCGGGAAGGAGTGCCAGAATCGGAGCATCCGTTCACGTCAAACAGCAGTTGTTCGTCTGGTATCGGTTCGACCCCAGAGGATACAACTCGCCAGCATCAGAGGTTTGATTGTGGCCCGACAGAATCTTCCGATCATCGATACCGGCCCGCCGATCCGCGCGGTCCGTTCGCCAATTCGTCCCGCGAAAGGCAGTCTGCTGCTGGCGCTGTGCGCCGGGCTAGTTGCGGGCTTCCCCGGCGCCGCGGGGTCGGCGGAATTCCTGGGACGCCTGACGAGTGTCGCGCCCTTGGCGTCGGCGGAGGAGGCCCCCCTGCTACTCGGGGACGAAGACCTGTTTGTTGACAATCGGTCGTCACATTTCGTGAGTGATGAAACCGTCTATACTCCGCATTCGCCCCCCGGCGCAGAGTCTTGGGACTGGTGGCTGCTGCCAGAAGGGTTGTTGTACAAGTCGTACATCGCCGGGGAGAAAGAACCCCGCTTTTCGACGGCGTTTCTCGCTGAAAAAGGGGGCGACGTCCTGTGGGATACGGTTCTCGGCGGCCGTGTCGGCGTGGTGCGCTACGGCACCGAGCGGGGCATTCAACCCGAAGGGGTTCAGCTCGACCTGGAAGGGGGTGCGTTCGTTCGCCTGCTTCCGCAGGACGAACGGGACGTCAACGCGGTCGATTTCCGGTTTGGAGTGCCGCTCACGTACCGGGAAGGTCCGTTCCAGGCAAAATTCGGCTACTACCACATCAGTTCCCACCTGGGGGACGAGTACCTGTTGAAGAACCCGGGGATCGACCGGATCAATTATGTTCGCGACGCGCTCGTCCTGGGGATTGGCTATTTTCCGATCGACAGCGTGCGGCTGTACGCGGAAACAAGCTGGGCGTTCTTCACGGGCCGCGAAAGCGCCCCTTGGGACTTCCAGACGGGTCTGGAATGGAGCGAAACCCATCCGACGGGGATTCACGGAGCGCCGTTCTTCGCGATGAATATTCACCTGCGGGAAGAGACCGACTGGAGCGGCAGCCTTAATATTCTCGCCGGCTGGCAATGGCGCGGCTTCGTCTCGGATCACGTCTTCCGCGCGGCGCTGCAGTATTACACCGGTAAGAACAACCAGTATTCGTTCACGCAGGACAACCAACAGCTCATTGGTCTGGGAATCCGGTACGACTACTAATGGAGTGCCGTCAAAACCCTCTGGACGCCCGAAACGCACCTGATTTTGAGGCGGCCTCCGAGGCGCCAACCGGATTTTGACGGAGACTCAATGGCTGTCTCACACTGACTGGGGGCAGGCGCAAAAAAACGGTCGGCGCATTGAGCACCGACCGTTTTCGTTTGTTGTCGCAGGCTGCGGCCTGGTCTATTCCTCGGCGACGTACGGCAGCAGGCCCATGAAGCGGGCTCGCAACACGGCCAGACGGACGGCGCGCTGATACTTGGCGCAGGTGCCCGTCTTGCGGCGGGAGAGCAGGTTCCCTTCGCGATCGATCATGGATCGCAGGGTCTTCAGGTCTTTGTAATCGACAAAAATCGGCCGCGGCGGATGCTTCGCATTGCCAGTGAACCGGCAGCGGAGTTTCTTTTTCAGCCGCGCACGCTTCTTACGCAGCTTCTTGATGTCGGCCTTCGTGTACTGACTCATGCGTTTTCAATCCTCTGATGGCGATTCCGAAAATCGGAACCCGTCTCGCTCGCGGCGAAACGCAAAGGGACATATTCGCTCACCATGAGCGACCATCCCGGAAGAAGCCCGAGATTATTGCAGACGTCTGTCCGTGCTGCAACCGAGCGATCAAACCGCTCGTTTCGCGTTTTTCAGTCCCCAAGTTCGTCGCAACGCCCTTTCCTGCTGGATGTTCAGTCAAACAGATAGCTGACCGATTCGTTGCGATGAATGCGCCGGATGGCTTCTCCCAGGAGGGGGGCCACGGTGACCACGCGCAGATTGGGCAACTGGCTGGCCTGCGGGATGGGAAGACTGTTGGAGACGACGATTTCTTCGACGTTCGCCTTCTGCAACCGTTCGATCGCACTTCCGCACAAAACGGCGTGCGTGGCGCTGATGAAAATCCGGCTGGCGCCATGCTGCCGAATCACTTCGACGGCTCCACACATCGAGCCGGCGGTCGTCATCATGTCGTCAAAAATGATGGCTGCCTTGCCGGTGATGGGCCCGCCGATGAGATTCTCCTGGCGGGTCTCCAAGGCATTCGATCGGCGTTTGTCAACGATCGCGAAGCTGCCGCCGAGGTGTTCGACATGCTGGAGCGAGCGTTTGATGCTCCCTTCGTCGGGGCTGACAATCACCAGGTTGTCTTTGGGCAGATTCAGGGAGCGAAAGTAGTCGTCGATCACCGGCGCCGCGTACAAATGGTCGACGGGGCAGTCGAAAAATCCCTGAATCTGGGCCGCATGCAGATCGAGGCTGAGGACGCGGTCCGCTCCGGCCTTGGTGATGAGGTTCGCGACCAGTTTGGCGGTGATCGGCACCCGCCCCATGTCCTTACGGTCCTGGCGGGCGTAACCAAAGTACGGGACGACGGCCGTGATGCGCGCGGCACTGGCGCGCACGCAGGTGTCGATCAGGATCAACAGTTCCATCAGGTTCGCATTCACATCCGGCCCGGTGGGCTGGATGAGAAAAACGTCGCAGCCGCGGACGTTTTGCAGCAGGCGGACGGACGTTTCGCCGTCGGGAAAGTTTCCCAGCTCGACCGCGCCGAGTTCCAAGCCGAGATAGCTGGCGATTTCCTGAGCCAGGGCCGGATGCGAGCGACCACTGAGCAGACAGAGCTGATCCACAATCAAAACCAATCAGCGGAACAGGAAAGTATTGAATGCGTCCGGCGCGGGTCGCCACTCCGCCAGCGGGACGCCGCCGCCCGTCCCAACCGGTACAAGGAAGAACCTGTCTGTCGAGTCGGGGGCAGCGGGAAGTCGTTGGTCGCCCCATTCGATGCTCTGCACCGACGAAAAGCAAGCCGGAGTTTTCAAGCAGGCACATTGGATAGTGGCGGTCAATCGACCTCGGGAGGAAAAACGAGTTTTGGCCTCCACCGCCCCGGCTCGGGAGTGGAAATCGCGATCGCGACCAGATGATCCTGGTCATTCGTCAGCACGAGTTCCTCGGCAGGGGGATGTTCGATGGAAATGGTCTTGCCCTGCCGGACCGCTACCACATCGTCCTCGGAAATGTGGGCACGCGGCAGATCGGCCAGTAACGTCAGGGGGCTGAGCAACTCGTTTCCGAGAGTCGCGCGATCGAGTTCCTCCGGATTCCGCGCGGTCTCCTGGGTACAAGCCCCCACTGCTGTCCGGACCAGGGCCGTCATGATGGCACCAACGCCCAGTCGCTCGCCGAGATCGCGTCCTAGACTGCGAATGTAGACGCCGCTGCCGCACTCCACGTCGAGTTGAAAGTGAGGCGGCGACCAGTCCACGAGCCTGATGGCATGAACTTCGACTTCTCGCGGCGCCAGATCGAAATCCTCGCCGCGACGGGCCAGATCGTAGGCCCGTTCTCCCTGCACATGGACGGCGGAGTATTTGGGCGGCGTCTGAGAAATTGTTCCCACGAACTCGGGGAGCAGCGATTCAAGTTGCTCGCGCGTGACAGCCTCTGCTGGTCGCCGCGCGAGGACTTCTCCGTCGCTGTCGTCCGTGGTCGACGTCAGTCCGAGTGTGAATGTAGCCAGATAGCGCTTCCGGCCGCGTTGCGCATACTCGATCAGTCGAGTTGCCGGCCCCACGCAAACAACCAGCACTCCCTCCGCCAGAGGATCGAGGGTTCCTGCGTGACCGATTTTTGTACGACGTGGCGCAAGACGCTGCACATGATTGACGGCGTCGCGCGACGTCCAGCCTCGGGGCTTCCAGAGGTTCAGGACGCCGCGCCACATTGTGTTTCACCCACACACGTGCTTTGTAGTACCGTCAAAACCCTCTGGACGTCCGAAGTGTTCCTGAATTTTCAGGGGTCTTCGAGCCGCCAACCGGGTTTTGACGGAGGCTCTTGTCAAAGTCAAACATTCGAGAGTGGGCCACTGGCTCCGCCAGAGCATCTTTTTGCGAATGAGAGACTTAAGACGCACTGGCGGAGCCAGTGGCACACGAAAATCAAGCCCTGACAAAGCACGATGCCAATGTCGCCCTCGACGGGCGACCGATTGCCACCCGGCACGTTAGAGGACGCCGTATTTCTCGTACGCGGCAACCGCCTTCATGCCCGCGCGGATCGCGTCGCGGGTGATGTTCTCGGCGTGAACCTTGTCCCAGGCGCGGCCGATGGCTTCCTGCTCGACCTCACGGGGGACGACGACAATGCCATCGCGATCCGCGAAGACCAGGTCGCCGGGGGCGAAGCGGACGCCGTCGATCTCGACGGGGATATCGAGATCGACCACTCGCTGGCGATTCTGACTGTCGTACACGCAGGTTCCCCGCGCGAAGACGGGAAAGTTCATGGCGGCGATTTTGTCGACGTCGCGAATGGCGCCATCGACAACGGCTCCGACACAGCCGCCATTGCGGGCCGCGGTGGTGAGGAGTTCGCCCCAGATTCCGGAGCGCATGGATCCACCGGCCGCCGCGATGAGAACATCGTCCGGCTGGCAGGCATCGACCGACCGCAGTTCGAGATCGTAGGGCTTCGGATCGACGTGGTACATGTCGACCCACAAGGTAGTGCGGCAGCGGCCGACGAGCAGCCCCGGTTGCGTGAACGGAGAAAAGGGCAGGCGCGGCGACTGGTGGGGCAGCCCCAGGCTGTCGAGAGCATCGCTCACCACGGCCGCATACAGGGATTCCCTCATCATCGGCAGGGTAATTTCACTTGGTCGCGTCACGACGCATGGTTCCTTTGAAAGGCACGTTGTCCCGTCGCATTCCATTCGAGGGTGGAATTCTGATCGGTGGGTGCTAGCATAATCATTGGGGTGCGTTGTTGTGGATCGACTGACCCCGGCAAATTTTCCGACGGGTCAAACTCGCATGTCGCGGAGTCGACAACGGGGCATAATTGCTTCGGGAAAAATGCCTGGAACTCTCCGAGATGATCGAGTTCCGCCTGAAGGACTCGCGCGCGGAACGCGCCGATTTTGTCTCTCTTGAACGGCTCCCAAGTCGATGCCGGTTGTTGGTCGCTGAAGTGACAACGTGGTGGCTGAGTGATCGTCGGGTGTCGCTTGCTCATCTGCCGAGCTGACCATTTTCTGATCGCATGTGTGCTGATACCCAACGAATTCTGCTCGCCATTAGTTGTAGAGCACGGCGTTGCAGTGATCTCAAGGCTTCGGCTCGTGAAGCATGTAGCGGTGGTCCGGAAATTGCAGAATCGGACCGGCACTGAGTGGTTCCACTTTCCGAGACACTTCTTGACTTTGCGGAACATCATCATGCCCCGACGACATCTCGCTGTAATTCTGACCTTGAGTTGCCTGGGACAGTCCCTTTACGGGCAAGAGTCTCAAGCCCCCCCGAAAGCTCAAGAGCCGCAGAAATCCCAAGAGGCTCAGGACTCGCAGAAATCACCGGAGTCGAAGAAGGCAGAAGACGCCAAGAAGTCGCCGGCGTCCAAGGAGCCCGGGGTCACCGAGAAGTCACCACAGTCCAAAGAGGCGAAGGACTCCGACAAGACACCACCTTCCCAGGAACTTGTGGATACGGAGCAGACGTCGCCAGAGTTCGCCGAGTACCAGACGGCCGTCTGCGCGTCCGCTGAAAAGTTCGTGGAAGCCTTTAATGAACAAGACGCGGAGAAGATCTCCCAACTCTTCACGGAAGCCGGCGAGTCGGTCGACGTCGAAGGAACCGTCTTTCTGGGGCGTGAGGCCATCGCGGACGAGTACATGGCCCATTTCGAGGCGGATGCCAACCAGACACTGGCCCTGGATATCCATTCCATTCGGCCCGTGGCACCCGGCGTGCTAATTGAAGATGGGATGTCGTACATTCGACACAGCGAGACGAACCGCCTCCTGTCCTATGGCCGCTATTCCGCGACGCATGTCCGGCAGGAAGATGGATCCTGGCTGCTGGCCAGCGTTCGCGAAGTGACGAATGAAGTCACCGCCGCCGGGAGGTTGCAGCCACTGTCGTGGCTTGTCGGCAAATGGATCGATGAATCGAACGACATGATCGTGAAAACCGAATGGTCGCTGGACGAGAGCGGCAGCTTTCTTGACGGAAAGTTTGAAGTTCATTCGAGCGATGACGGCCTGATTGCCGGGACGCAGCGAATTGCCTGGGATCCTTCCAATAATCGGTTCCGCCACTGGCTGTTTACGAATGACGGTGGATTCGGCGAGGGCTATTCGTACCTGTCGGATGATGAAGACTGGGTTGTTCACAGCCAATCGACGGCTGCCGACGGCAGAAGCATGCAGTCGATTCTGAAGTACCAGCGAACCGGTGAGGATGCCGCCGTCATCGAACAGACGGATCGTTGGATCGGCGCTGATCGCCTGCCCGATCGATCCGTTCGGATCGTGCGAGCGGCGCCTGCTCCCGGTGAATTTGATGCGTCCGAGGCAGTTTCTGAGGCACGTCCCGCCCAAGAGGCCGCCGAAGACTTGCAGAAGTAGCTCTGAAATGGGTCGAAAGTGTGTTCGGCCCCAAGTCGTGAGTACCCGATTTAGCGGCGGTTGGAGTTTTGAATCAGTCTGATCGTGTGACGCATGGAAGGGCAGGACGATTCACAAGTTGCCCGCCCTGCTATGAGCCGACAACCGAGATTTTCAAGAGGCTGCGAAAGCCCATAGCCTGGAGACGATGATGAAACGACATTCCCTGAAGCAACTGCTGGTGGCGGCGATGGTCGCCACAATGATTGCCGGCCCGGTGCCCGAACTGTGGGCTCGCGGCGGACTAGGAGGCGGACGCGGCGGAGGTGGTGGAGGAGGCGGTGCCAGAATTGGCGGCGGAGGCGGAGGCGGCGCTCGCATTGGCGGAGGAGGCGGCGGTGCCCGCATTGGCGGCGGCGGGGGTGGTGCCCGTATCGGCGGCGGCGGTGGCGCGAGGAGCGGAGGCGGCGGCTTCTCTGGCGGTGGATTCCGTCCGGGCGGAGGTGGCGGCGCAGTCTCCCGGCCGAACACCGGTGGATCGCTCCCCTCGTTCAATCGCCCCGCGGCGCGACCATCGGTTCCGCCGGGCGGCAGTCGCCCCGGCATTTCGATCGGCAGCGGCAATCGTCCGAACATCGCTCCGGGAAACGTGACGAGTGGAAACCGCCCGAGCCTGGGAAACAGCAATCGTCCCAACATCGGCAGCGGCAACCTGGGCGGCAATCGGCCAAACCTGTCGACGAATCGGCCGCAGATTATCGATCTGCCGCGGTCGGGCAACACCGTGAACCGACCCGATCTGAGCCCGGGCAATCGACCGAACATCGGCGATGGCAATCGTCCTAACATTACTCCGGGAAATCGCCCCAGCATTGGCGATGGCAATCGTCCGAATCTCGGGAATCGTCCCAACATTGGTGACCGACCGAATCTTGGCGATCGGCCAAACATCGGAAACCGTCCGAACCTCGGGAACCGACCGAACCTCGGCGATCGTCCGAACATTGGGGACCGACCTAACATTGGCGATCGACCTAATCTTGGTGATCGACCTAATCTTGGTGATCGACCGAACCTCGGAGACCGTCCCAACCTGGGCGACCGGCCGAACTTTGGGGATCGACCCAATATTGGCGACCGACCGAATCTCGGTGACCGAAACAACTTTCTTCCGGGCATCGGGAACAATCGACCGGGACTTCGTCCGGGCAATGACGGCCGATTCGACTTCGGTAACCGAATCGGCGACAACACCGTCGGACGCAACTGGTTAAGCAACAATAATATCGACATCAACAACATCAATCGCGGCGACTGGATCAACCAGCGGCACACGAATATCCAAAATCAATGGACCAACTATCGCCAGAACTGGAACAACGGTGGCAACTACTGGCACAACCACTACCAGAACAACTATGACTGGAATAACTGGCGATACCCCGCTTATGCGTATCACCGAGGCTGGTACCATGGCTACTGGGCCGGCGTGAACAGCGGACCCTGGGGATACAATGCCTGGGGCAACCCCTGGGGCTACTGGTGGAACAACTATCCTGGATGGGCCGCGTTTGGGGTGACGATGTGGGGACTGAACGCCCTCACGGGAGCATTCGGTCTCGGTGGGTATTACAACCCATATTACACGCAGCCGTACTATGCCTACGGGACGTATCTCAACTATGCCCAGCCGATTTCGTACGTGCAGTACGTGGTGGCGGATGACACCTCTTACGTGGCCCAGGCGACTCCTCCCGAGCCCGACCAGGCCGTGCTGAGCACGTTCGACCAGGCCCGCCAGGCGTTCTATGATGGAGACTACGAGGCAGCCCTTGCCTCGACCGACCAGGCCCTGTCGAAGACTCCGTACGACGCCGCGATGAACGAGTTCCGGGCGCTCTGCCTGTTCTCGCTCCAGCGGTATCCCGAAGCGGCCGCGGTCATGAACTCGGTGCTTGCCGCCGGTCCGGGCTGGGATTGGACCACGCTGTCCGGGCTGTATCCGCAGGCCAGCGTTTACACGACCCAGCTTCGCGCTTTGGAAAACGCGGCGAAGGCCGCTCCGACAGCCGCCGATCTGCGGTTCCTGCTGGCCTACCACTACCTCACGTGCGGCCATACGGACGTGGCGGTCAGGCAGTTGAGGAAGGTGGTCGAACTGGAACCGCGCGACACGGTGGCCGTGCAACTGCTGAGGATGTACGCCCCCGATCAGGCGGACTCGTCGGCTCAAGCGGCAGTGGAACCGCCGCCGCCGCCGCCCGCGGACGAACCGATTGCGCCGATCAGCAAACTGACGGGCGTCTGGAAATCGAGTGGGAGCGGGGCTGCCTACGAACTGACGCTGAATGAGTCGAATGAGTTCGTGTGGAGCTTCGAAAAGGACGGCAAGAAGCAGGTTGTGAAGGGTGCCTTCGACATTGAGGGCGACAACCTCGTCATGGAACCGGACTTTGGCGGCGTCATGCTCGCCCAGATCGCTCTTCAGAGCGACAATGAACTGACGTTCGCGGTTTCCGGAACCAATGAAAAGCTGACGTTCAACCGGTAGTCGCGGAGAACGACCGAGAACTGGTGAAGTGACGATCCCTCGAGAGGGCGAACCCCTCTCGAGGGATTTTTTTTGGCTTGCTGATGAAACGCGGAAAGCCGTGTCGGAGAGATCAGTTGGTCACGACCAGGTTGTCGCGGTGAATGACTTCCTCGTACGGAATGCCGCCAAACACGCGCCCAATTTCTTCGGATCGCTGACCGGCGATGCTGCGGGCCGTCGTCACGTCGTAGTTGGAGAGACCCCGGGCGAATTCCTGACCGTCAGGGCCAATCAGGGCAACGACCTCCCCTTTGTCAAAGACTCCCTCGACGGCAGTCACGCCAATGGCAAGCAGCGACCGTCCGTGTTCGCGAACCGCCCTGCTCGCTCCCGCGTCGACAATCAGTCTTCCTTTCGGCGGCATCGTGTAGGCAATCCACCGTTTCCACGCGGGGAGGGCTTCCTGTTCCGCGAGGAAAAGCGTTCCCAAATCCTCGCCCTCCATCAGACGGTCGAGGATGCGGTCCTGGCGGCCATCGGCGATCACCACGTTGGTCCCCACGGCGGTCGCCGTGCGGACGGCCTCGAGCTTGGACCGCATGCCACCGGTCCCCCGGCTGCTCTTCGACGCTGTCGCCAGGCTCAGCAAGGAGGCATCGACCCGTTCCACGAGCGGAACCCGATGGCTGGCCGGGTCGCTGGGGTCACCGGTCATCAGACCATCCACGACGGACAAAACGATGAGGAGATCGGCCGGCAGCAGGTTTGCCACCATGGCGGCGAGCCGGTCGTTGTCGCCGAGTTTAATTTCCTCGGTGCTGACCGTGTCGTTTTCATTGATGATGGGAATCGCCGGGTATTCGGCGAGTGTCAGCAGGGTATTGCGGACGTTCAGGTAGCGGGCCCGGGTTTTGAAGTCGTTGGCGGTCAGCAGCAGTTGGGCGGCGTGGTAACCATGTGGACGCAGATGAACGTCGTACAGATGAATCAGATGGGCTTGTCCAGTGGCGGCGGCGGCCTGGAGGTGAGAGAGGTCGGTGGGGCGCTTCTTGAGGCCCAGGAGCGTCATACCCGCGCCGATTGCCCCGCTGGAGACCAGAACGACTTTTCGTCCCGTCTGCACGAGCCGATGCAATTGCTCGGCGAGCGAGGAAATGCGGGCGGGGTCCAACTGGTCGTCGGACCGCGAGAGAACATTTGTCCCCACCTTGACCACCAGGGTGCGAACGGAATCGAACACGGACCGGCGGGAACTCGCGGAGGACATTTTTGTAAGTGCTGCCCGAAGTTTGCGGGATGGGGTCGTATTGACGGTGACGCTGCCATCACCGGGACACTTCGCAGAATTCTGCCCGGATCGTCCGTGACACGCAATTGCGGGTTTTCGACGCGGAATTGCTGGATTCCGGAGGGGAGTCGCCCGTGGCGTGATTGCCAGTCTTGAGAGGACTTCGGCTCCCGGCACTGGCGAGATTGCCTCCGGAAGGTATCATGGAACTTAGTTGGCTGAATACTCCAGGCCACGAAGGACTGAAATGGCGGACCTGTTTCACGAGTGCGGCATTGCCGCGGTCTACCAGTTGCCTGGCGAAATCAGTCCGCTGGTTTCCGGCGGGAAATCGGAAAATGCAGCGCGGATGATTCCGCGTCTGCTCATCGAAATTCAGAACCGCGGCCAACTGGCGGCGGGCATGACGAGCTATCGCCCCGACAAAGACCAGTTGCTCGAAACGCACAAGGACGTCGGGTCGGTCTCGGAAGTGTTTCACATTTCCCGGCAGCTCGAATTCGAACCGCTCATGGAGTCGCTTTCCGGCCCGGCGGCGATCGGCCATGTGCGCTACGCGACCTGCGGCCGCGACGACCGGAACTACGCCCAGCCGTTCGAGCGTTCACACATTGAAAAGACGAAGTGGTTCAGCTTTGCCTTCAACGGGCAATTGTCGAACTACCGGGAGCTGCGGGATGAGATTCTGTCGCGGCGGAATTTTCATCTGTCGCGCGACACCGACACCGAAATTCTGATGCACCTGATCTGCGAGCAGTTGTCCGGGGACCGCCAGCCGCGTCTGCACCAGGTGTTGTCGGCTCTCGCGCAGCAACTCGACGGCGCGTACAACATTGCGTTTCTCAATTCCCGCGGTGACATGTTCGTGGCCCGCGATCCGCTGGGACTGCGGCCGTTGTGTTACTCGATTGAGGACAACCTGTTTCTCGCCGCGAGCGAAAGCGTCGCGCTCGCGAACCTGGGGGTGCCCCGCGATCGGATTTATAACCTCGAACCGGGTCATGCGATCATCATCGAGGACGGCCGACTGCGAAAGGTGGCCTTCGCCGAGAGTCCCGGATCGGCCCATTGCTTTTTTGAGTGGATCTACTTCGCCAACGTCGCCAGCGTCCTGGATGAGCGGAGCGTCTACCTGACTCGCAAGCGGCTGGGAGAAGCGCTGGCCCACCAGGAAACCTTGACGTGCGACGATCAAACGATTGTCGTGCCGGTGCCGGATACCGCGAAGGCGGCCGCCGACAGCATGGCGTTCGAGTTGAAAGTTCCCAGCCTCGAGGGCCTGATTCGCAACCGGTATGTCGGCCGAACCTTCATCGATGGGGCGAACCGGGCCGACAAGGTACGGATGAAGTACACGCCGCTGCCGGAAGTTCTGCGCGGAAAGCGAGTGCTCCTCGTCGAGGATACGATCGTCCGGTCCACGACGATGAAGGCTCTCATCTCGCAGATTCGCGAGCGGGGCGAGGCCAAGGAAATTCATGTTCGGGTCGCCTGCCCGCCGATCATCGCTCCCTGCTTCTACGGGATCGATATGTCGACCGTGACCGAGTTGTTCGCGCCCAAGTATCTGGACGGCCACAGCGGACGTCTCACCCCCGAGATCGAAGCGCGGATGGCATCCGACCTAGGGGCTGACAGTCTGCGGTTCCTCGATCCGGAAGCCATCGCCCATAGCGTGGGGCTGCCGGCCGAGCGACTCTGTCAGGGTTGCATCACGGGAGATTATCCAACGCCGACCGGACAGCGGCTCTATCAATTGGCGCTGGAAAAGTCGGTGTCGCCCTCCAATGGGAGCGGCCGTATCTTTGATGAGCCGTTGTCGCTGGCCGTGAAGTGACCGCCAAGACGGTGAAATCGCGTCGCCCCGTCCGGCGATGGCCCCGAGGACTTCGTGAGTGCTGACCGAACACACTATTGAAATCCGGGTTCGCTACTGCGAGACCGATGCCATGGGCTTTCTGCACCATGGCAATTTCGCGAACTACTACGAAATGGGACGAACCGAACTGCTGCGGGCGCAGGGGGGGAACTACCGGGAGATCGAGGAATCCGGGTTGTTTCTGGTGGTGGTCCGACTCGACTGCCGCTTTCATTCGCCGGCGAAGTATGACGATCTGCTCGCGCTCACCACGCGTGTCGACCGCGTGACTCCCGTCAAAATCGAGCACGCCTACGAGCTACGCCGCGACGGGCTGTTACTGGCATCCGCGAAGTCGACGCTGGCATGCGTCGACCGCGAGGGACGAATCCAACGCGTCCCCGAGAGCCTGGGGACACCGCCACGGAAATCGTCCGAGTAACCGGCCGGCCGTTCCCTTAGGAGGGAATCGTACGGTCGCGATTTGTTTCGAGCGCCAGCGCGATTGTTTTACCGAACAGTCGTTCGATCAATTGCGAGGCGCTCTCGCTCGACTCTTCCTTGCGTTCGCGAAATTGGTCGAGATGGACGGGATTCACGAACACTTCGAGAGGATCGCGCACGCGCTGCGACTGGGCGACCTGTCGTAACAACCGCTCGTCCTCCCCCGACAGATGATGGGCTCGGACCAGTTCATCCCAGGGAAGTCGGCTTTCGAGAACGGCCGCCCGTTCGGAGGAGAGCTTGTCCAGCACCGTCACGATCAGCCAGAGGACGCCGACAGCCAGCGTGGCGATCCAGAACACGCTGCCAAATTGCGAGGAGATTGGCCGGTTCAGATATTGGCCGGCGGATTCGAACGGGCTGACCTGTGCCAGAACCCACGCGGCGGGAAACGATGAGTGGATCACGGGAGGAACTCCCCGGTGGACGCGGCCGTATCGAGGCGCTGCTCGGCAAGAACACTTCGGACGCGGGGACTGGGATCGCCGCGCATCGCTTCGAGCGTCTGCCGGGCCAGCGGCGTTTGAACCGTCAACAGGACTTCCGCGGCGACGCGCCGGAACAGGGGATCGGGGTCGCTGGCCATTTCCAGCAGTTCCGCCTCCACGCTGGAAGCGAGCCCCAGTTTGAGAGCCGCCTGCGCGCCCTTCAGGCGGCGGTGGCGGACGGGGGAACTCATTTCCCGATGAAGCTTGGGAATCGCTTCGTGATCGACCTTGAGCATCAGTCGCGCGGCTTCGCGGGCCGCGCCGGGATCGAGTCGTTCAATCAGTTCGAGGACACGCTCCAGATTGAAGTCGGCCAGTTCGCGGCGGGCGGCGTCGCGAACCTCGGCGATTGGACTGTCGAGCCGCTCGATCAGCAGGTTCCACCCTTCAGGCAGGTGGGCCTGGCGCACCTGGGACAAGGCCCAGACCTGCACTGACGTGTCTTCCGATTCCAAACCATCGAGCACGACGGACTGGACGAGTTGTTCATCGAGCGTGGTGGCTCGCTGCAAAGCTGCCGCCCGTCCGTCGGCCGACCCGTGACGGAGAATCCATTCGTCGATGGACTGTTTGAGGTCCGAAGGAATCTTCGTGGCATGCGCGAATGCGACGAACGCGGGTTGCAGCCCGGCCGGAAGATCATTGAGGACGACATCGTAATCTGTCAGAAAGCCGACCTTCGTGAACTGGCGAAGGTTTTGCGACATGATCTGTGACAGGTTGGCCGGGAGCTGCGACAGAAAAAAGGCGACAAACTCCAGATCTCGACGCTGTTGCACGATTTCGAAGGCGCGTGGGTGAGGATAGTTCTGCCCGAACGCGTCGACAATCTGCCGCATGACGGCGGGATGGACGCTTTGCTCCAGAAGGCGGCTCGCCATCGCGCGCAAATCGGCCGGCCCCTGCCACAGCGCGGCGCGCACGCAGGGATGGGTATGACGGCCAAGGATCAGAGCCGTTTCGACGTATGGTTCCAGGCAGGCGATCTGATTGGTCCGGTTGAAGGCTGACGCCAGTTCCCGCAGGACAGCCTCGGTGGCGCCTCGCACATGCTCGCGAGTCTCGACGTCGTGAGCGGTCGACTGCGCCTGGTCATGCAGCCGATCGGCCATGACCAGCAAAGTTTCCCCGGCCGATTGAGAAATTCCGGCGTGCGTCGACTGGGAGAGTCCCACGAGCAGCGGCGCGAAGGTCCAGGCATCGAGCAGTTGCATGGTCAACAGCAGATCGTTGATCTGCTCGGAATTGCCGTTGTAAAGACCGTGGTGAAACGCGAACCGAAGCGTCGGCAACCGTTCGGCAACGGCTTCGACTACCGCCGAGCGGCATTGCGGCAGTCGTTGCAGAAGGGCGATGTTGTCTCGATTGGAACCGCGAGCCAGGACGGTGCAAGCGGCACGGACGGCGATCTCGTCGAATTCGTCGAGAACGGCCGCGAGAATGACGTCGGCCACTTCCGAAGTCGCCGAGTCGCGCAGAACGCGAAAGGTGACATCCAGGGGTTCGGTCATGACGACGCGTCCGATCGCGGTTCGTTCAGTTTCCCGGGCGTTCACCAGCGCGCTGGAGAGGGTTCCGTCGACGGGAAGACCGATACCTCCCCGAAAGTCCGGATTTCTGCCCGAGCCTGGCAGACGCGACGCCTCACGACGTCACTTCAAACCTAGTATCGCTCGTCAGGGTCGGTCCTCGACAGAATTGCCGCTTCCGTCGATTCAGTTCGACCAGGCGCCAGAATTGGAGTTGTTCGCATATCACCAAATCGCGCGAAGGCAACGATTGTGCCGGATTTGTCGGCCGTTTCGGCGATCAGCCGCGAATAGAGTTCAGGGTCGCGGCGCGCCAGCCCGTTAACAGCCGGGCCGACTCTCGAACCATGTTGGGGCCATCATGGCCGTGCCGGCTCAGTTCCACATGCACACCGCCGTCGTAAGCAATCTCGGCCAAAGCGTCGAAGATCGGGGGAAAGTCGATCGAACCTTCCCCGAACGCCAGGTGCTCGTGAACATTCGGCAGCATGTCCTCGATATGGACGTTCCAGAGTCGCTCCCGCCACGTGCGAATGACCTCGGGAATGGAGCCGTCGTTCAGGCAGTGGATATGCCCCACGTCGAGCGTCAGGCCGAGATGCGGAGCGTCGCAACGATGGAGCAACTCGCGATACTCGTCCATCGTGGCGATGAGCATGCCCGGTTCTGGCTCGAAGGCAATGCGGACATCGCGCGGGGCGGCAAAATCGAGGACGCGACGCAGTTCCGCGACCAGGCGATTCATTCCTTCGTCGCGCGGAACATCGTCGTGCAAGATTCCCGACCACAGCGAGACCGCGTCGGATTGAAAGTCTTCGGCCAGGCGAATGCAGCGTGCCAGGAATTCGACTCGATGCCGACGACCAGCCGACGTGGGGCTGACCAGCGTCGGCTCATGCTTATGACGTGGATCTAGGAGGAATCGCGCGCCGGTTTCAATAACGCTGCGCAGCCCGAGTCGTTCCAACTCCGCCCGAACCGTCGCGACCTGCCCCGCGAACCCGTCAGAAAATGGGTCGAGGAAATGATGGTCGACGGTGATTGCGACCGATTCGAACCCGACTTCCGCGATCAGTTCGAGGGCATCGCGCCAGCGGTGGTTTGCCAGGCCGTTGGTGTTGTATCCGAGCCGCACCGCAGGGGCTCCTTATTGACGTAGTCCGATGGTCCGAGGTGGCACGCCCCTGAGTCTTCGAAGAGCGTGGCGAACAGGACCACGCCCTTTTGCAAAGCCTGCAGGGCGTGCCACCCGAACATTCAGCCGTGACAAAAGACTCCAACACTTGGAAGCTTGCCGGCAGATCCACTCCCCACGTCTTACTTTCCGGCGGGCGGCTGCTTGATGAATGCGAGGAGATCGGCCATCTGCTGCGGGGTGATGTCCTTTTCCAGCCCTTCGGGCATCAGGGACTGGCCCGTCGCAATCAGCTCATCGAGATTTTCACGCAGCACGATGTCTTCTCGCGCTTCGGCCCGACGCAGCGTCAGGCTGGCGGCGGACTCAGCCGCGACGAGACCCGTCAGCACTTGCCCTTGCAACGTCACGGCCGTGTAGGAGATGAAGCTGGGCTGCGCTTCCCGATTCGGATCGAGAATCGCGATCAACAGGTCTTCCGGGGACTTGTTCTGCACCGACTGCATGTCGGGCCCGACGAGAAAGCCCTTGCCGGCCGCCCGGTGACACTGCGCGCATGTCTTGGCATAGACAGCCGCGCCGCGCTCGGCATCGCCGACCAGATCGAGAGACTTCTTGAAGGTTTCGACGACAGCGCGCCGATTCGCCGAAGCCGGATCTGCCAGGAGTTTCTCGGCGAGCTTTCGCACTTCGGCGTTCGGATGCTTGAGCAGTACCTGTCGCTTGTCACGTTCGAGTTCCGCAGCCTTCACGGATTGCGACTCGACACCGGCCAGGAGTGCCCGAGCCCCCGATTCCGATTGCAGGAGGACATCGACGACGTCTTTCTTGGTGGTCGGACCGAGGCCGCGCCAGGGGGCGAGTAACCGGTTCGCCATTTCCGGCGTGCGGTGCTTGGCTGATGCCCGCACGACCGCCTGCTGAAGTTCGGGTCCGGTGGACGAGACCAGCAGGTCATCAACGAGTTTTGCAACGACGCTTTCGGGAGCGAACTGCAACAGGCCTAAGGCATGCTGTCGTTCGGCCAAGGACGCACTGTCCGAGGTTGCTTGTTCAGCGGCTTTTGCGAACAGCACGGCGAGTGCGTCCTGTTCTCCCGCGCGCTCGGCAACCGGCACCAGCGACTCGCCACGGCGCGAAAGACCGTCCGAGAAGGCGACGAGCAGGTTGAGGCGACGCGACGCAGCGAAGTCGGGCGACAGCACCATCTTCAGCCACGGTGCCACATCCGGCGACGGCGGCAGCGTTCCCAGAAGGCGGGCGAGTTCGAGTTGGAATCCGCTTCCGCCGACATTACGTTCGACGGCCAGCCTGGCCATGGCTCCCCCATGGTTTGCCAGCGACGACATGACCGCGGGTACCAGGTCAGGCTCCTTCGGGAAATAGGCGGCACAGCGCAGCAGTCCTTCGACGGCTTCGGACGAATCGAGTTCTCCCAGTGAGAAAGCAACCTGCCAGCGGACTCGCGGCGCATCCTCGGTCAGCAGGTCCAGCCAGCGGGTACGAATTTCGACGGACTCTGCCGCGAATGGTTCCGACAACTTGACGGCTTGCTCGCGAACTGAGGCATCTGGGTCGCGGAGAGAAACAAGGCATTCGTCCGCGCTCAGCGCTCCCAGACCCTGAAGTGACCAGAGGGCATGTATGCGAGACTGGGGAGTCGCACCGTTTTCGACCAAGGCTCGTAGCGGTGCGATGGCCGACTTGTCCTGACGTTCCCACAACAGGCGGTGGGCCGTTTCGCGAACCCACGGCTTACCCGATTCCAGTGCAGCCACCAATTGCGGAATCGATGCTGCGGAGAGCTTGGGGGTCTTCGGGCGATTCCAGTCCGGTGACACGAGTCGATAGATGCGGCCGCGGTCGTAGCCGCTTTCGAGGTCGACGTGTTCCTTGATGTCGTCCGGAATTGAGAAGGGGTGTTCGATGGTTTCACGATACATGTCGAGGACATAGAGAGTGCCGTCCGGGGCATTGATGAAGTTGACCGGGCGGAACCAGTTGTCTGGCGACGCGATAAATTCGCAGTTCTCTTCCTGCCGGATCGCGGAGAAGCTGACACCCTTGGGCTCCAGTTTCTTGCGATGGACCAGATTCCCGCCGACGTCGCCAATGAACGCGTTCCCGAAGTATTCGGGCGGATAGGCATCGCCGCGATAGATGGTGATGCCCGTTGCCGACGTGAAATAGCCGGTGGCGACGAGTTCCGTTTGCGGCGCGCGGCTGGCGAAGGCCGGGTCGGCGGCGCGCCGTGCCGTGCGGATCACGCGCCACGGTTCGGGAGGACTGATGCGAAACACCAAGGCAGCCGAGCCTTCGGCGGCAATGCTCCGCAGCACGGGGGGCGGAACGAAATGAGGGTTGCGGTCGAGGTAATTTGACGGAAACACAACATGCTCGATGTGGTTCGAGTTGTTGCAGACGAACCGGTTGCCGAAGTCATCGACACCGTGACCAAACTGTTCGCCGCCTGAAACCAGTTCGAGCTTTTCCCGCATGGGGTCGAGCCGCAGATCGCGACGGCCCGGAGTCAATTCGGTTCCGTCCTTGAACTTCACGCTGCCGCCGGCACGACCGGAGGGGAACCAGAGTCCGTGGTCGAGTCCCCAGAGAAAGCCGTTCGCCAGGCCCTGCACGTTGGACTGGCTGAAACCGGTGGCCCACTCTTCCCGCAAATCGGCGACGCCGTCCTGATTCGTGTCCTTAAGGTAGAGCAACTGGGGCGGCGCCAGCACGAAGACGCCTCCCTTGTAACAGGCGACCGATTGCGGCCAGCGGAGTTTGTCGGCGAAGACGGTGCTTTTGTCCATCTTGCCGTCGTCGTCGGTATCAACCAGGAGGCGAATACTTCCCCAGGTCTCCGGTCGCTGAGCCACATACTTCGGCGCCCGCTGATCGGGCAGGAACGGGTAGTCGCTCATCTGCACGACGTACATCCGGCCATCTTCGTCGAAGGCCGCGGCGATGGGATCGACCACGTCCGGCTCCGCGGCGACGAGTTCCAGCCCAAAGCCCTTCTGAAGCTGAAACTGCTTCAGGGCCTCGGCGGGGGATGTCGCGGGAATTCGCGGCATTTTCTCCGCCAGCGAGGGTTCAGCCGCGGCAGCCAGCGAAACGCAGAGGAACGAAACGAGAAAGGCGGGAAGAAACGACGGCGGGAGGACAGACTGGCGGATCACTCAACAACTCCAGGTCGTGGCGGCATACGGGGACTTGCTACCGGTGAAGCGAGGATCGCACTTCGCCCGGCAAGTCACCGGCAGCAGCCGTTGTCCAAAACAGGTCGCGGCATGAGCGTTGTCGCGAACAAATCAGCACTCGTTGAAATTATAGGGTGGAGATTCGCCGCTTGCGACCATGCGGCCGACGCGGAATTACACCCTCGGCAGCGAGGTCGCTACCGAGCCGATTCTCATCCCCCGCCAATGGCCGGGAGGATGTGAATTTCATCGTCCTCGTCCACCGAGTCGAGCAGGCGTGCTCCCATGCGAGAGCCGACGGCGAGCATGAGGCCGGGTTGAATCGACGAGCCTGCGAACAAGCGATCCCGAATGCCGGGGTATTGTTGATCCAGATCCTCGAAGACCTCGCGCACGGTTTTCCCGCGCGCGACAACGGGAGAGTTGCCTCCCGAAAACATTTGCAAAGCCTTGGGGAGGTAAACGACAGCCATCACACGGCTTCCGCGATGTCAGAGAGCGAGGCTCAATGAGGCTGGCCGTTTCCGGGACGCGACTTCGCCAGGATCGCCGCCATGACTTTGTGCGGCGCCATGGGAAGCTCGGTCATCCGTACACCGGCCGCCTGGGCTATGGCGATCGCAATGGCCGCCGGCGGCGGACAGATGGGGACTTCGCCCACACCTCGCACGCCATAGGGGTGAGACGGATCGGGAACTTCCACCAGGATCGGCTCGATCATCGGCAGGTCGTAGCACGTCGGAAGACGGTAGTCGAGAAAGGTCGCGTTTCGCATCGAGCCGCGATCGTCGTACCAGTACTCTTCGTTGAGCGCCCAACCGATCCCCTGCCCGACCCCGCCCTGAATCTGTCCTTCGACATAGCTGGGATGAATCGCGGTCCCCACGTCCTGGGCGGCCGTGTATCGCAGAATTTGGACCTTACCGGTTTCGGGATCGACCTCGACGTCGACCAGATGCGTTGCGAACGCACCGGCCTGATTCGCCTTGCCCGATGTGCCGCGACCGACGAGCGGCTCGCCTGTTTCGTGCAACTCGGCGACGAGTTCCTTGAAGGTCGCCTTGTGTCCCGGGGCGGTCATCACGCCGTTGGTATAGCAAACCTGGTCGGCGGGCACGTTCCAGAGTTCCGCCGCCCGTGAGACAAGTTGCCGTTCCAGATCGCGAGCCGCTTCGACAGCCGCAATGCCTGTCGAGAAGGTGACGCGGCTACCGCCCGTGACGTCGGTGTAGCCAACGCTGTCGGTATCGGCGACGGCGGGATGGACGTCTTCGACAGGAATCCCGAGGGTCTCGGCGAACTGCATGGCGATGCTGGTACGGGTGCCGCCAATGTCGGGCGAACCTTCCACCAGCGCGACTTTTCCATCGCAACCGATCGTGGCCGTGACGGACGATTTCAGGCCGACGTTAAACCAGAATCCCGATGCCATGCCGCGTCCGCGGTTCGGGCCACCAGGCGGGCTCTTGTAGTGTTCGCTATTACCAATTGCTTGGAGCGTTTCGACCAACCCCACCCGCGAAAAGACCGGGCCATCGACGCGCCGGGTCCCTTCACTCGAGGCATTCTTCAGGCGAAACTCAAGCGGATCGAGCTTGAGTCTCTGGCAAATTTCGTCGACGACAGTTTCGACGGCGAAGGCGGCCTGCGTCGATCCCGGCGCGCGATAGGCATTCGTGCGGGGTTTATTGACGCAGACATCGAAGCCTTCCACGCGTGCGTTGGGAATGTCGTAGCACGCGAAAATACACATGCAGCCGGCGCCGACGGGCGAGCCGGGATAGGCCCCTGCCTCGTAGGCCAGCCAGGCATCCGCTGCCACAAGCTTGCCTGATTCATCGGCCCCGAGTTTGACACGAATGACGCCGCCGGGAGTCGGGCCGGTCGCCTCGAAAACGGCCGCGCGATCCATCACGATTTTCACTGGCCGCCCGGTCTTGCGGGACAGAATGGCCGCAACCGGCGGAAGATAGACCGAGATTTTGCCGCCGAAGCCGCCGCCGATTTCCATCGGAGTGACTTTGACGTCCGACACGGGAATGCGGAGCAATTCCGCCGTTTGCTGCCGAGCCGTGAACGAACCCTGGGTACTCATCCAGACGGAGACTTTGCCGTCGGCATGCCAGAGAGCCGTCGCGTTGTGGGGTTCGATGTAGCCCTGGTGGACCGTCGCCAGGTGAAACTCGCGTTCCACCACATGCTTGGCCCGCGCGAAGCCTTCGTCGAGATTGCCTTTTTCAAAGAGAAAATGCTTCGCGACGTTGGAGGGCTTCGACTCGGCGAGAGCTTCCGCGTTCCCAGCAGGTTGCGTCACCACATCGTCGTTCAGAAGGGGAGCGCCGGCGCGCATCGCCTCGGTCACGGTCATGACCGGCGGCAAGGGTTCGTAGTCGACCCGAATGAGCTTGAGCGCTTCCTGGGCGATGTGAATGTTATCTGCCGCCACGGCGGCAACGGCGTGCCCCTTGTACAGCACCTTGTCGTGCGCGAGGACGTTCGCGCTCAGGTGCCGCATGTTGACGCTGCCTTCGCCCAGTTCGACCATCCGCGATCCCTGGTCGGGAAGGTCGCGGGCAGTGGCCACGGCCCGAACGCCCGGCAACGCCTCTGCCGCCGACGTGTCAATCGACCGGATTCGCGCATGAGCGTGCGGGCTTCGCAGCACCGCGCCGGCCAGCAGGCCGGTCAGCATGACGTCGGCGCCGTATTTCGCGCGACCGGTCACCTTGTCAACGCCGTCGTGACGAATGGGCCGCGTGCCAATCACTTTGTACGAGCGTTGTGCGTTGTCTGGCATCACTGTCTCGCGCGAGAAAATTGCTTCACGGATCGATCAATACAATTCGTCGGCAATGCGACTATTCGGCAGCCGGCTTCGCAGGCGGAGCTTCCCGCTTCAAACTGTCGGCACATTTGCGGAGTTTGGGACCAGCGGTCTCCCATTGTTCTTTGGTCGCGGTTGCCGTCACCAGAACGACGCGTCCGTCATTCAGCAGACTGCGCGAATAGAACCGCAAATCACGCCCCTGCAAGGAGCCCTGAAATTCCAGAATGACGACGTTTTCTTCGACCTTGGGCTCGCCGATCAGTTCGAGGTCGTTCTTTTCCAGATCTTTGAGGTTCGCGGCCACGTACTCGTCGACCGTTCCGGCAAACGGCTGCACGCGGACGTTGACGTTCGGCGCGAAACCCTGGGTCGCTGGCGCGAACAAAATCACGGACTGAAACGGCTGATCCGGCAGCTCATCGTCCAGCCCTTCGATGGAATACCCGGCATTCGGGAAAACCAGTCGGGGCGGATCCTCGGCCAGAAGCGATGCCGAAATCAGGCAGGCAACAGCAAAGACCATCGATCTCATGATGTCTCTCCAGGTTCCGGGAACCGAACAGCTTCCACACCGGACTTGTTCTCTCACGCTCACTTCGCCGCCTCAGCCGTCATACGACGCTTGCGGGCTGCCGACAGGACCGCGCGAACAATCTTGTCGTAGCCGGTGCAGCGACACAGATTGCCGGCGAGATAAAAGCGAACTTCTTCTTCCGTGGGATCGGGGTTTTCGGCAAGCAGGGCTTCGGTCTGCATGATGAAGCCCGGCGTGCAGATGCCGCATTGCAGCGCCGCTTCCTCAAGGAAAGCCTGCTGCACTTCATCGAGAGCCGATCCCCTCGCGACCCCTTCGATGGTTCGCAGGTCCGCCCCTTCCGCTTCCACGGCAAGGACCAGACAACTGGTCACGGGACGGCCATTCATCGAGATCGTACACGACCCGCAGTTTCCGTTGCCGCAACCTTCCTTGGTGCCGGTCAGATGGAGCGTGTCGCGGAGGACTTCGAGGAGCGTCTGTCGCGGCTCGCAAAGGAACTCCGTCACGTCGCCATTGATCGTGGTTGAGACGATTCTCTTCTTTGCCATGGTCTCATGTCTTCCTGAGAAGTTGCTTCCAAATGTGGGGCTCAGAAGCGGAAAGCAAAGAGCGGAGAGCGAAAAGCCAGAGGCTTTGTCGAATGGACAGGTCTGGCTTTTCGCTTTCCGCTCGGGTCATTCTAGAAACATCTTGCGAGAAGTCGGCCGCTCGAAACTCGGTCTCGCAATCGCCTACCAGCCGGGACGGTGATCGACCTTCCCGCCACGCGCACGAGTCACAGCGGCGGACAAAACTCGCCGGGTGAGAACTTCTGTCAAATGCTTGCGATAGTCGGCTGTTCCGCGCATGTCGGAAATGGGAGCGGCCAACTCTCGGGCGGCAGCGGCAGCCGCAGCGATAGCATCGTCGTTGACGGGTTTACCGATCAACTTCGTGCTCGCCTCTTCCGCCAGCAGCGGTGTCGGCCCCACGGCGCCCAGCGAGATTCGTCCGGCCACGAACTGGCTGCCATCAGCCGACAGCGTGACCGCAGCCGCGACGCCGACCACGGCGATATCCATTTCATTTCGCGGGATAAACCGCCGGTAGTGCGATCCGCTGTGAGCGGCGGGCTTCGGGAACCGGATTTCGACGAGCAGTTCGCCCGGCTTCAGGACATTCTTTCCCGGAGCGACGCAGAATTTCTCGACCGGCACTTCGCGAAGACCGTCTGGCCCCGCGATGACGCAGATCCCCGACAGGGCGACCATGCTGGGGATTGAATCCGCCGCCGGACCGGAATTGCACAGATTGCCGCCCAGGGAAGCCCGGTTCTGGATTTGAATGCCGCCAATGATGGCCCCACTGTCGGCCAGAGCGGTGTAGTCCTGCTGGATCGCCGCATGAGCGCACACGCTGCGGCAGCAGACCGCAGCGCCCAGTCGCAACCCTTCGGGACCCGCTTCCAGAATCTGTAGTTCCGGCAGCTTTTTGACGTCGACAATCTGGCGAGCATCGATTCGACCGGTTCGCAGATGGTCGATCAGATCAGTCCCGCCCGCCAGGCAACGCACGCTCTCCCTGTTTTTTTGCAAAATCGCCACGGCGTCCGCGAGGGATGTCGGGGATTCGTAATCGATCTCGTGCATGGGCAGCCTCACCAGCGGGCGGTGGAGTGGGGTGTTTCGTCGGCGGTCCGCGTCAGTACTTTGCACACGCATCATGCTTTGCCGTCGCGTTGTCCGCAACAGACCGCGCCGCACGATTGCCGCGCGATATTTCCGTTGGTCAGCGGGGAGAGGGCAGCGCTCCCCTGCGGGTCGCGGCTAAGGGGATACCCGTGAATTGAAAACGGCTCCTTTTGGCCGGCGGGATGTGATATAAATCAATGCCCGCTGTTGAGTTCGCCCCCGGAGGTGTCGCCGATGATCGCCTGGGCCTTGTGTTGTGCCATCTTCGGGCAGCCCGTCGAGCCAGCTCCGGCCCTCGACCCGGTTCAGAAAATCCTGCTGAATCGCTGCCTGGGTTGCCATGCGGGATCGCAGGCCGAAGGGGGACTGCGGCTGACCTCGCTGGAGGCCATGACGACCGGCGGCGACAGCGGCGCGGCCCTTGTGCCTGGACGGCCGGACGACAGTCCCCTCTTCACGCGCGTTCGCGATGGTGAAATGCCGCCCGAACATCCCCTCTCGGAGTCGGAAAAGTCCGCGCTCAAGGCCTGGATTGCCGATGGCGCCAAATGGGCGGGCGGTGAGATCGATCCACTTGCGTATACCACGTCAACGCGCGCGGGCTACGACTGGTGGTCTCTGCGGCCCATCAGTGCGTCACCTCCGCCGAATGTGCCCCACGCCGATGATCCGATCGATGCCTGGATTCGCCAACGACTTGAGCGGGACGGACTGGAGCCCAATGGCTCTGCCGATCGCCGTGAACTGATTCGCCGTGTCACCTATAACCTCATCGGCCTGCCACCGACGCCGGAGGAAATCGATGCGTTTGTGAACGATGCTCGCCCCGATGCCTTTGAGCAGATCGTCGATCGTCTGCTCGCACACCCTGGGTATGGCGAACGGTGGGGGCGACACTGGCTGGACGTTGTTCGCTTCGGGGAAAGCAACGGCTTCGAGCGCGATCTGCCGCGGCCGAATGCCTGGCCGTATCGCGACTGGGTCATTCGCCATTTGAACGACGACCTGCCGTACGATGAATTCGTTCGCCAGCAGCTCGCAGCCGACAGCCTGACCAGCGAGCAGGCCGAGTCGCTGCCGGCCCTGGGATTTCTAGTCGCCGGTCCGCATGACACGGTTATTCCCGTGGCGGAACGGATGCGTCAGACGATGCAGCAGGATGAATTGGAAGACCTCATTGGCACGATCGGGCAGACGTTTCTGGGACTGACGCTGAATTGTGCGCGCTGTCACGACCATAAATTCGATCCGGTCTCCCAGACCGAATACTACCAGTTGGTTTCGGTGCTCACGGGAGTGCGTCACGCCGAGCGCCAGTACTATCCCACCGCCATCGCCGCGCGGATTAAAGTCCTTGAGGACCGACGCAAGCTGTTACTGGCGGAACTGCGGCGACAGGAGCAGCAGGCATATCCCGACAGCCAGAAGCCTGCGAATTCAGACAACGCTTCTCTTCCGCTGCCAATCGTCGCGATCAATCTCACTGAAGCTGCGGGTGGCCTTGCGGGGTTGGACGGAATGATCGTGCCGCAAGGCAAGGTCACCATGCGTCCCGAAGGAGCCGTCCTTGATGGAGAAACGGGTCACCTCGTCACACCGCCGCAAACAGAGCCCCTGATTGAAAAGACGCTCGAGGCACGCGTTCGACTTGCCAATCGCGACCAGCGCGGCGGCGGTGTCTTGAGCGTGCAGACCCTCGACGGCGTGACGTTCGACGCGATCGTCTTCGGCGAGCAACAACCCGGACGATGGATGGCCGGCAGTAACAACTTTGCCCGCACGCAATCGTGGAATGGTCCTGAAGAGACGGCGAACGAAACCACCGACGTGCATCTGGCGATCGTCTATCGGGCCGATGGAACAATCATCGGTTATCGCAATGGTAAGCCCTATGGAAAGCCGTATCAGTCGTCTGGCCCCGCACGGTTCGATGCCGGGGGTTGGCAAGTCTTGTTGGGAGTGCGTCATTCTCCAGCGGGGGGCAATCGTTTACTGAGCGGGACCATCATCTCGGCTCGCGTCTTTG
Source organism: Planctomycetaceae bacterium (assembly GCA_019636285.1). Taxonomy (GTDB): domain Bacteria; phylum Planctomycetota; class Planctomycetia; order Planctomycetales; family Planctomycetaceae; genus JAHBXV01. The sequence continues at coordinate 33,301 of JAHBXV010000009.1, forward strand.
ATCGAGCCTTGTCACCCGACGAGGTTGCGGTGGCGTACCAGACTCCGGTCGGTCGGACGGAAGCCGACGTGCTAGCACGATTGAACGACGCCGGTCGCCAACTTCGCGAAGCCTGGAAGCAGGAACGAGCGAACATCGAGAAGGAGTGGAATCAACTCAAGACCGAGGGCCTGGTCAAGATTTACTCCGCCGAGTTCGCCGTCCCCGGAGTCACGCATGTGTTGCAACGGGGGAATGTTGGCGACCTGGGCGATGTCGTCCTGCCGCGGGGTCTGGCAGCCGTCAATTCACAGGCCAGCAACTGGCCGTTGAGCGAGTCGGCCCCCGAGGCGGACCGCCGCCGCGCGCTGGCCGACTGGGTGGCTGATCCGCAGAACGCGCTGGCACATCGCACCATCGTCAATCGCGTCTGGCATTATCACTTTGGCGCGGGACTCGTCTCCACGCCAAACGACCTCGGCTTCAACGGGGGCGAGCCGAGTCATCCAGAACTTCTCGAATGGCTGTCCGCCGAGTTTCTGCGAGGCGACCGTTCACTCAAGCGATTGCACCGCCGACTTGTCACTTCGGCTGCGTACCAGCGATCGAGTGCAGTCAGCGAGAACGCACGAAAACTCGATGCCGGCAATCGCCTGCTCTGGCGAATGTCGCCCCGTCGACTGTCCGCCGAGGAAGTCCGCGACACGATGCTGTTCGTCACCGGTCGCCTGAACGACAGTCTGCACGGGACGAGCTATCAGGATTTCAATTCATATTTCAAGCTGGGGACGCAGTTCTACGAGCCGCAGTACGAAGAGACCGCGGATGTCTCGCGACGAACCGTCTACCGCATGTGGGCACGCGGCGGCCGAAATCCGTTCCTCGATACGTTCGATTGTCCCGATCCCTCGACAACGACTCCCGTCCGTTCCACCACCACGACGCCGCTCCAGGCTCTCAGTCTGCTCAACAATCAATTTTCGCTTCGTTCTGCCGGACATCTTGCGGAACGCGTGCGCGCGGAGTCATCCGGAAACGATGTCGCCGGTCAGATCGAGCGATTGTGGCGGCTCGCGTATGGGCGATCGGCCGAAAGCGAAGAAAGTACTCAGGCGGCCGACTTCATCCGTCAGGCGGGACTGGCCGAATTGTGCCGCGCGGTCTTCAATAGTTCGGAGTTCGTCTATGTCGACTGAAAATCTGTTCGCGCGGGCGATGGAACGCCGCGAGTTTCTCGACTGGGGACGACAGGGCCTGTCAGCCACCGCGTTGGCAGCGCTGCTCTGTCGTGATCGCGTGGTGCATGCGAACGAGACCGCCCTGGAATCTTTGCACTTTCCCCCGAAAGTGCGGCGGGTGATTCACCTGTTCCTGTGCGGCGGGATGAGTCATCTCGATTCGTTCGACTACAAACCTGCGCTGGAGCGCTATCACGGCAAGCCGCTTCCCGGCTCCGAAAAGCCGGAGACGTTCTTCGGTCAGATTGGCCTTCTGCGCAAGAATGATTTCGAATTCCGGCAGCGCGGCGAATCGGGGCTGTGGGTGTCGGACCTGTTTCCCCATCTGGCGAACGTGGCTGACGAGTTGACCGTCATCCGCTCGATGGTCGCCGACTCGGCCAATCACACGCCCGCGACGTTTCAGGCCAACACGGGGTTCCGGTTTAACGGATTCCCTGTCCTTGGGTCATGGTTGTCTTACGGTCTGGGTTGCGAAACAGACAATCTGCCGACGTATGTCGTTCTGCCCGACAGTCGCGGCCTTCCGGCCGGCAGCACCATCAACTGGAGCAATGGCTTCCTCCCGGCGCGGCATCAGGGGGTCGCGTTTCGACCTACTGGCGATCCGCTCGATGATTTGTTTCCATCGGGTCGCCCATTCGACAACACACAGGAATCCAGAACGCGCGATTTCATCGCCTCGCTGAACGAACGGCATCTCGAAAACCACCCGGAAAGCGACCTCGCGGCACGCATCACCGCCTACCAGCTTGCCGCGCGGATGCAATTCGCGATTCCCGAGGTCGCCAACCTGGCTGCGGAAACAGCCGCGATGCAGGATACCTATGGGCTCAATCGTGAAGAGACCCAGGACTTCGGCCGTAGTTGTCTGCTGGGCCGGCGGTTACTGGAAGGGGGCGTCCGGTTCGTGCAGATCTTCTCGGGCGGCTCGTTCGGGTCACCCCGCATCAATTGGGATGGCCACGAAGACGTCCGGGCGAATCATTCCCAGGAAGCGCTGCGGGTCGATCAGCCGATTGCCGCGTTGATTCGCGATCTCCGGCAGCGCGGCCTGCTCGACGACACGCTCGTGCTGATGACGACCGAATTCGGCCGCACGCCGTTCACCCAGTCGCAGGCGAACACCGTTGGAACCGGCCGTGATCACAACATGTACGGCTTTTCGGTCTGCATGGCGGGCGGCGGCTTACGGCACGGCTTTGCCTACGGCAACACCGATGACATTGGCTGGAAGTCCGTCGACAAGCCAGTCTACTGGCACGACTTCCACGCCACCGTGCTGCGTCTATTGGGGATCGACCACGAGCGGCTGACGTTCTACCACAACGGCATCGAACGCCGATTGACGAACGTGCATGGCCACGTGATCCGCGAGATTCTCGACGCATGAGGACATACCGTTCCAACCGTCCACAGGCGCCTCCAAAACGTAGTAACCCGACGCGTCAGCGAGGGAGAGAATCGAACATCCCTCGCTGACGCGTCGGGTTACTAAATTCAATCGGATTAACGCGCGACGGCGGGCTTCGCGGCCGATGTCGTGGCTCGCTGGACCGGTTTGGCGTTCGCCAAAGGGAGTTTCAGCGTGAACATGGTTCCCACGCCGATGGCGCTTTCGACGCGAATTCGTCCGCCGTGGGTCTCCATGACGTCGCGAGCCAGCGACAAACCAAGTCCCGTGCCGCCTTGGCCGCGTTCGTCGGCGACCTTCGTGGTGAAAAACGGCTCGAAGATTCGCTGAAGTTTGTCCGCCGGGATGCCGGTCCCGGTGTCCTTCACGGAAATCTCCGCGACACTGTTGTCCGACGACGACTTGAGGCCCACGGTCAGCGTGCCGCCGTTCGGCATCGCCTGTCGGGCATTCACGATCAGGTTGAGCAGCACCTGCTGAATCTGCCCGGAGTTCACTTCGGCTTCCGGGCGGCCTTCAATCCGGGTTTCGAGCCGGATGCGGTAACGCTGCAAGTCCTTTTCCACAAGGATCAGAACATCCTGAATGAGCGTCGTCAGATCCATCCGCTCGCGGCGCTCGGACTGCTGACGGGCATAGGACAACATGCCGGTCGTGATTTTCGACGCGCGCTGGCTGGCGGTCAGAATTTTGTCGAATGCCTTGTCGCGCGTGGGCGGATCCTGGTGACGAACGCCCATTTTGGCGTAGTTGATGACCGTCGTGAGAATATTGTTGAACTCGTGCGTGATGGACGACGCGAGTTCGCCAACCGTGCTCAGTTTCTGGGCTCTGAGAACTTCCTGCTGGAGCAGGCGTACCTGCTCGCGCAACTCACGAATCTCGGCCAGCATCTCTTGTTCAGTCATTGTCGTCGTCGTCTCGTCAGTGGCACCGCGAAGGAATCCACTGAGGAGATCGGACCAACCTTCCCGACTCCTGAAGTCCGGCCGAGAAAACCCGGCGACAAGACCCGAGACGCTGCCGCGATCCACCGGGAATAGACACTAGGAGACTCGCGGAGCCTGGGGAGACTTTGCCGACGAAAATGTTCGTGCTCGCGGGATTCTCGGCCCCTGCTGCTCTCGGAATCGCCACGGCCGCGCGCGGCAACCCGGTTTACGCCGTCGGAAAAGTCGGCAGAGTCGCCGGTGTTCTCCGTGGTCGCGCCATAGCGATCGCTCAGCGATTGACGCCGATGTAGAAGCTGAAGAGCTGTTCGTTGTCGCCAGCCACCTTCACGACGGGAACGGCCCAGTCGAGGGCGATGGGGACAGGGCCCATGGCGGGGATCTGGATGCGAAGCCCGCCGCCGACCGTCATGCGGAAGTTGTCGAGCGAGACGTCTTCGTCGATGGTTCCGAAGTCGGTGAAGGCCACGGCTCGAACCATTTCATTGGCTGTGATCGGCAGGCTGTACTCCAGCCCGCCCAGAAACCGCCATTCACCCCCGACGCGAATTCCGTTCTGGAACGGGCTCACGCCGCGGAAGGCATAGCCACGGAAGTCCTGAAAGCCCCCGGCGAAGTAGCGCTCGAAAATCGGCGTCCCGCTGTCGGTCCAGCCGATATCAGCCCGGGCGGTGACGATGTGTTTGCCATAACCATCGGGCCGTGAATAAGCCGTGAAGTACTGACGCCCTTCGACTTCCAGGCGCGGGTAGACGAATTGACCCACACCCTGCTCAACCCCGAACTCGACGAAGTGCCCTTCGCTGGGATTGAACGCGGCATCGCGCGTGTCGTGCGAGATGGTCCCGCGAAAGGTCGTGAGAAAGTTGCTGCCACCCACTTCGGACAGGATGGGCGGTGCATAGTACGGGAAGTCGCTGATATTCACGTTTTCAAAGCGAAACGCGAGCGACGCCGAGACCGTGTCGGTCAATTGACGTCCCACACGCACGCGACCGCCCAATCGCTCTTCATCCCAAGCTTCAAAGAAGCGCTGATAGTAGAAGCCGCTGACGCCCAGGTTGTAGTCGGAGTCGAGGAAGTACGGATCCTGCCAGTCAACCAGGTAACGGCTGACCTGCGAACCGGGCATCCCCTCGATGCGGAACCGTTGTCCCGCACCGCGCCAGGCCGAGCCGTTCCAGATGTCGGCCCAGCTCGTCGGCGGCCGCAGAATGTCGAAGTTATTTTCCTGGAAGACAATGTTTCCGACGACGCCGTTGTTGCTGTTCACGCCGACGCCGAACATCAGTCGGCCGGTCCGGGCTTCGGTGAGGTAGGCGTCAACGTCGATGAAGTCCGGCGGCGGCTGGTTGAAGAATTCGTCGGGAGCGCGAACGGGCGCGCCGAACGGGTCGCCCTGGGCGCTGTCGTCGTAGATGTAGTTCTGCGGAGGCTGCAACGGGTCGCGGCTTTGGGCGCGAACAATTGACTGGTGTTCGATGAGGGCGGCCGTGTACGGGACGGGAAGCGAGTCGACGGCGGCTTCCGCATTTTCGAGCCGCGTCGGCTCCGGAAATTCCTGCTCCGGAGTGACAGGCGTCTCCATGCTGACGGGCGGATAGGGGGGCCGGGCGACGCGTTCGGTGCCGCCTGGTGCCGTGTGACCACCGAATTTGAAGTTCCGTTGGATGACGGGACGATCTTCTCGCTCGTTTTGCCCGCGCGCCATTTCGACCGGGTCGGACACCAGCCAGTCGTCATCCTCGACACGGCTGATGTCGAGACGGACTCCGTTCTGGGGACCGGTTTCGAAGTATTGCGAGCCTTCCAGGCGGCTCTTCGTCAGGCGGATCTTGCGCGGGTCGGCAATGTCTCCCGGATGAATCTGGGAGATGTTGTTGACCAGGGTCGTCCGCGTATGGGGACTGTCTCCCACGATGTGAACGCGAAACTCCCGTATCCGCCAGACCTTGTCCTCGTCGATTCGAACGTGGAGGTCGACTTCGCCGGGCTCTTCGAGAAAGCGAGGGACCACGTCGACTTTCGCGAACAGGCGGCCCAGTTCGCCGTAGTCGTCCTGAATCTTCTGAACGCTCATGCCGATCTTGCGACCGGAAAATGCCTCGCCCTCGTGAAACTGAAGATGCTGCCGCAACTCATCCTCGGAGAAGATGTTGTTCCCGTGGAACTCGATATTGCGGATGTTGTAGCGCGGCCCTTCGTCGATGTGGTAGACGAATTCCACGCGCGCCTTGTCTTCGGTCCACCGCTGCTCGGCGTCGATCTTGACGCTGAAGAAGCCCAGACTGTGGTAATACTGCTCGATCGCGGCCAGGTCTTCATCAACGGTGGCAGGGTCGTATTTGCCGCCGAACAGCCACAGGATCCGCGTCTTTGAAATCTTCTTCGTTTGCAGAATCGCATCGGAGAAGAACTTGTTCCCCTCGAACTTCACGCGGGAAACCGCAACCTTGCGTCCCTCGTCGATGCGGAAGACGACCTCGCGGTCCTCCCTGGAGTTGCCTTTCTCCAGTTCGACGGTGGCGAAGAAGTAACCCTTCTCCTTGTAGTGTTCCTCGATGCGACGGGCGCATTCGCGATTCGCGGCAACGTCGTAGGGGCTTCCCTCTTTCAGATTGGTGAGCTGCTCGAGCTTGTACGTCTTGATCTTCTCGTTACCGACGTATTCAACCCGCCGGACAATCGGACGCTCGAGCACGCGATAAATGAGGACTGGGCCGTTCTCGCCGCGCTCGACGGACGGCTCGACAACCGCGAACCATCGCAAACGGACCAGCGTGTCGACGTCTTCTTTGATCTGCTGCTGCGTGACCGGTCGTCCGGGCCGCACTTTGACGTGCCGCGAAATCTCTTCCGTCGGAATCGTCACGTTGCCGACGATTTTCACGGAAGCCAGCGGCAAATCCAGAAACGCGGCCCCCGGCGTCGGCTGCGTGAAGGGTGGATTCGCATACCCGCGCGGACCTGATGCCGGAACATCGCCCTGGGCGAAAGCCACCGGCGCGACGGCTGCCGTGGCGATGGCCGTCGACAGGACGAGCCGCCAGACGGGTTTTCGCCGGCAACGATCCCGCTGGGGGCGTTCCCTCATCGGCTGCGGTCCTCGTGACGATGGCCGTTGTGGTTTCATGGATGGGAAAATTCGGAAGACGTTGGGGGTTCGCGTCCTGCGACCTCCCGATCCGCCCGAGACGGACGGTGTGAAATAGTTCATTTCCACGGAAGCGGCAAGAGGGAAGCCCTGGCCCGGAGTCCCTGAATCCGACCGGGTTTCGGCGTGCCGAGTGCCCCTGAAAACCGGCACACGGGCGGCTTCTCGGCGGCCGATGACCCCCGTGGGACAACACCAACAAACCTATTCGAGGCAATCAGTTAGAACCTGAAGCCTCATTGAGGTGGCGGGACGCGCGTGCGAAGACGGCATCGAACATCGGTTCGGTCAGACGTCCGGTGAACGTGTTCTGCTGACTGGGGTGGTACGATCCGATTAACAGTCGCCCACCGGCCAAATTCGCCTCTTGCCCGTGCGAGAAGCGGGGTTTTCGGCCGCTGAGCCAGCCGCGCCGCAGCAACTCTTCGACCGCGGCCTGCCAGGCGATCTGCCCCAACGCAATCACGACACGGGTGGGCAGCAGGTCGAACGTCCGCGTCAACCAGTCGCGACAAGCCGCCTGCTCGTCCCGCGTCGGTAGATTCTCCGGGGGCGCGCAATGGCACACGGCGGTAATGGCTGTCCGCCGTAAGGTGAGTCCATCATCTCGCGAGACCGATCCGGGCTGGCTGGCAAGGCCCGCCTCGTGGAGCGCCCGGTAGAGCCAGTCGCCGGAACGATCCCCGGTGAACATCCGCCCGGTCCGGTTCGCTCCATGCGCGGCCGGGGCGAGACCAACGATGAGGATCTCCGCGCGAGGATCGCCGAAATTGGGAACCGGCTTTCCCCAATACGTCCAGTCACGAAAGGCGGCCCGCTTCTCGGCCGCGACGTGCTGGCAGTGAGCCAGCAGCCGCGGACAGCGCTCGCAGGCCACAATGTCTTGGTTCAAGAAATTCCAACCGGTTGAATCGCTCATGGCCTTAGCGGTCCCGGTCGTCGTTAATGGTCCACGCGTCGACGAGGACCTGGGCGTTGACGTTGGGGCGCCCACGGAAAAGCCACTGGCAGACACCGTATCCGATCAGCGCGGCCCCAAGGCCGTAAAATTCGGCGGGAATCGTGACCACGTCCTTCAAAATGCCTCCCAACCTCCCGCTGAAATGGTCTCTCAGGAAGTCCCCGTACGCCAAGCCGGCTTGGGGACCGACGTCGGGAACGGTGAAGAAGAATTCCTCGGGCAACAGGCGCGCCAGGAAGAACGTCATGCCCAGCACCATCGCCGAGATGGCACACCATCCGGAGCGAGGTCTGGCATACAACCCCATCGCGATGGGCACGAACAATGAAACGAGCTGCATTGACACGGAGAATTCGAGCAGTGCCATGATCGACTTGCCGCGATTCGCCATGAAGAGACCGCCGATGGATACCAGAACGACACAGAGTCGTTCCAGGAGCAGTTTATTGCCCTTCAGCAGGCCGGTCCGCCCGATCAGGTTGTGGCCCAGAATGGTGGCTGGCGCGAGAACCGCCGAACAACTGGTCGAAAGAACGATCGAAACGAAGGAAATCACGAAGACCACCGACAGGCCGGTGGTCAGATACTTCCCGGCCATGAGCTGAAGAATCTTCTCGCCGTCAGCCGCCGGATCCGTGATGCGGGACATCAGTCCCATCGCCACGGGAATCATCCCGAAGGCGAAATAGAAGACGCCCGCGAGGATGCAGGTTGCTCGGGCCGTCCAGGCGTCCTTCGCGGCAAAGATTCTCTGATGCAAATCCTGACCGGAGACATTTCCCAGAACGCCCACCGTCCAGGTTCCCAGCCAGGCGAGAGTGGCTGCCGTCATGGCGGGCGGAACCAGGGAGAAAAGTTCGGGCGGCGTTTCATTGCGCAATCGGTCAATTCCGGCAAAGGCCGAACCGTCGCCGAAGTGACTGAAGACGCTGTATCCGAGAATCAGCAGGCCGACAAACGCCACCGAAATCTGGAGCGTGTCGATCAGCGTGACAGACCACATGCCGCCGGCCAGCGTGTAAATCACGGTGACCAGACACGCGAGGAGAATCCCGTTTTCTCGAGAGATGCCGAAGTAAAGCTCCTGCACCTGGCCCAACGCGATGTATTGAGCCGCGATCCAGCCGAAGTAAGCGGGAACCTGAATGCAGCTGGCAATGACCTCCGCGCTGGGACCGTACGCGCGGCGCATGAAGTCCCCGGTCGTCAGCAGTTTCATTCGCCACAAAGGCGCCGCGAAAAAGAGCCCCGTGAAAACCAGTGTCGCCGAACTGGCGAAGGGGTCGAGCACGACCCCGAGGAGTCCGTGGTTTCGTGCCTCCTCGGCGGCGCCGGTCATGGTGTCGGCACCGAACCAGGTGGCAATCAGCGATCCCCAGGCTAGAAACAACGGAAGCCGCCGCCCGGCCACCAGGAAATCTTCTTCGTTCTTGACCTTCCTGCTCGCAAAGACCCCAAGCAACAAGAGCGCGAGCATGTACAGGACAAGAGCGGTCGTCACCAGCGTCCGGGCGAAGGTCGAAAGATCAATCGCTGTCGTCGATTCGGCGACTTCCGCCAGAAGAAGCAGAGATGGAATGACAGGATCTCCTCATCATCAGGGGGACGAGTCATAAGTGCCGCCGGAAGCCCTCCCAGGTTGCCAAACCGGCGACACGATTGTGTCGAGAACTCGACGACGGAGCAAAGATTGAAGCGACCAGAATAAAAAGTGTACACAAGAATCGTATTCCGAGTCCTTTTTGTCCTTCGGGTTCCTGAACTCCCCGCGCGGGACGGTTGACGATTGTTCGGCGATTTGCCATCCTACGCGGCTCACTTGGATCAGGCTTCTGTTTGAAGGTGCCGCGAGCGCGGCCGGAGTGTGGCATGGGTCGTTATACGGGTCCGAAAGGACGTGTGAACCGTCGATTGGGCGCCATGGTGTTTGAAAACGCCGGGGCCGTGAAGGCGTTGGAAAAGCGTCCCAAACCGCCGGGGATGGCCGAGCGCCGCCGCAAGCAGAGCGTTTACGGCCTGGCTCTCGCCGATAAGCAGAAGATCAAGTACTATTACGGCTTGCGCGAAGCGCAACTGCGTCGGTATTTCGATGCCGCCCGCCGCATGAAGGGGAACACCGGGGAAATCCTGCTGGTTCTCTGTGAACGTCGGCTGGACAACGTGATTCGCCGGGCTGGTTTCACCAAGACCCGCTTGCAGGCCCGCCAAGGCGTCGCGCACCGCCACTTCCAGTTGAACGGCCGGACCGTCGACAAGCCCTCGATCTTCGTGAAGCCGGGCGACGTCATTTCGGTCCGTAATCGACCAAACCTCAAGAAGCTGTACGGCGAACTGGTCGATACCAGCGGCCGCCAGTCACTCGACTGGGTGTCGTTCGACGGCCGCGAGCTTGAAGCTCGTGTGCAGTCGTATCCGATCGCGAGCGATGTCAGCCTGCCGGTTGATATCGGTCAGGTCGTGGCGATGATGGCTCGGTAACCCGGGGGTCGCCCGTCATTGCATCCGCAAGACAGCCATTTGCTCGACCACGAGCGAATGGCTGTTTTCATTGGTGGAACGAATGACCGGCGCGACGGGTTTGAGCCCCCGCCGAGACTTGGCTAGCATCAGGTTTCCCGCGACGGATTTCCCGCGCGACAAAGTTTTTGAGGCGACCATGTTCGACGGACGTTACCCGACCATCCTGCTGTTTGGCGCGCCGGGAGTTGGCAAAGGAACCCAGGGAACCGTCCTGGGCCATATCCCCGGCTTCTTCCATCTCGCCTGCGGCGATGTCTTCCGTTCGCTGAATATCAGTTCGCCCGAAGGCCGCGAGATTTACCAGTACAGTTCCAACGGCCAACTGGTGCCGGACGAATTGACGATTCGGATCTGGAAGAAGGCCCTCTTGGGCCACATTGCGATTTCGCGGTATCGTCCGCCGGACGAGTTCCTGGTTCTGGACGGAATTCCCCGCAATCCCGGCCAAGTGGAGATGATTTCGGACACCATCAATGTCCTGCACATCATCCACTTGGTCTGCGCCGATATCGATAAGATGGTCGACCGTATCAAGCGACGGGCCATCCGGGACAATCGGGCCGACGACGCGAACGAGGAGGTCATTCGGACCCGGCTCGAGGTCTACCGGCAGGAGACCGAGCCGGTCATCAACTGCTATCCGAACGAGTTGATTTCGTGCGTGGATGCGATGCGTTCACCCGCCGAAGTGCTGCACGACATTCTGGGCAAGCTGATTCCGGTCTATTCCGCCTGGAAGGAAAGCCTGCCTCCGGCTCCTCTGTCGTAGGCTGATCACACGAAAAGGCCTGGAAAACGCCGCGATTCGAGAAACTCTCGGACAGACTGTTGACTTCCGCGAAGGGGCGGGCACAATCTGCACACCTGAACAGATTTTGTCGCCAGGTTGGGTCGAATTCGATTCCAACAGGCGATGATCCAGCAACAAACAGGAGGTGCGGTCATGCTGGTACTGACGCGGAGCCTGGGCGAAGGAATCGTGCTGGGAAACGGTGTGGAAATTCGAGTCTCGCGAATTTGCCGCGGCGAGGTGAAACTTGCCTTTTCGGGACCGCGAGAGATTCGGATTGCGCGCGAAGAGCATTTGACCGCGCGCGACAAACCCGCCCCCACGCTGGCACGAGTGATTGTCGACCGTCAAACTGCGTGGCGGCTTCCCTGTGCGGGAAGCGTCGGCTGAGGTCGCTCTTTTTTTGGATGGGGCGGCATCGTATCCATCGCGACGGTCGAGGTGCCTCTGGACATCTTGGCTGAAGAAGCCGGCCAGTTTCCAGAGGAGCGCGAGAGCGTGCTTCTTGCCCAGCCGAGGAACCGTGCATGTCTGCCGCGAAACCCTTCTCCGCATTGTCACGACGCGGATTTCTGGCGACGGCATCGGTCGCCGTTTCCGGCAGCGCGGCTTTAGCACCCGCGGCGGCACAGGCCGCATCGAATCCGCCGGCACATCGTCCGCTGCGCGTGGCGACGATCAACTCGATTTATCGACTCCGGTCGCACGCCTACCACATCGCCGGACGGCTGATTCATGGCTATGAGTGGAACGGCTTTTACCGAGAGCCGGAATGCCGTGTCGTGCGGATGTACAACGACCAGTCTCCCGAAAACGACCTCGGCCCCGAGGTCTGTGCGCGGCACGGAATCGAACTGTGCCGAACGCCGGAGGAAACTCTGGGACGGGACGGCGGCCTGGACGTGGATGCCGTGCTAATTATTGTCGAACACGGCGATTATCCGGTTAACGAGCTGGGCCAGATTCAGTATCCCCGCTACGAGATGTTCGAGCGGGTGATGAACGTCTTTCGCAAGAACGGGCGGAGTGTTCCGGTCTTTGTCGACAAACATCTTTCGTACGACCACACCAAGGCCGCCAAGATGATCGCCACGGCCAGGGAGTTGAAGGTTCCTCTCCTGGCCGGTTCCTCACTGCCGGTGACCTGGCGCCGACCCGACATCGAACCGCCGCTGGGCACTCGCTTCGAAGAAGGACTGGCCTGCTTCGGGTACGACCGGGGCCCCGCGGAAATCTACCTGTTTCACGCGCTGGAAGTGCTGCAAAGTCAGATGGAGCGTCGCCCCGGAGGCGAGACGGGCGTTCGTTCCGTCCAGGCGCTTTCGGGCGACGCTGTCTGGAAAGCGGGCGACGAGGGCCGGTGGTCGTGGGATCTGCTGAAAGCGGCTATCGCAAAATGCCCAAGCTCAAACGTCGGCCCCATTCGCGAAAACGTCAAGAATCCCCTCGCTTTCCTGGTCGAATATGCGGACGGCACTCGTGGAGCGGTCCTTAACCTCATCGAACAGGTTTCGGACTTTGGCTTCGCGGCGAAGATTCGAGGCGTTTCGCGGCCGATGGCGACATATTTTCACCTTCCGCCTCCGCCCGGCGCGCGATTCTTCGATCCGTTGACGTGGAACATCGAGCGGCTGTTCCTGGATGGTCAGCCCCCCTACCCCGCCGAGCGAACCTGGCTGACATCGACCGTGCTCGATTGGGGATTGCGGTCGCTCGCGGCCGGTCAAATCTCCCAGACGGACGAGTCGCTCGCGATTCATTACCAACCGGCCGCGCTGTCCTGCCACGCGCGCGGCGTCGAGACTGATCTGGTTTCCACGTCGGCATTTGACGTTCCAGCCGTCCAAGGCTAGCCTGACCCGGCTTTCAATACGACGAAAGTCGAGGGCCTTCCCCGAATTTCGGCGATACCGGCGGATCAATTCAACAGGGAAGCGAGTCTTCGCGGCATGTTTTTCGAGCGACTCGGGCGATCGGTTGCGCGCTACTGGCTGCCCGTTCTGCTGGCTTGGATGGCAACTGTCATCGTGGCCGCTTCACTGGCGCCAGGGTTGGACGACGTCGTTGAAACAGGCGAGTTTTCGTTCCTGCCCACCGATAGTCCAAGCCGCGAAGCGGAAAAACTCCTCGCCAAGGCATTTCCCAAGAACCTTCTTTCCAGCAGCGTGGTCATCGTGGCTCGGCGGACGAGCCGGGCCGAGGGTCTGAACGACGCCGACTGGGACTTCGTGGATGATGGAAAGGACTGGACGCCCGGCGAGAAGCCCCGCGATCTCGTCGACCATGTCCTCCAAATCGCGAACGAGGAAGGGGGCCTCGCCGAATCGATCGACAGCCATGTGGCGGGGAACCGCTCCATTATCGCGGAAGTCAGAAGCTTTCGCGATCGCACGATCGGCAACCTGCTGACCAGTGAAGACGGTCAGGCGACATTGGTTTTGATCGGCCTGACGACCGAGTTCATGGACGCCCGCAATGGCGAGACCATCGCGCGGCTGGAAGCCGTTCTCGGAAGCCGCGACATTCGTTACAGCATGCCGCCGGGCCTGGACCTCACGCTCAGCGGAGCGGCGGTGGTCGGTCGCGACATGCTGGTGGCGCAACGGCGCAGCGCCCAGGCCACGGAAAGCCTGACGGTCGTCCTGGTGGTGATCCTGCTGATCGCGATTTATCGGGCTCCACTCCTGGCGTTCATACCGCTCCTGACGGTCTTCGTCTCGGTCCTGCTGACCATGTCGCTGCTCAAGATCGGGGCGCAGTGGGGCTGGGTGGTGCTGTTCAGCGGCATCGAGTCGTACGTCACCGTGCTGCTTTATGGTGCCGGAGTCGACTACTGTCTCTTCCTGATAGCCCGCTACAAGGAAGAGGTCGACGTGGGCCAGAGCCTGGAAGATTCCTCGATTGGCGCCGTTGGTAAGGTTGGCGATGCGATCGCGGCAAGCGCCGGTACGGTGATCTGCGGGATTGGCATGATGATCTTCGCCGAGTTCGGCAAGTTTCATGATGCGGGAATCGCGATTGCCTTCGGACTGGTCATCGTCCTGATCGCTTCATTGACATTCACGCCGGCCCTCTTGCGAGCATCCGGTAAATGGGTCTTCTGGCCGCATCTCCCGCAAGAACGCATCGGCGGCGACGCCGGCTGGCTGCCGGCGGCCTCGTGGTCGAATCAGCTTCTGGACTGGCTGCGATCGATCGATCTGTGGGACTGGATGGGCAAGCAGCTCTTGCGCCGGCCCGGCTTTATCTGGAGCCTGGCCGTTCTGTTGATGGTTCCCTTCGCGGTCGTGGGCGTCATTTTTTATACCCACCTCAGCTACGGGCTCCTCTCGGACCTTCCTTCCTCCGCGCCGAGCGTGACGGGAACGAGGGCCGTGCGCGATCATTTTCCGGAAGGGGCCACCGGCCCGGTCGTTGTCCTGCTTGAAGACCAGACGACGAACTTCGGGATCTCGGGCGAGAACGGGGCCTACGACGTGGCCCGCGACATTTCCGCCGCTCTGTACGAACGGCGGAAGGAACTGCAACTGGCCGATGTGCGCAGCGCCGCGTTTCCGTTTGGCGGCCCCGAGGACGTCGACGAATCGACCAGCGGCGCTCAGCGCCGCATCCTTCGCAAGGCAGCCATCGATCATTACGTCAGCCGCGTCGAACCCCACAACGGAACCGTCACGCGACTGGACCTGACGACCGAAGTCGACCCGTTTTCGCGAGACAGCATCGACCACCTCAATCGGCTTCAGGAGGAAATTCAGAAGACGATTCCGGAACGTCACAAGGCGACCATGACCGTGCGAATCGCCGGCCCGACCGCCAGCATTCGCGATTTGAAGGCGGTTACCGATCGGGATCAGATTCGTATCAACCTGCTTGTGATTGCGGGTGTCTATGTCATTCTGGTCGTTCTGCTGCGGCGACCGGCCATCTCGGCCTACCTCATCGTCAGCGTGCTCTTCAGTTTCCTGGTCACTCTGGGACTGACCTATACCGTCTTCTGGGCGTTGGATCCTCAAGAGTTCGCGGGGCTGGACTGGAAAGTCCCCATGTTCCTCTTCACGATCCTGATCGCGGTCGGCGAAGACTACAACATCTTCCTGATGACCCGGATTCACGAGGAACAGGTTCGGCTGGGGCCGGTCAACGGGATCATTCATGCCCTGTCACGAACAGGTCGCATCATTTCCAGTTGCGGCATCATCATGGCCGGTACGTTCGCCTCGCTGATGGCCGGAGAACTCCGGGGAATGACCCAGCTTGGCTTCGCGCTCGCATCGGGCGTGCTCATCGACACGTTCGTGATTCGCCCGATCGTGGTTCCGGCGTATCTGGTCATGCTGAACCAGGGACGATTTGGACCGCTCGGCCCCTGGCTCGGAGCGGAGCCCGCATCGACGGAGTCCACGCCGGACTCTCCGCCCATCGCGGGCGATTCGCAAGCGTAGCTGGACCTCGCATCGCTACGGCCGCGCTTCGCGAACAGTCAACAAATCGCGGTGCAGCCGCCCGACCTGCCACATATAGCGTGGGCCATAGCCGGCACGCGGCGCCCAGGTATTCGCGGCCGCGCGTTTCAAGGCGGGGAGCGCGGTTTCCGGTCGGCCTTCGACGTCTTCGAACAGGCCCACATACAGATCGATGTAAAAACTCTGCTGCATACGCTGCGCGGGAGTCAGCTCGCGAGCCGCGAATTCGTCCTGCAACTGTCGCGTGGTAAGCGATCCCTCGAACAGCCGGTAAATCACGGGAAAAGGTTCTCGGTCGTCTTTTTCATACTTGAGCAGTGTCTCGCGAGCGGCGGCCGCTCCGCGGGCTTTGTACAGACACAGAAATCGCCAGATGCCATTTTCGCGATCGACATTGTCGAAACTATGGTACGCCTCGAACTGCGCGGCGGCGGCTTCGTAGTTCTTGTCATAGAACAACGCGATTCCCCGCCGCCAATGCGATGACTTCAATGATTCGTCAAGCTTCAGCATCTCGTCGTAGTCAGCTACGGCCCCGGAAAAATCGGCCGCGAAGAATCGGGCATCGCCCCGGCGGGAATACAGCTCCACGTTCTCGGGGTTGTCCGAGATCTGTTCAGTCAGCTTGACGATGGTCTCGCGGTATCCCGTCAGCATTCGCGACTCATCGTCCATCGGGGGAGTCTCGTCGGCGGCAAGCCCCATGGAGGCGAGCACGATGCCAACCAGGAAACCGCTCACCATTTTCCGGCACAATGTGATGTCCGCTCTCTGGCTCATATTCGCCCTCGCCGTGGCACTCGTTCTTCCGCCTCTTGCCGAGTAATCTGCCATGTGACCGGAGTGAGACCAAGTCCAGTTGAGCGGAATTTTACCCATGCGTTTCCAGAATCGGGTCGTCATCGTGACCGGTGGCGCCAATGGGATTGGCGGCGGATGCAGTCGTGTTTTCGCGGGCGAAGGCGGCCGGGTCGCGATTCTCGATCGCGATGAACAAGCGGCATTCCAGTTGGCCGACGAGTTGACTGCCACGGGGCCTGGTTCCGCGAAGGCTTATCGCTGCGACGTCAGCCAGCCCGATGAACTGCGCGCGACGATCGAACAGGTGGTCGCCGATTCGGGTCGCATCGACTGCCTGATTAACAATGCGGGCATCCATCCGCCGTCGCTGTTGTTGAACGAAACCTCGCTCGACATTCTGGAGACGGTCTGGCGGGTCAATTTTGTCAGTACGTTTGTCGCGAGCCAGTGCGCGGTTCCGCATTTGAAAATCACGCAAGGGACCATTGTCAACATCTCGTCGATGACAGCCGTGCTGGGGCAACACGGGTCGACGGCCTATGCCGCGACGAAAGCGGCCCAGGTCGGCTTCACCAAGTCGCTGGCGATCGAACTGGGACCGCATGGCGTGCGGGTCAATGCGATTCTTCCCAGCAACATCGACACTCCTTTGATGCATGAATGGGCCAACACGCTGGACGATCCGGCCTCAGCCCTCGACCGCGTTGCGAAGCTCCAGGTGTTTGGCCGCATGGGAAGTCCCGAAGAAATTGGCCGAACCGCCTTGTTCCTCGCGACGGACGACTCGAGTTTTCTGACCGGCCAGGCGCTGGAAGTCGAAGGCGGGGCGAGCCTGGACTACTGATGATTCGTCAATGCTCAGTAGTCCCATCCCGCTTTCGAGGCGCTGATTGCGTTGTCGAGACCGTGCGGTTATCACAGGAGCACCTTTCGATGCGTGCTTCCATGATTCTCCACCGAGTTCGACATGACGTTGCCTCACGAAATCGACGATAACACCCTTCCCCCTTCGCAGGATCCGGAAGACCGTGAAGGGCAAGTCTCGGCCCCGTCGACGCTGTTTGGAAGCCTGGCCGCGATTGGCCCGGGGCTCATTATCGCGGGGAGCATTGTCGGGTCGGGCGAATTGATCGCGACCACCAAGACCGGCGCTCAGGCCGGCATCTCATTGCTGTGGCTGATTATTGTCGGTTGCCTCATCAAGGTTTTCGTTCAGGTCGAGCTTGGTCGCTATACGATCAGCCATGGCGAATCGACTCTCGCGGCTCTCAATCGCATTCCCGGTCCGAAGCTGGTTGTCAACTGGCTGATCTGGTACTGGGTCGCGATGATGATCGCCAGCATGGGGCAACTGGGGGGAATCGTCGCGGGCGTCGGACAATCGCTGGCGATTTCGTTTCCCATCACGGGAGATTACGCCCGCGCGATCCAGGTTCCCGCGGAGAAGGAAATCGCGGCCACCATCAAATGGCGAGATCTGAGTTCCGCTGAACGGGAACAGTTGCCGCCATCGGTGGTCGCACGGCGTGACCGGGGAGCGGCGATTGTCGAGGCTCAGTTGGAGCGACTCGGCGCCACCGGAGCCGAGGCCCTGAAGACCGTGCGCGCCGGACTCCCGCTGAAAGATCCCAAGACGAAAGACCAGCGGATCTATGCGATTGGCTGTGCGATTATCACGGCGTTCGTGCTTTACTTCGGTCGCTACAACCTGATCCAGACGCTGACGACCGCGCTCGTGGTGGCCTTCACGTTTATCACAGTAGGTAACGTCATCTCGCTGCAGATGACCGACGCATATCACATTCCCCTGAAGGACATCTGGAAAGGCCTTTCATTCGGCTTGCCACCTTCTGAAGGAGGCGTCCGTCCTGTCGAGACGGCCCTGGCGACGTTTGGCATTATCGGAGTGGGAGCCACCGAGCTGATTGCCTATCCCTACTGGTGTCTGGAAAAGGGATATGCCCGATTCGCGGGACGGGCGCAACCCACTGACGACTGGGTGAAGCGGGCGCGCGGCTGGATTCGCGTGATGCACCTCGACGCTTTCACGTCGATGATCGTCTACACGTTGGCCACAGTCGCCTTCTACTTGATGGGAGTCGCGGTTCTGTACAACGAGGGCCGCGATCCTGCGGGAATGCGAATGGTGAGCACGCTGGCGACGGCGTATGTGCCGGTGTTCGGCGATTATGCGCGGTGGCTATTCTTGATCGGCGCGTTCGCGGTGCTGTATTCGACTTATGTGGTGGCGAGTGCCGGGCACGCGCGAACGGTGGTTGATGCCCTGAAATTGTGCGGCGTGATCGATCGATTTCGAGAAGACGTCCATCGGCGGGCGCTCAATGCCATCAGCTTTGCCTTTCCGCTGATCTGTCTGGTGATGTACCTGACCGTGGGAGAAGACCCGGTCCAACTGGTTTTGTGGTCCGGTGTCATGCAGGCGCTGATGCTGCCCATGCTGGCCGCGGCCGCGCTCTATCTGCGCTACACTCGGACCGATCGTCGACTGGTCGACATTGGCTGGTGGGATGTCGGGCTGATTGTTTCCTCGCTGGGGATGCTGCTGGCCGGGGGCTGGTTGATTTACAGCAAGCTGGCCTAGTCGATACCGTTTGGCGGGCATGGATTCCGAAAAAAATTGTCGCCGTGACCGCTGGCGATGATCGATTTGAACGGAACTGCGTTTAGAGACGGGGACGATCAGTCAGATCACGGCGGGTGGTGATGGCAACGACGGCGAAAGTTCGACTGGCAAAGCGAATGGCCAACTGCCCGGCTTGCGGGGCAAAGGTCGAGTTTCGCGTCGGGACATCGCTGGTCACCGTCTGCGATTTCTGCCAGAGCGCCGTCGCGCGCACCGACCGGGGCGTCGAAGACCATGGCAAGGTGGCGGACCTCGCGGAGACGGCCTCGCCACTGGCTCTTGGTCAAAAAGGAAAGTGGCAGGGCAAGACGCTGCGTCTCGTGGGACGGGTGCAGTATCGGCACTTTGCCGGCGGCGTGTGGGACGAGTGGTATGTTGCCCTGGCGAATGGCAAATGGGGCTGGCTGGCCGAAGCACAGGGGCAATTCTATCTGACATTGCATCGGAAGCTGTCGGATGCCAGTGCCATCCCGCCCATTGACGACCTGACGCCGGGCCAGACGATCACGCTGGGGGAAATTGGAGAGTTTACCGTCAACGAGACTGGTACTGCCGCATTTCATGCCGCGGAGGGGGAACTTCCCTTCGACCCTAGCAAGATCACGCTGCATCGTTATGCGGACCTGTCGGGTCCAAACGGTGCCTTCGCGACATTTGATTACAGCGACAGCCCGCCAGCCGTCTACACCGGCCAGAAGGTGACGCTGGATGAGCTGGAAATTCAGGGGCTGTCCCGCGAAGCAGTCGATACGGCCGTGGGCGCGTTGCAACTGAATTGCCCGCAATGCGGGGGAACGCTGCCATTGCATGCGCCGGATTCGGCGCAACGGGCAACATGCCCCAGTTGCCGATCGTTGTTTGCAGTGGCGAGCGGCAAGCTGAGCTATCTGCAAACCTTGCAGCCCCCGAAACCAGCACTGGTGATTCCGCTGGGAACGGTCGGCAAGCTCAAGAACATCGACTGGACCGTGATCGGCTACCTGCGGCGATACGTCACTTACGACAAACGCTATTATTGGGCCGAGTACCTGCTTTACCATCCGCGCGAGGGCTACCGCTGGCTGGTTCACAGCGACGATCACTGGAGTTTCGTCAGCCCGCTGCAACCGGGCGACGTCAAGGTCAGCGGAGATCGGGCGACCTGGAGCGGGCGGAGTTTTCGCTTGTTTCAATCGACCATTGTTACGGTCAGCCAGGTGTATGGGGAATTTTATTGGGGAGTGAAGGCCGGCGAAGAAGTCCACGGCAAGGACTTTGTGAATGCTCCTGACATGATCTCGGTCGAGACAAGCGATCCACGATTGACGGGAACCGAGGGGAAGGAAATCAACATTTCGCTCGGCGAATACCTTCCCCACGCCGAACTGGAGCAGGCGTTCGGCCTCAAGAATGTCCGCCGTGGGTGGGGCGTGGCGCCGAATCAGCCGTGCCCGGTCGGCAATGAAGTCTACGGGTACTGGCTGATCTTCGTCGTCTTCATCGCGGCTGCCTGGGGACTCTTGTCGAACATGCGTGCCAGCGGAGTCGACACGGCTTTGGGCGTCTGGGCTTTAATATTGGTCTCGTTGCAACCGATTGGCACGATGATCTACAAATCGAGTTTCGAAGTCAGCCGCTGGAAAGACAGCGAGTTTAATCCTTACGCGAGTTCGGACGAGTGACAGGAGCCTCCGTCAAAACCCGGTTGGCGACTCGGACACCTCTACGAATTCAGGAACATTTCGTATGTCCAGAGGGTTTTGACGGTACAACGGAACGGGGCGTTTGGCGATGTGGACGAAATCTTATCTGGTAACGGGACTCTTGATTTCCGGGTGGTTCGCCACCGGGGCATTGGCGGGCTGGAAGGGCTGGGCGCCAAAACCCGGTCCTGGTGGTACATACTACGGCACAAGCTACGGCGGTCATCGCAGCACGGGCTATGGCGGCTGGGGAGGAGGCAAGTAATGGCGGGTTTAGCGGGCATCACCCTTGGCGGAATTCTCGCGCAGGTGGGAACCGTTCCGACAGGCACGGACCTTTTGGTCGCACACCTCATCAGCGGCGTAATCTTTTCGGTGGTCGGACTGGCGGTCTTCCTCGCGGCCCTGTGGCTGATCGTGAAGTTCTCGCCGTTCTGCGTGGTCAAGGAGATCGAGGAAGATCAGAACACGGCGCTGGCGATCATCATCGGCAGCATTCTGATCGGGATCGCGATCATCATTGCGGCGGCGATTCAAGGCTGATCGTGTCCGGCGCGGCATAAGAACATCAGGTGATAAGATGGAAGCAGATTCCGGGGTGGAAGAGCCGACTTCAGCCCCGGTTCCCATGAACCGTGCGCCGCTGTTCCTCTTGTACCTCAACGTCCTTGTCATCGCGACATGCGGGTTGATCTACGAGCTGCTCGCGGGGACGCTGGCCAGCTATGTGCTGGGGGACTCCGTCACGCAGTTTTCGCTGGTGATTGGAGTCTACCTGTCGGCCCTGGGAGTCGGAGCCTGGCTGTCGGGCTTCATCACGCGCGGGCTTGCAAGGTGTTTTATCGAAGTGGAACTGGGAGTAGCCCTCATCGGAGGCGCGTCCGCACCGCTCCTGTTTCTGACGTTCGCCCTGGCCGACTGGTTCGCGCCGATGCTGTATGGCATCGTCTTCGCCATCGGCACGCTCGTGGGACTTGAACTGCCGCTGCTCATGCGGATTCTGAAGTCGCACCTGGATTTCAACGATCTCGTCGCGCGCGTGCTGGCTTTCGATTACATCGGCGCGCTCGTCGCGTCGATTCTGTTTCCACTGCTCCTGGTGCCACGGCTCGGCCTGGTCCGCACGTCGCTGGTCTTTGGTCTCTTGAATGCCGCCGTCGCGCTGTGGGGGACGTGGCTCTTACGTCCGTTGCTCTCGGAACGTGGGCTGGGGGGGTTGCGCGGCCGCTCGATCCTCGTCGCGGGGCTGCTCGTTGTCGGACTCATCAAGGCCGACTCCCTGACCCACTTTGCCGAAGAACAACTCTTTACCAACCCGGTCGTACATGCCGAGACGACTCACTACCAGCGCATTGTCGTCACGCAATCGACCGAGTCGTTTCAACTCTTTCTGAACGGCAACCTGCAATTCAACTCGGCCGACGAATACCGCTATCACGAGGCGCTCGTCCATCCGCCCATGTTGTCCGCCGAGCGGCACGAACGCGTGCTCGTTCTGGGAGGAGGCGACGGATTGGGCGTTCGCGAAGTCTTGAGGTATCCGAGCGTCAAGGCGGTGACGCTCGTTGATATCGATCCGGCTATGACGGAGTTGTCAGCCAAGTTTCCGCCGCTGGCGGAACTGAATGGCGGCTCGCTGAGCGATCCTCGCGTCACGGTCGTCAACGACGACGCCATGCTGTGGCTGGAGCGAAGCGAAAGCCTCTTCGATGTCGTGCTGATAGATTTTCCCGATCCGAACACGTTTTCGCTGGGGAAACTTTATACGACGCGGTTCTATCGCCTGTTAAGGCGACGATTGACCGATCAAGCGGTGGTCTCATTGCAGTGTACTTCGCCTCTGGTGGCGCCGAAGTCCTATTGGTGCATCCTCAAGACGCTGGAATCCGCGGGGTTTTACGTCCGCCCGTATCATGCCAGTGTTCCGTCGTTCGGCGACTGGGGGTTCGCGCTCGCCACGATTCAGCCGCGGCCGATTCCTCGGACCATTCCGGACGAACTCGCCGCGTCGCTCCGATTTCTGGACAACGAGGCGCTCCCCGCCCTGTTCGCGATGTCGCGCGATCTTGCTCCTGTCGAAGTGGAGATCAATCGTCTCGATAACCAGGCGCTGGTGCGCTATTACGAAGCCGAGTGGGACCGATGGAACTAAGTCGTCGGACCCTGCTGGCCGGCGCACTCGCGGCTCCGTTCGCCGGTTTGGCCGGCTGCGACGCGCGCTCGTCGCCACCGATTCGTGGCACGATCATCGGCCCCAATCGCACCGTTGGTCATCGACTGCGCGACGGTTGGCGGCCGATGGTTCCAGACGGTGCGTGGGAAGAAGTCGACGTCGTGATTGTCGGCGGGGGCGTCGCGGGGCTGGCGGCCGCGCGCGAACTTCGCCAGCAAGGCTGCGAGCGATTCGTTGTTCTTGAACTGGAACTCGAAGTCGGAGGGACGTCGCGTGCGGGATCCGTTGGCGGGTTCGGCTGCCCCTGGGGCGCGCACTATCTGCCGCTGCCGCAGGCGCATCAGACCGACTTGATTGAATTTCTGAAAGAGATCGGCGTTGTCACCCATGTGGCAGCCGACGGAACGCCGAGCGTCCCCGAAGAAGCGCTCTGCCGCGATCCTGAAGAGCGCCTGTGGGTCGACGGCCGTTGGATGGAAGGCCTATACCCGTTCACCGGCGCGTCAGACGACGACCGACGGCAGTGGGACGAGTTCCTGCACGAAATGGCCAAGTGGGCCGCTTTCCGGGATGATGACGGCCATCCGGCGTTCGCGATTCCATCACGGCTCTGCTCAGCAGATGAGCGGGTGCTGGAGTTAGACCGACTGTCGTTCGCGGATTGGCTCGACGGCTTGGGTTATACATCGCTGCGGCTGCGCTGGGTCGCCGACTATTGCTGCCGCGATGATTACGGTTTGCCCGCCTCCAGCGTGAGCGCGTGGGCGGGCGTGTTCTACTTCGCCTCGCGCTGGAATGGGAGCGAGGCACAGCCCTTATTGACCTGGCCCGAAGGTAATGGCTTTCTCGTGCGAAAACTTGGCGAGCCGCTGGCCGATCGACTGCGCTGTGGCTGGGCCGTGGCCTCGATTGTTCCGACGGGAGGCAGCGGACCCTGCGAAGTGACTGCCGTGGATGTTGCGTCGGATGCGGCACATGGCTGGCGGGCGAAGCGGATAATCTTCGCGGCTCCGCAATTTCTCGCACCCTATTTGATCGCCGGCTTTCGCAACGACGCGCGACGCATGGAGGCGGCGGGCCAGTTCACATACGGAAGTTGGCTGGTCGCGAATGTCGCCCTACGCGACCGACCGCGCGAAACGGGATTTCCGCTGGCCTGGGACAATGTCCCTTACGAAAGTAATTCACTGGGCTATGTCGTTGCCACGCATCAACTGGGTCGCGACTTCGGTCCCACGGTCCTGACGTGGTATGAACCCTGGCATGGCGATGATGCCCGAAAAGTACGGCGCGAGCTGGAGGAACTGTCGTGGAATGAAGGAGCGGCCCGCGTGCTGGCCGATCTCACGCGGATGCACCCGGACATTGAACCCTTGATCGAGTCGATCGACCTGATGAAGTGGGGCCATGCGATGATTTCCCCGGTCGTCGGCTTTCGCGAAGGAGCGGCTCGAAGCATCGCCGCCGAGTCGTGGCAGGGCATTTTGTTCGCGAATACCGACCTCAGCGGGCTAGCCTTGTTCGAGGAAGCCTTCGACCACGGACAGCGCGCGGCCCGCGAGGTGATTGAGCAGTTGGCGGCTTCGCAAGATCGTCGCGGATGAAAGCTGATAGTATTGGAAGCTCTCTCGGTAAGATAATCTCCACTTCCTGATAAGCCTCCCCGACGCTCAACGGATCAAAAACATGAAGAGCACCAGCCACCATGATGAGCGGATACGAACCATGACCTTCGCGTCGGTCTATCCCCATCTGGTCACGAAAGTGGAAAAGAAAGGCCGTACCACGGCCGAACTGCACCAGGTGATCGAATGGCTGACGGGCTTTAACGAGAAAACTCTCAAGAAGCACATCGACGAGAAGCTGACGTTCGAGCAGTTTTTTGAACGGGCCAAACTCAATCCCAACGCCCACCTGATCACAGGCACCATCTGTGGCTATCGGGTCGAAGAAATCGAGAACCCACTGACGCAGAAGGTCCGGTATCTCGACAAACTGGTGGATGAACTCGCGAAGGGCCGGAAGATGGAGAAGATTCTGCGCGAGGGTTGAGACGCGGCGGGTAGCATTTTCTGATGCGGATCACACCATGAGCACGATTCTCGAACTCTCCGGCATCTGTGCCGAGCGAAATCCGGAGCCCGAAGATCAGCGGAAGCGAATCCTCGCGCTGCTCAAGGCCGGGGCCGACATTCATGCGACGGATAAGAACGGAGTAACCGCACTACACCATGCCGTTCGGTTTCGGAATGTGGGTGCCGTGCGCACGCTGATCGAACACGGGGCGAACGTGAATCACGCGTGTCGCAAGTCCGGGTCGACGCCACTGCACCGCGCCGTGACCTCGACCGGCGCGCCCGGTACGGCGGGGAAGCATACCGCGGCAATCGAAATCATTCGGCTCCTGAGGGCGGCCGGAGCCGATCCTTCCATTGCGAATAAGTCTGGTCGGACACCGGCTGACTATGTGAAGGATGAAGAGATGGCATCGCTGCTTAGGAGTCGAAAACCCGGCTGAGCCGGGCAACGCCCGGCAATTCACCGAACGACTGGTCATCCGCCATCCCCTTTCTCATGAAACCAAAGCCTCGTGAAAGCAGCCTCCTCTCCCATTTACCTGCTGCCTGGAATGACTTCGGACTTTCCCGTCTATTCTCGCCTTATGCCACTGCTGCCAAACGCCGTCGTTGTTGACTTTCTTCCTCCCGAGCCGCGTGAGACCCTCGTGAGCTATTCCTCCCGAATGGCGGACCTGATTCCAAAAGACGCCTACATAGGCGGTGTCTCGTTCGGTGGAATCATCGCTCTTGAAATCTCGCGTCTCTTGCGCCCGCACGGATGCATCCTGATTTCGAGCATCCGTCACCCGTGCGAGCTTCCGCCCTGGTTTCGCATCTGGCGACCATTCGGCGGAAGATACTGCTCGGCCGTTCTGAGTACGATCGGCAGCGCGGCCTCTCTGGTTCCGCGATCAGTCCGCACAGACTCAACGATTCGCGCCACCAAACTTGCCAGTGATCGCGGCGCGTGGCATCGCTGGGCCACGGCAGCCGTTCTCGACTGGAAGCCCGAGCCCCTTGGCGACTTCTGCCCGATCCTTCAAATTCACGGCACCGGGGACACAACATTTCCGATGCGATATGTGCACCCCGACGTTTCCATACCCGGCGGAAGTCATGCCTTGCCGCTTTCGCATCCGAATGAAGTGGCGGCGGCGATACGATCGTTTGTCGAACAACAGAGAGGCTGAATTGATCGAGCGACAGGACGTTGCACGAGGCGTGCGGCGATGGCAGAATTCCAAAGACTTCTCCTTCGCACACCTCCTTCTCTTTTTGCCCCACTTACACCCAAAGGCTTGCCACTGTGTTCGATTCATTCAAAGACGCCATACGACGCGACATTGAGGAGTTCGTTGCAACTGGATCGATGCAGCAGGCCAAGGCATTGTCTTCCCAGACGAAGCAGCATTTCAATCACAACCAATACCCACTCTACTTCAACGGTGCGTTGGACTCCCGCATTGTGCTGATCCATCTCAATCCGAGGCATGACAACACATACAACGATACGTACACTGGCGAACTGAAGCATAAGACGTTTGAAGACTACTTTGCCCATCACGAGTATCTGGGCCGCCAGTTCTACGGGCGCACATCAAAAAGAGATCACAAGTCACCTTTCGATCACAAGCAAATCCGATTTCTCAAACCTTTTGGTGTGATCGACTTCGTTGAAGAAAAGTCATCCGAAGATCGGTTCACGAATCTCGAGCGAGTTCTTGATCACAAACTGCAATTGGAGCTCATCCCATACAGCTCCGAGACTTTTCTGACCAAGGCATTTACCGCAGA
Source organism: Planctomycetaceae bacterium (assembly GCA_019636285.1). Taxonomy (GTDB): domain Bacteria; phylum Planctomycetota; class Planctomycetia; order Planctomycetales; family Planctomycetaceae; genus JAHBXV01. The sequence goes on from JAHBXV010000009.1 coordinate 59,924, forward strand.
GGTTGTGAAGCCGCACTTGGAACGGATTCTCGATGTGATTTGCGCTTGCCCGCGCGACTACGTGCTGTTCTGTGGCTCAGTCTTTGATGATATCTTTCACGACAGCATCGTCGGCCGTTGGACGTTCGAGCTTACCAAAAAAGATGGGCAAAGCACTCGAAACAAGGCGAGATTCTCCACTCTCCGTTTCTCGCACGGCGGGGATACCATCTACGCTGGGCTCGCACATTCGTTCGCTCAACAAGGTCTTCCGATGGAAGACTATGGGCGAAAGTGTAAGGAACATTATCCCAAAACGAGTGACTGCCTTCATTGAGAGCAAAATGTGTTGGGCCTCATGAAACATGTGGTCTCTATTTGGGACATCCAAAGCTAGGCCGAAGTACTCACCCCGATCCCCCAAGTTGCCTGACTCCGTCAAAACCGAATCAATGTCGTCCATCACCGCCGAGCCCTCCAATCCGACATTTGGCCAGTCCGCATGGCTTTTCTCCCCCACCGTCGATCTCTGGACCTTCGGCGGCAGTGCCCTTTTGTCGCTAATCCTATTGCTCATCGGCTGGCAAGCCGGGTGGTTCAACCAGACGACGCCCGAATGGACGTGGGTCACTGGCGTGTTGCTGGTTGATGTTGCTCATGTTTATGCGACCGGGTTTCGCGTTTATTTTCTGCCGGGCGAGTTGGCGCGGCGGCCGTGGTTGTATGGGTTGACGCCGGTGCTGGCTTGCCTGGTTGGGTGGGCCGTGGCGAGTGAGAGCGAGCCGGTTTTCTGGCGGGTGCTCGCGTATCTGGCCGTGTTTCATTTTGTGCGGCAGCAAGCCGGGTGGGTGGCCTGGTATCGGGCTCGCGGCGGAGCGCGGGACTGGGCGTCGGCCGTGGTCGACTACTCGGCCATCTATCTGGCGACGATCTATCCGCTGATCTACTGGCACACGCATCTGCCGCGCGACTTCTGGTGGTTCCTGTCGGGCGATTTTGTGACGCTGCCGGTTCTTGTTGAGGAGATCACGTGGCCACTTTACGTGGCGGCGTTGACGGCCTATGTGGCGAGAGCGACGTGGCGGTACGTGAGTCGCGATGCCCGATGGATCGGGCAGGATGTGGTCGTGGCGACGACGGCGGTCTGCTGGTATGCGGGGATCGTCGCGCTCAACTCGGATTATGCGTTTACGGTGACCAACGTCTTCCTGCACGGCATCCCGTATCTGGTCCTTACCTACTGGTACGCGCGGCGAAGTTCGTCGGGTGGCTGGATGCCCGCGCGGCCGTGGCAGGCGATCCTGCTGTTTCTGGCGACGGTCTGGCTGTTGGCCTATGCCGAGGAACTCTTGTGGGACCGGGCGATCTGGCAGGAGCGGGACTGGCTGATGGGGACGGGGTTTGAAGCGGGAGCCGCGCGGTCGTTTTTCATCGCGCTCCTGGCAACACCCCAGATCACCCACTATGTGCTGGATGGGTTCCTGTGGCGGCGATCGGGCAATCCGGAACTGGCGGAAGTCTTCCGGCAGCCGGCCGCTACCAGTGCATGACGAAGCCGCCATCGACATTCAGCGTCTGGCCGGTGATGTTGCGGCCGCGCGGTGAGGCCAGAAAGACGGCAAGCGCGGCGACGTCCTCCGGTTCCTGCCAGCGTTGCAATGGGACCACCTGCCGAATTTTGCGATCGGTCCACTCGTCATAGGTTTCGGTGGAGTCGGCCGGCTGGCGGCTGGCCCAGGATTCATAGACCGAGCGGTTCAGCGGCGTGCGGACCATGCCGGGACACAGACAGTTGGCGCGAATCCCGAACGGGGCGAGATCTTTCGCCGTGCATTGCGTGAAGTTGATGACGGCTGCCTTGGCTGCCGAGTAAGGCGGGTCGGTCTGTGAACCAATCTGCCCGGCGACCGAGGCGACCGTCAACAATGTGCCATCGCCGCGTTCACGAAGCATGGGCTGAAACGCCTGGGCGAGATGCACCGTCCCCATGACGTTCACCCGCCAGACGCGGTCCCAGGACTCGATGGGCACATTCCAGAACGGAAACCCAAAATGTCCCGAGCCGACGCCCGCCGCGCAGACGACGTGGTCGACGCGGCCGGCCTGGGTCGTGATCTCGTCGGCCCGTCGCTGGACGGCGCTAAAGTCGGTGACGTCGGTCAGCAGGGCCATGACATCACCGAATTCGCCCGGGGCGGCGATGGGTTGGCGATCGAGAACGTAGACCCGCGCCCCTTCTTGGCGGAATTCGCGGGCAATGGCCCAGCCGATTCCGGAGCTTCCTCCGCTGACAACAACGACTTGGCCGCTCAGATCAAACTTCATCGGACTGTGGCTCCTGACTTTGGGTCAGCCAACAGTCTGACGAGCGGTGCGATTTCGGCAACCGTCAGTGGTGCGGGGAAGTCGAGAGTCGAGGGTCTAGAGTCGAGTGAAAGAGACGGAAGGTTCCCGTGTCTTGCTCGACTCTCGTCTCTCGACTCTCGACTCAATCCACGCGTCGGCGTGCACGAACTGAAAGAGGCGATGCAACAGTTGATGCTACTCGTGGCGCATCGCGCTGCGGCCGATGAGGTTCTTCCCCTGGAGGAAGTCACCTTCGACGAGCGCCACTTTGGAGAAAGGAATTCGCACCTCGACCGTGATGAGATCGCGCGCCTGGGCATTGGCGCACTGATTGCCAGGGTTCGTGTTACCGGGAGCGGCCTGGATCGTGATGTTGGTCGTGATGTCGCCGCGAGCGACGCCGAGGCTGGCGACAAGGAAGTCTTCGACCGCCGTTTGAACCTGTGAATTGGTGGAGCCGTCGAGAATCGCCATGCGCGCCCCCTCGCGGGCGGCGTTCGTCACCATGTTGGCCACCATGAGCGCGCGGCCGAATTCGATGATTCCCAGCACCAGGAGCAGGAAGACCGGCAGTACGAGGGCGGTTTCCACCATGGCGGCACCGCGACGACGCGAACCGGACGAGCGACGTGCGAGCATGGGAGACACCTGGGCTAAGGGGGATCGAACGATCGGCAACACCACGCTGGCAACCTAGTTCGCCGGGCCGAACGGTCAAATCGCCGTGAGAAATTTCCCCGCGTTTGTTTCGGATTGCGGGCTTTGGTACCGTCCGCAGGGGTTGGTTGAGATTTGGCAACGGTTCAGGACATTTCCCTGGGCCGACCGAACCGGGCAACGGGAGCCGTGTCCTGCAAGGCGAGAGCAGCAATGGCGAACACCATCTTCAAGAAGATCATCGACGGCGAAATTCCCGCGAAGATCGTCTATTCGGACGATCAGTGCCTGGCCTTTCATGACGTCAAGCCCCAGGCGCCGACGCACGTGCTGGTCATTCCCCGCAAGGAAATTTCGTCGCTGGCGGAAGCCGAAACCGACGATGCGGCCCTCCTGGGCCACCTGTTCCTGGTCGCCAACCGGATCGCGGTCGACCTGGGGCTGAAGTCGGGCTACCGAGTGGTGGTAAATTGCGGCGTTGACGGCGGCCAGACGGTCGATCACCTGCATGTCCATCTTCTGGGGGGACGCGGCCTGGGTTGGCCTCCCGGTTAATTGACCGATCACCGTCTTCCTTCCTCGATCAAAGACGACTCACGCTTGCCGACCTGCCTGCCTTGAATGATCCGTGGCGGCGATTCCGCTGAAAGTAGCTCCGCAATCATGTCGCGCGTCGAGTATCGGCCTTCGCTCGTCGACGCCGCGATGACTCACCCGGGCCGGACGCTGTTTCGCCTGGGACTGCCGATCCTCGCGCAGAACCTGCTCGAGTTCTGCGTCGGTTTCTATGACGTCTATCTCTCTGGCCAGATCGACGAGCGGGCCACTTCTGCGGTGGGCCTGGCCGCGTATATCGACTGGCTGGCCGCCCTGATCTTCAACCTCCTCGCCAGCGGCACGACGGCAATCGTCGCGCGAGAATGGGGGGCCGGGAACTTCGAATCAGCCACCAAGGTCGCGCATCGATCGCTGGCGCTTTCGCTGGGGCTCGGCTGGGTCGTTTTCGCATTTCTGCAAATCATCGCCCCGATTTCGCCATGGTTGTTGCGCATGGATGCAGAGACGACGGCGATCTCGGTCACTTATCAGCGGGTCGATGCCTTCGGCCAGGCTTTTACGTGCTGGACATTCATCGCGGCGGCGGCCCTGCGCGGAACCGGCGACATGCGGACGCCGCTCTTCGTGCTGGGGCTGACGAACGTCGTCAACGTGCTGGCCTCGCCAGCCTTCGTGTATGGCTGGGGCCCCTTGCCAGTCTCGGGCGTGAATGGCGTGGTTTACGGGACCGTGGTCGCGCGCGTGACGGGAGCCATCCTGATGGCTGTCGCGCTACGATCGGGGCTTTCGTCGTTCCGTCTGCAATTTCGCGAAGTGCGGTGGCACGCCGAGACAACACGGCGAGTGCTGCGGATTGGTTTGCCAGCCGCGCTGGATGGGATGTTGCAGTTCGTCGGCCACTTCATTTTTCTCATGATCGTGGGGCAAGTCGCCTTCGGGGCTTCGGACGCGATTGTATTCGCCGCGCACTTCGTCGGCGTGCGGATGGAGGCGATTTCATATCTGCCCTCCGAAGCCTGGGCGAGTGCCGCGGCGAGTCTTGTCGGTCAGTCGCTCGGCGCGCAGCGACCGGAACAAGCCGAGCGCATTGGCTGGATCGCCGCCAGACAGGCAGCAGTCTACGCCGGCTTGATTGGCGTCGGGTTCTTCTTTCTGGCCGTGCCGATCTACGGCCTGATGCATGAAAACCCGGAGGTGGGCGTGGTCGGCGTTCCCGCCATGCAGTTGATGGCCTTCTATCAGATTCCGACGTCGCTGGCGATTGTCTTGCGCTATTGCCTGCGCGGCGCGGGAGACACACGCTTTCCCGTTCTGTGCACCACCATTGGCACGCTCGTCGTGCGGACATCGCTGGGTTATCTGTTCGGCGTCGTGCTGCAAGGCGGGCTGGTCGGCGTCTGGATTGGCATGGGGGCGGACAACACGCTACGAGCCCTGCTCCTCGCGTGGCGATTTCGTTCCGGAGCGTGGAAGCGGACGGTCGTGTAAAGTGACCGAACTTGTAACCCGAAGCGTCAGCGAGGGAGAGAGTAGAACCGCCCTCGCTGACGCTTCGGGTTACTACTGGTCGTTGGACCTGGGGAACTACACCAATGAAAAAGAGGCGTTCGAGACCAGTCAGTCCCGAACGCCCCTTTTGTTTGATGAGATTATCAACGATTTCAAACAGCCTACTTCGCGACGACCCAGATGTTCCGGAAGCGGACGGGATCGCTGTGGTCCTGTAGGAACAGGGCGCCCGGGAGCCCGCTGTTCTGGCCGCCGCCGGGCGTCAAATTCAGGTCGAGACCATCATGAATCACCACGCCGTTGTGGCGAATCGTGGTCTTGGCCGGGACGGTGATTTTTCCCTCGTCGTCAACCTGAGCCGTGGTGAATTCGACATCATAGGTCTGCCACGAGAGGGGCGGCAGGCACATGTTGACGAGCGGCTTGGCGTTCTTGTAGATGCCGCCGCATTCGTTGTCCGCCCCTTCCAGACCAAACGAATCGAGAACCTGGCATTCATACTGATCCTGCAGGTACATGCCGCTGTTGCCACGGGCTTGGCCGCGCGCGTTCGGCATGAAGGGGGTGCGGAATTCGAGATGCAACTGGAAGTTGCCAAACTTTTCCTTCGTCCGCGTTCCCACCATCAGCAGCGAATGATCATCCATGCGACCGTTTTGCCAATGGTCGGTATGGGAGCCATCGAAGAGCACGATCGCCCCTTCGGGAGGCTTCGCGCCCAGTGTTGGGGAAGTGCGCTCGACTTTCTGCAACTCGCCCCTTGTTTCGCCATTTTCAATGACGACTTTGCCCTCGGAGATCGTCGCCGAGCCATCGTCGCCGGTGAGTCGAACGACGCCGTCCTTCAGTTCGCCCGTCCCCTTGTACTTCAATTCCTGGGTCCAGCCGGCGCCGGGAAGCCCGCCCGGATAGACGACCGCGTCGAACTTGCCTTCGCCGAGCGCAATCACCTGCATGCCATAGTTGTTGTCGCCCAGTTTGCCGACGTACTCGCCTTGAATGGCGAAATCGGGACCGGCCGACGCGGCGTCGAGAAACGACTCTTTCGTCTTGTTCGGCTCGGCGGCGATGGCAGTGACACCCGCCAGAAGAACAAGAGATGTGACGGTACGATGAAGCATTCGCGAAACTCCTCCAGGTAGCCGATCTCGACGACAGTAAAGAATGGGATCATCCGCCATCGACGAGCGCGCGATTGGCAGGCGAACAGTTCGGGACGGTATTTTCCAGAACAGAATGCGAGGCTAACATGCCGGTCTTGGGACTGGCAATCGTTTCGCCCTACGAGCGTGATGCCGATCCAACCACTGGAATCCGTGCATGAAGAAGAAGTCGACTTCCGAACGAAAGGTGCTGGCCCGAGGCAAGTACCTCGCGCTCCTCAAGGAAGGGAAGTGGGAGTATGCCCAGCGCACTCGCAACATCGGAGCGGCGGCCATCATCGCCGTGACGGAAGACCGGGAACTGGTGCTCACGCGACAATTCCGGGTCGCGGTCCGCCGTGATGTGATTGACCTGCCAGCCGGGCTGGTGGGCGACTCGGCGGACAGCATCGGCGAAGAGGCGATCGAATCGGCACGGCGCGAACTGCTCGAGGAGACTGGCTACGACGCGTCCGATCTGACGCTCGCTGGCACCTGCACGACGTCGCCGGGACTGAGTTCCGAAGTCGTTTCCCTCTTTCTGACGCGAACCGCGCGCCGGGTTCACGACGGCGGGGGCGTCGAGGGGGAAGCCATTCAGGTTGAAGTCGTCCCGCTGCGAAAACTTCGGCGTTGGCTGACAGCCCGCGAACACGAGGGTTGCTTGATCGACATCAAGGTTTACGCGGCTTTGGGACTATTGAAGTAGTTTCCGCGCGGACACAAAACTTGCCGCAAGTCATTCTTAGGCAAATATTTGCATTTCCGCCTATACAGCCCGGCCTGTCTGGGTTCGCGTCGGCGAGACTGGTGCTAGGCAGCCGTCGCCGGGTGTGCTAAAACCCGCGTTAGCGGCAACCTGGATGCCGCCGATTCGGGTGGGGCAAAGAGGCACGGAAGCACTCCCATGAATGGTGGATGGTTTCGTTCAGCGATTTTCTTCGCGGTTGTCTTCGGAATCGGCCTGTCCCTCGGGTTCGCCTGGAAAAGCGGCTGGATCCCGATCGAACTCTCGCTGCCGAAGACGGGCTCGCTTCCGTCGGACTCTGGCACAGCCGTTTCCGAGTCGGGCGGCCAGTCTTCCCCGCACGAGTCTGCCCCCGAGTGGGCGATTCAGCAGACGGTGCTGGAGGAAGGCGAGTCAACGGAGCCGGTGGAACTGGGATCGCAGAGCGAGCCGCCGGTTCTGGAAGGAAATTCCAATCGCCTGCCGCCTCGGAAATTGACCGCCGAACAACAGGAACTGGCGCGACCGCTCGTGTCTGTGTCGCCAGTCGCGAAGGATTTGGAGGTGCTGACCGCTGATCGCGATCCCGCGGAAGCCGCGGAAGCCGAAGGCACCAGCGGCGGAAAAATTGTCGCCGCGAATGCCACATCGGTTGCCGAGGCGACCGCTCCACGTCGACCAGTTGTGTCCAGTTCGCAGCCAGAACCTGACGGCACGCCCACGGAGATCGCAACCTCGCTTGCGGAAGCAGATCGTTTGCTGGCCGATAGCGACTACCTGGGGGCTCATCGCATTCTGTCAAAGTTGTACTGGAACCACCCAACCGATCGGGACCGGTTCTTCGACAAGCTGGAAGAAACCGCGCAGGTCATTTTCCTTTCGTCGCAGCCGCACTTTCTGGAACCGTACGTCGTCGATGCCTCGGATCGACTGGAGCCAATTGCCCGAAAGTATCAACTCTCCTGGCAATACCTCGCGAAGCTGAATCGCGTCTCGGCGAATCGCATCCGCGAAGGCCAACGGCTGAAAGTGATCCAAGGACCGTTCGCGGCCGTCGTCGATCGCCAGGACTACTCGCTCACGATTCACCTGAAGGGATATTTCGTGAAGCGTTACCCGGTTGGCATTGGCCGGGACAACGCGACTCCGACGGGGAAGTTCTCGGTCCTCAATAAAGTCGAAAACCCGCAGTATACCGATCCCGACGGGCGGGTGATCGCCGGCGATGATCCGGCGAACCCTCTTGGCGAACGCTGGATCGACCTGGGCGAAAGCTATGGCATTCACGGGACCATCGAACCGGAATCGATCGGCCGGGCCGCATCGCGCGGCTGCATTCGCCTCGGTCAGCAGGATGTGATTGAAGTCTACGACTTCCTTGTGAACGGTTCCGAGGTCGTGATTCGCTGAAGCGCTCGGTCGGATCGCCGCTCGGTTACGGAAGAACGAGTCCATAGCGTGTGCAATGGATGACGATCGCCGGCTTCTGGTCCGGTCCCAGAATCATCAGCCTTGCGGGCCCACCTTCGGAGATGTTGTTCCGCGTGGCGACTTGAAACGGGGTCTTCAGACTCGGCCCCTCAAGTCGATAGAGCTGCCATTCGTCGGAGCCGCCCTTCACCATCTGAATGGTGCACGGGATTTCCCGCCGTAGCGAATCCAGGGAACTCGCCCGCACATGCGGTGTCTGCAGCCCGCCGATCAGCTTGCCGAACTCGTCGAACTCGGGACGATTGCTGTCGAGAATTAGATTTCCCCGTTTCAGCGAAGCGTCAATGACTAAGCGAACCTGATGGACGGGGCGCGGCGATTCCTCCACCACGACCGGCGGCGTCAGTGCATCCGACTGGAGTTCAATGAACGGGACCAAGGTTTGGCCGTTCTCCGACTGAGCCGTACTGAGTCGTACCCCAATCGCCAGGACGATTGCGAAAGTGGCTGCTAACCAGCGCATCGGGACGACTCCTCGTCGCGAGACAGGCCGTTGAGAGATCGTAAATCCTCGAATGCGAGGCTCGAACCGCGGGAGCGCGGGATATTCTCAACGAAGCCCCGCCTCCGCTCGGCTCGCACGTCATGTCAATTCGCTGACGGAGCAGTTGGCGGGACCGGAGGGGGAGGAGGCGGGGGCGAGGCGTTAAACGCTCCCTGCCACTGGGGGATCTGCCCCGCCGGTGTCCAGGCCGACAGCGAGGGAGTCCAAAGCATCGTCTCGCGGGTAATTTCGCCGGACGCAATTCCCTGTTGAATCTGCTCGGGCGCGAACGGACCACCGGATTGACCGTTCATAGCAACATGCCAAGGTACGGCCCCCGGCAACGGCGGAGGAGCCCCAGTCGCTCCGCCGGGAAAGCCAAACCCCGGCTGATTGAGCATGCGTCCGGCCATGGCGAAACCCATCCCGAGCCCCAGGCCCTCGGCCGCGCCGCCCCCCGCCGGGTTGTTCGCCCCCTCGCGGATGGCCTGACCGAACTGGAACTGCTGGAACTTGTTCATGTCGCCAATGACACCCATGCTGCTGCGGGTATCGATGGCCTTTTCGACTTCCTCGGGCAACGAAATGTTGACGATGAAGAGAGCGGGAATCTCCAGACCGTATTCGTCGTCGATCCGTTCCTGCACGACCTTGCGTAAGTCTTCGGACAGCTCGCGATAGTGGGCGGCCAGGTCGATCGCGGAAATCTTGCGCTCGCCGATCATGTCGGCAAACGCCGACGTGATGATCGACCGCATCAGTTCGCCGATTTCCTCGACGTCGACTTCGCTGTCGGTCCCTACTAGTTCCTTGAGCAGCGCGCGAGGATCCTGGGCCTTGATCGCATACGTCCCGAACGCCCGCAGGCGAATCGGTCCGAAGTCGGCATCGCGAAGCATGATGGGGTTGGGAGTTCCCCATTTGAGATCGGTGATCTGACGGGTGCTGACGAAGTAGACTTCCGAACGGAAGGGGCTGTTGAAGCCGTACTTCCACCCAGCCAGCGTGCTGAGAATCGGAAGATTCTGGGTATTGAGGGTGTGCGTCCCCGGTTCAAACACGTCGGCGAGCTGCCCGCGATGCACGAACACGGCCAGTTGTCCCGGCCGGACAATCAGTTGCGCCCCCTGCTTGATTTCGTTCTGATACCGGGGAAACCGCCACGCCAGTGTCGTCCGGGAATCATCGACCCATTCGATGATGTCGATCAATTCCGCGCGGAGTTTATCGAATAAACCCATGAGACACTCCTCATTCGACGTGACGAGAGAGACTGGAGAAAGGGAGCCCGACAAGGCTCAATTGTAGATCAACGTCCACACGAGCGGGAGGTTCACGCGAAGGCCGGAAATTTTTTTTAATGGTGCGTCGTTTCCGGCCGTGGAAGTTGTCCCATTCATTGCAGGGAAGGTCTCGGCAATGGTAGCCTGAATGGCGTGTCGTGGAGAAATTTAGAAAGCCTCTGCGGTGCTCGATATGGGTGACGTGCGTTGACCCTACAAGTATGTGAAGTGGGTGTCTGGCTGGATCAGCCGCGTGTATATCCGCTCGAAGTCCTCGCGGCTTCTCGCGGCTCACACAACCTGGTTCGTCGGCTCCCCCCTGAACTCATTGGGTTCAGAACCTCATCACCCGGTCGGCAATCGCGGAGGCTTTCTTTTCCATGAACCTGTTTCACGAGATGGAACAGCAGAATCTCCAGGCCGGCCAGCCCCTTGCCGCGCGAATGCGGCCCGCCACGCTCGACGAATATGTCGGTCAAAGTCATCTGCTGGCTCCCGGCCGTCTGCTCCGCCGCTTGATCGACAGCGACCGCCTGACCTCGATCGTCCTTTTCGGCCCTCCAGGGACCGGCAAAACGTCGCTGGCGAAACTGCTGGCTCAATCGACCCGGCGTGCGTTCGTCGCGCTCAACGCGGCTGCGACAGGCGCGAAAGAACTCCGTGAAGAGTTGACCGCCGCCCGCCAGCGCCTGGAAACGGGCGGCAACAAGACGGTGCTGTTCATCGACGAACTGCATCACTTCAACAAGACTCAGCAGAACCTGCTCCTGCCGGACGTGGAAGAAGGCGTGGTCTCGCTGGTCGCCGCGACGACGGCCAACCCGTTCTTCGCCCTCATTCCGCCGCTGGTCAGCCGCAGTCAGATTTTCGAGCTGCAACCCCTTTCGCGCGACGAGATCAAACTGCTGCTGCGACGCGCATTGGAGGACAAGAAACGGGGTTTCGGCAGTCGCCGCTTGCGAATCGCCGACGATGCGCTCGAATTCCTCGCCGAAGTCTGCGACGGCGACGCGCGGCGGGCATTGATGGGGCTTGAGGTTGCCGCCTTGTCGCTGCCTGCTGACCAGACGCTGATCGACCTCCCGGTGGCCCAGGAATCGGTTCAGAAGAAGGCCATTTCTTACGACGGCACGGGGGACGATCACTACGACGTGGCGAGCGCGTTCATCAAAAGCATTCGCGGCAGCGATCCCGATGCGGCCATCTACTGGCTGGCGCGGATGCTGGAAGCAGGCGAAGACCCGCGATTTATTGCGAGAAGACTTGTGATTTCGGCCTCGGAAGACATTGGCAATGCCGATCCGAGAGGGATCATGGTGGCGATGGCCGCGGCACAGGCGGTGGATTTCATCGGTTTGCCGGAAGGACGCATCGCGTTGGCACAGGCCACGACCTACCTGGCGATGGCCCCTAAGTCGAATGCGGCGTATGCCGCGATCAATGCGGCACTGGACGATGTCCGCAATCAGCGGGCCATTCCGGTTCCGCGTCATCTCCAGGACCGCAGCTACAAGGGAGCCAAACGGCTTGGTCGCGGAGAGGGCTACGAGTATGCCCACGATGCCGAGTCCGGCTGGGTCGCGCAAGACTACCTCGGTGTCGACCGCAGGTACTACATGCCCGTTGAGCGCGGAGCCGAACGTGGCTGGCTTGAGCGATTGGAGCAGCAACGGGCCGCCGTGGCCGAGGTCCGAAAGAGTGCCGATACCCCCGTGGACCAATGACACTCAATACCACTCCGCCTTGTTGACCACGTTCCGCAACGGTTTACCCGCGACGAAACGGCGGACGTTGTCGAGGAGTGTCTCCAGGTGACGCTCGGCGACTCGGGGTGAAGCCGCCGCGACGTGCGGCGTGATGAGGACGTTCTCCATCGTCCAGAGCGGATGATCGGTCGGTAGCGGCTCCTGTTCGCAGACATCAAGGGCCGCGCCGCGCAGTTCACCCGCGTTCAATGCGGCCGTCAGGTCGTCGAGCGGGACAATTGCCCCGCGACCAATGTTGATGAGAACGCCCGTGGGTCGCATGTGTCGCAACAGCTTTCGGCCGAATAGCCCCTGCGTGCGGGGAGTGTGCGGAGCGGCGATGACCACGTAGTCGCACTTGGACAGCATTTCTTCGATTCGTTCGGGCCCGCAGATGTCGACGCCGAGGTCGTCATCTCGCCGCTGCACGGCATCGACACCATGCAGCGACATGCCGAATGCGGCCGCGCGTTTCAGAATCTCGCGTCCGATGGCGCCCACGCCAAACACGCCCAGCGAACAGTCGGCAAGATGCTGATGAGCCCGATCGACCGGGCTCACCTGCCCGGGAGCCGAGACAAAGTCGACACGGGACATCGCGTCGCCAGCCGGTGCCCAGACCCGGTTCCGCTGCTGGCTCCAATAGGTGGGAAAGTTGCGAGCGAAACAGAGCACGAAGGCCATCACATGATCGGCGATCACATCCGAAAAAAGCCCGCGCATGTTGGTCAACTGGCAGGGATGCGCGACGAGTTCCGGGAAGACATAGTGCTCCAAACTGGCCGTCGGCGACTGCACCCAGCGCAGCTTCGTCGCGGCCACGAGCAGGTCGGGAGTCAGCTTGCCAAAGAAGGCATCGGCATCAGGCATCGCAGCCAGTGCATCCTCGCGAATACTTGTATTGACCAGTTGGTCCGTTGACGAAATCACCCCGGAAATGGCATGAATGCGGGCTTCGTCGAGCGCGGGAAAGATCACCATCTTCATGATGCGGCATACCCAAACGAGGACGTGGCAAATCAATCTGTCAAGACGATCTTGATGGAAATCAGTGAATCATGTTGTCGTGGCAAATGACGGCTTGCTCTCTTCAAAAGCTCACGGCAGAATGTCGCCTCATTCGGGAGTGGCGACGACGTGCTCCCCGGCAATCCTGTCCTTCGCGAGGCCCTGCGATGCGAGTCTTCCCCCGCGGCGAAAACGAAAGCCTGATCATCGGCGATCATGTCACGGTGACGGTCCTCGAGATCAGCGACAATCGGGTTCGCCTGGGCATCACACAGGTCGGTGAAGACCCCGAGTATCGCGAAGTGGAACTGGAATGCCAGCACGAAGCTGAAGACGCTTCGCCTCAAGATTTCCTCGCCAAGGCCATTACTTCGCGCCGTTCGGGTTTATTGCGAAATCAGCGATCGCTGCATTGAGTCCTGCCCCCCGACTCTCCACAATGCCGTACGAGGGATGGACGGCATCATGGAATCGACGACACAGGGTCTCGAGCAGGAAAAAGTGGCTCGGGGGGAAATCTTGAAGACGGCTCCGGCAACCGAGGCCGAAGCCTCTCGTTCGGCGCGCGTTCCGCGACATGTGGCGATCATCATGGACGGAAATGGGCGCTGGGCACGGCGGCGAGGTCTGCCGCGCATCGAAGGGCATCGCCGCGGCGTCAGGACAGTCCGCAATATTGTCGATGAGTGCGCGTCCCGGGGGTTGGATCAACTCACTCTCTACTGCTTCTCCAGCGAGAACTGGCGACGCCCCGAAGGGGAACAACGCCTGCTCATGCGGCTCCTCAAGCAGTACCTAGTCGAGGAACGCCGCCGTATCGTTTCCCAAGGATTGCGATTTCGCATGATCGGTCGGCGCGGCGGTCTGCCGGAAGACGTTCTGGCCGAAATCGACAAGACCGAGCGACTCGCCGAGTCGAACCGGGGGATGCGATTGTGCCTGGCCGTCAATTACGGCAGCCGGGCCGAGATCACGGATGCCGTGAGGCATCTCGCCGAGCGGGTTGCCGCGGGCGTGCTGAAGCCCGAGCAGATCGACGAGCAGCTTCTCTCCGACTCGCTGAATACCGGTGGAATGCCCGATCCGGATCTCGTGATTCGCACGGCCGGCGAGATGCGGCTGAGCAACTTTCTGCTTTGGCAGATCAGCTACGCCGAGTTGTGGGTCACGAAACGGCATTGGCCCGAGTTCACGGTCGACGACTTGCGTCAGGCATTCGACGACTATGCGTCACGCGATCGACGGTTTGGGGGACTCTCGGGCTGACAGCATGCTCGTCTGGCGATTGGCCGTTTCGGCAATTCTGATTCCGCTGATTATTGGGTTGTTCTACCTCGACAACCGGATGGGGGCCTCCGCGCCCATTCTCTTCCTGCTGGCTTTGCTGCTCGCGGCCCGGTCGGCCGATGAACTGGTCGACCTCTTGTGGACCCGATCGTTCACGCCGCATAAGGGAACCGTGATCGGCTGTTGCCTCTTGGTGACCGGTTCCTGCTGGTATGGTCGCCTGGGCATGATGCCGCTGGAAGTCGCGCCGGACGGCAACACGCTCGCGCAGGTGATGCTCGCGTATTCGTTCACGATTCTATTTCTGTTCCTGCTGGCAACCTATCGCTATCGCGAACCGGGCCGAAGCATGGAGACGTTGAGCGCGGAGTTGCTCATTGTCAGCTATGTCGGCGTTTTGCTGGGAGTAGCCGCCCAGTTGCGGTGGGTAGCGGGGGCGGACGCCGGCTATCTCGTGCTCGGTTCGCTGGTGATTGTCGTGAAAGCCGGCGACGTCGGGGCATACACGTTTGGCAAGCTTTTCGGCAAGCGAAAGCTCTTTCCGCTATTGTCGCCGGGAAAAACGCGTGCTGGCGGCGTCGGAGCGCTGGTCGGCTCCGCATTGGGCGCGCAACTCTGGCTGACTTTCGCCACACCAATCTTCAACAGTTCGTGGACACCGCCGGAATGGTACTGGTCGGCGTGCTACGGCCTGGTTCTCGGCGTCGTGGGATTGATTGGCGACCTGTGCGAATCGCTCATCAAGCGCGATGTGGGCAAAAAAGATTCCTCGCGGCTCCTCCCGGGGTTTGGCGGCCTCCTCGATTTACTCGACAGCATCCTTTACGCCGGTCCGGTCGCGTACGTGATGTGGAAATGGATTCCGCTGGCGACCTGGAAGCTGCCTGGGTAGCCTGACCAACATAAAGAACAACGGTGAATCTCTCGAACAGGGCTCGTACCGGAGCCTCGTCCCCATGACCAACCGCTCGATTCGCCAGCGCATTGCCGAAGAGGCCGCTCGACTGATCGTGCAGGGCAAAGTCGCCGATTCCGCAACCGCCCGCAAACGGGCCGCGCGCTGGTTGAGCCGGCAGAGACTCTCGGCAGCGGATATTCCCACTCACGCCGAGATTCTTGATGAAGTCCTGGCACGGCGCGGCGTTTTGTCGCGCGAACGCGATCCGGCGGCCCAGCGAGAAGCCCGCCGGAAGGCACTCGCGCTCTGCGAAGCGCTCGCCGACTTTGAGCCAACCGTGATTGGAACGCTGATCGACGGGGTCGTGACTCGAGGAGCCGACCTTATGATCCTCGTTGCTCCGCGCGAACCTGGTCAGGTACTTGCCAGCCTTGCCGCCGCGACCGGTCTCGTTCCGGAACGCACGACACTCGCGGATCTGCCGCCCGGTGAATTCGTTTATCATGGATCGCAACCAGTTCCCTGGGTTGTTCACGGGACCGACGAAAGGCCCGTGGAGGGGTGGAGCCTGGAAGAGTTGCGACAACGCGTCGAACTGGACAACGACTTTCTCGATCTTTCCGAAGATGGCGAGCCGACGATGGAGGAACTCCACGAGATTTATCGCAGCCTGCTCGAGCCACTTGAGAGAGTGAAGCTCGATCCGGTCGACCATCCCGAAGGGGATGCGTTGTTTCATGTTTTGCAGGTCTTCGCGCTGGGGCGTGAGGCCCTCCCCTATGACGAAGAATTTCTGCTGGCATGCCTGCTTCACGATGTCGGGCAGGCCATCGATCCGCGACAGGCCCACGAATGCGGCCTGGAAGTGCTGCAAGGCATCGTCACGCCGCGGACCTGGAACCTGATCGCCGCCTTGCCGCAAGCGCACGACTACCTGCGCGGAGTTCGCGCGGCACGCGGCATGCGCAAGTCGGAAGATTTCGAGGAGCAGCTTCTCCTCGCCAGGTGCGACCGCGCCGGTCGGCAGCCGGGATATCCCGCGCCGTCGCTGGATGAAGCACTGGAGTTTTTGCTCGAGCTCCATCATGAATGCGAAGGGGACGACGGCGGAGATGATCTCGACGACTACTGAACCGGATTCGCAGCGCTAGAGAAACTCGCGCATCTCGGGATTCGCCTCCAGCACCTCGCGCAACCGCCGGATGGCTGACTCGTCGCGTCGATCGCAGATCAGCGTCGCATCGGGCGTGTGGACGACAATGAGGTCATGAACGCCAATCGCGGCAATCAGGTGGTCGCCTGAGCCACGCAGGATGCAATTCGTCGTCTCGGTGGTACACACTCTCCCAATGAGCGTATTGCCGTCAGCGGTTGTGGGGGCATGCCGGGCAATCGCCTGCCAGCTTCCGACATCGTCCCAGGTAAACGAGGTTTCCACGACGCAAACTCGGTCGGCCTTTTCGAGAACGGCATGATCGATGGAAATCGACGGCATGAGGGGAAACACTTCCTCGATCGCCGCCGAAAGAGTTCCCAGTTGCCAGGCGTCCTGCAATTGCTCGATGCGCGGGCCGATCTCGGGAAGATGCTGGCACAGCGCATCGAGAATGCGGCGAGCCTTCCAGACGAAGATCCCGCAATTCCAGAGATAACCGCCCGCTGCAATCAGCGACTCCGCCGTCTCCAGGTTCGGCTTCTCGCGAAAACCGTCGACCGCGTACGAACGCTCTTTGGAGCCAGATAGTCGATCGCCACGGCGAATGTAGCCAAATCCCGTCGACGGGTACGTGGGGGGAACGCCAAAAAGCACCAGACGGCTGGGATCGGCTTTCAGCAGTTCGATGGCCAACCCGACATCGACGACGAATGATGCGGTCGGGGTGATGACATGATCGGCCGGAAGGACCAAAAGGGTCGCGTCCGGATCGTCAGCCAAAATACGAAGCGCCGCCAGGGCAATACAGGGGGCCGTGTTTCTGCCGCATGGTTCGGCAAGGACTCGGTCTGGCATCAGTTCCGGTATCTGGCGTCGGGTTTCCGCGACGTGGGCTTGCCCGGTCACGACCCAAACCCGCTGGCGGTCCACCAGTTCAAGACTCCGATTCCAGGTCGCCTGGATGAGCGTCTCTTCGCCCGACAGTCGCAGAAATTGTTTGGGAAGCCGCTTCCGGCTCTCGGGCCAGAAACGCGTCCCACTTCCTCCGGCCATGATGACCACATGCAGCATAAGAACTGATCCCGATTCGCGAGAGACAATCTTCCGGTGGCTTCGTAACAGGTCGCGGTCCCGGGTCGAACCGGCGCGAGCGAGATCCCTTGGCGCTGGGGCTCGCGGTCGAGCAAATGCGAAACGTCCGCATGATACCGCGGCCAATGGGACGCGTCGCCAAAGAGCGAAAGCTGGAATCCGACCTATTCGGATTCGGCACAGCGGCAGGTTCCGATCGCGAAATCGCTGCCGAGGACGACGTTGACACCCAGCCAGGCGCGTCCCCGCATGACGTCGAGCGTCACCACGGAACCGGGAGGAAACGCCGAGATCTGCTCGGAAATGTCGTTACAGTCGTCGGTCGACACTCCTTGCACCCGTCGGATGCGATCGTGTTCTCGGAGACCCGCGCGCGCGGCGGGAGAATTCGGAACCACGAAATTGATTTCGAAGGTTCCCGCCTTGCGCTGGCCCCCGACACCCAGGCAGCCATGATCGGGATGGCGCACACGTATGGCCGGGTTTTTCGCCACCGCCTGCCGAATCGATTCGCGAGAAATCCCCGACTCGGCGGCGATATGCAAGATCGTGGGCCGAACAAGCCGGCTCGCTTGGGCAATCCCGTCGTTGCCCCCTTTCCAATCCTCGTCAATCACCAGAAAGTCGATATTCGGCGTTTCGGCGGAAGCCGACAACTCGATGACCTGAAGGCTGGCTCCGAGCTCTTCCAGCGACGTCAGCGCGCGAATGTGCCTGGTCTGTTCGTACTGGGACAAAAGCTGCGAAACGACCATCGCAAGTTCGAGCGAAGGAGATTCCCTTAATTTTAGAAGTTGATCCTCGGCGTCGCGCGCGAGTTCGGGATCCTGCTGGATCAGGAACTCTTCCAGGACCATCACTAGTTCCCGCTGCACGGCGAGCGGTTGCAGTCCGATTCCTTCGCGAATCTTCCGTAGCGATTCATGCCGACGGCGCACAAGTTCCGTGCGACAGGCCCGCCGAACCACGTCCGATCGGCGGGTCAATTCGGCGAACAGTTGAGGGAAATCAGCAGTCTCTAACTGCAAGCGCGGAACGTCCCCCTCCGTCACCACGGCGACGGTGGCGAATCCCAGAACCAACGTAAAGAGGCCGCGAGTCATGAAGGGAGACATGAATGCTCCCAAATGAAAAGAAAGGATTTTTGAACTATGCCAGAACGCCCCCTCGCGCGTCCATGCTGAAAGCGGCAAATTTTCGGGATGTCGGCAAGGGAAGAGCGGCCGTCGAGACGGACACGAGAGGACCACGACGCAGTCGCACCCGCCACTTTTAGCGAGCAGGGAACTCGGAACTCAGAGATTGCCGCGACTGCAATCGAGCCATGAGAGGGGCGGATCCGCGGGAGGTTGATCGGATCTTACGCCGAAGGATAGGTAGAACTACTCGGTTCGACGAGTGTTTCCCATGAATCGCGACCAGCGTCGATCGCTGCTCGACGCTGGCGCCGCCCCCGAGTTATTCGATGCGGCCGCCGACTCGTTCTCGATTCCGAGTTGCCGCCGCTGACGCTCCAGGGCGTCTTGCGCCTGCCGCAGTTTCATCTGATCGCGTGCAATGCGGGCACGCTCCACCGAGACTTCGATCTCCGCGAGTCGCAGCCGCGATTCCAGTTCGTCGGCGAGTTGCGTGACACGGTTCGTCAATACTTCCGGAATGGGTGGGAGGCTCGACCAGTCGGGCAGGTGGATTTCTCCACCCGCGAGCCGCTGTCGCCGGAGCAGGTACGAGATGTACCGATCGCGGTCGTCGATCGCTTCTTCCAGTTGTTCGCGGGAGGCTGCGGAAACTTCGAGCGGCCGTGGAGGCGGTTCTTCCGGACACTCGACAACCAGTGAGGCCGCTTCTTTCGCCGGTGCGGCGGCGTCCGGCTGCTGCTGCGCGAGCATCCGCTGCTTCAGCGCGGCCCAGGCCCCGGAGCTTTCGGCATCGAGCTGGGCTTCCGGCCCCTCATTCGCCGCCGCTTCGATTGCCGGACGGACCATCGCGACGGAGGCCTGCGCCACCATGAATGGCTGATTCAGTTTTTCGTGGATCAGATCCTGCAACGAGGAAATCTGAACCTCGAGACGGCCTAAAACCATGGCCGCCTGCATGTCTTCCCACTGCTGGACGACACGGGCCATGTCGTCCAGAACCTGTTTCTGGTCTTCCAGCAGCGCCGGCGGCAGTCCGCCCGCAACGGCCGTGCGCTGGTTCGCTCCCGACCGCTGAAAACGGTCAAGCTGTTCAGCAGCCAGTTCCAATTGCTCGGTCAACGCCTTGACGAGCTGTTCTTTTTCATCGAGACGCTTCTGCAATTCCGCCGACGGTTCGGGAGTCGGCGGAACATCCACCCGCTTCGAGTCGGTCTGACCCTTAAACGGCTCCAGACCGGCATTCTTGCCGGTCGAGCCTTGGCCTTTGCGCGAAGCTGGGGGAACAGACAACGAGTCGGGCACGAGCCGGCCGATCCTTTGTGGCATCTTCCCAAGCCGGGAGATGCACGTTGTACCAAGCTGACAGAGTCCTGCGTCTCGGAAGCGTAGCTCACAATGTCGACAACGCTTCCGCGCCTCCCCTGACAGGTTGCCGAATCGCGACACGAGAGAAGCCGTCAGTCGTAGATTTGCGGATTAATCACGTTGTTCGGCCGTTCCCCCCGCAAAACCGATAGAATCTGCTCCATGGCCTGGCGGCGCAACGTGGCGAGCGATTCCTCGGAAACAAACGCCGCATGCGGAGTCACTATGATTCGCTCGTCGAGGTACAGCGGTTGTGTCAGATCGGGTGGCTCCGGGTCAAAGACATCGAGCGCCGCCCCGGCAATCTGCCCCTGCTCCAGCGCTACCCATAACGCCGCCGAGTCGACGAGCCCGCCACGCGACGTGTTGATGAGGTAGGCCGACGGCTTCATGCGCGCGAATTCGGCCGAACTGAACATGTGCTTCGTCTCCGGCGTCAGGGGCGCGTGGAGCGACACGTAGTCCGAGGCATCGAGCAAATGGGGCAGATCGACCATTTTGCACTGCTTCGCGGGGTCGCGGCCTGATCGCGTGTGAGCGAGCACCCGCAGGCCGAATGCGCGGGCTCGGTGCGCAACGGCCTGTCCGATCCGCCCGAGACCGACCAGTCCCAGTGTCTGTCCGGACAGGCGGTGCATCGGTGTCGCGGCCGACAGATCGTATTCGCCGCGTTTGGTGCGCCCATGGAAGAATGCGACTCGCCGCGCACAGGCAAGAAGCAACCCCAGGGTGTGGTCGGCGACTTCTTCCACGCAGTAGTCGGGGACATTGGTGACGGGAATTTTTCGGGCCGTCGCGGCATCGACGGCGATGTTGTCGATGCCGATCCCCGTGCGCGCGATCGTTTTCAGGTTTTTCGCGGCCGCGACAACCGGAGAAGTTACTTTCGCCCAGTTCGTGGCGATCGCGGCGCAGTCAGCGGCCAATCGAGCGAGCGTTGCTTCGTCCGTCGCATCGGCTTCCACCAGTTCCACGCCGTCAGCCGCCAATGTCGCGCGCTCGATATCGGCATTGGGCCAGGCGCGGTCGGTCAACAGAACTCGTTGCGGCGACATGGCGGGATCCCCTCTGCCCCTCAGAAAAGCGACACGTACTCATCAACGAGACTACGTGTGTCCCGGCGCGAACTTCAAGGCGAGACAACGATCGATCCGGCGCTCCGTTGTTGCAGCGTCGCGCCGACGGTATCGTGCGCGGGCGAAAGGGAGAGGAATCAGCATGACGGCGAGTGTGGTTGACGAGCTTCGCTGGCGGAAGTTTTCCGTTCTGAATGACGGCTTCGTGTGTCTGGTGGACGTGATGGGGGACGATTCCTCCATCGTCCAGGCGGCGCGGGTCAGCTACGGCGAAGGGACCAAGCGAGTCTCGGACGATCGCACGCTGATTCGCTACTTGCTGCGGCATCGCCACACGACTCCCTTCGAGATGGCGGAAGTCAAATTCCTCGTCCGCGTCCCCATGGATTGCTGGCGACAATGGATCCGCCATCGCACGGCGAACGTCAACGAGTACAGCACGCGCTACTCGCTGGCGATCGACTCGGCGCAGTCAACGCCACCCGATCAGTGGCGTTCGCAGGCGACGCAGAACCGCCAGGGGAGCGGGGCCGCCTTGCCCGAAGAAATCGGACGGCAATTGACGCAGGCCGAGGAGGAATTTCAGACTCGCGCGCGCCAACTTTATGAAGAACGCGTCGCCGCCGGTGTCGCCCGCGAACAGGCCCGCAAAGACCTGCCGCTGGCCACCTACACCGAAGCCTACTGGAAGGTCGATCTGCACAACCTGCTGCACTTTCTCGCCCTGCGGATGGACGACCATGCGCAGGAAGAAATCCGGCTGTACGCGACGGCCATTGGCCAGAACATTGTGAAGCCGCTGTTTCCTGTCGTCTGGGAAGCCTTTGAAGACTATCGCCTGGGTGGTCAGTTCCTCAGCCGGCTCGATGTGGAAGTCATCCAGCGGCTGACGGCCACGGGCGGCTCGACTCCATTTTCGGAGGAGGAGTTTCTGGCCGCGCAGGATCCGGCCTGGAAGGATCTGGGACGTAGCCGCGAACGCGATGAGTGCCGCGCGAAACTGGTACGGCTGGGAATGTTGCGGCCCGACATCACATAACGAAGTTGGCAGAAGACGGCGAAGTCGAGCCGATCAGACCCGCAATGCTGTCGTGCCAGTTGGCTGTGGCTCTGGAAGCCAGCGAAGATCAGGGTGAAGCCACATGGCCAGCGAATCCCTCCCGGACTACACCTTTCCGCCGCTCTGCCGGGTGTCCCTGATCGTCGAGTTGGATGATCTTGTCTCGCCGACTCCGTTGGCCACGGATGCCTTGCTGACGGCCTTCGGTCCGGAATGGAAGGCGGGCGATGTACCAAGCGGCGGCGAACACGCCATCTTTCAGAGTCTTCTGGAAGACCGCCTGTTTCTGTGGACACGGGGATCGGTCACGTACACCTGGGAGGAAACCGACGGCGGACGATACCCCCATTACGAGGCGATCCGAGACGGTTTTGCCGCGGCCTACGACCAATTCCGGGAAACAGTCGGCGTCGCGGGGGAAGCAACCTCGTGGGCGATCAGCTATACGAACCAATTCCTGCGCGGAACCGTGTGGCAATCGGAACGGGACTGGCCATTTTGCCGGCTCGTCGCGCTGCCCCCTTCGGTACTCGGCGGGAGGCACAACGTGGCGGATGTCACGATCGATTGGGAGCTGACAGCTCCTGATTCCGAAGACGCTCTGCATCTGCGTCTGTGGAGCCAATCACCCATTTCCGACGGCGAGTTATTTCTGCAACTGACGGCCAGCGGCCCCTGCGAACCTGGCCGACCAGCCCTCTTGCAAGCCTTTGATCGCGGCCGACGAACAATCGTCGAGACATTCGCCGAACTGGCAACTCCCGAGGCGAGCGACTACTGGGGCCGGCGACCGCGCGGGCGATAGTCGTGCAAAATCAGGGTGGCGCGCCCTGAAGGCTCTGCGAAAGGGCGTGGTCTTCATGGGCTGCTCGAATCGCACGAGGAAGCGGCGCCCATTACCCACACCCTTCGAAGACTCAGGGCGCGCCACCCCACAATCTATCGCATGGCCAAGTCATTCCGAGGGACTCGCTTCGAGAGGTCCGGCTGGAGCGAACTCTTCCTCCCGAGGGGGAGTGAATGGTTCGACGTGCCGCAGCAGGACCGCGAATGTGGTTCCCTGCGGCGTCGAATCCCGCAGTTCCATCCGTCCGCCGAGATCCTCGATGATCCTGCGACACACAAAAAGTCCGAGCCCCGTTCCGGTGGCCTTCGTCGTGAAATATGGCTGAAAAATGCGGTCGCGGTCGTCTACCGCGATACCGGATCCGTTGTCCCGGATTTCAATGGTCAGCCAGCCGTCTTCGAACGACGAGGAAATGTCGATGGTCCCCGCTTCCTCCGTGGCGTCCATCGCATTCAGGATCAGGTTCAGAAACACCTGCACGAGCTGGTCGCGGACGATTCGAAACGGCGGCACGCCTTCGGCATAGCTGGTCGAAATGCGTTTCCCTTTGCGACGCTTGTAATATTTGGCAATGCTCAGGGCCGCATCGACCGCCGCATGGACGTCGCACAGCATGGCATCCTTGCTGGCAGGCCGACTGAAGTCGACCAGTTCGCGCAGCGTTCGCTGAATACGCAACAACTGGTCGTCCACCATCTGCAATCGCTCGGTCGTGTACTGATCGAGCGCGCGACGATTGAGGAGTTGGACGAGCGAGCTGATGGCCGCCAGCGGGTTGCCCACTTCGTGCGCGATTCCCGCCGCCAGCAGCCCGAATGCGGCCTGCTTTTCCTGCTGCACCAGGAGCGCCTGCGATTCCTGCAGTTCGCGCGTGCGCCGGGCGATCCGGTCTTCCAGCAGCGCCTGATTGAGCTTGAGTTCCGCGTTGAGTTTGGTCAATTCCTCTCCGGCAAGTTTCATAATGCCGGCGAACGACACGCAGGCCCAGGTGACCCAGCCAAGCACGACGGGCGTCAGCATCGTCACCGCCAGCGTATTCGCGTTGACTCCCGCGGTCAGAAACGTCAGGCACAAACAACTGACAATGTGCATTCCACAGGTAATGTATGTGGTGTATGGAGGATAGCGAATCGCGCAGACCAGCAGCGACAAGACATAATAGAAATGAAAAATGCTGGTCACGCCGGCGTCGAAATAGCACAGCATGCCAATGAACACGGCCTCCATGGCCGATGTGAACAACGGCCAGGCGCCCAGAAAAACCCACCGCTGGAGATACGCCAGGGTATCAAGCGCCGCGTACAGCGTTCCCAGCCCGAGAATGGCATTGAGGGTGAGCTGATTGGCTGATTCGTCCTTGAGATTGACGATCGCGAACCCGACCAGCAGCCCGAACCACCGCAATCGGACCGTGACCGATTGCGCCGCGCGCGGCACGGATGACGGAGCCTCCGTGGCCGGCGTGCTGATACGACCGAGCATACCCAGGTATGGCGTCATGACACTTTCGCGGAGGGACGCTGCGAAGAGTGGGCGGAATCGTCCAATTCGGCGTTCGACACCCGCTCCTCTTCCGGCCAGGCCCAGGGTGGAGGGGCATCGGGCATTGTCTCAACCCCCAGCCCCGGAAACAGCCAGGTGGCCAGGCGCGAAACCGGCAACTCTTCGGCGACGCAACATTCCGGACGTCCCAGCCGACTGAGAATTTGCTCGGCTGCCAGGTTTCCTCCGCGCACCGCCCCTTCCATGGTTGCTGGCCAGCCGGTTTGCGTCCAGTCACCCGCGAGCACGAGGTTCTCGATCCCGGTCCCCTGGGTGGGTCGGCAACGGTTACTACCCGGTTGAACCGAGAACACGGCGCGGTGCTCGGTAATTTGACGGCTCTTGATGACCACCGCCGCACGGGCTGCTGGAAAGACTCCGGCCAGTTCCACGAGTACCTGGCGCAGGATTTCACGCTGCGATCGCCCGGCCAGATCGCGGCTGGCAGAGATCACCACCTGGTAATACCAGCCACCGATGCCGTCCCGCTCTCCGTTATTCGTCGCTTCCAGCAGCGTGCGATTGAACAGCCATTGCGACAACCGCCCAATAAATACCGCGTGGGGCAGATCGGTGATGGGCCGATCGAGCCAGATGTGAAGACTGGTGATCGGGGCGGCCTCGAGCCGCGAAGCATCGACAAACGGCGAACGATCCTTCCAGGTGTCAGGCAAGAGGCTCCCCAGGCGATGCCAGGGGACGGCGAGGACGTAATGGTCGGCAGTCATGGTCCGGCCGTCCTTCAGCCGAACTCCCCCGACCCGCTGCCCGTCAACGAGCACCTTTTCAACGGGTGATTTGAGCAGCACCTCGCCGCCGCGCGCTTTTAACCACTGAATGACGGGCTCCCCATAAATCTCGCCGAGTTTCGCATCGGGAATTTCCACGGTCCACGAGTCGCGATGGCGCAGAAATCCATCGAGAAAAACCTTTCGCGCGGCGCTCACCGTCATGCGGTCCAGCGTTTCGCTCAGGGCGCTCACCAGCACGACTTCCCAGAACGCCGCAATCGCGGAACACGTTTGACCATGTTGATACAACCATCTGGCAAAGGGCTGGTCGGCAACTGCAGCGGACAATGGGCGCGCCAGGCTCCGCAATCCCGCCACGACGCGAAGTTTGTCGACGAACGAGAGTTGCTTCATCCAGAACCCGGCCCAGGCCAGATGCAGCGGGCTCGGGCCCGGCGTCGCATAGAGCCTGGAAACGTGTCCGTCGACGCCAATGAAATACAGCACTTTCTCGCGTCGAAACGAGGATTCGATCCCGACGGTTCGCAAAAGATGCTTCAGGTTCGTGCAGCATCCCATGCCGACGTGCTGGCAATTGTCGACCAGCATCTTCGTTTCGGGATCCTCGAACGAGCCCGCGCGTCCGCCGAGACGGGGTTTCGACTCCAGGAGGCGGCACGAGACACCGCGTTCGGAGAGGGCGACGGCCGCGGATATCCCGCCAAGGCCCCCACCAACGATCAACACCGACGGCTGTTTCGCTTCGCCCGTCGTCACGATGCGGTCGCTTTCGACGGAATTCCTGGAATCCCCGGCCGACTGGTCGCGGGAAATGAGAGTGGCAAGACCACGGCAGTTCCTGTTCCGGTCGGGGGTTCGGCTGCGGGGTCCGCCGGGACGGGTTCCTTGGAAGCGGGGGTCTCCGGCTCGGGAGTTTTCGGCGCGCGTGCTTTCGGCGCGGTGCCGCCCTCTACCCGAGACGGCGGCTGGGGAAGTCTCAGGTGGTCGCGAGTCAGTTTGAGCATCTGGTAGTAGGGAACTTCCATGCGAGAGGGTTCGCCCGCGCGCGCCATGAAGGTTGCCATGCAAAAGTCTCGCGAGGCATATAACAGGTAACGTGCCGCCGGCCGGTCTCCGTTTGCGTACCGTTCGAGATGTTCAACCATTGGTTCGAGGGCTTTGCGCGACTTCGTGAGAAAGATTTCCCATTCGGAGTCGGAGACTCCGCGGCGTCTGAGTTCCTC
Organism: Planctomycetaceae bacterium; assembly: GCA_019636285.1. GTDB lineage: Bacteria > Planctomycetota > Planctomycetia > Planctomycetales > Planctomycetaceae > JAHBXV01. Next base: position 86,290 of record JAHBXV010000009.1, read on the forward strand.
GAATTCCGCGGTCAATTGTTCGAGTTCCGCGAGATACTTCCGTTCATGAAACTCCCATGGCCAGATCGCGATTCCGAGCGCGACGACTCCCGCGAGAACAGCGATTGCCAGGAGCGGCTTCAAGATCCAGAGACTCTGTTGCCAGATGGGCACTCGCGCGATTTTTCTCAGGGCAACCGGCAGGCTGTCGTGAATCTCCCACAGGTTGTCGAGTTTCATCACGCGGACAACGTCGTGCATATCGTTGGAAAGCCCCGCCAGCGCTGTCCGGCCGCCACGGTCCCGAACGACTTGCCCCAGTTGATTCAGTTCGCCGATCACCACCGACCCGAAGTAATTGCCGTTGCTGAGGTCGACGATCAGATGGCGAATGTCGGGCGATTTGGCCAGCTCGCGAATTCGTGCCAGTTCGGTGCTCATGGCCGTCGCGCTAAAACCGACCGAATCGCCAGCCGGACGGAGAACAAGCGTTCCTCGCCAGATCTCGAGCGGGTAGGCGACGTGGTGGCGGCAACTGGCTGGCGTTCTCATCGCGGGCGCCTTTGTGAACCGATGCAAATCAAAGCGAGGACATCATGCGCGACGGATGCAGTTCGCCGGGCAGCAAACCCAATGTGGACATTTCATTCGCGCGGGCATCAGTTCCCGCCCTCCATCTCCGCCAGATCCTGTTCGGACGGTCCCTCGTCCGTCGTCGAGGCCACCGGACCGGACGTCGAGCCATTCGCGAGATGGCGCAACGATTCTTCGATCGACATCGGGCGTTCTCCCGGCAATTGATCGAACCCCTCGCTCGTTCCAAGCTGAAACCGTCGAAAGTCTTTGGCCATCGATCGTTGATCGGAAATGACGAACGACACCAGAGTGACCAGAAGGGCAAGCGTCACGGCTCCGACAACGCCCAGCATATAGGGGACAATGCCGGCATCGGGGGGCGGTGTTCGCGGAGTGCGATGGTACTGGATGCGTTTCGCCAACAGGGTGGGAGCGACATGCAGACCAGCTTCGGTCTCGTAGCCCTCGCGCTTGAAGAAATAGCCAGTCACGCGCACTGGAACCTTCATCGATTCGGCGGGGACAAGATTCTCTGGCAGGCTCGTTGTCACAACCCGGTACGGGTGCGTGCCGGAATCCGCCGTGAAGACCCATCCTTCGTAGAGTGGGCCGTCATAAGTATCGGGCGGCGAAGGCGGCAGACGAGAGAGACGACGCAGATCGCCAACAATCGACGTCAATTCGCCCCGCAGGTTCTCGGAATCGGTCATCAGATTGACGTACAACAGATCGGTTCGCGCGGCCCGTTCGAGAATCGTTCCCGGAGTTTCACGAAGCTGCCGCAAGATCTGGTAATACGCTTCGGCTTCGTCGTGCCGAATCCCGAGCGTATTGTCGCGAACATTCGACAACAGAGCCGGGTTGAGGTAGGCATCGCCGCCCGTCCGTTCCGTCACCGCTGGAGGGGGAGCGGAATCGCCCGCTTCTTCTGGAGCAAGACGAAATTCGTCGTTGTTGAGCGGCGGAGCCTCATCGAGCTGAACGCTGTAGTCGATCGCGGCATTCGGATCAGCGGCGGCCGGCTTCACTTCGTCCGGCTTGGTCCACAACGATGGCAACAGCAGCACCAGCGCCGCGCAGCCCACAAGAATCGACATCAGTCGCAACTGAAACCGCCGCGACAGATAGACCGGAGTCTTGTCGGACACGCGAAACCGCATTCGGACCTGCGCCTCGAAAGGAAAGCCAATCGCCCACGCCAACACTCCGTTCGTGACTGGACGAGACCAACCAGCGAACGCCGTGACGGAGAGAAACCGTTTCTCAACCCACAGGATACCCCCGTTACGGGGGTTGTCACAATCGGTCGCCGTCATGGATGTGGAATTCGCCTGGAGAGGAGATTTGGTCGCCAATTCCGTGTCGGTCGGGTATCTTCCCGCCTGTCGCGAGCACTTTCGCGCGACCTGTCCCTGGCTCGTCGAACGGACACTGGTTGTCGTTTCAAACCTCATCGGACGAAGTGATTTCCTGACGACTTCACGGGTTTTCGAGACGCCAATCGCGATTTGAAACGAGTTCCATGAGAATCGATCCCCTCCTCTCCCGTCCGGCCGGAATACTGTTCGCGGCCCTGACGATCATCTTCCTGGATGCTTCCCTGATGGCGAATGACCGGATTTATCCAGAAACTCAGGTCGTTAATCAGACCGACGACCACCACGGAACCCTGGTCGCCGATCCCTACCGCTGGCTGGAAGACGACGTCCGCCTCAACCCGGACGTTCGCGACTGGGTCACGGCACAGAATGAAGTGACGAACCGGTTTCTCGAATCGATCCCGGCCCGGGCGACAATCCTTCGCGAACTCACCGACTTGTGGAACTACGCGAAGTTTTCACCGCCGGCGCGTCACGGCAAACGGTACTTCTTCTTTCGAAACGACGGGCTGCAGAACCAGAACGTGCTGGTCGCCCAGGAGTCGCTCGATGCCGAACCGACGGTCATTCTCGATCCCAATACGTGGTCGACCGACGGCACGACGGCGCTCGCGGGAACATCCTTCAGTCTCGACGGGCGGTACCTGGCCTATGGGGTGCAGGAAGCCGGTTCCGACTGGCGAACCTGGAAGATTCTCGACCTCGAAACGGGCGATCATCTTTCCGAAGAGCTTCGCTGGATCAAGTTCGTCCAGCCCAGTTGGCTGAAGGACAACAGCGGCTTCGTCTATTCCCGGTACCCCGAACCGACCGAAGACGGTGAATTTCAATCACTCAATTTGAATCAGAAGATCTACCTCCATCGGCTGAGGACGCCCCAAAGCGAGGACGTACTGGTCCACGAGCGAACCGATCATCCGGAATGGGGCTTTGGCGCCGAAGTCAGCGACGACGGCAAGCTGATCGTCATCACGGCCTGGATCGGGACCGATGATCGGTACATGGTGTTTTACAAGCGAGTCGCCAACATGACGGCTCCAGCAATACACCTGGTGGGCGAATTCGATCACGAATATTCGTTCCTGGGCAATGACGGCGAACGCCTCTACTTCAAGACCGACCAGGGCGCGCCGCGTAAGCGGATCGTCGCGATCGAACTGGGCAACCCGGATTCCGCGAATTGGCGGGAGATCGTTCCCGAACAGGGTGACGTGCTTGAGGGCGTCAAGCTCCTGGGCGAGACGTTCATCGCGGACTATCTACACGATGCGGTTTCGCGCGTTCGCCTGTTTCGCACGTCCGGTGCCGAACAGCCGCCGCTGGAACTGCCGGGACTGGGATCGGCGGGTGACTTCACCGGCGAACGAACCGACCACGAGACGTTCTACCAGTTTTCGAGCTTTGCCACGCCGCCGTCGGTTTTTCAGTACGACCTCAAAACAGGCGAAACCCGCCTGATTCGTCGGGCCAAGGTTGACGTTAATCCCGACGAGTTTGTTGTCCGGCAGGTCTTCGTGACCAGTACGGGGGGAGCGCGCATTCCCATGTTTGTCGCGCACCGCAAGGATCTCGATTTTTCCCAACCCCAGCCCACGCTTTTGTACGGTTATGGCGGCTTCAGTATTTCGCTCACGCCCGGTTTCAGCGTCTCACGCGTGTTGTGGATGAAGCACGGGGGCGTGTTCGCGCTCGCCAATCTGCGGGGCGGCGGCGAGTACGGCGAAGACTGGCATCGCGCCGGAACCAAACTCAACAAGCAGAACGTCTTCGACGACTTCCAGAACTGCGCGAGCTGGCTGATCGAACAGAAAATCACGTCGCCGGAGAAGCTGGCGATCCAGGGAGGCAGCAACGGCGGCCTCCTTGTGGGAGCCTGCATGACCCAGCGGCCGGACTTGTTCGCGGCGTGCCTCCCGGCCGTCGGCGTCATGGACATGCTGCGGTTCCACCGCTTCACGGCAGGACGATTCTGGGTCGACGACTATGGCTCGGCCGACAGCCCCGATGAGTTCCAGGCCCTGTTGCGCTATTCGCCGTATCACAATCTTCGGTTGGGAACTCATTATCCGGCCACGCTAATCACGACGGCGGATACAGACGATCGCGTGGTTCCGGGACACAGCTTCAAGTTCGCGGCGCGTTTGCAGGCTTGCCAGGCCGGTCCAGCACCCACGCTGATCCGCATTGAAACGCGAGCCGGCCACGGTGCTGGCAAACCGACGTCCAAAATCATCGAAGAAACCGCGGATCAATTCGCGTTTCTTGTCAAAGTCTTGCACATGGATTGGAAGCAGGGCGACAAATAGCCCCACGGTCGGCGTACCGCTGGAATGCGACAGCCGTCGTTTCTGGTGACCTGATGGCATTTCAGCGGTATGGTCGTGAGGAGAAACGAGATGCACGCGGTCCGCGTTGAGTCGTTCGGAGAACCTGCCGAGGTTGCCAAAGCCCAGGATGTCTCCGACGTGGCGGCCGGGGCCGGGCAGGCGGTGATCCGCATGCTCCGCGCTCCGGTCAATCCTTCCGACCTGATGACGATTCGCGGCACCTATACCGTGCGGCCAAAGTTGCCTTTCACTCCCGGCTACGAGGGCGTGGGGATCGTCGAGCAGGCCCCTGGACTGATGGGGCGGCTCTTTCTCGGCAAACGAGTGGTCGTGCTGCAAAGCCAGACCGGCACCTGGGGGGAACGAGCCGTTGCCCCCATTCGCTCGCTGATTCCGGTTCCGCGAGACATGTCCGATGAACAGGCCGCGATGTTCTTCGTAAACCCGGCGACGGCCTACCTGCTGACGCGCGAAGTCCTATCGCTGGGCAACGAAGACTGGCTTCTTCAAAGTGCCGCGACCTCGGCGGTGGGTCGCGCGGTGATTCGGCTCGGCCGAAAGTTCGGTTTTCGGACCATTAATCTCGTCCGCCGCGAAAGTGATGTGGAGCCGCTGCGGCAACTGGGTGCCGATCGCGTCGTGGTCGTTAACGATTCTCCGATATTCCGCGAACAGCTTCAGCCCATAGTGGCCGAGTGTTGCGGCACCGCCGGATTAAAAGCCGCCATCGACCCTGTCGGCGGAGAAACAGGAACGGCCGCCGCATCCGTCCTCGGAAATGGCGGCCGCCTGGTTTTGTATGGCTCGCTCACGGATCAGCCGATTTCGGTTGACCCTCGTCATTTGCTGACTGTGGGCGCGACGATCTCCAGCTTCTGGTTGGGGCGAACGATGGCGGAGCGGTCGCTTCTTTCAAAACTCAAGTTGATTCGCGCCCTGACAAACCTTCATCGAGAAGGCGTCTTTGAAACAGACGTCGCCGCGAACTATTCCCTTTCGGACGTTGCGCAGGCCTGCAAACACGCCGAGCAACCAGGGAAACGCGGAAAAGTCATCCTGCGCTGCGACTCAACGAAATAGTGCTCTTGTCAAAGATTCCGGCGTGTGCCACTGGCTTTGCCAGTGTGCCTTTAGTTGATCGGCGCATAAGACGCACTGGCAGAGCCAGTGGCACACGAAAATCAGGCCGTGACAAGGCAGTCGTTTCATAGGCTGCTCACTGTGCCAGCCAATCAGGCCGGCCAGATCTGGCTGCCCCCGTCGACTCGCAGAACCTGGCCTGTCACGAACTGTCCGAGCGGCCCGGCGAAGAACTCGACCACGCGTGTGACTTCATCGACAAGCCCGACACGATCGAGCGTTCCGTCCTCGACCAGACGCTCTTCAGGAACATGTCGAGTTCCCAAAAACCGTCCCGTTCGTGTATCTCCCGGCGCCAGGCTGTTGACGGTGATGTTGTACGGACGCAACTGGGCGGCCAGGCAGCGGGTGTATTCGACGACGGCCGCCTTCGCGGTCGAATAGATCGCGCTCGTGTCGTTGCCTTTGAACGCGGCAATCGAGCTGATGGTGAGAATGCGGCCATTCTTCCGCGGCATCATCCGCTGAGCGGCCTGCTGGCAGATAAAGACCGTCGTCAACAGATTGCGATCGAGAACGGCTCGGACATCGACTTCCTTGATGCCAACGGCATCGTTGGGATTCGGCTTGCCCCCGGCCGCAGCGATGTCGCCGCCAGCGTTATGCACCAGAATATCGATCGGCCCAAGCTCCTGCTCGACCGTCTCCACGATGCGGGCACACTCAGCTCCGACCGTCAGGTCTCCCAGCACGCGAATCGTCTTCACGCCATGAGCTTCGCCGATCGAGCGGGCGGTCTCCGTCAGCGTCGTCCCTTCGCCATATTCAGCCGGGCCGTTTTCGCGCATGCCATGAATCGCGACGGAACATCCCAGGGCCGCCAGATGCTCGGCGAACGATCGTCCCAGTCCGCGTCCCGCCCCGGTCACCAGCGCGACTTTTCCAGCAAATCCTTCGGACAAAATCGTCGTCTCCCCAATCAGTTGGTGCTTCGCACAGTTCAGGATCTAGATCGCCCAATCGCCGGACGGCATGATCGGACTTTTCGGGGCAGACCGCAACTGGTTGACGACTCGTGCGATCTCGTCCACGGCCGCGTCGATCTCATCGCTGGTTGTCTCGCGTCCCAGTCCGAACCGTAGCGAAGCCGTTGCCAGGCGATCATCGAGCCCCATCGCCTTCAGAACAGGACTCGGTTCCCCGTCTCCCACCGTGCAGGCCGATCCGGAGCTCACGACAACGCGATCAAGCCCCACCAGTAACGCGGGACCATCGACATCGGAAATCGAAACATGCAGGTTCCCCGGCAGGCGCGTCACTTTTGGGCCATTCCAATGGAGGTCGGGAATCTCATGCGACAACCCCGCCCATAATCGATTGACCAGCGCGCTCCACTGCGGCCAACATCCGGGGAGCACATTGGTCGCCAGTTCGGCCGCCGTGCCAAAGCCAACCGCCAGCGCGACGGGAATCGTGCCGCCTCGGCGCTGCTGTTGCTGCCCACCACCCTCCAGAAGAGGTTCCAGCCGCAATCTCCGCGAACCAGGCCGCAAGACCACTGCACCAATCCCCTGCGGTCCATAACACTTATGAGCCGACAGACTCACCAGATGGGCCGGAAATCGCCCGCTGACAAGCGGCAAGCGTCCGAGTGCCTGCGACGCATCCGTATGCAGCCAGACCCCGCGCGATTCGCATTCCCGATAGATCTCTTCCAGCGGAGTGACGGCTCCCACTTCGTGACTGGCAAGAATCAGGCTGACGAGTTCGGTCTCCGGGCGGAGCGACTCCAGGACCGCGGCCGGATCGGGCAAACCTTCAGACGTCAGCGGCACAACGGTGAGATCGATCGCCTGTCGCCGAGCCAGTGATTTCAGCGGGACAAGAATCGAAGAGTGTTCGCCCGCCGATGTCACCACATGCGGACGACCTTTCCCCCGGCTCAGGACGCCCTTCATCGCGAGATTATTGGCCTCGGTCGCGCCGCTGGTCAGGATCACATCGTCAGCCGCCGCGCCAACGGCAGTTGCGATCTTTCCGAGCGCCTCGTCAACAGCCTGCCGTGCCACTCGGCCGAGACGATGCGACGATGACGGGTTACCGAATTTCTCTCGCCACCAGGGCTCCATCGCCGCGCGGACTTCGGGAGCAACCGGCGTCGTGGCGTGATGATCGAGATAAATCACGGTGTCAGGCATGGCAACACGCGTCCTCGGTCAGCGCTGGTAGATCGGGAGATAGCCGTAATCAATCGTCAGGGCCAGAACGGCGAGCGAGGTGCTGTAGACCGGTCCGGCCTGCTGTTCGGTTCCCTGCCGCGCCAGCCAGCTTCCGTCCTCATTTTGCCGGGTCAATAGCTCGCGAACCAGGAACGGGCGAACGCTCTGCCAGGTCTCACCGCCCAGTTTCCACGCCCCGACGCCGCTGTAATAGACACCGTAATAAAACCATGACTCATCATTTGAGAGCGGCCGCTGTCTCCAAGTCGTGGCGGCCAGTAAAGATTCATGTGCTTCATGTTCTCCGCAGACTTCCAGCGCGGTAATGCCCGCCCAACTCATCACGGCGGATGCCCCGGCTTCGGGCTGATACGCGAACCCGCTGCGACCATCGTGGCAGAGTTTCACGTAGCTGATCGCTCGATCGATCGACTCGGCGGGAACATCGCAGCCCACATCCTTCGCGGCCCGCAGGGCCAGAAGCTGCCACGCACTCACGCTGAGGTCGCTGTCGACACTGTCAATCTGATAGCGCCAGCCCCCCGTGTGTCGCGGCGCTTTGAAGACGTCCTGCGAGCGAACCAGAAGTTGCACCGCCTTCACGAGCGCCTGCCGAACCTGCTGAGACTGCGGTTCATCGACCATCCCCAGAACTTCGGACAGCATGAGCGTGCTGATGCCGTGATCGTACATCGGCCCATGTCCACGCCGGTCAATCAGCATGCCGTTTTCGACCTGGTGGGCCAGCACATAGTCGACCCCACGGCGGATGACATCGCGGTATTGCGGTTCGCCCGGCGTATAACCGCTCGCCATGAGCGCCATGATCGACAGCGACGTGGCGGACGTCGTCTCGCCCCCGTAATTGTCGATCGACCACCCTCCCGACGGCTGTTGCCGAGACACGAGAAAGCGAATCGCCTTTTCGATCGACGCATCAACAGCCGCATTGTCCGGTTCATCTTGGCCGGAAACGCGATGCGGGACGATCAGACCCGAGATGATCAGGAGCGAGGCCATGAACGCCCTGGCCAGGGACGCTAGGAGCGAGCCACGGCCTTTCGCGAATCGCGGGTGACTCACGGCATCCCCTTCGGCACGGCCGAGCGCGGCTGGCGATCGGGATCGGCAATCGTTTCAAAGTAAGCCCGAATTTGTGAGGCGTACTCCGGACGCAGCCGCAGACCGGCCCCTTGCAGAATTTCGGTTTTCAATTCCCCCGTCAGGTCTCCCCAGCGGCGAAAGCCCAGCACGCCGCCTCCACCATCCAGTTCCTGCCGCAACGGGCTGTTATCCGCCTTCAGGTCAAAGTCGCCATGCAAAGCCGCTTCGCCCGGCTGTCCGGTTCCACCCGATTGCCCTCCGGCCATCGCCGGATTCGGACGGAATCCTTCCCGTTCCCAGGCCGACTGTGTCGCCTGCGCGGCACGCGCGAGTGCCGCGGCTGCTTCTTCCAGCGCATCCGCGGCCGAGTCCCCTTCTCCACCGGGCGATCCCCGTTGACCGGGCTTTCCCCCTGATGCCTGGCTTCCCTTCGCTTCACTGCCAGAGGAACAATCGTTCGATGACGACGCAGCGGTGTTGGTTTGCGACTCGTTGAGCGACTTGCGAGCCGCCTGGGCCCGGCGAGCCGCTTCGGCCAGACTCTGCCCGACCGCGTCGGAAATGGGCGACTGATCACGCCGGCCTTCGAGATTCTTTGCGGCGGTGACTGCCTGGCGAAGTTGCGTAGCCGCCAGTCGCGCCTGCTCTTCGGCCGCCGAGTTCGCCCCTTGCGAAAGCTGATGTGCGGCCGCCTGCATTTCGCCGACGGCCGTTCGCAACTGCTCGGAGGATTGCGCCGCGGCGACTCCCGGACCTTCCAGGTTGAGCGGGTCGGAAGCCAGTTCTTCCGCCAACTCACGCAAGGACTCGCGCATCGCCCCGGCCGATTCCGCGTATTGCTCCTGAGCGGCTTCGCGCAAATCACCAGCGAGCGATGCAGGTTGCCCGGCCCGGCGAAGTTCATCTGCCAGACGCTGCGCCTCCTCGCCGATCACTGCAAATTCACTGCTTAAGGGCCCGCCGTTATTCGCCGCATCTCCGAACACTTCCTGGAGCGACGTCATTTCCCGCGCGAGTTCCTCATTGCTGGCAGCTGCCTTGGAGAGGTCGCCGAGTTCTTCCATCTTCCGAGCCGCCTCGGCCGCCTTCGCCGCCGCCTGCAATCGCGGAGCCACGCGCCCATCGTCACCCACATCGGCCATCCAACCAACCTGCAGCCTCTCAGTTCGCTCCTCCAACGCACGTTGCGCCGTGAGAAGTCGTTCAGCCGCTGTCTGAGATTCGTCATTCGAAGGCTCTGAACTCTCAGACGGCCGATCCTTCGCGCTGCTCTGAATTGCGTCGGCCATCGCCTGTTGTCGGTTCGCGAGTTCTTCGAGTTGCTGAGTCTGGTTGGCCAGCCGGGCGAGCGCGTCGCGACGGGCTGCGGCGACGAGCTCGGGGTTCTGGTTCATCAGCTCATCGAGATGGTCGCTGATGTCGGCAGCTTGATCGCGCGCTTCGTTGAGATTCGCCTCGCTCGATTCTTCACGAAGTTTCCGGGCCATCTCGCGCGCCTGGCTGGCATCGTTAGCAAGACGCATCAGCTTCGCTTCGAGTCGTTCCAGCGATGCCACATCCTGCTGGATCTGGCGCAACTGTCGTTCGGCTGCTGCCAGTTGATCGACCGCCTTGCTCAACGGGCCAATCTGATCGCGCGCGGCCATGTCTTTCGCCGTGTCAAATTGCCCGGCGGCATTCTTCAGTGGATCGTTCACCTGTTTGTCAAGATGCTCCCCCAACTGCTCCAGAAGCGGATCCTCACGCAGCCGCTCTGCCGTCTGCTTCAAGTGATCGGCCGCGTCGCGGACTCGTTCGGCGAGCTTTTCCGGTAACTCGGCTTTACCAGCCGGTTCGCGTCCCGTGGCGGCGGCCATGCTCTCGGCGTGCCGCTGGCGCGCGGCTGCCAACTCGCGAGCGACCCGCTGCTGGGCGTTTGCCAATTCCTCCTTGATCTCCGCGCGCTCTGCCAGGCTCTCCACCGACGAGGCACGGCTGCTGAAGAGAATCGTGCGGACATCGCTCCAAGTCTCTTGCGGTCCCCCCGGTTCGCGATTGTCAACGGCTCGCACCCGCCACGACAACGAAGCGGCGTCGTCGATCTTTAAGGCCGCGAGGTCCAGCCGTTCGACGACTCGGGCTTCGCTCCGCCAGCCTTCCAGCGGAATTGTGACCACGCCGGAGGAAGGCAACGTCGTTTCCCAATGCAGTTCAATCCGCGTCAGACGGGAGTCGTCCCTGGCAGCCCAGCGCAGCGCGATGATTCCATCCGGCGGCGACTGCGTCCCACTTGGGGGGTCGAGCAAGCGAATCACCGGCGGCTCGTCTGGCCGGATGTCCCACGAAATGGGCGGCAAAGCGGCCGCCAGTTGTTCTCGGCCAACAGCTTCGACGAGGATATCGCCAATTCGAGTTGGCATCACGTTGGCGGTCCCCCCCTGACGATCGCTGTCCCACTGAAACAGCGAGTGTTCCGCCAGGGCCGTCCCTGTCAAACGAAGTTCGGCGAGCGGTTCCGCGCAGCGCACACGGATTACCAATCGCGTCCCCGGCAACGCCTGGATCGGCCCGTCTTCCGGAGACCACGCGAAGGACGGGTGCCCTGTATATGCCGGGGGATGAATCATGGCACTCCACGACTCGACGACGGGGCGGTGTGCGACCCGAATCGTGGCCGTCTCGGTTCGATGTCGTCCGGCCACGAACTCACAATGGAGCGGTCCGTTCGACGGTTCGATCGTGACGGAGTAGCCGCCGGTTGCCGGATCTTCCGCCGTCGGCAACCAGCGCGCCGGTTGACCGGCACCAGACCACTTGAGCCGTGGATGTGGTCTATTCGAGGAAACGTCCGACTCCCCGCGCCAGCGAACTTTCAGCGTCAAGGGTTCGCCGCGTGGAACAACCTCTGGCCAGTCGATGGCTTCCAGTCGCGGCGCGAGCGCGGTCGGCCAGTTGCCCCAGGGGACGAATAATCGCGCCCAGAGCAATCCTCCTCCTACCACGGGGAGCATCGAAACTACGAACAACGTCAGCCAAGCCCCGAACATCGCGAACAGCCACACCGCCGATTGACGCGTTCCCGCATCGACGTCCCAATTCGCGGCTGGCAACTCCCTCCGGACCTCCCCACGCAGCAGTCGCAGAAAGACGTTCTCCGGGGAGTCGCTGGAGCGGTCGACCAGCGTTCGCAGCCGGCCCTCGAATTCCGCATGAGTGGCCTCGATCCGTTGAGCGGCATCGGACAGGCTCGCCCGGTGATTCCACGCGGCGATCACCCGACGACCACACCACAGGGCCAGGCCGACAAGAGCTAGAAGGGCGGCCACTCGCCATGCCGGACCGAGTCCCCAGAACAGGTCGACGGCGAAAAAGAACGCAATGGCGGCCGCGACCCACAGACCGGTTTTGCCAATCGCCGCTTGTCGAATCGCCTGGTTCCGGTGACGCCGACAGGCGGTCAGCCGTTCGAGCCAGTCGCCGGGTAACGGTACGGACGACATACGAAGTCCAGCAGCCTGGATGACCCAGCTTGTGGTACGGAAACTGGAGATTCACGAACGCGACCCGGAAGTATCGCCCGGGCCGCCCCCTGAGTGTATCCGACCGCGAACCAACTTCCATCAAACATTCATTGACGGGCGGTTCGTTCAAGCCGACCGCCGACGGGTCCGGCGCACGCGTTTCGGCATGACTTTCTCGTAGACGCGAGCGTTCCCCTGCTTTCCGACTTCGATGGCCGCCCCCGTCAGTCGCAGGCAATAGGCGATCTTCTGGGCCTGCCAACGGGGCACCGAGGCACTCTCCGCCAGATTCGCCGTGGTGAACAGTGACGGCACATCGCCGGGAATCAGCCCCCACAGGTCATCGGCCGTTCGCAAGATGGTGGAGGAAAGGACGGCTCGCAGATGGCGATCTTCGACACGGTAGTCGCAGTTCCAGCGTCGTCGTCGCCGCCGCGCGGGGAGGCGGTGCTCTTCCTGTTCCGTGAGCAGCAGTTCCAGCGTCAGTCGGGGATGCGGAAAAACCGGAACGAAATGAACAAGATCCAGAAACACATCGAGCAGCGTTTCGCGGCGCGGGCTGTATCGCGCGGAAACAACCGGACCATTCGATCGTTCGCGACGGACCAGGTACGTCCGCGCCGCGAGCGGCTTGACGACCCGCACATCATGAAACTCCAGCAGATTCGCGACCTTGCGGCGCAAGGCCCCCAGCGATGCCTGCTGGACCTCGATCAATTCCGTACCGACGACGGCATCAATGCGATACCCGGCGACCGCGACCTCCTGGGAAGCGGCCGTCACGCCATAAAGTCCTTTCAGTTCCCGATGAAGCGTCGTCTCCATGGCGACGGGTTGTAACTATTCGCCCGAATTTCGGGCAGCCCGGTTTCGTCAGGATCTGCGAGGCCGGGATATACTGATGCCAGCGTCCGGCCGATGTCCTCCGAGCCCAATTCCGGCGAAAGTGTTCCCGCTGATGCCCGACCTCCGAAAGCCGAAGCCCGGTCTCTGGAAGTGGGGTGCCCTCGTCGTCGGCTGCCTCGTCCTCGCGATCGGGATGTGGGTCATCCGTGGGTGGACGAATTCGGTTTCTTTGGCTGGCATCCAGACGTCCATCGCCCGGGGCGATCTGCCGCGCGCCAGGGTGCTCGTCGATCGCTACCTCGAAGAGTTTCCTCAAGATCCCGATGGATTCGCATTGGCGGTCAAGCTGGCCGAAGCGAGTCGCGACACCGAGGGGGCTGTCGACCTCTATCGCCGCTGGGCACAACTGATGCCAGGGGATCTCCCCATCTGGCAGGGTTACGGGAACTCGCTCCTGAAAACGGCGCGATTCGAAGAAGCCGAGTCGGTCTACCGCACAATCCTCCGCGATCATCCAACTGATGTGACCGCCCAGACCGAGTTGCAGTGGATCCTGTTTCATCAACTCCGCACGCGCGAATTGGAACAATTCCTGGAACAGTGCCTGGCGCTCGAACCCGCTAATGACCGGCTGCTGTTCCATCTCCTGATGACAGCGCAGAAACCGCCGAATCCCCACGAATCGCTCCCCGTGCTGGAACGCATCAATGAGGCAGTGCCCGGTCAGCGTTCCATTCTGCTCGGCATGGCCCGCTGCGCGTGGAAACTGGGCGAGATCGATCGTGCACGGGAGCTATTTGCGGAAGTCGCGAAGCTGGGAGACCCCGATCGCGAACTCTGCCTCGCGCTGGCGGAGTTCGAACTGGAACAACTCAACATCGAGCAAGTCCAGGCAGCTCTCGACGCGATCCCCCGAAAATCGGATGACGAACTGGAGTCCGACGACCGCTGGTGGTCCATCCGCTCGCAGCTCGCACTCCGCAACCTCAATCTGGAGGAAGCACTGGTCCAGATCACGAAAGCAGCCACTCTTTATCCACGGTCGCTGCCCTATCTCCAGTCGCGCATCTCGCTGCTGCGACTCCTGAAATGGAAAGACGAAGCCGACGCACTGAACCGGGAAGCCGAAGCCCATCGGAAGGCCGAGCAAAGGCTGTACATCATCGTCAACAGCGGCGAACTCTATCGCCCCACCGCCTCCCTCGCCCGCGAAATCGCGGCTCTCTGCGCGGACCAGAAAAAAGCCGCCCAAAGCGAAGGCTGGACCCACCTGGCGGAACGTCTGCCCAAGTCTTAACGAACCATTCGCCTCAAAGTAGTCAATGTTCGGAAGCCGGCTGGTCACGGCGCTTTCCCCGTCCCCTGTACCAGGATCCGCTCGCCGGCTGCCGGGAGGCCAACCCATTCCTCGATGTCGTCGCTCGCCCAGGCGACGCGCAGGTCGACCATCTTGGCGGTTCCCGTGGAAACGAAGAGGACTGGCTCGCAACTGGCCTGGTAGCTGCCTCCCGCCGGGAGATGATACTGCCGCGTCGCGCCATCGCTGGTGACCGCGACTCGTACCCCCAGGGGATCGCGCGCCGCTGTCCTGCCCACCAGCCGAAGTGTCAGACCCGCTCCGGCCAGTTCGCTGGCATTTCTTAACACGACGGTCGGCCGCAAGAGGTGCGAAACGACCAGATCGACGGCCCCGTCCCGGTCAAAGTCCCCCGTCGCAGCCGAGCGTCCCAGCCATTTCTCCTCGAAGTACTGTCCCGAAGTTCGTGACACGTCATCGAAGCGTGTCCCCTCGCGATTGCGGAAAAGCTGGGGAGTCATCGCGAACTGATGCTTGTCGTTCCCCTCGGAGAGATCCCAGATATGCCCGTTGGCCACGAAGATTTCGGGCCAGTCGTCCCTGTCAAAGTCGGCGGCAATGGTCGCGAAGGCCAACATGGGGCGAGAGGGCAAATCGAGGCCAAAGGACGCGCTCGCATGCAGAAATCCCTCGTCCGAGAGATTCAGATAAAAATCGTTCACGGCGTTCTCAAAATTCGTCACGAACAAATCAAAACGACCGTTGCTGTCGTAGTCGGCGCAGGCAATTCCCATGGACGATTCCGGCGTCCCCCGCGCGCCGACGGCGACCCCGCGAACCAGGCCGGCTTCCTCGAACGTCATGTCTCCCTGGTTCACGAACAGGAAGTTGTCGGTCGTGTCGTTCGCCACGTAGAGATCGAGCCGATCGTCCCCCGTCAGGTCGACGGCTTCGACCGCGAGCCCTTTTCCGGCCGGTACCGAGGCAATTCCCGATGTCTCGCTGACATCGAGAAATGTTCCATCCCCCTGATTCTCCCACAGCCGGTCGGCTTGCGCGACTCGTCCGATGGGGCCACACGAAATCTGAATGCGCCTGGTCGTTTCCACGAAGCACGGCGGGTCGGTCGGGGAGTAGACGACGTAATTGACGACATAGAGATCGAGATCACCGTCCTCGTCGAGATCGGCGAAGACCGCGCTGGATGCCCATTCCGGGTTGCTGAGTCCAGCCGCCGCTGTTGTTTCCGAGAAGGTTCCGTCGCCGCTGTTGTGCCACAGCCGTACGGAGCCATAGGCGCAGACCACGAGATCGGGAAAGCCATCGTTGTCGAAATCTCCCGCGAGCGCTCCCATGCCGAAATCGGAGACGGCGACTCCCGCGTTGTCGCCAACTGGCTGAAACCGCACTGTCCCGGACTTGGCCGTGACGTTGCGAAAAAGCTGATGCGTGGCCCCTGTGGCCGCCGCCGGTCGCTGGAAATGATCACCATTCGTGAGGAACACATCCGGCCAGCCATCGCGGTCGAAGTCGAAGACCGCCACCCCGCCGCCGTTCTGCTCCGTCATGTGGTGTTCAGGGCTGGGGTTACCGTAATAGGTGAAATCGAGACCACAATCTTCCAGCCAGTCGAACCGAATCGGAGCCGGGACTGGCGGCTCAAAATCGGGCAGCGATGGTGACAACAAAGGCGAAACCGGATTCGGTGTCTCCGTTGTGTTGGCGACGGGAGGGCCGCCCGATGGGCTAGGCGGGGCTTGTGGCCCCTTCTCGCATCCCCAAAGTCCGACGACGACGAAAACAATCGCAAACGCCGCCTGCCGATGAGACATCACGAAGCCTCCATGCCGCTGACGTCGGATGGTTTTTGCAATCGAAATGATCCTCGCAGCCATTACGCGATCTAGTCAGCGCTGGCCGCGTCCGTCGCGCCGTCATGCCGTAACGCCCGTTTTGAGAGCACAAAGAGGGCGCTGTCGGCTCGGAAGTTGGCACCCCACGCGTTCGGGACGGCGTGTCCGTGGATGATGGGGACTTCCGCTTCGACGCGCAGCCGCAATTGTTCGACGAGATCGCGGAAATCGGTGATCGACAGAAAGTGGATGTTCGGCGTGTTGTACCAGTCGTACGGGAGGGATTGCGTGATCGGGGCGCGGCCCGAAAACAGAATCTGCAACCGCACCCGCCAGTGTGCGAAGTTGGGGACCAGCACGACCGCCCGGCCGGCAACGCGCAGCATCTGCACCAGCAATTCGCGGGGCTGTCGCACTTGTTGCAGGGTCTGGCTGAGAATCGCGACGTCGAAGGAGGCATCGGCGATGCCGGCCAGTCCGTGGTCGAGGTCGGCCTGAATGACGGGGAGCCCTTTGGAAATCGTCTCAACCACGCGGCGATGATCGAGTTCAAGCCCCTGGACCGAACAGCCGAGTTCATCCCGGATCCGCCCCAGCAGCCGACCATCCCCACAGCCCAGGTCGAGGACGCGGGAACCCGGTTCCACGTAGTCCATGATGAGCCGATCGCTGAGATCGGCGGCCGGATCGGGCGGGACGTAACAGCGATTCACCATGAGAGAGCTCGATCACGCAAAAGCCGCGACTATCGGACCATCTGCCGTGTTTGTTCAAGGAACGGAACGAGCAATTCAGCGAGTTGGTCGACCTCGATCAGGAACGAGTCATGACCGTAGACACTTTCCAGTTCCAGATAGGTCGTGTCGCGGCTGGCCCGCAGGAGCGCCGTCACGAGTTCCTCGCTCTGTGTCGAGGGAAACAGCCAGTCGGTGTTGTACGAGGTAATGAGAAAACGGGCCTGGGCCCGCGCGAATGCCAATTCCAGCGAGCCATAGCGGGCCGCCAGATCGAAGTAGTCCATGGCACGCGTGAGATAGAGATAGCTGTTGGCATCGAACCGCTCGATGAATCGGCTGCCCTGGTGATGCAGGTAACTCTCGATCTGGAATTCCGTCTCGCGCTGCAGGTCGTACGCGAGCTGGTCGCTGTGCTGAAGACGGCGGCCGAATTTCTTCTCGATCGACATTTCGGACAGGTAGGTGATGTGTGCAAGCATCCGCGCGAGCGCCAGACCGTACCTGGGTCCGCCTTCACCGTGCTTAATGCAACCATTCTCGCCGAACGTCTTTTCGTGATGAACGTAATAGTCGCCATTCTGGAAGTTCGGATCGGCGGAGATCGCGCGTCGTCCCACGGCGTTGAAGGCGATGCCCTGCGCGGAGAGATTGGCGGCCGATGCCAGGCAAACGGCGGCCCGCATCTGGTGGGGAAATCGCACGGCCCATTCCAGAACCTGCATGCCCCCCAAACTTCCACCAACGACCGCCAGCAATTGGTCGATTTCCAGTTGGCGAACAAATTCCGAATGAACACTCACCAGGTCGCCGACGGTAATGAACGGAAACCGCAGGCCGTACGGTCGTCCGGTTTCCGGATCGATGCTGCTCGGACCAGTTGTCCCCTGGCAACCGCCAAGAACATTCGCGCAAATCACGAAATACCGGTTCGTGTCGAGCCCGCGCCCCGGACCAATCAGGGCATCCCACCAGCCGGGCTTGCGATCGGTGACGTCGTGAAAGCCGGCCGCATGCGCGTCTCCGGTCAGCGCATGGCAGATGAAGATCGCGTTGTCTCGCGACGGTGAGAGCGTTCCGTACGTTTCGTAGGCGACGTGGACAGGGCCGAAATGACGCCCGCTGTCGAGCAAAAGCTGGTTCTCACCGCTGAATAACTCGATCGAACGGGTTGTCACCAGGTTCGTTGCCCGCGCCGGTTCCGCTGTGGTGACGGACATCGAGCGACCTCCGCGCCGCCATCGGGCGGCGGTCAATTTGATGGAAAGTTCGTTCAGGATACTGCCGGACCTGTGTCTTTTCGAGGGTTCCGACGCCGGAATCGGGACCTGTTGCGAAACCTCACATTTGACGGGAACGGCAAATTTCACCCTTCACGATTCGCGAGACCGTCTACCATTCCGATAAGGTGCGCGATTGTCCCGGCGTACGAGCCCGGAACCCCCTCCATGCACATGGAAGTCGACCCCGAATGAACACCAGCGAACGCCCCTCGAATCGTCTTCAGCACGAATCCAGTCCCTACCTGCGGCAGCATGCGGGAAACCCGGTCGACTGGTATCCCTGGGGAGACGAAGCCCTGGAGCGTGCCCGGGCGGAAGACCGTCCCATCTTTCTGTCTATTGGCTACAGTGCCTGCCACTGGTGCCACGTCATGGAGCACGAAAGTTTCGAGAACGCCGACATTGCCCGCCTGATGAACGACTGGTTCGTCAACATCAAGGTCGATCGGGAAGAGCGCCCGGACCTGGACCAGATCTACATGTCGGCAGTCACCACGTTGACCGGCAGCGGGGGCTGGCCGATGTCGGTCTTTCTGATGCCCGATCAACGTCCGTTCTTTGGGGGCACCTATTGGCCACCCGAGCGGCGTTGGGGGCGTCCGGGGTTTCGCGAAATCCTGGCCGCCGTCCACGAAGCCTGGACGACTCGTCGGGACTCGGTGACCCAGCAGGCCGACGAACTGACCGATGCCGTCGTGGAAGCAGCGACCATTCAGCTCCCCGAATCCCCGTTGAACGAAGACCTGCTCAGGAATGCGCGGCAAAGCCTCCTCAAATCGGCCGACCGCGTTCATGGCGGTTTTGGCCGAGCGCCCAAATTTCCCCACGCGATGGACATTCGCCTGTTGCTGCGGCTCTCGCAGCGGTTCGGCGACCAGGAGTCACTCGACGTCGCGAGACTGACGCTGGAAAAGATGGCTCGGGGCGGCATCTACGATCATCTCGGCGGCGGCTTTTCGCGGTACTCCACCGACGAAGTCTGGCTGGTTCCCCACTTCGAAAAAATGCTCTACGACAACGCGCTCCTCATTCCCTGCTACATCGAAGCGTGGCAATTGACCGGTCGCGAGGACTTCCGCACGGTCGCGGGCGAGTCCCTCGATTATGTCCTGCGGGAGATGCTCCATCCGGAAGGGGGCTTCTACAGCACCCAGGATGCCGACAGCGAAGGTGTCGAAGGGAAGTTCTTTGTCTGGTCGCTGAATGAACTCAGCGAGGCTCTTGGACCGGATGATGCCCGTGTCTTCGCAGCGTGCTACGACGTCACCGAGCACGGCAACTGGGAACACACGAACATTCTGAATCTCCCCAAGCCTCTCGCCGAATGCGCGGACGCCTTGGGACTGCCGCTGGCAGAACTCGCCGATCGGCTCGCCGACTGTCGCCGTCGGCTGTTTGAAGTGCGGTCCCGGCGGATCGCGCCGGGTCGCGACGAGAAAATCATGGCCAGTTGGAATGGCATGATGCTCTCGGCCTGCGCGCTGGGGTTTCGCGCGTTCGGAACTGAGACCTATCGAACCGCGGCTCGCCAATCTGCCGACTTCATCCTGAACAATCTCATCGAGGCCGACGGCCGTCTCCTGCATGTCTTCAAAGACAGCCGGGCTCGGTTCAACGGTTACCTTGATGACTATGCGGCGATGATTGACGGCCTCCTCGAGGTCGCCCAGATTTGCTCGGAGCAGCGTTATGTGCGCGCGGCGGTGGAACTCGCCGAACGGATGATCGAGCAGTTCGCCGATCGCGCGGACGGAGGCTTCTTCTACACCTCGCAGGATCACGAGGAACTGATTACCCGGCAGAAAGATCAGATGGACAACGCCACACCGTCGGGCAACAGCCTGGCGTGTACCGCCCTTCACAAACTGGGACGATTGACCGGGCGGACTGACTTTTTTGACGCCGCCGAGCGGACCCTCACGTCGCTTTCGGGACTCATGCAGCGGGCCCCCATGGCGGCCGGCCAGGCACTCCTGGCACTGGAGACCTGGCTCTCTGGCGGAGAGGAACTTGTCCTGATCACGGAATCGGATCCGATTTCAGCGGATGTCCGAGCCGCGTTGGGTGGTCGGTACCGCCCGCATGACATTTTCTGGCACGACCATCCCCAGACTGCGTCGGATACGTCTTTGATGACGATTCTCGACGGAAAGACCGAGCCGGACGCTCTATACATTTGTCGAGACAACACCTGTCGCCCCGCAATTCGCGGCCGAGAAAAGATCCTCGCGGCCCTGGAGAAAGTGTCCTGACCCTCTCGCGGCAGGCTGCGGGTTGTGCCCCTCGACCGGGCTGGAACGCTTGCGTCGGCCGACGCGCAAATGCATATTGATCTGTCATCGGTGAGCCGATACCTTATTGTATTGGGTTGGATCACCATCAACCCGCCGCCAGTTTTGCCCGCCCGACAATTGCTCCCGCCCCAGGAACACTGCCATGTTGACAATCTCGCACCGTTCCTCCCGGTCCTGCGATGGCGTGTCGCGCCGCAGCTTTCTGCAAGTCGGTGCATTGGGAGGGTTGGGACTCGGATTGCCCCAGTGGCTGGCCCGTCAGGCATCGGCCCACGCCAAGGGGGCTTCGACGGCCGACGTCAACTGCATCCTGATCTGGACGCAGGGGGGAACAAGCCACCACGACACGCTCGACCCCAAGCCGGAAGCACCGGTCAGCGTGAAGGGGGAATACGACGTCATCA
Organism: Planctomycetaceae bacterium; assembly: GCA_019636285.1. Classification (GTDB taxonomy): domain Bacteria; phylum Planctomycetota; class Planctomycetia; order Planctomycetales; family Planctomycetaceae; genus JAHBXV01. Next base: position 107,165 of record JAHBXV010000009.1, read on the forward strand.
ATACAGCCGTTCCCGGTGTTCACTTCACGGAAGTGTGCGGCAACCTGGCGCGCGAGGCGAATCGCTTTTCGATTTTGCGCAGCTGGAACCCGAAGAACGGCAGCCACGGGATTGCCGACCAGTACGTCATGACGGGGAATCGGTTTAACCCCGGTATGGCCTACCCCACGCTCGGCTCGGTGGTGAGCTGGAACAAGGGCTTCAAGTCAGAAATGCCTCCCTTCGTGCAGATGGGAACGTCGATCGACAACCGGTTCGGCGGCGGAACGTCGGGTATTCTGGGCCTTGAACACGGTCCCTTCGTGATTTCCGCCGACCCGGCCGCCAAGAACTTCGTCGTCCGCGACATCACCCCACCCGCCGGAGTGACGGCCGATCGCGTTGTTCGCCGCCGCAAAGTCCTCTCGATGGTCGATTCGCTCCAGCGTTCGTCCAGCGTGCAGCCGGCGTCGTACACGGCGATCGACGAGCACTACAAGGCGGCACTCGACATGGTGACCGCCCCCGCTACCAGCAAGGCGTTCACGCTCGAGGAAGAAGGCTCCAAAGTCCGTGAAGCCTATGGCATGAACAAGTTCGGCCAGAGCCTGCTCCTGTCGCGCCGCATGATTGAAGCCGGCGTCCGCTTCGTCACCGTGACGGATGGCGGCTGGGACACACACCAGAACAATTTCAAGAGCCTCAAAGACCGCCTGATGCCGCGTGTCGATCAGGGTCTGCCGCAACTCGTGAAAGACTTGGAAGATCGCGGCATGCTCGACAACACGCTTGTCGTCTGGCTGACGGATTTCGGCCGCACGCCCAAGATCAACTCCGCCAGCGGTCGCGATCACTGGGCCGATTCCGGCTTCGTGGTGATGGCCGGCGCGGGACTCCCCGGTGGAAGCGTGCTGGGTGCAACAGACGCCGAAGGGGGCAAGCCGATCGACAGCGAATATTTCACGGAAGACGTCGTCGCGACGATCTACCACAAACTGGGCATGGACCCCGAACTCCACGCCCAGTCACCCGACGGTCGCCCGGTGAAACTCATCAACGGTCGCACGATCCGCGAGTGGGTCTAACCCGCAGATTGAGAACAGGGATGTCTTCGTGTGCCACTGGCTCCGCCAGTGTGCCTTTGGCTGTTCGGTCGTTAGAAGACGCACTGGCGGAGCCAGTGGCACACAAACGAAATGCCCTCGTCACGTAAACGGGCTATTTCCGCGGCCGTGCCAGCATTTCGATATCGTCGACCCACAGGCGACCAGTGGCCCCGTTGAGGCCCACGCGCACGATCATCTCGCGGGCCTTGATAGGGACGGCGATCGATTCGGTGAATTCGGTCCAGTCGCTGCTTCCCAGCCACGGACCGAGACCATGTTCGCCAACGATGCGCCGCTGTTCGTCATAAAAGTGGACCACGAGTGCCGGCTTCGCCCACGGTTCGCTTCCGGCTCGCGTGTTTTCGTGCCGATACTGCAGGCTGATGACCAGGCTGCCAATCGCGCGGCCGTCGATCGCCATCCCCTGGAGCGCCTGGGCGATGCGGCCCGCTTCGCGCGAGTCGAATAGAATCGCCCGCTTGCCGTCGCGGACGGAATCGGTCACCAGTTCCGTCATGCGCTGGTAGTGCCAATGATCGGCCAGGCCGTCATTGTTCTCGTCGTCCTCGAAGCTGCTGTTGAGGAGCGTCGGCTTCAGCGGATCGGGCAGCACTTTTCGCTGCGACTCCGAGATCCCCGTCATGGGCACGAACAATGTGGGAATCAATCGGCTCGCGACAAGCTTCCCGTCGCGCTTCTCGAACAGGTGAAACACTTGCTGGTAGCGCTCGCCCAGGGGAATGATCATCTTCCCCCCTTCGCGAAGTTGGTCCACCAGCGGTTTCGGCACGTTTTCCGGCGAACAGGTCACGATGATCTTGTCGAACGGGGCATGTTCCGCCCAGCCCTGGTAACCGTCGCCAACCTTTGTCTTGACGTTCTTGTAGCCGAGCCTTGCCAGTCGTTCGGCGGCAGAGTCGCCCAGCGGTTTGACAATCTCGATCGAATAAACTTCGGCCGCGAGCGGAGACAGGACCGCCGCCTGGTAGCCGCTTCCCGTCCCGATTTCCAGAACCTTTTCCGTCGGCTGTGGATCGATCGTTTCGGTCATGTAGGCAACAATGAACGGCGGAGAAATCGTCTGCGAGTGTCCAATCGGGAGCGCCGCGTCGTCGTAGGCCCGCGCGCGATACGGCGAAAGCACGAATTCGTGCCGTGGTACGGAACGCATGGCCTCCAGAACTCGCGGATTTCGCACGCCTTCGCGTTCGATGTAGTCGGCGACCATCTTCAGACGCGCATCGCGATACGTGTCGGTCGATTGCGCGACGGCGAATCCAGGCACCAAAACCGCGATAGCCAGAATCGCCCAGCCCGGGCGAACAAAAAGCGTTCGAGTCGTGTCGCGCTGTTGCGGCATTGGCTCCATCCCTGAATTGGCGTCTGGCGGGAAGTCCTGGATGCTTTCATCCCGATGACAGCAGGCCCGGAGAAACAGGCGAATGTGAGTTCCCCGAGACCCTCCAAAGACTATACTACCGACGCGGAAGCAGGGGCAGGCCAATCCTTCCCGGCCCCCCGCAAGGACTGCCTGGGTTACGGTTCACGACCTGGAAAACGACGGACATTATGCGCTTCACCAAAATGCACGGCGCCGGCAACGACTATGTCTACGTGAACGCGTTTCAGGAACGACTACCGGAAAATATCCCGGCGCTCGCACAGGTCATCAGCGACCGCCATACCGGCGTGGGATCGGACGGATTGATCGTTGTCTGCCCGTCAGAAGTGGCGGACGCCCGCATGCGGATGTTCAACGCCGACGGCAGCGAATCCGAAATGTGCGGAAATGGCGTCCGCTGTGTCGCCAAGCTGGTGCACGATCACGGCATTGCCGCCAAGCCCACGCTGAAGATCGAGACCGGACGGGGAGTTCTAACGCTGCAACTGTTCCGCGACGCTGGCGGCAAGGTCGAGCGGGTGCGTGTCGACATGGGGCCTCCCATCCTGGCCGCCGAAAAAATCCCGACGACATTTCCCGGCGAACGGGTGATCGATGTCCCATTTCCGGACGACCTGTTCCCCGGCAACACGGAGTGGTTCGCCGACTGCGGCCTCGATCCGCGCATGACCTGTGTTTCGATGGGGAATCCGCACGTCGTCCTCTACTGTGCCGACGTCGCTCGCGTGCCGCTGGAGACGGTCGGCCCGCGACTCGAACAGGCTCCGCAATTTCCCCGGCGAATCAACGTCCACTTCGTGCAGGTCAATGGCCCCGAAGAAGTCACCATGCGGACGTGGGAACGGGGCAGCGGCATCACGCTGGCCTGCGGGACGGGGGCTTGTGCCGTGGCCGTCGCCGGAGTCCTTTCAGGACGAACCCATCGCCGCGTCCTCGCCCACCTGCCGGGGGGCGACCTGGCACTGTCGTGGGAGACCGACGATGCCTCGGTCTTCATGACGGGACCGGCGACGGAAGTCTTCCAGGGCGACTGGCCGATTTCGGTTTAGTCCCCAGTCGGCAACGTCGACAGGGTGAACGCCAGCGACCGCAGGCGGGTCTCGGTCGAATCGGCTCGCGACATGAAGACGACCGGGGCCGACGTTCCGCACAACTGTCCGCCGAAGGCGCAGTCGGCGGTGTACATGATCGCCTTGATGGTGAGATTCGCGGAGGAAAGATTGGGGAACAGCATCCCCTCAGCCGCGCCAATAACGCCGCCCGCGAGCTTTTTGCGTTCGCCCGCTTCGCTGGCATAGGCCAGATCGAACGACAGCGGCCCTTCGACCGCGCATGGACCGAACACGCCGGTCTTCGCCTCTTCGGCCAGCGCCGCCGCGTCTTCCGTCTCGGGCATGGCCGGGTTCACCTTCTCGCTGGCCGCCATGATGGCGATGCGAGGAGCGGCGTCCAGATCGCCCGAGAGCCGCCGGGCCCGATCGAGCAGACTCCGCAAGAGATCCCGCTTCTGATCGAGCGTTGGCTGAATCGTAATCCCCGTATCCGTCACGAGGAACACGCGTTGGTCGCGTGGAATTTCGGTCAGTACGATTTGCCCGACGACATGCTCGGTCCGCAGGCCGGTTTCCCGATGGAGCACCGCCCGCATGAGAGCCGGGGTGTCGATCTGCCCCTTCATCAGCGCGGCCGCTTCCCCCGCGCGAATCGCGGCCACGGCTGCCTCGGCAGGCGCGTCGCTGTCGATCACGCGAAACGGTGCCAGGTCGACCCCGCACTCGCCCGCGACTTGCTCAATCCGCTGACGGTTTCCGGTCACAATGGGAGCGACCCAACCGCGCCGTGCCGCTTCACCCAAGGCCGACAGAACAGTCGCGTCATCGCCCCCAGCCGCAACCACCGGAATGCGAGGCCGTGCGTCGTCAATGCGGGCCATCAGTTCGGCAAACGTGGGAAGGCTCATGGAGGCGATTCGCGATGGGAGAAGCCGGGGAACATTCGACGAAGGTCTGACGCAATCACGAATGCCGCCATTGCGGAGCAGTCTTCTTCAAAAACGCCCCGATCCCTTCCTGGGCATCATGGGTCTGGGCGTTATCGACCATGACACGCACGGCCCGCTCATACGCCTCAGCTTCGGGCAGCCCCAATTGGTCGTAGAAGGCGTGCTTACCAATGGCCAGCGTCTGTCCGCTACTGCCCAACAGGGCCGCCAGCCACTCGGAAATCACCCCATCGAGCTGATCGGCCGGAACGACTCGCGTCACCAACCCCGCCTCGCGCGCTTCCTCAGCCGAAATCGGTCGGCCAGTCAGCAACATCTCAAGCGCCCGCTTGGGCTGGATCGACCGGACGAGCGGCACCATCGGCGTCGTGCAGAACAGCCCGATCTTCACGCCAGGTGTCGCGAAGCGAGCCTCATCGGACGCGACGACCAGGTCGCACGCTGCCGTGAGCTGACAGCCGGCCGCCGTCGCCAGCCCCTGCACTTTCGCGATCGTGGGCTGCGGAAGTGTTCTTAAACCCAGCATGACCCGCGTGCAGGTGCCGAACAGCTCTTCATAGTCGTCCGCCGATCGACCGTGCATTTCGGACAGATCGTGCCCCGAACTGAAAACGGGGCCGTTGGCGGAAATGACGACTGCGCGAATCGCACGATCCGCCCGCAAACCGTCGAGTTCCTCCTCCAGGCGCTGAAGCAATTCCAGCGAGAGGGCGTTGCGCCGCTGGGGGCGGTTGAGCGTCAACCAGACGACGCCCTCGCGCCGTTCGACAAGCAGGGGAGCCTCGGACATGCCAACGAATTCCTCATTCGCGATTCAGCGACTGTTTCCAGGCAGGGAAACGAGGCGAGATTCAAGCGCGTGTCACTGGCTCCGCCAGTGGGCCTTTGATCGGCGATCACATGCACCAGCCGAGCAGCTCACCTGCTTATGGAGTGGTCCCGCTATTCCCCTGGGCGACTCCCGCTCCGGCCGGGGTATTCTTCTTCACCCAGGCATCGAGCGCGGCGAGCGCGGGATCGGGAATCTTTTCGCCGTTCAGTCCCGCGTTCACGATCGGAAGAATTTGCTGATACAGCTCCCGGGTCGCAGCTTGGTTCGTCGGGCGGTTTAGCAGCCCTGCCTTCAATTTGCCATCAGCCGTCATGTCCTTCGCATCCAACGGCTGGAACGCCAGGTACAACTGCCGAAAGCAGCGTGCCCAGTCGAGCGCGCCGTTTCCCTTTTCGTCGGCATTGCGGGCAACGCCCAGGCCATGCGCCATCTGGCCGATCGAGAACAAGAGGCGATCGAAGTTCACCGAAGGTTCCAGCGGAACGCGTCCCAGGGCGTGGGCGGCTTCCGCGCGAACGATCCACTGCCGCTTGTCATCTCCAACCGCCTGAATCAGCGCGTTCGCGACGAAGGGTTCTCGATTGAAGTCCAGCGACACGTCCAGTGCCGAGATGGCCGCGGCCAAACGCCACTGATACCAGAAATGCGTATCGGTGCGGGAGAACTCCTTCACCAGCGCGTCGGCCAGCTTGATCTTCAGCTTGGCTTCCGGCTGCGAGGTTCGCAGTTGCCGATAGATCCCGTTCACGGCGACGATCTTCACCGATTCGGGCTGATTCGGATCGAGAATCACATCGACCAGCGGATCGATCGCCGGGCCAAAACCCACGGTCGTCAGCCCCTTCTTCGGGTCTGCTTCCGTCAGGTTCAATTCGCCCAGAATCAGGGCCGCCTGAATCCGCACGTAGAGGTTGTTTTGCAGTAGCTCGCGAGACTGGTCGACGACTTCCTGCATGACGAGCCGCCGAAATTCGGTCGTTTCGTCAGCCTTTCGCAACAGCCGCCCGGCCGATTGCAGTTCGCGCACCGTCAGGTCTTCGCGAAACGTCCCGATCTGATCGCGGTTGGCCTTCAGCGTCATGAGCGCCAGGCGATAGCGAATCCCTTTGCGAATGAGGTCTTTGCCGGCCGCTCCCGCCGCTTCCCCCTTATTCAGAGCCGATTTGAAGGCGTTAATCGACCGCTTGAGGGACTCAATTTCGTCCGGTGTCGCGATCGGCTGCTCCATCAGTGCCAGATCGGCAGGCACCTTCGGGGGCACGTAGCCGGGAGGGAGGGCTGACGGATCGGCGGGCTGACTGGCGGCCGCCGGAGTCTTCGTCGTCGGAGCAGAGGGGGCCTTGGGAGCGGGTTTGGTCGCCGCGGGTGTCTTTGATTTGGGCGCGCCGCCGACTGGAGCCTGACCCCAGGACGGCGTTGCGGCGAACCCCCACCCGGCCGCGACGGCCAGCATCAGCCACCGCGACAGGAGAATTCGCGACATCACGCCACCCCTGGACTGCATCACTTCACTCACGACGAGTTCCTCGAGCGGCGTCCGCCCCACGTGCGGCGATGAATCAACACGTTGATTGATAAAGCGTTCCGCGCTTCAACCTCTTCCCGGACCGAGACCAGGAGTCCCTCACACAACCGGTCGTGCCTGTCAAAAACGCGCCCAAAAACAAGCAAACGCTTTATTGCACGGAGGTTGTGTGAGAATCTCTAAAATAGCGGACGTTGGCAGCCCATGCCAGAACAGAACTGTTCAGGATGGAAGCAGACACAACATGGGCTCCGTCGACGAGATCGACGTCCCCGTGAGGCTACCACTGTCCGAAAGGAAGTGTCAAGAATTCACCCTTCCCGGACGGGCCGACCACGGCGATCCAGAGATAAAAACGTCGTTCGACACGGACGTCCCCTCCCAAAACCGGGCGTCCCAATGAGATCACCCGACTTTCTTTAGCGGTTGTATCAGCCATGACGCTCCTCGCCCGCGATTCCCGCTTTCTCCAGCACCGGACCGGCAGCCACCCGGAGAAGCCGGCCCGGCTGACGGCCATCGACGACGCGCTTGAGAAATCCGGCTTGATCGAGCGCTGCATGCCCCTGAAAGCCGAGCCGCTTGCGGCCGTGAGCATTCCCCCCGTCCATTCGCCCGACTATCTCGACCATCTCGCCACCGTCTGCCAGGCCGGGGGCGGATCGCTCGACCCCGACACGCCCGTTTCGCCGGAATCGTTCGATGTCGCGCTGCTGGCGGCCGGCACTTGCCTGGCCGCCGTCGACCGCGTCCTGAATGGAGACGACCGGCAAGCCCTCTGCCTGACCCGCCCCCCCGGCCATCATGCGCTGCGGGACCGCGCGATGGGGTTCTGCCTTCTCGGAAACGCCACCCTCGCCGCGCACCGGGCCGTCAAGGTTCACGACCTGGAGCGAGTGCTCATCGTCGATTGGGACGTCCACCACGGCAACGGCACGCAGGCCCTCACCAATGAACGCCCCGATGTCTGGTTCTTCTCGTCACACCGCTCCCCGTTTTATCCAGGGACAGGTGCCGAGGACGAAACGGGAACAGGAGCCGGCCTCGGCACGAAATTCAATCTCCCCCTCGCGTTCGGCACGTCACGACGCGACATCCTCAGCCAGTTCTCCCGAGTCCTGACCGACGCCGCCGAGCGCTGCCGCCCGCAACTGGTCATCATCAGCGCCGGCTTCGACGCCCACACCCGCGACCCCATCGGCTCGCTAGGCCTGGAAACCGAAGACTTCGCCACCCTCACCAACCTGGTCTGCGACGTCGCCAACACCTACTCCGAAGGCCGCCTCATCAGCATCCTCGAAGGGGGCTACAACTTGCAGGCGCTGGGAGAATCGGTGGCTGTGCACCTGGAGACGCTGCTGGCGCGGTAAGGGGAGTAGTGCGCACTTCTGCTTTCAACTGACATTTCGACGCAGCAGGCCAGCAGGAGCCAGACCGATGAGCAAGATATTGAAACTCAACCTCACGGCTGAATTGCGAGCCTTCATTGACCAGAACTCGGGAAACGGCACGCCGTACGCAACTCCTGAAGAATTCGTCTGCGAAGTTTTGCGAGAGAAGCAAGAACGTCTCGAAGCCGCTCGCATTCGCGATTCAATCCTGGATGGCTATCAGGATGCCATCGAGGGGCACACCGTGGCCTATCGCGGCGACCTCCGGCAGTTGCTGAAGGACACTGGCGGCTGAACCAATTCCGATGTGTTTTTGTGTCAATTTGACGAGGCACGCCTTGAGCGACATCAGCGGGATCAAGCAGATTCTTCCAGATCCCCGAATCCAAGACTTCGAATGCGTTCACCCACGCACTGAAAATAAGCGTCTTTATTCCTAAGCCCGTGTGCAGCCGGATGCCGCACTACGGCATACAGGCGATCCTCACTTCGCCGAAACCTTGCGGGGAGTGCCGAATCCATTCGGACGTCCCTCCAGGGAAATCCCGCAATCTCCGACCATCGTTTCATTCGACTGCCGTAGAAGATCACCACTCTTGGGCGATGTTTCGCAATCAACTGCCCAATCGCTTGAGCGCGCTTCTTGCCGAAGTGCCTTTGATATGCGGGTCGAGTCCGAAAGGCATCCGCTAACTTTGAATCGCACTCTTGGCACAACCATTCGCCATAATTCCACGTTTTGACTGAGGGAGATGGTAAAGGAAGCAATTCCAGGAGACAGCTCTTCGATGTCGACCGGGTCCATTCTGTCTTACGAAGAGACTGGACATCACAGGGCTTCCCCTCGATTGCGAGCTGAATTCGAATCAGTCGGTCCCAAGTTCGCTGTGGCGGAACCGGGTCACGAAAGAGGCGATCAAGCTGCTTATCGTTGCAGTCACTCAATTTCTGATGGAACTTGTACCCATCGACAAAAGGAGCGCGATTGAACCCGTCCGACCATTTCTTCAAACGCTCGTCTACGACTCGCTCGCATCGCCCTCCGGCTTCTTCAATCCCAATGAACCAAAGCTTGGATTTCGGGCTTCCATATCCGAAGAAGTTTTCCGCGTAGTCATGGAGAAGCTGGCAGTTGAGCATGCAACGATGTTCCTTGGGGTCGGTTGAGTGCGAGACTGGACAGAGACCGAATTCGGCGACAGTGCGACAAGAGGCTGGCGTTCGACGATCTCAGTCATGATAACATTGGAGATCAGTCGCACCATTTTATCATCCATGACACTCCCGTGAATTCGGGCCATGAACCTTGAGCCAGATTCAGAGAGTTGCTTGTTCATTCGTAGACGGTGAAATACATCGTGGAATTCAGCCTCGAAACGGGACTCTGGCTCGAAGCCCGCGGCACCTGCCTTCCCTGGGGTTCCACGATCAGCGATCTCCGGATGTCTGCGCCTCCCGATTTCTGCGGGGCGACGCAGGAGTCGCCTTCGGCTGTTCTATTAGCCTGGAACGATCAAGTATGGGGTGGGCTGCCATGCCAGGTCTCCACCACATTCGGCGGTACCCATTGGCCGCAGTCTGAGTTACGTGCCGTCCGGCTGGTAGTCTGGACTCCCGCCGAGTTGCGTCCATTATCTGCCCATTTCCGGTGGCTGCAGACCGAGTTATACACTCGATTTGGGTCGCCGTTATCGCATTGGGATAATGAGGATGAGGGCAAGGCCTGTTGGCAACTAGGTAGAGTTACCATTCGGCATGAGTATCTCGACGGGATCTGGGGTGGCCACTTTGTATACGTCTTTCACCGCGAATCGGAAACCGAACGACATCCTTCACTCGATGACGCATGGGCACAGCGACAACTCCCCACGAAACTGACCACCAATTTCGCCAGTGCCGAGGTCGATTGCGCATCAGAAGTTTCGAGCCACTGACAGAGCCGGTATTCTCAACCGCCAAGGGCAAACATGCGAAGTCGGCTCTTCACGCAACAGGTTGTCATCGCCGCCCTTTTCGCTGCCATTGCTGGTGTTGCCTACTACGACTCCAGCGGTCTTCGCGGGGACGGGGATTTCAATCGCACGCTTCAAATGTGCAAGCGGGCCTCGAAAGTTGAGGTCTTCGAGGGGCTACCGCACCAAATGTTCGAGCCAGAACTCCTTGCCCAGGAGCAGCAGCGGAGTGATGTGTTCCAAAATCACGACTTTGACTTCTACGAACCAGCGTTTTCGCTGCCTGGCGATGAATTTGACGGCTTCATTTCTAAAGTCGTCTCTCGAAGAACGTATCGAGCCTGGCAAGGATTCAAGGCATGCGGTGGATTCCATCCAGACTTCCTCCTGCGATTCCATAGCGCGGATGGTATTATCGATATTCAGATCTGCCTGGGTTGTGGCGAAGCACTCTTGTTCGGGAGAGATGGTTATTCGTATGTGGAAATCAGCGAGTTTGCTCGGGAGAGATGGAAAACGCTCCAAGAGAAAAGCCGGACCAAGCGGCCACTCCCGAGGAGATCAAGTGATGACGAAGTGAGCGAGTGAATCCGTGATGCGAGGCTGAATTGGTTGGCCGAACTGCGGTTTTCAACAATATTGAAGAGACGTTGACCTGCGAATTTGCCTGCCGATTGAAAGCTGACTGGCTGTTTGTCAGAACAAGACACCGCCATGACGGAACTAGACTACTACGACCTTGGTGAGCTGATCGAACAGCGATTCGATCTTGGCCCAACTGATGCCAATAACGATCTGTGTAGCCGGGCGCTGATCGGCACCGCTATTGATGCCTCGCACCTCGTACCAATCCCACTCCCGCCAGAAGCTCTAGCCGCGTTGAACTCCGCCGAACGCTACCTAAAGGGCGAGTTGTCGTCAAATCAGCTTGCTCAGGTACGCATTGGCCTGTGGAAGTATCTTGGGAATCGTTCGTGCGACTTCGACGACCCAAATGTCAACGCCGCTCGATTGGTCCTGTGTGCCACGTTCCACACCTGGGAACGAGAACATCTCCTCGAGTCCCTTATGGCGATACATGACTTCGCTCTGGCGGTGGGTGTCCACAAGGACTCACTGTCAAAGATTCTCCGCAAGCGTTTCGAGGGTCTTATCCCAGACAACTAGACTCGAACTGAAGCTGCATTATGTGACACGTTCGCAGACCACCGAAACGGGCTGCAAACACCGACAGAACAATAATTGGGCCACTGGCAGCATCAGTGCCAAATAACCCCACCATTCGCTGATCCGTCCCACCCAGCCAAGAGGCCTACCGTTGACTGAGATGGAAGTCTGCCTGTCCTACATGCAGTCCGCAGTGTCGCGACCGGGATCTGTCGCGCCATGGGCAGACTGGTGGTCTGACAATCACGAAAGGGTACGTGCAGCATTTGATCGACGGGACTATCTTAGGCTGAAGTTTCGAAGATTGATTGCCGCGCGAGAAATCCTAGAACGCTTCGGCCGAATCGAGCCCGAAGAAAACGAATACGTTGATGCCGATCTTTATGCGACTCACTGCAAAGTGTGCGGCGAAAAGCTCATTTTAGCGATCCCCGGTGAAACGACAAGAAGACAGATTGTAGAGTTCGCGGAACGCATGGGTTGGGAGCAGATAAAAAGGGATGCTTGGATTCATCCGGGTGTTTACTGCCCGAACGGATGCCTATATGCACTTCATAATTACAGACGCGATTAGGCTGATGAGAAACCGTTATAACGCCTCTCAGGGTCGTAAAAGTCCGTAAATAGCCAGGTGCACGAGAGCGGGGGCTGTAGCACTATTTCTGTCTGTGATTCGACCATTCTGGCGGGATGGCTAAATCACACCGGCAAATCCAGCGCCACCGAGCCTCAGGCTTCCAAGTGGATTGGCCTCCTCCACCCAACTTCAAGTCCACCGCGCCCCCAACCCGCTCGCCCCCCGGCAGCGGGCGAGCACTTCCTGCCCTTTCGCACGGGCGCGGGTTGCTCCCTGGATCAGGACATCGCGCAGATCGTCCGGGCGGGCTTCCCACCAGGCGCGGCGCTCGCGGGCTTCCGCGAAGTAGGCCAAGGCGGCTTCGAAAAGCTGCTGCTTGGCTTCGCCGTAGCCCATGCCGCCGGCGCAATAGCGGTCGGCGAGCGTCTGCTGGCTCGCCTCGTCGGCGAACAACCGGTACAGCGTGAAGACCGCGCAGGTGTCCGGGTTCTTGGGCTCCTCGACGGGAGTCGAGTCGGTTTTGATCGACATGATCTTCTTGCGGAGCTTCTTGCCGTCTTCGAAAATTTCGATCGTGTTGCCGTAGCTCTTCGACATCTTTTCGCCGTCGGTTCCCGGCACCTTGGCGGTCGAATCGAGCACGCGCGCGTTGGGCAGATGAAGGAACTCGCCGCCGTAGATGACGTTGAACCGCTGGGCAATGTCGCGGGTCACTTCCAGGTGCTGCACCTGGTCGAGACCGACCGGAACCACGTCGCTGTCGTAGAGCAGAATGTCGGCCGCCATCAGGACCGGGTACGTGAAGAGCCCGGCGTCGGCCGCGATTCCCTTCTCTTTCTTGTCTTTGTAGGCGTGACACTTCTCCAGGAGGTGCATCTGCGTGAGCGTCATCAAGAGCCAGGTCAGCTCGGTCACTTCCGGGACGTCGGACTGCCGAAAAAGCGTTGCCTTCGCGGGATCGAGGCCCACCGCCAAGAGATCGAGCGCGGCATCGAGCGTGTTTTGCGACAATTGGCCGGCATCGCGGACTGTTGTCAGCGCGTGCAGATCGGCGATGAAGTAGAACGACTGCTCGTTCCCCTGCAGCGCCACATACTGCCGGATCGCTCCGAAGTAATTGCCCCAGTGGAATCGACCGGTCGGCTGAATGCCCGAGAGAACGCGCATGGCAGGATAAATCTAGAAGAAGTGCTGAAACGGCGACCTCAGCGACGAACCGGAAACTCAAGCGTCCCCACGACATCGGCCACGCGGTCGCAGCCGAGTTCCGTCAGTAGGACGGCCAGTTCGCCCACCAGGTTCGTCGCCAGCGTGGGATTGTAGAAGTTGGCGGTCCCGACTTGAACAGCCGTGGCCCCGGCCACCAGGAACTCCATCACATCGTCGATCGACTGAATCCCGCCGACGCCAATGATGGGAACCGAAACCGCCTGGGCCACTTGCCAGACGATCCGCAGCGCGACCGGCTTGATCGCGGGCCCGCTGAGGCCCCCGAGACCGTTCCCGAGCACCGGTTTCCGTCGCCGCCAGTCGATCGCCATCCCCTGAATGGTATTCACCAGGGAGACAGCATCGGCCCCCGCATCGGCAACAGCTTTGGCGATGAGGGGAACGCTTGTCACGTTCGGAGTCAGCTTGGCGATGACCGGGAGCGACGTTGCCCCCCGGACCGCCGAGACAACCTCTGCGGCCATGCCGGGATCGGTCCCGTAATCGACGCCGCCACTGACGTTCGGGCAGGAGATATTGAGTTCGAGGGCCGCAAGTTGCGGGAATTCGTCCAGCCGCCGAGCCATTGCCACAAATTCGTCGGTATTCTTCCCCGCGACATTCGCGATGATCGGCGCGCCGAGAGACAACAAGGGCTGCACGTGCTTGGCGATGAAAGTCTCGAGGCCGTCGTTGTCGAGGCCGATCGAGTTCAGCATTCCGCCGGCGGTCTCCACCGTTCGTGGAGTGGGATTGCCGGGCCGAGGCTGCGGCGTGACGGTCTTGGGAATGATTCCGCCCAGTTGCCGAAAGTCGGCATAGGCGACCATTTCCCGCGCGTAGCCAAAAGTGCCGGACGCCACGAGAATTGGGTTCGGCAAGCGCAGGCGGTTGAGTTGAACGGAGAGATCGGGCATCGGCAGGGGACCACGTCACCAAGGCTGCCAGCCTCGCCAGCAAGTCGGGCGGTCTGACAGGGCGTATGGTAGCGGTCGACCTGGCCGCCGAACAGCGAACTCAGGACGGTTGACGCACGAGCGCGGAGCGGCGAGTCGCGGCAAGCGTGAACCGGGCGAAGTCTTCGCGGTCCACACGATCCTGCCGCGAGTCCGGCCGAACGGACCACGCCGCTAGATGATGCCGCCATGCGTGCGATAGGGCGTCGCGAGGTCGGGCATGTCCAGGCCCCAAATCCGTTCCCAGATTTCGGGAATGTGGCGGTAGTTCTCGGACGTGAAGATGAGCTGACGCGCCCGGACATCGGGAGAAGACGAGTAGATCGGCAGAATGCAGCCAACCTGTGCCAGGGAACTGGCCAACAGCAAGGCTCCGAGACACAAGCGAATCCGCATGACGTCTTCTCCATGACTGGCCACGTCTCATCCAGAGACGGGTCGCTCTCCAAAACCACTCGCTGAGATTCCGCGGGGGGCGGCTCGATCTGTTAATCAGGCTCAAGCCGCTCGCGGAGGTCTCTTTCGACATCGACAAATCGATTGAGGGATTGGAGTAGCGACGAAGACTGTCAGTTCCCGGAGGGCGAAGCCACTCCTTCACCGGCCGGAGACGACATCGTTCCCAGCCCCGTCGCGTGTCCATCCATCGTCGGGCTGACCGGCGGCGTTGGCGCCTCCGATCCCTGAGCCGATTCGCTCGCGGCCTGGGCGGACATCGCCGCCTTCGCCGCTCGCTCTTCCAGCTCGCGAACTTTCTCTTCCATCTCCTTACCCGGCTTGAACGTCACCACATACTTTTCGGCAACGAACACTTTCTCGCCGGTTCGCGGGTTACGGGCCTTGCGGGCCGCCCGCTTTTTCACTTCAAACACACCGAAATTTCGTAGCTCGATTCGACCATCTTCCACGAGCGTCTTCACGATCGCGTCGAACGTCTTTTGGACGATCTCCTTGGTCTTGAGCTGCGTCAGTCCGATCGCGTCTGAGATTTCCTTGACGATCTCTTTTTTGGTCACAACCGAGACTCCCTCGAAAGGACTTGCGATGCCGACAGGCAGTATCGCGAAGCAACTTAGGCGAGTCTCAACTGTAAAGCAATTTTCGACTTAAAGTCAACCCACTGGATTTCAAACATCCACGGAGTTTGACGTAACTGTCCGGCGTTTCCGCGGTGGCTTGCCCCGCTTGCGGCGGTAAACCACGGGCAGTTCCCGTCAAGCCCTGCACATTCGAACCACTCAATTTGACCGGAGTCCGTCCGATCGATTCGGACGTCCGCTTGGGGAGATATCGGCCCGTCAGACTTGGAACTTGCGGTAAATCCGGAGCAATCGGCACAACTCACGCAGATTCTCAGAAATGCGTATCCAGGAGTTCACTTCAGTGCCATTTTCGCGGCGGCAACCTCGACGGCTTCCAAGGGAATCACATCTCCACGGCCGATTCCGGGACAGCGCCGCGAGGCGGCCTGCCAGGCCTCGGGAGTCTCCAGAAGTTCCGGCCAGAAAGGCCAGACACGGCACTGAACCGGGCGGGCTTCGTAGATCTGGCAGCGACGGGTGGCAGGGGAGAGATACACGCAATCGCCATTGGCATGTTCGAGCAGGCTGCGCCGTCCGCCGATTTGCCGGGTGTGAAGAGTCCGGAATCCGAGCGGATTTTCTCCCAGATGGGCGGCGATCGCCTCGATTTCCGCGTCGCTGACCCAGACCGCACCGGGGCCTCCCGTGCAGCAGTTACCGCACTGCGTACAATTGAACGAGAGCCCTTCGCGATACCAGGGAGCGGCTGGATCGTCGGAATTTGCCGAGGCAGGTCGATCTTCGGTCACGGCAAGACCTCACGGGGACATGCAATTCAGGGGGCAGACTACTATGATCTCGCCCCGGACCCACGTCGAATCACCACATCGAATACCGTGGCCTCGAACAGCGAACTGATTGGCGGAAGGGTTCCCCGAGGAGACTCCCGTGTCGGAAAACACGTACAAGGCATCTGGTGTCGACTTGGAGCTGTATGAACAAGCCATGCAGCGCCTACCGGCGCTGATGAAGCGGACGCACACCCCGCGCGTGATGCCGCTTGCCGATGCCTTCGCCGGGCTGTTCCGACTCAATGCGTCTTCGATTCCGGAAAAGCGGAGTTACGACGACCCGGTTCTGGTCTCGGGAACCGATGGCGTAGGAACGAAAATCAAGGTTGCCCAACGGGTTGGGAAATTCAACACCGTGGGGATCGATCTCGTCGCGATGTCGGTCAACGACTGCCTGTGCCTCGGAGCCGAGCCGCTCTTTTTCCTCGATTATCTCGCCCTGGGCAAAGACGACCCCGATCTGATCGCGCAACTTGTCGAGGGTGTTTCCGACGGGTGCGCCGCCTGCGGCGCCGCCCTCATGGGGGGAGAAACGGCCATCATGCCGGATCTCTATGCCCCCGGAGACTTTGACCTCGCCGGTTTCTGCGTGGGAGTGGTTGAGCGAACGAAGATTGTCGATGGCTCCGCGATCCGGCCGGGCGATGTGGTGATCGGCCTGCCGAGCAGCGGCTTTCATTCCAACGGCTACAGCCTGGTGCGCCGCGTGGTTTTCGAGCAGGCCGGCCTGGCGATCGACCAGCACATTGAAGAGTTGGGCACGACCGTGGGCGCGGCACTGCTCGAACCGACCATTCTCTACGTCAAGCCGGTGCTGGAGCTCATCAGCCGGTTTGGAGTGCGGACGGGAATCAGCGGATTGGCTCACATTACAGGCGGCGGGTTGATCGACAACACCGTCCGCATCCTCCCCGAGGGGGTGCGTCTGGTGTTTGACCGGTCCTCGTGGACGATCCCGCCGTTGTTCCGGTGGCTGCAAGAGTTGGGGAAGATCGACACCGAGGAAATGTACAAGGTCTTCAACATGGGGATCGGCTTCTGCGTGATCGTCCGGCCCGAGATCGCCGATTCGGTGGTGAGCGACCTGCGTCAGAAGGGAATCTCGGCGGCGATGATCGGTCGCGCTGAGTCGGGGACGAAGGGAGCCGAATATGGATCGCTCGTCAACGCGTGATCCATCCTGCCTAAATTGAGACGCCTCTCAGTCACCGGACGACATCGAACGCATGTTGGAATCGCTCAAGATTTATGGCGCGGTTCTCGGCGCGTTCCTGCGGAATGCCTGGGTGCGAGAACTGACGTTTCGGGCCAACTTCTTCATCACGCTGGTGACGCGTGGCTGCTGGTTCGCCATGCAGGTCTACCTGTTCGACACGATTTTTCGCCAGGTTCCGCTGATTAACGACTGGAGCCGCGAAGAGTATTTCGTGTTCATGGCGACCGGCATGCTCATCAATTCGGTCGTCGAAGCGTTCTTCATGCCCAATTGCGCCAACTTCAGCGAGTTGATCCGTACCGGCAATCTCGATTTCGTGCTGCTTAAACCGATCGACCCGCAGTTTATTGTCTCATTCGAGAAGATTGATCTCGCGATGCTCTCCCAGGTCGCATTGGCTGGATCGCTGTTGGCCTACGCCCTGTCTCGGCTCGATCACACGATCTCCTGGCAGAACGTCCTGCTGTATTTTGTCCTGGTGTCCGCCGCCGTGGCCTTCTTCTACAGCCTGATGCTCGCCTTGGCTGCCACGAGCATCTTTTTCGGCCGAAACCAGGGTCTGCTCGACTTCTGGTTCTATGTGACCGTCTTCGCCCGCTACCCGTCGACGATTTACAGCGGCAGCCCGGCCGGCGAAGTCGTGCGATTTGTCTTTTCGTACGTCTTGCCGATTCTGCTGGTGGTGACCATTCCCGCCCGCGTGCTGGGAGACATGGTCGTGGAACCGAGCTGGGTTGCCGGATTCACCGTCGCGACGGGGCTGGCGGCCCTCTTGGTATCGCGGCTGATCTTCCTGTGGTCGATCACGCGCTATCGCAGCGTCGGCGGATAAAGGCAATCGATCCGGCGCGGCATCAGGGACATTCGAGAGCGAGAATGCCCGGAACCGAAATCGTCTGACCGCGCGCTTCGATGCCCACGGTCGGCCATTCGGTGGATGGCGTCAGTCGAGCCGTCCCCGCTTCGGTCATCAGCACGGAATCCCCGGACAAGACCGCGCCGACTCCAGGTGTCCACAGAACCGCCTGATCGTGCTCGAGAACCTGGGTTGAAGAGGGGCCGATTCGAGTCGCCGGATACCGATAGCCGACCAGGCATCCCTGGTCGCCGCGGCGCCACTCGTCGTCAACGCCCGCCTTCACATAGACTCGTTTGACGCGATCCCACATCTCGGCCACCGTCTGCCCCGCGTGGGTGTAGGCCAGGGCAGCACCGTGAACGAGCGCGAGCTTCTGGAAGTCTTCCCACACGGCCGAGGGAGGCTGACCCAGGCAGACCGTTCGAGCAGCCCCGACGTGCAAACCGCGGTAGCGCCCCACCGCCACCAGCGAGCAGTAACTTTGAACGACGTCGGTCGACCACCCCCAGTTTCGGAACTGGGCAGCACGACCATCGGCGGCGACCTGCAAGCGAACCGTTTGAACGTCGTGCTTGAGCAGGCGATGGGCGAGTTCTCCCGCCAGTTCGGCCTCGGTGCGCCCCGGTCGCAGATTCCGGCAGGTAGCTTCCAGCGCGTGGGCGACCAGGCGGCCCGCGTCGCGCACCGCCTGCAATTCCGCTTCGACAAGACTCCCCTGGCAATCGGCCACCGCTTCGGCGTACGGGACAGTTCCCGGAAATCCGAGATCGCTTCCCACCTGCCGTCCGCGACAGAGATCGGCGACCAGTCCTTCGCGCGCTTCGGTCCAGGCACGTTCCTTCAACTGGAAGCCCAACCCCGGCAAGGTTCGCTGAAAAATCAGTTGAGTATCGGCATTTCCACAGACAATCACCCGCGCATCGGGGGTCACGAATAATGCGGCCTGTGTCAGTTCCGATCCGCCAATCCGGAAATCTCCCCCCATGGTAAACCAGGCAAGGTTCCCAGGATCTTCAAGGAGGACAGCACTCAACCCGTCTGCCGCCATGCGATCGGCCAAAAGCCGGTGGCGGCGCGTGACTTCGGCAACGCGATCAAGGTCCGGAAGCTGAAACTCGGCTGAAGACAGGGGATCGGCGATTGACGCGACCGACATACTCGGTGCCTCCTCGATTGTCATTGACAGTCGATGATTCCAACGACGGCCCGTTCGCGGTGATGGTGCCGCGAAGCCAGGTCTGTTCGTGCGATCACATTTCAAAACCCGGTTGGCACGTTTGAAAACCTCCGTTTTCACGGGAGTCTTCACGTCTTGCGGAGAGTCTGAATGTCACCAGTTGGGCCGGCCGGTTTCCGGCCGCCAAGGTTGGACACGGATTCTGGGACCGAGAAGGAATCGAAACTACGCGAGATGATCGAAAAACAACTCCCCTTTAATTCTTACGACGAAGAACCGCGTTTGTCGACGGATTGAACGACAGACGTTGAGTTTTTGACACTCCCGTCTCGTTTTTCGGGCTTTTTCCTACGCTCCGCGTGCCAAGCCACCTTGGTTGCCGCGGTCGTGCCCCGCGAGTACCGTCGCGGCAGGGTTGTGAAAGCCGGATCCGATCTGCTGACGCGGGAATGGTGAATTCGATGGAGGCTGCTCCGGAGGTTCGGGCGTATCGAGCCCGCTGGATTATCACGCTGACGGGACAACCCGTCGAAAATGGCGTGCTGGTGGTCAGCCGTGGCCGGATCGTGCGGGCGGATTCGACATCGCGCGTTCCCTGCACCGATCTAGGCGATGTCGCGCTCATTCCCGGATTGGTGAATGCCCACACCCACCTGGAATTCAGCAGCCTTGGCCATCCGGTTCCTCCCGGTTCGTCATTCCCCGCATGGCTGCGCCGCGTCGTGGAAGCGCGTGGAGACTCTCCAGCGCCGAAGTTGGCAATCGCGCAAGGGTTGCGGGAATCGATCGCGGCGGGCGTGACACTGGTCGGGGACATCGCCACCACTGGCTGGAATCCAGAAGACTATGCCGGTTCGCCACTTCGCGGCGTCATCTTTCAGGAATTGATTGGCCTGGGAGCCCAACGCGCGGCAGAACGAGTCGCTCTGGCACAATCCCATGTTCAGCGCGACGCCGACCATGGGCTGCCCGTTGGCTGGTCGGCCGGTCTGAGCCCCCATGCCCCATATACGGTGCGTTCAGAACTGTTCGCACGGGTCTGCCAGATGGCGGCCGGCTACCCCTCGGTTCCGGTCGCCATGCATCTCGCGGAATCGCGGGAGGAACTGGAGTTGCTGCAATCCGGCGAGGGTCCATTCCGCGAGTTTTTGAGTTCGCTCGGAGTCTGGCCAGACGATGTCTTTCGAGACGGTCGATCGATCGACGAGTTTCTGGAGCCGCTATCGGAACTCGATCGGGCCGCCATCGTGCATGGGAATTACTTGACGCACCATCAACTAGCCTTCCTGGCGCGGCATCCCCACCTGACGCT
Source organism: Planctomycetaceae bacterium (assembly GCA_019636285.1). Taxonomy (GTDB): domain Bacteria; phylum Planctomycetota; class Planctomycetia; order Planctomycetales; family Planctomycetaceae; genus JAHBXV01. Next base: position 127,700 of record JAHBXV010000009.1, read on the forward strand.
GGTCTACTGCCCGCGAACGCACGCTGCCTTCGGCCACCCCACGCATCCGTGGATCGATCTGCATCATCTGGGAGGAAGCGTGGCGGTTGGGACCGACAGTCGCGCGTCAAACCCCGATCTCAACCTGTGGGCGGAGTTGCAGCACATCGCCGCCGAATACCCCGAGATGCGGTCCCCCGTCATTCTGCAAATGGGGACGATCAATGGCGCCCGGGTGCTGGGCCAGGGGCGCGATACGGGAACTCTCGCGGTGGGACGGAGGGCCGACCTGGCAGTGGTCGCGCTGGACGATCCAGCGTTTCGCGATCCCTGGTACGACTTATTCGCGCCAGGAAATTCGATCGCGGGAGCGATGATTGGCGGAGAATGGGTTCACGCCAGTCCTGCCCTGCGGCGAATTGGCATTGAGGCCGCTGAACAGAATCGTGAGTCGGGTGGCTCTGGATCGGCCAGCGTGCCTTAATTTGGTCTGCTTGATAACGATGCACTGGCAGAGCCAGTGGCACACCAAGAGGTGACCGTGACGAACCGCGCTATGCGGGGAGCAATCGTCGCGTTGCCATCCAGGTTCCCACCAGAACGCTGCCGCCGAGGGCGGAGACAATCACCAGCATCGCCCAACCAGCGTGACTCCAGGGCTGCGTTCCGACATTCAGCGAGTACGACCACAGAAGCGCGAGCGGCAAAAGCTGCGGGCGGATGGCGTTTCGCCACAGTCGCGAAGGCGGCACCTCCAGCAATCGCAGCGAGTAGGGCACCAGCAATCCCAGTTCGAAGACAAAGATGGGGACTGCCGTTCCGATGGCGACGCCCCAGATGCCCCAGTAGTGACACAGGACGATGCTCAGGGCCAGGTTCGTGATCGCTTCGGCCAGGTAGACCAGCGCGGGTAGCCGAACGTGTCCGAGCCCAAACAAAAAAGCTCTCAAGACGCCGCAGGGCAGCGCGACCACCTGCGCCAGGAGCAGGATCGCGAGCAGATGCCGCGATTCGACATATTCGGGCCCCATCCAGAGTCGAATCACGTCGCCGCCAAAGTACACCGCGCCAATCGTGGTGCCGCCGATCAACAGGAATGTAAAACCAAAGGCCGATTCAAGAATCCGCTGGCGTTCGGCATTCTGGGAGGGCTTCTGCAGCGCGCCGGAGATGGGCATGCAAATGTCGGCAATCTTCTCGATCGGCTTTCGCAGAAAGTCGCACAATCGCACGGCAATGTAATAGGGCGTGATGGCATCGGTTCCCAGCATCAGGCCGATCACGATGGTGTCGGTCGCGTAGATGAGCTGCGACGCGAGGACATTCAGGAAGGCCATCGAGCTGAACTGGCCGCACTCGGAGAGTGTTTCGCGCGAGACCAGGCGGGGATCGATTCGCAATTCCGGGAGACAGCGAAACGCCATCCACGCAAAGACCGTGTTCTCCGCGATGGTGATGCCGAGGTAAATCAGGGAGATGGTGAGCAGGCCCCATTCACGGTTCAGAAAGAACACGATGAGCGCCAGCCGCACGAGATCGGAAACCAGGCTGACGGATCGTTCCAGGTCAAATCGTCGAAGCCCCAGCAAAACTCCGCCGAACACGCTTCCCGAGAGGCTGAACAGGACATTCAGGCCGAGGACCACGATGACCCACCGGAGTTCGAGAATCTCCGCCGGGGTCCAATGGGTCCAGCTTCCCAGCATGGCGGCGGCGAGAGCCGCGATCAGCACGCCGACGAGACCCATCGCGGTATAGACGCCCAACACCATGGTGGTGATCGCGTTGACCTTGCGCAGGTCGCCCTGCGACTGGTAGGTCGCCACGTAACGGCTGATTGTTTCGCCAAAACCGAGGTAGAGCAGCCCCGAATAGCCGGCAATGGAATTGATGAAGACCCATGTGCCGTATTGATGGTCCCCAAGCACCGACACCACGTAGGGCATCAGAAAGACGCCGACCACCAACGTGACGGCGTGCGCCACCCAACTGGCGGCGACATTTCGTTTCAGGGATCCGGCGAGGCCGAGCAGCATGATGGCCAGGATTTCGAGGAGGGAACTCGATCGCACCGGTCGTGAGACCCGCGCGCTCCGCTCGCGAACTGTAGGTCGCATTTCCCGCCGATGTCGCGATCTCGCAACGTCCCAGCCGGCGAAACTCGAAATTCACCGGTCTCGCGGTCGCCAGATCCGTGTTGGAATCGCTACGTTCGTGCCGTTCGCTACAATAGGCTTCTCGTTCATGAGGTCGGTCGTCCTGTTCGCCGACTCGGTCGCGGCAGCGATTTCACGAGAATTGGAACGCTCGAATTCGGCGAGGAAGACCGCTTGGAATCCGGCCGACGATTTCCCGACTGGATCTGGGAGACCTGGAACGCCCCCGCGTCGGCACTGTGCTGGTTGGTCGCGATTCTCGGCGCGGCCGGGCTGATTGCCTGGTTGTTTCGGCGCGAACGAAGGCTGGTCGATCGCGCGACAGCGATTCGGCTGATGGGATTGCGCGGCATCGTGCTGTTGCTGGCCTTGCTGGCCGCCTGGAAGCCCACACTGCAATGGCCGCTTCATCCAGGTCAGGGGGGTGACTGGCTGATCGCGCGGGATGTTTCCGACAGCATGTCGATTGTCGACGACCAAAGTTCCGAGATCGAAAAGCTGCAATGGGCGGTGGCAACCGGAGGTGTTCGCGAGACGCCCTGGCTGCGTGACGGGATGAACGAGTTGGGAAAAGGTCGTGTGCCCGACTGGGGCGAGGGAGACGGCGAGGCTGGCAACGCGGAACTCTCCGGCATTCGGGGGCAACTCGTTTCGGAAGCCATTGCGATGGTCTCCACGCTGAGCCGGCGCGACATTGTCGCGCGGGCCGCCTCGGATCCATTTGGCCAATGGCGCCCGCGACTGCCACAGCAAGGGAAGGTCAACGACCTCCTGTTCGGCGCCGACGTACTGCCGGTGACTGACGAAAAAGACCTGCCCGAAGTCGACGGAACAGCGACAAACATAGGTGCCCTGCTGGAAGCCGTCGCGGCGCACGATCAGCAGCACCCCGTACGGGGTTTGATCCTGTTCAGCGACGGGCGACCGACCCGTTCGAGCGAGGCTGAAATCCTTGCCCTCGCGGAACGTCTGGTCGCGGCGGGAATCAAGGTCTACCCCATACCGGTGGGAGCGGCCAATCGCCCGCGCGATGTCAGCCTTGCGGCACTGGAAGCTCCCGCCCAGGTTCAACTCGGAGATACCGCTGAACTGAAAGTCTTGTTGTCAACATTCGGCTACGGCGGGACCGACATTCCGCTACGGGTCGAACTGGATGGGAATGTCATCGACGAGCGCACCGTGACGGCTGATGGCGGGGTCCAGACGGTCTCGATTCCATTGCCGACCACGTCGCTGGGAACGCGGAGGATCGTTGTTCAGACGGAACCACGGCCCGATGAAGTCGCCACGGACAACAACGAGCGAACGACGTCGATTTCCATCACCGATAACCGAACGCGGGTGCTTCTCGTGGATAGTGACGCGAGGTGGGAGTTTCGCTATCTGGATGCCGCGTTTGGTCGCGACCCGGGAATCCGGCTGCAACATCTCCTGTTCGACCAGCCGTATGCCGGGCTCTTGCCGTCGCCGTTTTTTCCCCGCAAGCTCGAATGGACACCCGCTCCCGACGAGAACGCACCGGACACGGACATCGCGCATGTCGATCATCCCGATCTGGTGATTATCGGCGATGTCACCGCCGAACAGCTCACGCCCGAGTTATGGGACCGGTTCGAGAAACTGGTGTCGGAAGAGGGGGCCGTACTGGTCCTCTCCGCCGGGCAGCGTCACTTTCCGCTCTCGCATCGCGGGGCGCCGAGCCTGGAGCGATTGCTGCCGCTGACCGAACTGAAACGAGTCGAAGTCGCTCAGACCCAGGGCAATCCGCTGGGACGGCGACAATTTCTGTGGATGCTCGATTCCGCGGTTCAATCGCTGGAACTGCTGCGCCTGTTGCCCGATCTGGATGCGAACCGCCGGTTGTGGGGGGAACTCCCCGGACCCGGTTGGATTCTCACTGGCCGCACGAAGCCAGTGGCCACCGTGTGGGCATGGGGTACCGATCCGGAAACCAACGATCGATACCCTCTGCTCGTCCAGCAGCCTTACGGACTTGGTCAGGTGGTCTGGGTGGGAACCGACGCCACCTGGCGCTGGCGGCGACGGACGGCCGATTCGCTGCATCACCGTTTTTGGGGACAACTGGCCCGCTGGGCGGCAACGTCCCGGTCTGGGCCCGGAAATTCACGGGTGCGGCTGAAACTCGATCGACCGCTCGCCAAGGTGGGTGAGCCGGTGCGACTCGACGTCCTCTGGTCCCCGTCCTCAGGCATGGGAGACTCACCACCGCCGACTTCCCTGGAAATCTGGTCCCGAACTCCGGATGGCGATCAACTGTTGCGAAGCGTCGAAGCGGTCTCTGGTGCCACCCCTCGCCAGCAGTCTGTCTTCCTCCGCGATCTGCCCGAGGGAGAATACCGAATCCGGTTGCCGGAGACCGACCCGAAAGAGTCAGGCAAAACCCCTCTGGAAGTTACACTGTTTGTGCGGGGCGGGTACTCCGAGGAACTGGCCGACGTGAGCGTTCATCATGAGTTTCTGGCAAAACTGGCGGAGACAACTGGAGGACGGGTGATTCCGCTCGACCAGTTAGCCACGCTGGCTGACCTTGAGAGCGTGACGGCTTCGCTGACGAGTGAATCTGAGCAAACCCGGTTGTGGAGCCACCCGGCGGTTCTGATTGTGATTGTTTCGCTTTTAATGGGTGAATGGTTCCTGCGACGCCGGGCGGGACTACCATGATCCACGGGACCATTCGCCAGAGATTCTTCCGCTCGCACACGAGGCGCTTTTCGAAAGACGTGACATGACGCATTCAAACCGGGCGAAGTCGCGCTCTCGATTCCGTAGGCGAAAGGAGACGGTCGGCAAGCCGCCCGGAAATCTCTTGACCGACCCACTGGCCGGTCGAACCAGCATCCGCTCGTTCGCCTATGGCCCGGAAGCGATGCGGGAACGGGAGATTCTTCGCGTCGAGGATCTGACCGAAGATCTGCAAAATTACCCGGTCACCTGGATCGACGTTTCCGGACTGGGCGCGATCGAAACCATCGCCAAACTTGGCGAGCTGCTCCATCTGCATCCGCTCGCGCTCGAAGACAGTGTCAATACTCATCAGCGCGCCAAGGTCGACGAATATGGCGACATTGTCTTTATCACTTCGCGGATGATCTCCGGCCCACCGCTGGCGACCGAACAACTCAGCTTGTTTATTGGCCCGAGGTTTGTCGTCACGCTGCAAGGCGACCTCGCGGGTGACAGCCTCGAAGTGGTGCGGCAGCGCGTTCGCTCCGCGGGGACGCAACTGAGACAACGCGGGCCCGACTATCTGGCCTATGAACTGCTCGATGCGGTCATCGACGGCTATTTTCCGGTGCTGGAGCGGCTGTCCGAGACGCTCGATCATCTCGACTCCGAGGACGGCAACCGAAGCTGGTCGCCGAAGCGGTTTCATCACTTGCGGAGTGAATTCCTGGAACTGCGGCGATCGATCTGGCCGCATCGTGAAATGCTGCAATCGCTGTTACGGATCGAACATCGGCGAATTCATCCTGAAACGCGCGTCTATCTGCGGGACTGCGTGGACCACGTTTTCCAACTCATCGACATCGTCGAAGTTTCTCGCGAGACGCTCGCCGAGTTGCGGGATCTGCATTACACGCAATTGAGCTTTCAGACCAATGAAGTCATGCGGTTGCTGACCGTCCTGTCGACGTTTTTTCTGCCGATGACCTTCATCGCCGGGGTCTACGGCATGAACTTCGAAGGGATGCCAGAACTGCACTGGAAATGGGGTTACCCCTGGGTGTGGGGAGTGATGCTGCTGACGGGGGGAATCTTCCTGTGGTTCTGCTGGGCGCGGGGGATGCTTTTTCCAGATGAATTCCGCGCTCGCTCCGAAGCCGCGTCGCGGAAGCATCTTGCATCTCAAGCGGACATTTCGCGAGATTGAGCACGGCCCGTTTCTTGCAGAGTCCTTTTTCGCTACGATTTCGGCCTGGACGGAAGTCGCGGCAGCTTCGGTTTCGGGTCGGCCGTTTAAAGAAATCCCGCCGGGCATTTGAATGTCTTCAGACAGCCGGGCCGGTCGTGAGACGTTCATAAACCAAGGAGGAGACAATGGCAGCCGGTAGTTGGATCGCCCGCTGTTCCGCGATCCGGACAGTGGTGCGGGAAGCAGCCATGGGACGAGCACTCGCCGAGCGTGGTCCGCGACTCTGGCCATTCTGTCTGACCGTCCTTTCGATGGTACTGCTGGGGTTGCCTCTCGCTCTCGACGCCGCCGAGGAATCGTCTCCCTCCCCAGCCCAGGCGGGGGGGAAACATCGCAATCATCTGGCGAACTCCACGAGTCCCTACTTGCGGCAACACGCCGGCAACCCGGTCAACTGGTATCCCTGGGGTCCGGAAGCCCTGCAGCGGGCCAAAGACGAAGACAAGCTCATCTTCCTGTCGGTTGGCTACAGCAGTTGCTACTGGTGCCACGTCATGGAGCGCAAGGTCTTCGAGAACGAAGAGATTGCCGCCAAGATGAACGAGAACTTCATCTGCATCAAAGTCGATCGCGAAGAGCGGCCCGATATCGATGAAATCTACATGACCTCCCTGATCGTCTATCAACAGGCGATCGGCCAGGGGGGAGGCGGCGGATGGCCGCTGTCGATGTTTCTGACACCCAACGGTCAGCCCCTGGCAGGAGGCACGTATTTCCCACCGGAAGATACCGAAGGAGCGTTCGGCTTTCCGACCGTCATGTCGCGTCTGCTCGACATCTGGAAGGCCCGTCGCGAACAGCTTGAAGGAAACGCCGAGATCCTCGCGACCGAGACACGTCGCCTGCTCCAGCCCGGCCTTGCCCTGAAGCCCGTCGTGCTCGATTCGTCATTGGTCGCCGCCTGTGCCACGGCGCTCGCGGAATCGGCCGACCCGGAAGCCGGCGGGTTCGATTTTCGGAAGTCGCGTCCCGAGGGGCCTAAGTTCCCGGTCGGCGTGAAGCTGCTATTCGCGCAAGACTGGCTTGGCAACAAATCGGATGACGCTTTGCAGTCTTCGGTAACGCGAATGCTGCGCGCGATGGCGCTGGGCGGATTGCAGGACCATCTGGGCGGGGGCTTTCATCGCTACTCGGTCGATCGCAACTGGAAGGTTCCACACTTCGAAAAGATGCTGTACGACCAGGGCCTGCTGCTCAAGGTTTATGCGAGGGAATATGCCCGGACCAAAGACCCACTGTTCCTGGAGGCCGCGAGTGGCATCGTTCGCTTTATCGATCGGGAAATGACGTCACCCGAGGGGGTGTTCTGGACCGCCCTCGACGCCGAGACGAACACCATCGAAGGGGAGTATTACGTCTGGAGCCTCGCGCAGGTTCAGGAAGCTTTGCCTGATGACGAAGAGAAAGTTTTCGTCGCCGCTTACAACATGGTCGAAGCGCCCGATTTCGAGCATGGGAATGTCCTGCGGCGGGTGTTAAGTGACGAAGACCTGTCGCGAGAATTCAACATTCCGGTCGAACGAGTTGCCTCTCAATTGGCGGAGGCCCGCGGGCGATTGCTGGCACTTCGAGGTGTGCGGCCTCGACCGCTTTTGGACGATAAGATTCTGCTCGACTGGAACAGCCTCATGATTCGCGGGCTGGCCGAAGCGGGCGTGGCCTGTGAAAAGCCCGACTGGATTTCCCGAGCCGCGAAAGCCGCAGACTGGTTCCTGAACGCCGCCAAAGCCGTTGACGGGGAATTGCGGCACTCCTGGTCTTTGGAAGGACAATCCCCGGCGTATGTCTTTCTGGATGACTATGCCTATTTCATTGCCGCCCTGCTCGATCTGCATGACGCGACCGGCGACCGCAAGTGGCTCGACGCGGCCGTCGACCTGCAACAGCGGCAGGATGACAAGTTCCGGCAGGAGTCGGGCGCGTATGCCTTCAGCCCGGATGGCCAGGAGAAACTGATCGCCTCGGTCTCGACGGCCTATGATTCGCATTCTCCGGCGGGCAACAGCGTCTCGGCCCGCAACCTGGTCCGGTTGGCGCGGCTCTTGGAGAACAACACGTACCGAACGGCCGCAGCGCGAGTTCTGAAGACGTTCGCCCATCAGCTCGAAGAATCTCCCCGCAGCAGTTGCGCTCTCGCGGCGGCGCTGCGGGACTATCTCGCCGAGGCGCCGAGTGCAGAGCCAAGAACCAGTTCCGTGAGGCGAACGCCGATTCATGTGGTGAGCTATGCTGTCCAGGAAGAAGAGACCGCCGGTAAGGAGCCTGTGGATGTCTATGGCAAGGAAATGATTCGCGTCCGTGCGTATCTTTCGACCGATCGGCTCCCGGCGGGGGGAACCTCGGATATCGCCGTGGTGATCGACGTGAAGCCCGGTTGGCACATTCAGGCGAATCCACCGTCACCGGAGAACATGATCGCCACCGAAGTGAAGTTGGTTGCCAGCGACGGCGTGGAATTGACGAACCTCGTCTTTCCCATGGGGGCTCCCCACACGTTGCCAGAATTCGAGGTGCCGGTGTCGGTCTATGACAATCGGGTCATTGTGCGCGGCAAAGTGACCGTTCCCGCGTCGCTCGCGGGGAAAACGGAAGAGCTGCGGATCGACGTGAAATACCAGGCCTGCAACGAAGAGAGCTGTCGTCCGCCGAGAACCGTTAAGCTCGTGGGCAAGGTGCCGGTCGCGAATCCTGGCGAAATGGTCAAATCGATCAACCAGAAGCTGTTCGCCCCGGAAACAGCCGCTCCGTGAAGAGATTGAACACGACGTTCCCGCGACCGAATTCGCACGATACGAAAGGACTCGCAAGATGGATTTACGGCAGGTTCCCGCAACCGGTCGCGCGCTCGTTAAGACCAAGATCGTGGCCACGCTTGGGCCAGCTTGCGAATCGCCGGAGGTCTTGCGCGAACTGATCGCCACGGGGGTCGATGTCTTTCGCGTCAATCTCGCCCACGGAACGACCGAGTGGCGCGATGAGATGATTCGCAAAGTCCGCGCGGTTTCGGAAGAGTTGGGACGCCCCGTGGGCCTGTTGGGCGACCTCGCCGGGCCGAAAATCCGGTTGGGAACATTGCCCGATGACGGCCTGACGTTCGAGGCGGGAGAAATTGTCCGGTTCGCGCGGCAGTCGGTCCCCAATAACCCGCGCGTGCTGACCTGCACCTACGAGGCACTGATCGACGACCTGCAAGCCGACAATCGCGTGCTGATGGCGGATGGCGCCGTCGCGATGCGCGTCACGGAAAAAGATTCAGACGGCAACTGGGTCGACTGCGAAGTGGTCCAGGGGGGGACTGTCTTTACGCGGCAGGGAGTCAATCTGCCGGGAGTCGCGCTCAGTACGCCGAGCGTCACCGAGAAAGATCGCGAAGACCTCGCCTGGGCTCTCGAAGTGGGGCTCGACTTTGTCAGCCTTAGTTTTGTCCGCCGCGCGGCTGACATCGAGCTGCTTCGTTCCCTGATCGCCGAACGGAACCTTGAGCATCCTCCGTTGATCGTCGCCAAAATCGAAAAGGTCGAGGCGATCGCGGAACTGGAACAGATTCTCGAAGAGAGCGACGCCGTGATGGTGGCCCGCGGCGACCTGGGAGTGGAAGCCGACATCTCGCGCGTCCCCATGCTGCAGAAGCAGATCATCCGCATGTGCAACGAACGCCGCATCCCGGTCATCACGGCGACCCAGATGCTCGACAGCATGCAGAAGAACGAGCTCCCCACGCGGGCGGAGGCGTCGGACGTGGCTAACGCGGTGCTGGACGGAACTGACGCCGTCATGCTTTCGGGCGAGACCGCAGTCGGCAAATACCCGGTAAAAGCTGTCCGCATGATGGGTCGCATTTGTCGAGAAGCGGAAACGGAACTGACTCCCCGTCCGCTCGCCGACGCGAAGACCGCGCCGCGCTCGCGTGCCGCGCAGATTACCGAAGCGACGACGGCCGGGGCCGGCGCCGCGGCCGAGGAATTGCAGGCCGACCTCCTGGTTGTCGCGACCCGCACGGGAAAGACGGCCATGGCACTTTCCAAGCAACGGCGACGGGTTCCGATTCTCGCGCTGACGGAAAGTCCGCAAACCGCGAGGCAGATGTGCCTGTTCTGGGGAGTCACCCCCATGCAGACACCGGCCGTTTGTTTTCTACCCGATAAGTTCCTCGACTGGGTTGTCCAGGAGATGCAGAGCCACCATCTGTTGTTCTCCGGCGACAAGCTGGTTCTCGTGGGGAACAGCCGGTGGCAGCAACGGGCTCACGATTTGATGTTGGTCCATGTGCTTCCCTAGCCGCCGCGAACCGAATCCGCTCCAGAGAGGCCACCCGTGACATCGCCGATTCGCATTCGCTCAAACGATCTGGATGCCGTCGAAGTCGCCTGGTTCAGCGCCCTGTGCGGGGACGATTATCGCTATCTCGGCATTCCTGATGGCTCGCTTCGCAGCAGTTGGTCACATTGCCGCGACATCGTGCAGACCGCGGAACGGCTGCACTACAACAACGTCCTGCTCCCCAGCGGGTATGTCCCCGGGCAGGACACGCTGACGTTCGCGGGAGGGATGGCGGCGCTGACCCGTGAGATTTCGCTCCTCGTCGCGGTCCGTTGTGGTGAGTATCACCCGCCGATGCTCGGCCGTGCGATTGCCAGCCTCGACCACATGCTGGAAGGTCGGCTGACGATCAACATCATTTCTTCCGATCTGCCGGGCATGACATGGTCGTCCGAGGAACGCTACGCCCGTTCGAGCGAGGTAATTCAGATTCTCAAGCAGGGCTGGACGCAGGATCGCATCCGGTTTGAAGGCCAATATTACCAGTTCGATCTGGCCGCCGATCCGGTGAAGTCCTACCAGCAGAACGGCGGCCCGCTTCTTTATTTTGGAGGAACGTCCGAGCCGGCGCGCCAGTTGTGTGCCGAGCATTGCGACGTCTTCCTGATGTGGCCGGAAACCGAATCGATGCTGGCCGAAACCATGGCCGATCTCTCCCGCCGCGCGGCCGAGCACGGCCGCGAAATTGATTTTGGCCTGCGGATCCACGTCATCGTTCGCGAGACCGAGCGCGAGGCCCGCGAGGCAGCCCGCGAGCTTGTCTCCAAGCTCGACGACAGCAAGGGCCAGGAGATCAAACATCGTTCGCAGGACTCGCGATCGCTGGGGGTCCACCGGCAGAACGTCCTGCGAGAATCGGCCGACAGCGAGGGCTATCTCGAACCCTTGATCTGGTCGGGTATCGGCCGAGCCCGCTCCGGCTGCGGCAGCGCGATTGTCGGCGATCCGGGGCAGGTCGCCGAAAAGCTGGAGCGCTACCGCCAGATCGGGATGCGGGCGTTCATTCTTTCGGGGTATCCGCACCTGGATGAATGCGAATTGTTCGCCCGACACGTTCTGCCGCAACTGAAAACCGCGAAACTGGCCGATGTCCAGGGACGACGAGTGCCGAACCCCGTTACTCCGCTGACAACCGCCGAACGCCGCTGACCGGCCCTCCGGCGCGATCTTGTCAATTCTTCCATAGCCTCCCGGTAAAGCGTTTGCGTCGCCTCGTTTCGCGACCTACGGTTCAGCGCGGGCCGGAACTCCGTGAGGAGGTCGTTCCCCGGTCGTGCGGAGATGCGGAATGTACGAGACGATCTACGAGTGCTGGTTGTACTACGGCAAGAGCCTCGCCGAATTCTGGCGAAATCTGGGACCGCGCGGGTACGGCACGCTGCTGACCAGCGTCGGCGTCATCGGCTGGATCATGATGAAGGGCAGCAAGCGCTAGTGCTTTGTCAGGACTTGATTTTCGTGTGCCACTGGCTCCGCCAGTGCGTCTTAAGTCATTCATCCACAAAAGCTGCACTGGCAAAGCCAGCGGCACACATCCGAATGTTTGACTTTGACAGAGGACAAGCCGCCTCCCAAATTTGATCCCGCTCAGATGGCCGGTGGATGCTTCAATATTTCCCGAACCACGCGGCCGTGGACGTCAGTCAGTCGGTATTCGCGTCCCTGATGCCGATACGTGAGCTGCTCGTGGTTCAGCCCCAGGGCCGCCAGAATCGTGGCGTTCAGGTCATGGACGTGAACCGGGTCTTCGGCGACGTTCATGCCGAACTCGTCCGTCTTTCCGTAGGACATACCGCCACGGACGCCTCCGCCGGCCAGCCAGACCGTGAACGCATCCTTATGATGATCGCGGCCGGGAACCGTCTCGGCACCGTCGCCGTTGATGCCTTGGCGAAGCGGCGTGCGCCCAAACTCCGAGCCCCAGACGACGAGCGTTTCGTCGAGCAATCCGCGCCGGTCCAGATCGGTGAGTAGCGCCGCGATCGGCCGGTCGGTCTCGCCGCACTTGCGCTTCAGGC
>JAHBXV010000090.1 GCA_019636285.1 Planctomycetaceae bacterium
GCGGAAGCGTTCGATCTCGTCGGCGGCCATGCCGCGGAAGTTGGCATCCAGCGCTTCGCCGGATTCGAGCTGCTCGCTGTCGATCAGCAGGGTGCGTGGACGCGAGATTGGGTTGCCGTGCTCGTCGAAGTTCTGGAACAGAGGCAGGCGGCCGTTCTGCAGGGTCGTCGAGTCGTCGTCGTTCTCCTGGTGGAAGCCGGAGATGTAGTCGTAGACGAGCTTCGAGGTGGACGTGTTGTTGCAGACAACGATGAAGCAGGGCGGCACGCGGATCCTGGCCTTCTCCCAAAGCTCGAAAGTTTTGGCGTAGTGGCCGTAGAGCGCTTCCAGCGCCGTCTGCAGCTCGACCGGGATGCTGAGCGGGTCGAGCTGCTTGGCCTTGCCACGCCCCTTCTTGGGCATCTTGGGGCCGATGTGCTTCCACAGCTCCCGAAACTTTGGCATCTCGGTGCTGGGGATGTTGTCGGCCACCGGCACGCGCGGCAGTTTGACGATGCCGCACTCGATCGCGTCCATCAGCGAGAAGTCGCACATCGTCCAGGGGAACAGAGTCCCTTCGACGTAGCCCGACCCACGCAGGAAGAATGGGGTGGCAGACAGGTCGTAGACGACCGACAGACCTAGCTTCTTCTTCACGGCCTCCAGGCCGGAAATCCAGACTCGCGCGGCCTCGTTGTTGTCCTTGGCCTCTGACTTGTCGTCGCCCTTGAGGTCCGCCTCGGTGTCCCCGACTGCATCCTTTTCGCGGGCGCGGTAGCAGTGGTGGGCTTCGTCGTTGAGCACCACGATGTTTTTGAAGCCCATCAGGTCGGGCATCACCCGCTGGAGCATCTGGCCATCGGTCTCGATGGTTTGGAGCTTTTCCTTCCGCCAGCCCTCAATCGCGGTTCGCGTCCCCTTGGAGACAGCGGTCCGCTCACGGAGCTTGAAGGAGTGGTAGTTGGTGATGACGATCTTGGCCCTGTCGATGTCGGCCAGCATGTCGGTCGGCACGATCTCGCGATCCCGGTAGTAGCTGTCCGGGTCGTTCGGAAGCAGGACGCGCAGGCGGTCGCGAATGGTGATCCCTGGGGCCACCAACAGGAAGCCACGCGAGAACATCTTGCTGTTCGGGTGACGGACCGCGTTCACAGTCTGCCACGCGATCAGCATGGCCATGACGGTCGTCTTGCCGCTGCCAGTGGCCAATTTGAGCGCGATCCTGATGAGTTCAGGATTGGCCTGCTCGTTCGCGCCCTTGATGTGCGTCCAGAACTTCGCACCGCGCGCGCCGAGCTTGGGGGCGACCTCGGTCAGCCAGATTACCGTCTCAACGGCCTCAACCTGACAGAAGAAGGGGCGCGGTCCCTGGAAGGGATGATGCCGCCAGTGCTTCAACAGGCGCTCGGTCTCGGGCGTGACCAGCCATTGCTCGGGGTTGGGCAGCGCGCGCCATTGATCGACGTATTGCCGTATCTCGTTGATGATCGGGGTCGGGTTGTATTCCTGATCTTCGGTCGAGAGGTCATCACCCGCGTCGAACGACATCTCCGCCTGGTCAGGGGATTTCTTCTTCCGCTTCTTCGGCTTGGGGACCGGCGTAATGAGGTCGGAGTGGCGACGGGATTCGACCAGCGCGCCAGTGGGCTGCCCCTCGAAATCAAGCTCCCAGTGACGCGCCGGGCGCTCGTAGGGCGAGTTCAGAATCGGACGCTCAAAGAACTGGTCGGCCATGATCCCCCCAGGATCACTTCGTCATACGGTCGGCGAAGCATCTAGATGAACGGCGAACCTAGCAGGCCGCCGGGCGGTTTCCACCCCATGAGTTGTGTCGCCGGATGGCGCTGTCGCTTGCCGTGTCAGGCTTCCGGGAGATGAACTTCGTTGACGGATAGCCGACCTGTGGCATTTTCGCGGGATGAAACCCGCCACCCAATCCGTCATCGACTCGCGCCTTAGGTCAGGCGGCAGGGCATAGGGCTCGCCGCCTTATCGGAGGCGGAATGAACCACGACGACATCACTGGAACCCACCCCATTCCTGGCGGGCGAGTCTTTAGCGTGCCCAATGGGTGGGTGCTGGATATGGCTGTGCACGTGGACGACGCGTGCCCCGGCTTTCTGGCCCGAGTCTGCCGGGCGCGCCTGATTTGGCGGCAGGCGCTTTGGGCGGCGCTGGCCGCCGGAGCCAGCACGAACGCCGAACTCATGTTCCGAGCAACGGGCGACGACCGGTTGCTCGATGCGCCGTCGAGAGCGGTCGTTTCGGAGTTCGGTCGTATCGCCCCGAAAATGACAGCCCGCGAGATCACCGAGGTCGTCTACGGCTCCTGCCCGGAAGGCTGGCTGGGCGCTCTTCGGAAGCTCCAGGGACAGGCGTTCCGATCGCCCGAGACCTATGCACTGCTTTTCCGGCTCTACTCCTCCGACGACGCGAGGGACCGCAAGCGCCGGGCCGCGCTGGATCAGTGCTCTACGCTAGATGAATCTCGGCTGGAAGCCATCCTCGCGCTGACCGAACCCGGCCTGATGGCCCCGTCGATCCTGGCGCGGTTTGCTGGACGCGATGACATCAGGCGCTTCGAGGAGAACGTGGCTCACGTCCGCCGCTTTTGCTCGTGGGTGACGGACAGCCACATCCGGGAGGCCGTCGCCAACGAGCGGGAACGTCGAGGCCAGCCGTGGCTGCTGTCGCTGATGTCGCGCGCGGACAGGCTCATCCCCGAACGCCACCCTTGCGATGCGGACAGCGATCTCGAACGTTTCGCCGTGGGCAAGGCGGCAGATATCGGACGCGAGCACCGGAACTGCCTCAATCCCAGCCGCGTCCTCCCTCAGGCTGCGTCCGGCGTTTGGGCGATGGTGGTCTGGCGTGCAGAGGGGCTGCTTATCGAGACCCGCATGCTCGATACGGGCGACTGGCAGGTCCAGCGAATTCACGCGACCGCCAACCTGGAGGTCGATCGAGCAACGACCATCAAGGTCCGCAACAAGTTCGCGCCGCTTGGTGTGGCGTGTCCGATTACCGCCGAGCCGCCTGCCGACCTCGATGGCTTGGCGGCGGGGTTCGGCGGCTGGGACCAGCACATGGTGATGCCGTTCGACTTCTACGGCTAACAGACGCTGCTAGTCGGGTTGGCTGCCTTTGAGCCGTTCGACCACCTGCTCATGGCAGTTCGAGCGAAGTCGGCGATGTAAGGAAGGGCGATCTCGATCTCGGCAGGCGGCACGATGATCCAGTCCCCACGAACCTCACCGACTGGCCGCAGACAATCCGGCGCAGATGAGGCAGCGATTTCATCCAACTGCACTTTGATCCAATCGGTCTTCGGGTGAACGCTACGATCCGTTGCCGCCCTTGCTTGTAGGAACCAGCAAGCCATTCCCCTTTTCGCAGCAGGGGTTCGACAGCAAGACCTGTAGCGGTAAGCGCGATGTGGAGGCGGGCAAACGCCTCGCGAACCTCGCTGGAACAGCGTCCCAGGTGGCCATCCGTAGGGGATGGAATTGTTGGGCGTTCGATCTGCATTTCAGTTCCGAATCCGGTCGAGGCGGTGCGCCGCCGTGATGATCGTTCCGTCGTCTGCAAGGACGACCAACGTGTCCAGAAGTCCGCTGATCTGGTTGTAGACAGACTGGCCGACGTGTTCTCGAAGGAGCTTTCGCCCCTTGCGATCGAGTGCGATCAAGTCGGCCCCGTCGCTGCGACGAGAAGTTCCGAAATCCATGATCCACTCAGCGATCAGAGGAGAAATGCAACGCTGTTGCATCCTAGCTCGCGCGTGTTTTGAGCACGGGACCGAGAGGTTCACTTCTCCCTCCGCAGCTTCGCTGCCAGCATCCAAGTGCGGTCGTGGGGGCGCTTCACCTCCAAGTCCCTCCAGGCGTTGCGGCTCGTGTTGGTGACGGCGTGGGCAAACTGCGAGGGGCTAGACCTTGCGCCCTCCACCAAGAACGCGTCCCCTTCGATCCGGGCGTAGTGGTATTCACCCCGATACTTCATGCGCACCTCAGTGCCATCGGGCAGCGACACTTCCTTCCAGCGAAAGGCTGCACTTGTTCGCTTTCGCTCGGACATTTCCGGCTTCCAGGAAGCGTTGTCGATCCAATAGTCGATCGCGCGTTCGACGGCCTCGACCGGATCGAGGTCCACGCTCTCGCCCTTGAGAAACTCGTAGAGCGCCAGGAAGGTGTCGGTCGGGACGGGGACTGAGATCGTGCTTTGCTGCGGCATTGGTTCCTCCATGCATGCCAACATGGGGAAACTAAAAAGGCAAATCCAGCACTATTATCGACTATAACAATAGACAGCTTCACGCGCGGCGGAGCCAGCACGCCATCTCCTCGGCGCGGTCGATCTCGGACAGGATGAGGTCGATCTCGCGAACGACTTGGGGCGCGACGGTGGACCGCGCTTCGGCGATGCGCCTCCGCAGCGTCCTGTTCGTCTTCTCGCTGATGAAGGCGCGTCTGTTCGAGACGAGCCGCAAATAGTGTGGGCCTCGCCCCAACAGGCGGCTGGAGAAGTCGCGCTGGGACCGGCATAGGCCGAGCCGCCTGCATCTTTCGTAGACCTGTCGCGCGCCAGTCCAGAACACCACCATCACCCAGGCGCTTTCTGAGTATCGTTCCGCGCCCCTATGGGGATTTATCTCCGCTGGCCAAAGCTCAGATGCCGCCCTCGCGAACACCGGCAGCACGCATCAGATCACCGACACTTCGGCCATTCACCGTGCATCGGGCTACAACCCGGTCGTAAGATCGCCGTCCAGCCCGACAGGTGGCGTTGCGGCCAAAGACCAGCCGCCGAAGGGCCTCCTTTGCGGCCTGCTCCTCAGGCTCCCTAAGCTCCGGGGCGTTGAAGTCGGCGACCCTGACTTCGACCTGCCCGGCGGCTGTCGTCACGCATAGGGAATCGCCGTCGCCGATGTAGGTGACCGGACCAGAGAAGGCCGCACCCTCGCGGGGCAAAGGAGCCTCGCATGGGTCGGCATGGGCCGTGGTCGCGATAGCGGCGGCCCCCACCAGCACTATCACCGGCAGAAGGGCTCGCATGATCCGATCGAAGCTCATCCTGCGCGGATCACCGACGAGAGGTATTGGCCAGAGAAAATGTCTCGGAAGCCCTGAACCGTCGTTACCGCTGCCCTGAACTCGACGCTGGGTAGGCCAGTCACATTCCACGTCGTCTCGACCGCCTGATTGAGGTCACGCCAAATCGTTGGGTCATCGAGAAGGGGGTGAAGGTTGTCACCGAGCAGCACGGCGATGAACTCGCTGGCGCTTTGCACATCGGCCCCCACCACATCGCAGCCCGACCATGCACCTCCGGCGAAGCCGAAATGTCCTTTGCGCACGTCGCGGAGGACGCTCGTGTAGAAGAGCAGTTCGCTGAGACTCCCGAGAGGGATGTTCTCGTTCGCCTTCAATTCGAAGAGCCAGAAGCGATCTCCGTCTGCGCAAACTAGGTCAATCGCTCCTTTGCCTCCAGGGAAGATTCGATCGCCATCTTGGGCGACAAGCACACCACTCTTCGGGCCAAACAAGCCGACTGGAAACTGCTGGTCCCGGCGGGCTTCGCCGAGCCCGAAATGCACTGCAAGTGACGGGTGATGGCGAAGGGAGCATTCCATCTGCCGCTCGTCCTTCCAGCTACGCAGATCGACCATTGCGGCCAGCGAAACCTCTCGGAGGCCATCGCGTCTGGCAGGCGTATTGAGCAGACGCTTCGATGTGGAGGAAGCGTCGAGTGCTCGCGAACCGAACACGTCGTTGGCGATCGAAAACCAACTTGGGAAGAGTTGAGAGAACCGCACCGCCCGATAGACAAGGCGCTCATGATGGGGTGACAGCGGCGACTTCGGCGCTTGGTTGGGTGCAGTCCAGGACAGCGTGACCCGCTGGGCACCGGCCCAGCGCCGCAGAGCTAGCGCCCAACCCTCGAACGCCGCTGCATCCGTCTGCATGTTGGCCGATGCAGCGGGGCTATTGAGGACGATATGAACCTCGTCACCTTCACCATAGACCCGCATGGCAGGCATGACCTTGCCCGCTGGATTGACCCGTTCGACGGGCGAAGGAAGTCTGACATTCCGGCGGTCCTCTTTCTCCCGCCCCTTGTTGAACCCCTCTCGAAGCCGCGCCTGCCACTCCGCATGTTGTCGTTCCGCAACGTCCACGTCCGGTCT
>JAHBXV010000091.1 GCA_019636285.1 Planctomycetaceae bacterium
CGTCAGTTCGCCCGCTATCTGCAAGCCGTTGTGGAAGAATTTGAAATCCCTGTCGACGAAGGGGTCGATGTTTCACGTCTGTCGATCCGCTCCCGACGGGCCGGCGGCTTCAATGTCGAGACCTCACGCGGCCCGATGACGGCGCGGGTCGTCGTCTGGGCGGCTGGCGAATTCCAATACCCCCGGCTCGACCCCTTTCCCGGCGCCAACCTTTGTCGGCACAACTCTCGTGTCACGAGCTGGCGAGAACTGGACGGCAACGATTTTCTGATTGTCGGCGGCTACGAGAGTGGTGCCGACGCCGCGATTCACCTGTCACGACTGGGAAAGCGAGTTCGCGTGTTCGACACGGGGGAACCGTGGGATGGCCGAAATGCCGATCCGAGCCGCACGCTGTCTCCCTACACGCTCGACCGACTGAATCGCGCGATGCGGAGCGGGCGGATTGAACTGTATGGCAATGTCACCGTGGACCGTGTCGAACAGCGGGATGACCACTATCGCCTCATTCTGAAGGACGCCGAAGAAACCACCTTCGTCTCTGCTATTCCGCCAGTGCTCTGCACCGGTTTCGCGGGCAGTCTGTCGCTGGTTCGCGACTTGTTCGAGTGGAACGACGAGGGAGGGGTCGTTCTCAGTGATCGCGACGAGTCGACCCTCGCGCGTGGACTGTTCGTCGCCGGGCCCCTCGTCCGGCATGACCCGGTCATCTTGTGCTTCATCTACAAGTTCCGTCAGCGGTTCGCGGTCATCGCCGAAACGATCTGCGATCGCCTCGGGATCGACTGCGCTCTCGATATCGATAAGTACCGCGAGCAGCGGATGTTCCTCGACGATCTCGACTGCTGCCAGGACGTCTGTGCCTGCTGAGCGAGTTCCCGTCGCGTTCCATGCCTTCTCGTTCTGTTAACGATCAGGAGCCGAAGACCATGGCCTCGAAGTCAACCATCACCAAGATGCAGCGCATCGAAGCGACCGTGAAGAAGTATGCGAATAAGCGTGCCGAGCTGAAGGCCAAGGGAGACTACGACGGTCTGTCGAAGTTGCCCCGCGACGCCTCGCCGACGCGGCTGCGGAATCTGTGCCAGTTGACGGGACGCTCACGAGCGTACTACCGCAAATTCAAGTTGTCGCGCTTGATGGTTCGCGACCTGGCCCTGAGCGGATTGATCCCCGGCATGAAGAAGTCCAGTTGGTAGGCGAAGCCCCGCCTCACGGCGATTCCCGGTGAAATCATGCGGACTGCTACGCAGACGAAAGAAATTGTCGCCGTGGGACGCGAAAGCGTTGGCAAGTCGGCGCTGATCGCCGCGCTGTCGCGACGCCATCCCACCACGATGAACTTTCGCGGCTCCACGGTTGCCGTGGAAACCTATCGATCCGACGCAGGGATTTTTGTCGACACGCCGGGAATCGTGCGTCAGTCGGATACCGAGACGACGGCACGGGCGCTCGCCAGGCTCGAACAGAGCGCAACGGTGCTCCTTGTCGTTCAGGCCACGCAACTCGATGAAGACCTGGCCGAGATGTTGCCGCTCGTGGTCGGCAAGGAAGGGGTCATCGCGGTCACCTTCTGGGATAAGGTTCATCCCGGTGAAGGGGCCATCGAAGCGATCGAGAAACTGGAACGGGAGACCGGTGTTCCGGTTGTTCCACTCGATGCCCAGCGAATGGCGTCCGCCGATCGAGAGAAGCTGCTGGCGGCACTCAAGCGGCCCGGTATCTTCCAGCGCGAGTCCCTGACGTTCCGGTTCGGTTGGCGCATCGAACCCCGTCCCGGACTGCTCGAGCATCGCATTCTGGGACCGATCGCGGCGTTGCTGCTCCTGACGGCTCCGGCCCTGCTGACCATTCTGGGGGCCAATCGTCTGGCCGACTGGCTACATCCCCTCATCGCTGATGCCCTCGCGCCGGCGATCGCCTGGATCGATGCCTACGCGCCGGCCTGGTTGCAACTGGTACTGACCGCGAGCCACGGCGACTTCGGATATGGGCTGCTGAACATGGGGCCATTCCTGTTGGTCTGGGCCTTACCCACCGTTGTGTTGTTCACGCTCATTCTCGCGGTTTACAAGAGTACCGGGCTCGCCGAACGGATGAACGCCGCCCTCGACCCGCTGGTCCGTCCCGTGGGCCTCAGCGGGCGGGATATTCTGCGGGTGATGATGGGATTCGGCTGCAATGTCCCCGCCGTTATCGGGACGCGCGCCTGCTCGAGTTGTTCGCGAGGCTCGACGATCGCCGCCATTTCGTATGGAGCGGCTTGTTCATACCAGTTGCCGGCGACGCTCGCCGTGCTCGCCGCGGCCGCGAAGTCGACCGGCCGGAACGAGTTGACTCTGGTCTTCTGCTATCTGGGCTATCTGCTGGTGACGACGCTGGTGTTCGTGAGACTGATCAGCCCAGCCGCGGCCCGCGATCCGCTCAATCGTCTGCTGCTGTCACGACGACCGTTCATGCAGCGGCCGACAATGTCCGGGCTGTGGCGCGAACTGTCCGGGACGCTGAAGCAGTTTTTCCTCCAAGCGCTGCCGGTGTTCTTCACGATCTGCGTCGTGGCCTCTCTGCTGGCGTCCTGGGGGGGCCTCGATGCCCTCTCGACGATCCTCCAACCCGTCATGGCTGTTTTTCGACTACCCGCCGAGGCTGCGTTGCCGCTGGTGCTGGCCAGCGTGCGCAAGGATGGCATCTTCCTCTTCGTGGGGGATCAAGGTCTGGCCATGTCAATGTCGGCCGGACAGGTGCTGACGGCGGTCTATCTGTGCGGTGTTCTGCTCCCGTGCCTTGTCACGGCCCTCACCATGGCTCGCGAGACGACCTGGCGATCAACGGGCTGGCTGCTAGCGCGGCAGGCCGGGTTTGCGTCGCTGTGCGGCCTCGTTCTGGCCTGGGGACTGGCGAGTTTTTGACGCTCTGAATCGGGACGGGCAAATGCGGCGCACAAGGACGGCGACAAGAGTACAACCTCGACTCCCGCGAGGACGGCCGTCCGGGCGGCGCTCCGAGTTTTGCTCGCACATTCCCCGATGGAATCCGGAAACAACCGTCGCCCGCGCCGATCGGGAACTGCGGCAACGAACGAGTGCCGATCTGTGCAACCGACTGACCGCGCTGCTGGACCAGCAGTTCTGGTGCTGGGGGCAGGATGTCTGCCGTGCTCCGGCAAATCGGCGGGTGGAATACGGCTTCTGTCGGCTACCTCCGCCGGAGGGTGTGAAGGCGAGCAGTTGTTACCAACTTCGTCGTCCGGAATACAGCGTCGCATTGTGGGGGTTCGCGCTGGTGTTCGTCGTCCCCCGTCGGGGCAGCCTGTTTCTCCGCCGGTTCAAGATGGGCCCCTGTCTGTCGTCTGCGGACAACCTGCCCGAGGAGGTGTGGGCCCTGGAGCAGATTCCACCCCATCAAGTCCCAAGCGACGAAGATGAATGGCAGGCAACGCTGGAACTCTTCGAGCGGGCCTCCGCGTGGATCGCGAACTTTGAAGACTGGATTCTGACACGCCATGGAGCCGCGTACCGCAACGACGTGGCTTACGCGTGGAAACAGTCCATCGTTAATGGCGAAACGATGGGGAAAATCTGGCGAGCCATGCGTTTCGGGAGCGTCACAGAGTTATCAAATGCATCATTCGCATCGCCGGAGGAGCCATGACACGTCAGGCAGTGATGGAGGCGTCGGCGCCTTCCGACAGCCAGCTCCGAAAGACGCTGCACGCGATGAACCTGCGAGGGACGAAAGCCCGTGTCGTGATCTTGCGAGCCGTGTTTCGGCGAGGAAGTCCCGTCAGTCAGGCTGAAATTGCAAGCGCTCTGGGTGAATTCTGGGTCGACCTGTCAACGATCTGTCGCGCGCTGAACGATATGATTAACGTCGGCCTCTTGCGACGAGTTGAAGTTGGAGACCTTGTGTGGAGGTATGAACTTGCCACGGATCGTCGGACGATCTCTGAACATCCTCACTTTTATTGCCACGAGTGCGGGAGAGTCACCTGCCTGTTCGATTTTGAAGAAACGCTCCTCGCCCTTCGTGACGAGTTGGTAAACGTGGGAACTGTTCACAGCCTGGTGCTGCGGGGTATCTGTGATGAATGTGGGCGGTCGTGAACGTGTCGACGAAGAGGACCACGCGCGATCCAGGGGGCCACGCTAGTTCACATCCCACGGGTCGAACGGATCTTCGTAGCTGCTCCCCCTGGTGCGGCCTCTCTTCGTGAAGTGGGTCACCATTTCGGATACGAGATGGTTCATGTGTTGTTCTCCAAACACGACAAAGTAGTCGAGACACTCCTGTTGCAGCGTCTGGATAAACCGCTCCACGAACACGCACATGTTTGGCGAACGGTGTGCCGCCTTCTGCACCTTCACGCCCCCGGCCTTGAGCACCGCATCGAACGACTGGGTGAACTTCGTGTCCTGGTCGTGCATCACCAACGCCGTCCCCCGGCCGACCTCCCGCGCGTGTTCCGGCAGTCTGCGATCAAACTGTTGCGATGAGCAATCATTTTCCCACGAAGGACCAGCTCGCGTAGAGATCTGAATTGCGGAACCCAGACAATACTTTCGCGACGATCGGCCAACGCCCGTTGTCGGGACAGCGACAGGGACTGAGGATCAAATTCCCGGCACGGTCGGGTTAAGCCGGACCGCCGGATGAGAGTAATGAAGCTACATAAATCCGATTCGGACCGCCGAGGTCTTCTCATTTCTCGCTCATCTTGCGGAACAACGCGTAATGGGTTCCCGACCCTTTGGGGGAGGCGTGAGCCCAACTGCGTTTGGCCACGCAGATGAAGCCATTGGAATTGCCGGCAATTGACCCATAGCGAGAGCCGTTTCGACGTCCGTCGAATTCTACGGAGGCTGCCTGGCCGTACTGTGAAGAACAGCCGTTTTTCGATCTGGAATGTCTCGGCTTGTCACTCTCGAAATCTGCTGTAAATTGCCTTTCTAAATGAGCTTTGTGGTATTTAGCGAGATCACGAAAAGGCACCTACGGAACCGAAGGCGGTGAACCATTCCTGCGCTACGCCCAGGTGGATGGGAACGGGCTCGGCTGCACGCTGTTCCGGGTCGACGTGTTTCGCGATGCAGTGTTCACGGCGCGGCGGCAGCCGTACGTCGATTTCGATCCCGCGTTCTACGAACGGTTGAAAGCGACGGGTTTGCAGGCCAAGGTCTGCTGGGACGCCGAATGTCAGCACCTGGAGAACGACACGCGGCCGATCATGACCTGGGACCACTGGCCCGAGTCGTGGGAGGCTACAGACTTGAGTGACTACCGCGCCGGGTTCCTGACCGGACGCGAGGCCTACCAGTGGATCTTCGAAACGCTCAACGGTCCCGATCCCGCAGCGATTTGGAGTCTCTCTGACGGAGACGTCGCCTGGTGGTGTTACGTTCGCTTACTCGAATGCCGGGCGTTCATTGTAACTGGCTCGACGCCCTGGCACTCACCAGCGGACTCCATCCAGAAGACCGTGACGAACTCTGGCCCCTGTTCGACGAGACATGCCGCAACGCTCCACACTGACTGGTGCAATATAGTTGGGCATCGCCGAGCGACTCACCCACGCGGCCCTGACCACCCACGGTGTCGTGATCAATGCGGAAGGGTTCCGCTACGCCGGCTCGCTCAAACGAAAGGTCGACTGCAACGCCGTCTACAAACTGCTCGACGAAGGACTCTGGTGGCCGCTACTGCAAGGCAAGCGGCTGGCGATCGTCAGCGGGCACGCGGACGCCCTCGTACCGAAATTGATGGACCCCGAATTCGTCCGGGCGACTGGCGGCGAGGACGTGACGTGGTCGATCGCGACGGCGCTCGCGTGCCCGTCGGTCAACGAAGCGAAGCGAACCCATTGGCCGAGGTTGCGGGACGAGTTGTTCACTGCGGAGTGGGATCTGCTGTTCTGCGCGGCGGGATCGCTGGCGGCACTGCTGTGCGAGCGTGCTCGGCAGGCAGGGCGGAAGGCTATTGACGTAGGATCGCTCGAAGTGGCGATATTGGACGGTCGTCTCTCAGAGGCTGTCCAAAAAGCGGTCTTTTCAAGTTTTGTGACGGACATTATC
>JAHBXV010000092.1 GCA_019636285.1 Planctomycetaceae bacterium
CAAAATCCGGACGATGTGCCTCCTGCCAGAAACCCCGCATCCTGGCGGATACGGGGCGCGACGGAGCCAATCCGGCCGAGGATGCGTTTCACGGCACGTTCTTCCGGCGTTTGCGGGCATTGCGGGCTTCCGACCGTGCCAGGTCGCAGATGGAGAGCGACAGCGCCTGGTGCCATTTCTGACCGAGCTTCCACGTTCCGAGGGTCTTCGGCGGAAAGTCGCCGTTGCTGAGCCAGGTCCGCAGAGTCTCGGCGAGTTCGTCGACGCGGTCCCAGTCGCGGTCGGCGACCGCCTGCAACAGGTCAGTCAGCGTCGCTTGCGGATCCATCGTCGTACCTCCGGGCTGCGGGCAGGGTCTGGCCGATCAGAAACTCGGCGTAATACGTCATGCAGCCGTCGCCAAAGGCGTCGGTCTCCACGAGATACACGTCACCACACCGTTCGCATTCCACGGTCATCGTCGCATCGTCCGCGTCGATGATCGTGAGTTCTCCGCCGCACCCGCGGCAGGTGCCGTCCTTCGGGTTCACGCGCATCGTTTCGTCTCCTCGTGCCTGTGTCAAAAAGATCGCGGCTCAGTCGTCTGCCCTGCCGACGTTTGGCAAAGCAGGAGCAGAGTGTCACAGAGCTGGCGACCGGCGCAAGAGGTGGGTGCGAGCAGGGATGGCCTCGGACTTACGGCAATGGCACGCCAGAGCGACGGTTTCAGAACAGCCGCAGCTGCGACAATCTCTGCGAAGAGTCGGGCGGGGAGGGTTGCACCGACACCGAGTCCGAAGGGAGGGATTGCTCCGTCGGCCGCAGCGCGATCTCCTGGGGTTCGCGGTCGGGGAGCGGTACGCGGTCGGTCGTGCGGATTGCGTTTCCCCAGACCTGGATGCGTCCGGTCTCGTAGATCAGCTTCGCTTCGTTGGCGAGCGAGTTCCCCCACACAGCGTGGCCGTAGTGATTGCGGAGCGCCAGATTGATGGCGGTCATCCGGGTGCAGCGGAGGTCCACATCCTGCCCGATGAAGTGCCAGTGCGGCTGGATTTCGGCGGCCGCCAGCAGCATTCGCCCCGAGCCACTGCACGGGTCTTCTGTGGCGCTCGCAATTATGTGACGTTCAGCCGGATTCTGAGTTGGTAGTGCGACCGTCAGTGGTCGGACCGAAGCAGAGCGGCCATCCGGAGCGCAAGGTGGTACAGTCTTGAAGTTCCGTTGAGTATCCCTCCAGAGGCCACATAATTCAGCGAACTACAGGGTCTTCAGGAACGCCATCAACCCCTTGTCATCGCGCCAGTGTTTCTGCGGTTTTTCATCGTTGATCTTACAGTTTGCGAGGGCTTTTGCCTTCATTTCCAGGTCTACCTCCGCATAGATGTTTGTGGTGCTGAGACACACGTGGCCGAGCCAGGCGCGAATCGTATTTATGTCGACGCCTGCTCGAAGCAGATGCGTCGCCGTCGTATGGCGAATGGTGTGCGGACTTACCCGCTTCTTCGCAATGGACGGCAGATTCTTAGCAACCCTGGCCGCATGGCGTTCGACGAGCGAGTGGATCCCGTATCGTGTCAGCGGTTGGCCGCGGCGATTGAGAAATAGATGCTCAGAGAGATCGCGGTCCGCCATCAGATGACGGATTTCCGCCACCGTTCTTTTCCACAGGGGGCATCGACGCTGCTTGTTTCCCTTGCCCCGGATAAGAACAGACGACGGATCACGATCCGGCGTCATCCCGACGTCGAGATCAGTGATCTGCACATGCGCGGCTTCATCCGCTCGGGCGCCCGTGTTGTAGAGAAACAGCAGCACGGCATGATCACGGCGGCCTTGTGATGTGCTGCAATCCGGCGACGCCAGTAAGGCATCCATTTCATCCTTCTCCAGATAGGTGACCAGCGGACGAGCAGCCTTCTTCGACATGATGTTGTGAATCTCTCCACTCCATTGCAGATGTTCCGGGCTGTGAATGCTGATGAAACGGGCCAGAGAATGTATCGCAGAGAGTCGCTGGTTTCGCGTTGCGACTGCGCATCCACCTGTCTCTTCGAGATCCTGCAGAAAAGTGCGAATTCGGTCCGCCGAAAGATCTTCAACACGGAGCAGATCGATTCGGCGGCGAGCACGACGTGCGATCACCGGCAGAAGCAGTCGCAGCGTATCCCGGTAGCTTTTCTGTGTGTTGTGGGCGAGGTTCCGTTCGACGACGAGGTGTTCGATCAGGAATCGACGAATCCAGGGACTCAGTACGTTGGTGTCAGTCATGGTGATGGTCCTTTGCTGCGTAGTTTTCGAATCGCTGACTGGCTTGCTGCAGAAGGTCGGGCGTCATGCTGAGATACACCTGCGTGTGCCGGATGTGGACGTGTCCCAGATAGACCGAAAGCAGAGGCAGCAGTCGTTGGACGTCAGCCCCCTGTCGATACCAAGACGTCAAACGATGCACGGCGAACGTGTGGCGCAGGTCATGAATCCGAGGTTGCTCGGCGCAATCAGTTCGGCGAATCCCGGCATCGTCACAAAGAATGCGGTAGTTGCGCTGGAATGTGTCCGGAAGCACGCTGCCGCCAGTGCGGGTTATGAAGAATGGAGCCTCCGCTGAAGGGGGCCGCACCTGCTGTATCTTCTTGGCGTACAGCGATAACGCCTCGCTGAGTTGCGGACCGACAGGAACGAAGCGGGTCTTGCCGAATTTGGTGTTGCGAATCGTCAGAAGCGACTGTTGCAGATTGACATCGCCGCAGGTCAGATTCATGGCCTCCCGCAGCCGCAATCCGGCCCCGTACAACGTCAGCACCAGGATGCGGATCGTCGGTGCACCGATGCCGTTTTTTTGTGGTTCGGATTCGACCGCGTCGAGTAGGCGACGGAGTTCTTCACGCGAGTAGATGTATGGGACGAACGGCGGGGGCTGCTTGGCGATGACGTTCGGAAGAGGTGAGACCTCAAGGAATCCACGACTGACCGCGTAACGGAAGAAGCCCCGCACTCGGCTGTATTTGCTGTGCCACGACCGAGTCACTGGTTCCGTCTTACCGAGAAATATATTGACGTGCCGGGGACGAACATCGGCGATCTTTGCTCGCTTGCTCATTGACCTTCCGAATGCCCGTAGTATCAATGCGTTGGTCACAAACGGAGTGCCCAGCGACTGCTGAAAGACAATGTACTGTTCAATGAGTTGTTGAAGATTCATGCCAGCCCTCCCAGGTCGAAATCCGCGACCTCACGCAGCCCGTTGAGATCCACCTTGGCATAAATGCGGGTGGCATCCGGGTCGCGATGTCCCAGGTGATCTCCGATTTCCTTCAGGGACAGGCCATTGGAAAGCAGATGAGTCGCACAGGCATGTCGCAGGGCGTGGGGACCTTTGCGCGGCAACAATGGACTGACCAGCCGCAATCGTTTGGCGACAATCGAGTACATGTCTCGCAGTGGCCAAAATGGAGCTCGTAAAGTCAGAAAAACCTCTCGATGCCGCGAGTGCGGTCGCACCGTTCTGAGATAGTTCAGAACTGCGTCACCGACTGTCCGGTCCAGTGGACATAATCGTCCCCGTCCCGACTTGGAAATCGCCACAGTCAGCGTCTCGTGTTCCCAATCGAAATCGTCGAGACGCAGGCGCTTGACATCCCCGGTACGGAGACCGTAGATCGCAAACAGCATCAGGATCGCGCGGTCCCGAATATCGGACGGACAGGTACCCTCGGTCATCGCCAGAAGTTGTCGGACTTCGTCCCACGATGGTCCGGTCGGCAGTGACGCCTGTGAGTAGATGCGCGGTCCCTGAATCGAATTTGCCAGCCCCTTGCGGCACCAGTTCTGCGATTCGGCAAAGCGGAAAAACAGGCGCAATACACCAGCCCAGTCTCGAACCGTAACGCGAGAGTACTTGCCATCGTCGAGCATCTGCTGGAGCGCTTCGTCGACGTGGCCGGGAGTGACATCCCGGAGCGAACTCTTCTGAACCTTCAGACGGTTGAGAATCCTCGGCAGCAGCCAACAGCGCAATCGAATTGTTTCCGACGCAAAACCGCGTTCGTGCTTCATATACTCAGCGAACGCCGCGACCTGCTTGGCGTATGGACTGATTGCCGGTGCTTCTTCATGCAGCCTTCCCAGGAACCTGAGCCATCGAATTGCGAGGGAGCGCGCTGGCTCCCGTGCCTTCGTGACCCGCAGAATCTCATCACGTGAGACAACGTCGCCTGATCGCTTCGCCAGCTCAAGCTTGGTAATCAGGACGAGCAGCAGCTCCGCCACTCTTATCAGTCTGCTCCGACGCAATCCTCGCTCGGAAAGATGCGCAAGAAACGAACATCGTTCCTCCAGCAATGGGGCTTCCTGATGGAACGCGAGCGCCTGTGGGCGCACAAACAATTGATCGAGCATGGTCGAACCTCCTGGTAATGGGGAAGAAGGCGGTTCGACTCACGATACCCACAAGCAATTATGTGGCGTAGAGACTTTCCCTGATCCGTCAGTGGCGATGTCCACACCTTCAACGCCACATAATTGCGAGCGCCACAGAAGACCCGTTATGTGGTGCACCACATAACGGGTCGCACACCGCGCGACGACCCTCCAAGCCGGTCTTTTCCTGCGGCAGGCTCATTCTCGCCATCATCTGGCAGATCGGCTCAGGCGTCATGTACTGTCCCCGTTCGCCATAGGTGATGCTCCCCTGAAACAGATCCCCTAGCACATCGGAGCGGGTCTTCTCCACGATCATGACCAGGTTGCCAAACATCGCCGCCAGCGTGTCGACGCCCCGCTTTCCGTGCGGTCCCGCCGTGTGCTTCGCAATCGTCCGCAGGTAGTCGCCTTCCATCAAGGGATGCCCCAGAGCGCAGACCGACACGTGCAGGAAATCCTCGAATGCCTGCCCACGGCTGACGCCCGAGCGCTGCGAGACTTCCTCCAGTTGTTGGAAGAGCGATTGCGTTTCCGGAAGGAGAAAAGTTTCGCGGGACACCGGGAGGGGAGAAGAAACTCAGAACAACTTCGGCTGATCGCCGGGGGTGGAAAACAGTTTCCCCGGCGGCGGCTTACCAGGGGTTGCGGGCTGCGTTGGGGATGATGCGGGCGGGGCAACGACCGGTTCACCACGGGCAATGGCGAGCCGTTCGCTCCAGTCATCGGCACAGGGGTCGAGCGCCATCCGCCGGAGCACGGGAGAGGGAGCGGCGTCGGCATGCGGGGGCAGGCCGTTTCGAGTGAGCCAGGAGAGCTCTTCCCGCAGCTCGTCGATGATGACCGACAACAACGCCACCTGCTGCCGGAGTTCGACCAGTTCCTCCCGCAGCGCGACGCTGTCGTTCGGCGGGGCCGTGGAAGGAGTTCGCGGCGGCATACCGCCGCTACGATGCCTGAGCGCAGAGCAGTGCGTCAAACGGGGCGACGGCAGCACGCCAACGGCGCCCGCGGCTCGGAAAACCCTCCCGGAACATCTTCCCGTTCCGGGAGCCATGTCTGACGGGACGGGCCGTCAGGACTTCGGCTTGTCCGTCGCGGATTGCTGCGACGCAGCCTGATTCTGGCTGTCGGTCGGTTTTTCGGATGGTGACGACGTCGGTTTCGGGTGGTGACCGTTGGTCATTAGAAGGACCTTTCAAGAGGGAAGGAGAACGTCGAAGACTTCGACCGTCGTCCGGGTGTACACAGTCCCCCGGGCAGGCTATCCTTCACATCGTGTGTGTGTATTGGAGACCTGAAGCATGAGCCTGAACAGGGGGCTGTCTTGTATTTATAATACAAGATTAGCCGCAGCCGTCAAGTGATCACGATCCGGCTGCGCCAACAAATCCGCGCCTATCAGGAACGGACGGGGGAGCGGCTGACCTATGCCGAACTCGCCCGTCGGACGGGGCTGGCGCGCGCTACGGTGGAGACGCTCGCCTCCCGGACCAGTTACAACACCACGCTC
>JAHBXV010000093.1 GCA_019636285.1 Planctomycetaceae bacterium
ACTTCCACCGTCCGCTCGCGAGAACCGCAGATGAAGCACGGTTTCGTCGACGCACTTTTGATACTCAGCATAAATTCCTCCTTCTGATCAAAATCTGAGGGCCACCAGCCCTCTTTCACTCCTCCCGATGGGGGAATCTCAAACACAGTTGTCCGACACAGCCCGTAATGGATTGCCCGTGGGCTAAGTCGCCGAAGGCCCCGCCCTCACTCCGTCTGAAGCGGAGGCGTATTTTGTGCGATCGTTTCCGTGCAGCGCCGCCGCAGGCTTTCCCAATGGCCGATCTGGTCATCAATGTCTTCGGTGTCGGCGAAGGCTGCTTTTCGCTCGTCTTCGAGGACGCTGATCCGCTCGCTGCAAGCCGATTCGAACGTCCGGGCCAGCTGCAGCAGCCGGGTGATGGATTCGTTCTTGAGTCGAGCTGCCGTTGCGAGATCGGTGGACAGCGAGTATCCGCAGTCCGCATGGGACGCATATTCGTGGATCCGGCCGTCCTTCCAGACGAAGACCGTGCAGGCGTCGGGCATTCCGTCCCAGATCATGTAGGCGAGTTTGCCGCAATAGCCGGGGCCACCCGTGCAGTAATCATCGAAGACGCAGATCCAATACCCGGTGTGCCAGTCGTGCGATTCCAGACAGTATTGTTCCGCGAGTCCCGATTCTTGGAACCAATGCCAGATCTGCAGCAGTTCCTGTTCGGTCGCGAGCCGAGGAGTGTTGGCCGGTGGTGAAATGTGATTGGTCATGGGAAAAAATCAGGAATTGGTTAAAAGGATTCCAATTTCGTACTTGTCTCCGACGATGGTCAGAAACTCTTCCGCCGAAGCGCGTGTTTGCAGCAGGGCGTTGACGTTCATCGGTTTGCCGGTTTCTCGCTCGACGATGAGAAACTGGGTCTGGTAGGCGCTGTCAAAGGTTGTGCGTAACTGTCCCAGACAATCGCTCGCGAGATCGCGGACGTACTGGTCGTCAAGAACGCCAAACACGTCGAGCAGGACGTCGGTAAACAGGTCTTCATCGATCAAATCAAACATTGTGAAACGGGGAAGTAATTAGGCGACCTTCGCCTGGATGGCGGCGGCTGGAGATTCCACGATCGTGCAGATGTCATGCAGACCGGGGATGAAGCGGGATTGGTACGCTTTTCGGGAACTGCTGGCCCCGTGCGAGAACCGCACGATCTGCGTGTCGTGCTGCCGGAGGCCTAATTCAAAGCAGATCCGCTGCGTGTGATAGACGAGGGGACAGAACCCGGCCTCCCGGTCGCTGTAGTCACCCATGAGCACGGCGATCCGTCCGCCCGGCGTGAGGACGTCTCGGCAGTTCGTCAGCAGCTTCTTGTACCGATAGAGGAAGTGCAGCAGGTTCGGCGCATTGCTCATGTCGCGCGGATCGGTCGTATACAGCTTCTGCCGCCAGTACGGGGGATGGAGCCAGACGAAGTCGAATTGACCGAGACCAGCATATGATGCGGGACTGCAGGCATCGTGGCCTTCGCGGATATCGAAGCTGACGCACTCGACATCGAGTTCCCGGCAGACATCGGCACAGGTGCCGGAGCCGGTCATCGGATCCAGGACTCGCTGCGGCTGGTAATACAGGAGCAGATCCTTGATCAGCTCGCCCGAGCAATTGCCCGGATAGCGTCGATCGCCGTACGGACCGGCATACGCTTTGTGATACAGGCTCGTGAGTCCGGGGACCGGACTGCCGTTTTTCGGAGCCAACGGCAACACCGCAATGCGGGACATGTGGTAATCCATAGAACAGAAGGAATGAGATAAAACCGCCTGCGCATGCAGGCAACGTCCTGCATTGCACGAACCCGCGAAGCGGCAAGGAGGAGCCTCTGGAACTCCTTGCGAGCGCAGAGGGGGCGTGCCAAAGAGTGCGAAGCACCTGATAGTCAGGTGCCCGCACGAGAGAGGATTCTTCCAAGGTCTGCCGGCTGGCCATCCCGAGGACGACACTGCTGCAGCGACACATGGAGGGCGGACGGTCGGGGCCGTCCGCACGAATTCAGGAAACCTGTTGCCGGATGAACTCGTCCGCCTGCTGGGCGACCGAGATCACCTTGCCGAGATCTTCGAGATTGAACGACTTGATGTACTTCCATTCGCCGCGGGAATCGCGATACGAACGGGAGAAGCTGACGCTGTAGAACGTCCGTTCCTCTCCGCGCATCAGATATTTCCTCTGGAACACGGAAGCAGACACGTCTTCAATCACGATGACCTTGACCGGGGCATTGGACGTTTGGGGTTCGTCCTTTTTCTTCTTATCAACCATATCGGAAAGGGAAGGAAATACAGAGGAGTTCACGCGAACTGCGCGGCTCCGAGAATGACGAATAACGCGAAAACCGTCGCATCGAATAATTGAGTTGTCGGTCGGCGCTTCGCTCGTCTTTTCGTGCATGGTCGGCATGCACACCGCCTTTGCTCTTGAGTTTCCATACAGAAGAACGGAAAGGGCTAAAACCCACGTTTTGCACGGCTGCCCCGACAGCTGTGCATCGGTGGGGACTCCAGGGTCGTCGTCAGGGCGACAGACCGCGTTTATTTGTATTTCCGGAGGTAAAGTGAACTGCTCAGGATTACCCCCACTATTTTGTGGAACTGTGTTTCGTGAACCGCGAACAGCGGCTCCCAGTCGTCGCGATAGAATTCGAGAAGCAACCGACGTTGCCTGTCTTTTCTGTTGCCCCGGAACACTGAGATACGAAAGCGATCGCACTCGAATACAGACAGCGGACGGCGAGATGAGATCTCTCCCGCAAGATACTCCGGGATATCGGGTCGTGGACCTTTCATAGAAATGAGGAAAGAGGATAAAAGCGCCGGAGCGCCCGCAAGACGATTGACGCTCTCCCTGAAGAGCATGCACCGTCATTGTGGTCTCGTACTGTGCCGTGGCGTGTCCCTGGCCCCATATACGGAACCGAGCCGGAGCGACCCGGATGGAAGGCACGCGAGCCTGCGAGCGGATGACCACGGCATATATGGGGCCAGGGGCCGCGAACGTCAGAGAGCGAGCCACTGGCACGGCATAAGACGCGATAGAATCAGTGTTTGCGATGACAGGGCGCAACATTATGGGGTGTCCCCCCTCGGACCGGTTGTGGTACACCCTGCGGACGGCTTGAGGATCGAGGTCGGCTCGCCCAGACAGGGGTGGAAGATCGGACTGCGGAAGGGGTCACCGGTCAGATCCTGCGATGTCGCGAACCGCCAGAGATTCGCACCAGGCCGGTTGTTAATCGCCAGCCGGAGTGCGTCCCGTCGTCGCTTGTCCGGCGTGATGCAGAGAACGGTGAAGGAGTCGACATTCGCGGTCGGGAACATCCGACGATGCAGCTGCCGTTCGGCCAGCGCCGCATATCCCCGAGATTTTCCGTCCGCAACCTGTTTCGCTCCGGTCGTCGCCCGGTCCTGTTCGATGAAGAACACCTTCCGGAAGCCCTTGGCTTCCAGCAGGAACGCCGCATCGGGAGCACACACCAGCCGGGGAGAGTCGGTGATGAGGGTGTAGAGCCGGAAGCGCTTCTCTGGCGCCGTCTCGTCTTTATTGACGACATCCCATTCATTGATCCAGGGATCGATCGTCACACACGCCTGGGCCGCCCCCTGGTCGAACGCGATGTGCGATTCGGAAACGGCAATCCAGTGGGGGATGTGATGCTGCACCGGAGCGATCGACGGAGTGAGCAGCAAACGCTCATCGTCGCGGTGTTTGGCGAGAAGTTCGTTTCCGAGCGGAGCGGGGAAATAGACCGTGGCCGGCATTCCCCCGTGAGGCGCGCAGAACAGCATCTGCTGACGATTGAGCAGACGGGCGTCAACGAGAGATTGCAGCCGCCGACGGGTCACCCGGCCGCTGGTATCGCTCTCGAAGCACAGCCGCTGAATCTGCGGCCGCGACAGAACGTAATACTTCGCTACGGCAGAAAGAATCGCGAGATCGCGGTCAGTAACCATTATTGCCCCCAGAAACCAAAGGAGCCGGAGCACCCTGAAAAAACAGGGTACTTCGGCATCACAGTGTCCCGAGGGACGTCACTACAACCAGGCAACCGTGCTGCAACGCTCGTGAGCGTCGTCCGCAAAACCGGCCGTCACCGGAGGCACTCCCGTAGGAGCGTGACATCATTAGAACCGAAGAAACCGCGACGTCAAGACCCTACACATTAAAAATTGATTCTCCCGTCTCTTTCGGCTCCTCGCCGATGAACCGCAGCAGTCGTTGTTCCTCGCCATCCTGAGCGGACGGCACGAAGCAGTACGGGTGATTCTTGCCGAGAAACTTCTTGAAGCCGTCGACCAGATTCAATCGTCGCGCATCGTCCAGCGACGGAAACGGTGTTGACACGTGGTGCACCTGCATCGGGAACGGGGGAGTGCCGTCGACGGAGACGACGGCTTCGCCTTTTCCGAGTGTGCGCAGTAACTGCTTCACTTGATGAAACTGGTCGTCGACGGACCTCTTCAATCGTCCGCTGTCCTGCACCTCGGTCCGATACTTGGCCAGATGACCGGTCTTCTCGGTGGAACCCTGGGTCCGGGATTCTGATTTTCCCTTCGAGAATCCCTTGGTTTCCGTGTGGTTGTCGATTTGCGAAATGTCTTTGAGCGGCCAACGGTGAGAGCGGGTCTCGCTGGCGGTCTCACTCTCGCCCTTGGTATCGGACCACGTTAAATCGGTGGTCTTGATTTCTTCATAGCCGTCGAAGCGGTCGACTTCCTGCGTGTGAGGCGTGAAGTCGATCAGCGGGTATCCGAACAGATTTCCGAGCACTTCCAGATCTTCGGGATACTTCTGCTGGAACGTGATGTGGATCCCGCACTGGCTAATGACTTTCGCCGTCATGTCGATCTCGCCGAGCTCGAGGGAGGACAAGTCCTGGACCGCCAGGCAGAGGGAGAGCTTCATCTTGCGGAACTGGGCCAAGGCGTCCATGAGGTCTTTGCCGACGAAACGGCTCGCTTCATCGATGAAGAGGTAGAATGGCCGTCTGGCAGTTCTGGCAGCAATCTGAGCCGCTTCCAGAATTTCGTTGATAAACATGCCGCCGATGGCATTCCCCTGATCGATCGTGAAACTCCGGGTGCGGCGGAGGTTCACCAGCATCACCGCCTGTTTTTCGATGATGTCGCGGAAATTCAGCGTCTGTCGGGCTTCTCCGGCGAAGAGGCTTTTGACGGCGGGAGAGAGAAACGAGCGCAGCCGGTTGATCGTCGATTCGACCCAGTCTTCCTGTTGCCGGGGTTTACTCCCCCGGACCTTCTCGAAGTCGGAGCGAATTTCGGAGGGGAGATGAGGAGCGATGCGGGAATAGATCGGTTCGTGGGACGGATGGCTGGGATCGAGGAGGACGAGTGCGTCGCCCAA
>JAHBXV010000094.1 GCA_019636285.1 Planctomycetaceae bacterium
TCCGCTCTGAAGAAGAGCGGCCCCATTGAAGCGCCGACGCCGGTGCAGTTGGACATGCGGACTCTCGAGTCATCCGCTCTGAAGAAGAGCGGCCCCATTGAAGCGTCGGCAGGCCAGCCGCATCGAGCAGCTTGTTCTCGTCATCCGCTCTGAAGAAGAGCGGCCCCATTGAAGCGAGCGAAAGCTGTGGGTCGACCAACCGGAGCCGCGGGGCGTCATCCGCTCTGAAGAAGAGCGGCCCCATTGAAGTGGCAGTTCGTGCCCATGAAAGATGGCGAGCTTGCCAGGTCATCCGTTCTGAAGAAGAGCGGCCCCATTGAAGTGATGTCGACGTCGAATTGCCGGGCCAGGGCCTGCAAGTCATCCGTTCTGAAGAAGAGCGGCCCCATTGAAGGCGTCTGCCCGCCGTGGCGGCCCCCACATTGGCTTCCACGCCGCTGTGGGTGGCCCTCTCGGGGCCGGTTGGCTGGACGCTCGCGGGGGTTGGCGTCTTGGCCGTGCCGTTCTGCTGGCGGCTCGCGAAGCTCAAGCAGAAGGACAAAATCGACGACGAAGCCAGACGGCAGGTCGATGAGCTCTTTCGCGGGATTCGCGAACGGCGGATTCCGGCGCTCCGCGAGATCGGCGAGTCGATTCTGAGCGGCTACAAGAACCACCTTGAGTATCAACTCCAACAACTCGAAGAGGCCCTGGCGAATGCGAGGCTCAATCGACCGAGCCCCAGTGAACTGGAAGTTCTGCGGACGCAATGTCATTCCTTGAACCGCCTCATTGAGCAAGGGGCAGGGTGGTTCCATGCCTGCGGGTGATTTACCGGCCCTGCTCGATCAGTTGCTCTTGCTCGTCACGGACACCGAGCGCTTACACGCGTGCCGAGGCCAGGATCAGGCCGCTGGTGCGGTCCTGGCGGTGCTGGACGAGTTCCGCTCAACGATCAACGGAGTCCGCAATCGGGTCATGGCCGCCTCGCAACGGTACGTCGTCGCGTTCGTTGGAGCGGGGAATGTCGGGAAGTCGACCTTGCTCAATCGCCTGTTCGAAGCCGACCTCGCCCCGCGGCGGAATGGTCCCTGTACGGCCTGCCCCGTCGAGTTCACGTTTTGGCGAAACGTACACCGTCTCCGTTGAATTCTTTCAATCCTTGAGGAAGCCCATCTATCACTGCGAATGTTCCGAGGACATTCACGGCCGCCTGACCGAACTGGCCGATAGCGACGGGGCGCAGTCGAGCGAAAGCATTCGACGCGTCTCCGTCACCGCACCGCTGGCACTGCTCCGCGAGAACGGGCTCGTGATCGCCGACACCCCCGGCTTCGGCGTCGCCCAAACCGACGGAGCGGAGGGCTCGCACGAGGAAGCCTTACGACGTTACCTGGAGAAGGACGTGGCGCAGGTCTTTTGGATCGTCCTCGCCGAACAGGGAATCACCCAGCGAGAGATCCGGTTTCAGCAGAGTGCCTTCGGAACGCGCTGCCACGACATCGTCGTCACAGGGAGCGAGGACTACGAGGCAGCGGATCAAGACCGCTTCCGCAAGCGGTTCGCGCCACTTTTTGATTCCGTTTCGCCGACGTTTCATTTTGTGTCCGGCAAGACGGGACTGGGCATGGAGGGACTCACCGAACGAATCGCCACGCTCGACGGGCGGCTAGGGGCGGCTCTCGATCAGCTCATGAGCCTGGCCCGGGATCTCAGGGAGTGGGTCACTCAATACCGGGTCAATCACCCGTATTGTCGTTTGACTGTCTGGAATCCGGCCAGTTGGGCGAATTGGCACCGCAACTTCCCCGAACATGAACTGACAAAAGTCCTGTCGCTGGATTGATCGGTTTCGCCTCACTGGCCTCCCTTCCGAGACTCCACTCATGACTCAGGATCCACCGATGGAGAACGCACCTTCGCCGCAAATCGCCCTGGTTGGCACAACGCGAGCCGGCAAATCGGTTTTCACGGCCGCGCTGGCCAAGTACCTGGAGCGGAAGCGGGAAGGGGTGTGGCTTTCTCCGAAGGGAGGAAGTCCGAAGACTACGTTTGCTCAGATCGATGAGTGGTGGACCTCGCTCCAGGGCGGGAATTGGCTGCCGGCCACCCCGCCCGGCACGCTCATCGAGTTGCAATGGGATCTCCGCGTTCACGACAAACGGATTCCGCTACGGATGTTCGACTATGCCGGCGAGAATCTGACGGACCTGTTCGGCGGCGGGAAGAACGACGCGACCGGGGCAGCGAAGGAATTTTTCGAGAAAGTCCGTGCGGTCTTCGATAGCGCCTCGATTCTGTTGGTGTTGATCAACCTGGAATCGTTTCTCGAAAAAGACGTCGTCAGTGCCGGTGAGCACAAGGGCGTCTTGGTCACGGCCATGTCCGCATTCCTGGAACAGCTCAACCGGGACCGACGCTCGTGTCGCGTCTGTTTCGTGTTTACGGCCTACGATCAGTATGAATCCGTGATTCTGCAGAAGTGGGGGAGCGTCAAGAATTTCCTCGAACAGGAAGTCCCGCCGCTCTATTACGAGTTCGTCGACGAACAGTCGCGTGTTGCCGTGCTGCCCGTGGCCGCCGTCGGCGAAACCGAAGCCCGCGTCGATCCACACAACGGCAAGACCATTCGGTACCCCATGCCCGGCTTCCGCACCAAGGGTTTCGGTCCGTTGGTCAAATGGCTGGTCGAAGCGATCGGTGATTCCAAGGTGGAATTGGACGCCCAGGCGACGGAGTCTGCGGAGGACCACCGCAATGTTCAATACATTGAGCGCCTCGCGGAGGAGTGGACTACCGTCTCCGATGCCGATCAGATGGAACCGATTGATCGGTTTCTCGACGTGGCTCGCCACGGCTTTCCGTATCCGCAGCGGCCGAACGCGGCTCAATTGGAGTCACGACGACTGGAGTACTTCAACGCGGCCAACGATCTGCGGGAGAAGATCGTCGCGCGGATGGACAGCGAACGACGAGGCTTCATTTTCCGGATCACCAGAATTGGCGCATGCGTTCTGGCCGCAATGGTGCTGGTGCCTCTCTTCTTCGATTACCGGGCGTCGACGCACGAAAGGGAAGTTGAGCGTCAACGGTTGGCCACGCAACAGGCCGAGGCGGAACGCCTGAAGGCACCAAGGCCTGAAGTAGGTAGTGAATGGATCTGGAATTACACCTGCAATAAAGGACTCTTCGATTGTTGGGAACATTGGGCAACGGCCAAGGTTCCGGTCACGAACAAAGGCGGCCCCGGGAATGTGATTGTCACCTTCACGGTCGGGGAGCATTCGGCATCGACATCCAAGTTTTTCAATCAGAATGAGTCATCCGAAATTACCGTCACCCTCAACGGCCTGCCCAGCCATGCTGCCGGGAGAGGAGGAAACGTTACTGCTCAAGCTTCGGAATAGCGGGCTGATTGCGAGAGAGAAGCGGTCTTCCGCTCAATTCAGGTTCTTGCCCCCGCAACACGATCACTGCCAGCGACTCAGTCGCCATCACTCACGGAAGTAAAGGTTCGTCGTGCATATTCAATACGCGCTCTACGAGCGAATGCCGAAAGGCGGCTTCCAATGGACCTGGCATGCGGAGGGGTTGAGGAATTCTTTGCTCGGTGATTTCCAATACCGCATCCAGATGCCGACGGACCCAGATCGCATCCATCCCGACCAGTTATGCGGCGGGATTCTGAAGTTTGCGCACGGCCAGGCTGCGAAGATCGACGAGCATGTGGTTGTTTACCGCTTCTACAACGGCGGAAGTGATGAAGGGCGAAGCCTCATGACGATGCTCACCGCCTGGATCCCGGTTGACCAGCTTTCTACCTCATCCGAAGCGCAGGGAATCCTGGCACTCTTTGACTGTCCGATTTTCAAGTACGTCTCGGAAAAGGCGCGGACGGTCGGCATCGAACGGCCGTATTCGTTGATTGAGAATGTCCCGTTACCCGCGGCGACCGAACCAGCCTCAGCAGAGCTCGCGGAGTTCCTGGACGGATTGAGCGATGAGGACTACGACTATTCCCTGACGATCCACAATGGCACACATGCCGTACAGAAAACGCCCTCGGTGGTGTTCAAGCTGCGGGAGGCCGAGGCCCCCACACGTCAAGCTGAGAATGAGCGACACCAAACGCACAAGATGCGACATGCGGAGACGGCGGTGCGGTCGAGCGGATTGCAGAATCGCCGACCAACTCGCCCTAGAAATGCAGAATGCCGAGAGGAACGGAAGCACCAACACAAGTGGCTTCCGATACTCGGCCTGGTCGGCATCGTTGCCACCTCTGCGTCTTTTTGTTGGTTGTCGGAATTGAATCGATTACGAAATTCACCGGAGGTGTTTCACCCTCCATTGAAAGACAATGTGACCGCAACTTTGGCAAAGGAGCCCGCCGCGACCAAAGTCGCAAGCCCGTCGCCTGTTCAAGATAACCCGCCTGGTGAGTCTCAGGACATCGTAACTGCCTTAAAGCACCTACCGCCGAACGTCCAAGAACGATTGCTTACGAACCTTAGAACGATTTTGGGAGCAAGACCGAGAGTCAGTCCCATCGAAACGACGAGGA
The DNA here is from genome assembly GCA_019636285.1 of Planctomycetaceae bacterium. Taxonomy (GTDB): domain Bacteria; phylum Planctomycetota; class Planctomycetia; order Planctomycetales; family Planctomycetaceae; genus JAHBXV01. Next base: position 4,544 of record JAHBXV010000094.1, read on the forward strand.
AACGGTCACCCATGACGTTCGCAAGAGTTCCGGGTCAGGACGGAAACGCGAAGGTGATAGAGGTTACACTCGTGCCCCGTGACGTGGCCTGAACCGTGCGTCGCAGCGCAGTTCCGCAGCATGGAATGGCAGGATGGCATCGATATGATCGTCTTCGGCTTAACTGGTTCGTTCTCGATGTAGAGGGACGTATGAACTCGGACTCGCGTATACCACCATGCATTGACAGCCGCTATTCTACGACAAGCCATCTCCCGACTCACCAACGGCTTCCGGATTTTTGTACCTATGAAGAACCTGTACCACCGGCTGCTCCTGCTGATTGCGGGTGCGACCCACCAGGAACTGGCCCGACACGTCCGCTTCCTGAAGACCGAGAACCAGATCCTCCGCAGCAAGCTCCCCAAACGGGTGCCGATCACCGTCAAGGAGCAGAACCGACTGGTGAAGTTTGGCGCGAAGCTGGGAACGGCACTCAGCGAACTGACGACGATTGTCCATCCCGACACGCTCCTGCGCTGGATCCGAGAGTCGACGAAGGCAAAGAGAAAGAGACCCGTCTCAAAGGGCCGGCCCGGGACAAAGGAGCAGATCCGCGAACTGATCCTCCGGCTGGCCCGTGAAAACGATTGGGGC
>JAHBXV010000095.1 GCA_019636285.1 Planctomycetaceae bacterium
ACGCAGGGTCAAGAACAACCTCGCCGAGCTGCGGATCGGTCACCGCCACCATGAACTGAATCACCGGGCGCGGCGTGTAGAACTCACCGGAGTCGCCAGCGGCGTCTCGCATTTCACGGAGCATCGACTCGTACAATCGGGCCAGCGTGTGAATTTCCTCCGTCGAATCGAAGTGGATGCCGTCGACGAGATTGATCACGTCCCGCATCAGGTAACCGGAGATCATTCGGTTGATGACGCCATCAAACACCGTGGCGATCACATCCCGCCGCCGGTCGCCATTGGTCGACTGCAAACCCCGAAGGTAAGTCAACAGCCCCGCACCGCGCTGTCCATCCGGGCGGTCCGCTTCCTCCTGGTTCACAAAGGCAATCAGTTCGTTGCCAGAGATCCCGTCCTTCTTGGCGGCCCAATCCCGCCAACGGTACGGAGCCTCGACAGCCGGCTTGTACTTTTTCCCGGCAACGGACGCTTCGGCCTCGCCCAGTTTCTCGCGATCATCGAGAAACTTGAGGAACATGATCCACGTCAGCAAGGGGAGGCGATCCAGATCGCCGTTCAGCCCCTTGTCTTTGCGCATGATGTCGCGAGCGGATTTGATCAGGCTTCCCAATTGCTGCCCCGTCGTTTTAGGGGTGTCAGCCGTCTTGGCTTTCTTCTTGGCCATCGTGGTCAAATTCTCATCTGAGGTTGCTGAAGCACATCGGAACGAACCAAGTCATGGGACAATCGTTTGTGCGAGGTGGCGAAACATGTCTGCGTGTGCCAAGAAGTAGTCCCGTGCTATGCCAGCTGCCGGTGCAGCAAGGAAAGCAAAGTTCTTAGTCTGGGGCGTCCCGAGCAAATCCGCCACGCGGTATCCCTGCATGACAGATTTAGGAGCGAGATAATGATTTGCAGCCGTCTTGAAATCGTTGATGCACTTCTCTGATGAATGTGCAATCCGGTTGCGAAGGAGTACAGCCCTCTTCAATTCATCCCGGCACTGTGTGATCTTAGATGCGTAAGGCTCGCCGCTCTTGAAGAAGACCTTCGCACGATCAATCACCGTGTTTGGACTGGTCCACGACATGTAGTCCGATGACGAATCGTATGTCGGCTTGCCGCTCAACACTTGATAAGCATGCGTGAGATCGGAGCATCGTCCGATCCGCAGATGGGGAGCGTTACCACCGGACGGCTTCGCGCCGGCGAGATAGCGGACCATTGAATCTTCGAGGAATGTCTCCCATTGAGCACAAAGCCCCAAAAATGCAAGCTCGATGATTTGCCCGACGTTTTCCACGTGTAATGTCGATCCAGTCCCCGCCCCTTTGACTGCCGCAAGAAGGCGCACTGCCAGAACCAGCTTCTCAGCAGCAGAAATGCGCTTGAGGAAGTCATTGCGAACGCGGTCGACTTTAGCTGCTCTTCCCATTCCGAATTCCTCTGCGCCTCAGGCCGCCGCGTACAATAGGGTTTGAAGTTGCATCACGGCGTGACGCAGCTGGTCGACGCCGCCGAAGCGGGTCGCGATCTCCAGCACATTCCCGTGCGTGTTGATGGGCGGAACCTGCAGCACGTCGGGAATGACGAACTGGGCGGTTCCGTGTTCGGTGTACTTGTCGAGCAGTTCGTCCAGGATCTGGCGGGCCTCTGGGCCAAACTCATCGAAGAAGTCGGGCCGTTCTGAACGCAGGCGTTGCGCCCGTTCGCGCCGTGTGCGGAGCGGAGCGTTGAACGCCAAGTGACAGATCAAATCGAGCGGGTCGGCGTCGGGCTGGTTAGCGGTCTCGGCCAGATGGTCGAAGTCGATTCCGCATTCGGCCAGACGGTTGATGATTTCGCTACGCCGCTCCGGGTCGGCCCATTCGCCACGCAGTTCGGCGGCGTTGCGGTACAGCGTGCGGACCTTGTCCGCCGTGTAATCGGTGAACTGGACGACACGGAGTTGAGTACCGTCGGGATCGAGTTCGTAGACAAGGTGGGCCGCGATCTCCACTTGACCGCCGTCGAAGTAGAACTTCTGTCGGCCGCCTGGCGGATCGACATCGGGCGGCAACTCATTCCCACCATCCTCGGCCGCAGTTTCGTCTTCCGGTGTAACGACCTCTTCCTCACCCGTCGGTTCCCCTTCTTCGTCAATAGCCTGCTGAGTCTCGATGGTCGGATCGCCGTCGAAGTCGGGGTCGGCGAACAACCGCGTCGCCGAACCGGTGTAATCGAGGATGCTGAAGAACAACTTGCCGTAGTCGTCGCGAACCCGCGTGCCGCGCCCGATGATCTGCTTGAACTCGGTCATCGAGTTGATGATCCGGACCAGCACGACGTTCTGGACGGTGGGAGCATCGACGCCGGTGGTCAGCAGCTGGGATGTCGTCAGGATGACGGGCGTGCGGCGTTCCAAATCCTGGAAGTGGCTGAGATGACCACGGCCGATATCACCCTCGTCCGACGTCACGCGACAGACGTAATCGGGATGGTCCTGAACGATGTCAGCGTTAAGGTTGTTCAGTTCCCTGCGCATCTCATCGGCATGCTCTTGATCGACGCAGAAGACAATGGTCTTGGCAAATCGATCGGTGCGCCTCAGGTATTCCGTCAGGTGCCGGGCGACGGCGTGCGTTCGGGCGCGGAGAGACACCCGTTTCTCAAAGTCGCTGGTCTGATACTCCTCGTCGGGGATTTCGCGGCCGAAGCGGTCGATGTCCCCTTGGCTCGGTCGCCAGCCAGCGGCATCCCAGGTGGTGACGATGCGGTGGACGCGGTAGGGGGCTAGAAACCCGTCATCAATACCCTGGCGCAGACTGTAGGTGTAGATTGGATCGCCGAAGTAGTTGTATGTGTCGGCATTGTCTTCACGGCGTGGTGTGGCCGTCATTCCGAGCTTTGCAGCTGGGGCGTAGTAATCGAGAATCTCGCGCCAGTTGCTGTCATCGCGGGCGCTGCCGCGATGACACTCGTCGATGATGATCAGGTCGAAGAAGTCCGGCGCGTATTCGCGATACAGACCCGGGCGGTTCGCGTCACGGGCAATGGACTGGTAAGTCGAGAAGTACATTTCCCGACTCTGAATTGCCCGCCCGTTCTCAATCTTCCAGCGAGCATCGCCAAATGGCGCGAACGTCTTGTCCTTTGGATCGTCAATGAGGATGCTTCGATCCGCCAAATAGAGAATCCGGGGCCGGCGATGTTCCCCTGTCCGATTCCAACGCGCCGACCACAATTTCCAGCAGATCTGGAAGGCCACGACGGTTTTGCCGGTGCCCGTCGCCATTGTCAGCAGTACCCTCGGGTCGCCCTGGGCAATGGCCTGCACGGCTCGGTTGATGGCGATTTCCTGGTAATAACGGGGCGACTTGCCGCTGAGATGGTACGCGGGTGAAAGCACCTTTTCGGCGACTTCGGCCGACAGCGACTCGGTCGACGTGAGTCGCGCCCAGAGCTGCTCGGGCGTGGGAAACGCGTCCAGTTCCCGCTCCAGGCCCGTCGTGAAGTCGAATTCAATAATGCCGTGACCGTTGGTGGCGTAGGCGAAGTTCAGTCCAAGAATCTGCGCGTAGTCCTTCGCCTGCTGAAGCCCTTCGCCAGGCGTGGTGTACGTCGGCTTGGCCTCGACGACGGCGATGGCCACGTCGGGACGGTATCGCAGGATGTAATCCGCCCGCTTACCGGGGCGGCGACGCCCACGCTGACCCGTCACAACAATCCGTCCGTCCGTGAACGTGACCTGCTCGTTGATGCGGTGCGGATCGCCCTCCCACCCGGCGGCCTGCAGTCGCGGGACAACAAAACGTCGACAAGTGTCAGCTTCGTTCGGCACATTCGCTTCCCGGACATCGCTGCTCAAGGTGACATCGCTGTCAAGTAAACAGCGAACAGGGCCAGCCTAAACGGCAATCACATCACGGGCAACTGCCAACAGCTCTGTTCAGCACGGATGTTCGGCGATTTTCTGGTTTTTCGTAAAGCGGCACTTGCCAAGCCGACAGCAAGTGTTTACCGTTTACTGCACAAGCACGGTGTCGCGGTTGGGTCATAGGGATCTTTCTCGTTGCACCGCAACTAATGGAAGGACGATTTCATGAGTACGTTGCAAACAGTTCGGCTCAAGCCGAACCCGGCCGGGAAGGACCGGACACGCTGGGGTGGGGCGTCAGCCACCCAACTCGGCGGCGAATGGACCGACATCGAGAACAAGGGTGCGCAGGGCTACGACCTTCAGGGAGTGGGCCTGTACCACGTCGCCTACAAGGCGGATGGCAGCAGCCAGTGGGATCTGGTGATGCCGTTCAAGGGCACCCTGCGGCCCGGTCAGGTCATGCGTATCCACGCTGGTACGGGACCGGAATCCGTCCTGTTACCCGAAGACAAGAATGGAGCGGACATTCACTTGTTCACGGGTGGCAACTACGTGTGGAACAACGACAAGCGCGACTGCGCCGGACTGTTCAAGAATGGCTCTACCCAGATCGACAAGGCGTGTTACGCCGCAAATCCGCCAGAAGGCGTCGCTCTAAAACGGATCGGCGACAGCCTAATTCCTTCGACCACTACCGCGACTGCGGGCGTCCATAGGTATTAATACGATCGGCAGTGATGCGTACAGCCAATCCCTATAGAAATGGGCGGCGTTCGTCGCCCGTTTCTTTTCCACTCGAATCGGAGTTCACAAATGAAGTTTCTGCATTGGGACATGAATGCGGGGCCGGACAACGTCATCGAAGTCGAACTTGATCGTCAAGCCAACGTCATCCTGATGGACGATGTCAGTTTCAGCAATTACCGCAACGGGCGAACGTACCGGTATTTTGGCGGCCTTGCCAAGCGGTCACCGGTCACACTCGTGCCTCCCCATTACGGACATTGGCATGTCGTCGTGAATCTAGGTGGTTACGCTGGTAGCGTTCAGGCGAGTTGCTCAGTGGTATAAGGACGCGGTGAAAGGCACCACTTTTGCTGCGAAACTAGCCTATTCTTTTTCACATTGCCGTAGTTCGATTTGGTGACAACGGCGTCCACTGCTACCCTGCCGTCGTTTACATGTCGGACTTCCATTCCATTCGCGAGGCGACCACGGTCACGGGTGTGTCCGTGACCACGCTCAGGCGGTTCATCCGTGCCATTGTCGCTGACGAGGGGCACCCCGATCGTGGGCATCTGCTGCCCACCGTGGACGACGTCCGCCGGATGAAG
>JAHBXV010000096.1 GCA_019636285.1 Planctomycetaceae bacterium
GCGGTGAAGCACGACCCGCAACAGTGGAATGACATGTACCGCATGCACCGGTATCTCACCGGGCAGGCGGTGCCGCATCAGCCCGATCTTCTCGTCTGGCCGGAGACCATGTTTCGATGGCCGCTGTTCAACTATGCGCCGGGCATGACGGACGAGCAGTTGGCCGCCGCCCATCCGCATATTTCGGTGGAACGCTGGAAAGACCGGTCGGAGCAGGAGGAACTGGTCAATCTGGCCGGGGAAGCCAACGCGGCGGCGATCATCGGTCTCGACGCGTTTCAGGCGACTCCCGACGCAACAAAGCACTACAACTCCGCCGCGTTCCTCGTCCCCGAGAAGGGCGTCGCTTCCCGCTACGACAAGCTGCATCGCGTGCCGTTCGGCGAGTTCATCCCGCTCCGGAATGAAGTCCCCTGGCTGGCGAAACTCACCCCGTTCGGGGACGGCTTCGGAATCGATGCGGGCGAATCGGTGCGCATCTTCGACGACGGCCGTTGGCGGTACGCACCGCTGATCTGCTTTGAAGACACCGTGCCTCATCTCGTGCGGCAGATGGTCGATGCCTCCGGACGTGACGGCGCGCCGGCCGACGTGCTCGTCAACCTCACCAACGACGGCTGGTTCCACGGTTCAAGCGAACTCGATCAGCACCTGATCACGGCCCGCTTCCGCTGCATCGAAACCCGCACGCCGATGGTTCGCGCGGTGAACACCGGCATCTCGGCGATTATCGACGGCGACGGACTCGTCGTCGAACCGGAGATCTTCATCGACCTGGACGGTCTGGCCAACGGGAGTCCCCGAAAGTCGATCCGCAATCCGAAAACCGGCCGCTTCTACAAGCAACTGAATTGCGCCATGGTCAGCCCGGTCCCACTCGATCCGCGGGGGAGCCTCTACGTCCTTGGGGGAGACTGGTTTGGCACGCTCTGTGCGGCGATCTGCCTTTGCCTCGTTGTCGCGGGACTTTTGCTGAAGCCAAAATCCGCTTCAGCCGGCAGAGTCATCCCCTAGTGTCCTGAGTTACAAATACGTTGTTTATCTATTGCGCCCATCCTGCGGTCGGTCTAAACTCCGGTCCAGGAGGTGCGAACATGGCTGGTGGAGCAGGTGGACGACCGAAGGCGGAACTGGTGCTGACCGAGGAAGAAACCGAAACGCTCCAGCGCTGGGCGCGGCGGCCCAAGAGCAGCCAGTTCCTGGCGCTGCGGTCCCGGATTGTTCTGGCCTGCGGTCGCGGGCTGACCAATACGCAGGTGGCCCAGGATTTGAACGTGACCAAGCCGACGGTCGGCAAGTGGCGCAAACGTTTCCTGGAGCGTCGTCTGGACGGCCTGCTGGACGAACCCCGTCCGGGAGCGCCGCGGAAGATCAGCGATGCCCAGGTCGAGCAGGTGATCACGAAAACGCTGGAATCCAAGCCACCGCACGCCACGCATTGGAGCACCCGCAGCATGGCCCAGGCGACGGGTTTGAGCCAGACGGCCATCTCCCGCATCTGGCGGGCCTTCAGTCTGCAGCCGCACCGGACCGAGACTTTCAAGCTCTCCACCGATCCGCTGTTCATCGACAAAGTGCGGGACGTCGTGGGGCTTTACATGAGTCCGCCGGAGAACGCGGTTGTCTTGTGCATCGATGAGAAGAGCCAGGTGCAGGCGCTCGACCGCACCCAACCGCTGCTGCCGTTGGAACCCGGCCGTCCGGAACGTCACACGCACGACTACGCCCGTCACGGCACCACGTCGCTGTTCGCGGCCTGGAACGTGGCGACCGGAGAGGTGATTGGCCGTTGCGATCAACGCCACCGGCACCAGGAGTTTCTCAAATTCCTCAACCAGATCGACCAGACGATTCCCGAAGAACCGGGCGTGGAAATTCATCTGGTCATGGACAACTACGCCACGCACAAGACGCCCCGCGTCCAGCGCTGGCTGGCTAAACGCCCGCGTTACCACGTGCATTTCACGCCGACCAGCGCCTCGTGGCTGAATCAGGTCGAGCGGTTCTTCGCGGAAATTACCGCGAAGCGCATCCGCCGAGGGGCGTTCCGCAGCGTCCCCTCGCTGGAGAAAGCCATCATGGACTACGTGGCACAGCACAACCAAAACCCCCGCCCCTTCCAGTGGACCGCCGACGCCGACCTGATCCTTGGCCGAGTGGCCAATGTTTGCAAACGAATTAACAACTCAGGATACTAGACGGGTTGCGTGCTGTTCAATTGCCGCTGGCGGATTCGCATTTCGATGGCCTTGAGGACTTCGTAGTCGCTTTTGTATTGGGACTCAAACGCCGGGCGGAGCGGGATGGGGACGTCGTCCATGCGGTAGACGGTGCCGGGCGTGTTGATGCCGTATGTCGCTGTGGTGAAGGCGACGGCGGCGATCTTGGCAGTCTCGCTCAGTTTGGGGTCGAGCACCACGACCGGAATCCTCGACAGGTGCTCGCGGGCCGGTTGCGAGAAGTTGCTCATCGGATCGGAGGCGATAATCAGTGCGGCATCAGCTTCCCCCCGGGTGAGCAGGTCGGTCGTCGTGAACTCACCCGGATTGAAGCGCGGGTAGCCGCGGCCCAGGTTGACGCCGAACGGATAGCCGGTCGACCAAGAGACGACGTTATCGGCGCCGGTGACGTTGCCGTGGCCGCGCATCGGCTTGGCAACCCAGCGGTTGCCGTAAGTGTTCATATCGCGGGCCAAGGCCAGGACCGCTTCGCTGTTGAGGTGCTTCCCGCGGGTCATGGTGAGACCCATTCCAAACAGAATGGCGCCGAATCGCGCGGCTTTCATGCGATCAACCATCTCGCGCAGCGTCGCGAGCGGGATGCCGATCTTCTGCTCGACGGACGGATCGACGTCGATGCCTTTGGCGAGGGCGCGGAGCGTCCAAGCCAGTTCAAAATCGGATCGCGGCTTAACCTGCAGAAACAGATCAACGGCTTTCGCGGACTTCGTCTTTCGGACGTCGACCAGCACAGCATAGCGGTCCTTGCGGCCGTTGGGGACGAACTCGCCTTTGGGCATCAGGCTGTATTTGGTGAAGTGCCGCGGGTGGCTCTCCGCCGGATTGCCCCCCCAGAAGATGAGGAAGTCCGCTCGGTTTTTGACTTCACCCAGCGTACAGGTCACCTCGCCGATGGACTGAAACGCCATGCCGGACGGGCCGTGGCAGACCGAGGTCGTGGTGTCGACCGTCCCGCCGATCCAGTCGGTAATGGCCACGGCCACCCGCTGCGCCTCGCACGTCGTGTCGGAAAGTCCATAGGTCACCGGGTAATGAGCGGTTGCGAGGATCTCCGCCGCCCGGTCGAAGGCCTCTTCATACGTCACGGGCCGGCCGTCAATGGTCGCCTCGGGACGATCAGTGATGTGGTGATTGAAGAACCAGGCCTTGCCCAGAACGCAGGCCCGCTTGGCTTCTGTGATCTCATTCTTTGACCGGTCGACTGTCAGGTCGATGTCGTCGCAGACGCAACCACAGAATGTGCAGGTGGCATCTTCGATGACCTGAAGATCGGGAGCCACTGTTTGCGGGGCAGTCATTTCGGCTGTGGACATGGGGGGGGGAATTCGTCAACCAAGGGGAGATCGCTTGCCGTGGAAAGTATACCACTCGACAGGGTTCCGTCGCGAGATCTTCGTGTGCTCGACCAGCCCGGAAACGCTGGAGGGCTACGATCCCCTGCGATCCGGCCGATGCAGTTTCTCGGCCCATTCGCAACGCGAGTTCTCTGAGACAAGGCGGAGAGAACCCCAAAGCCGATGAACTCGCAGCATGTTTGGAGTGAGGTTCAATCGCCGGCAATTCGAGTTACGATGACGCTGCTGCGCAGCTGCTTCGGGTAACCTGCCGTTGGTAGGGGAATGAGGAACAAATGAACGAACTGAAATCGTGTGGCGTACTGGTGGTGCGGGGAGAGCCCGTGCGGGAGTTTCTCTTGATGAGACACGCGGATCGCTGGGATCTGCCCAAAGGGCATGTCGACCCAGGAGAATCCGAGATCCAGTGCGCGCTGCGTGAGCTCGCAGAAGAAACAGGCATTCAAGCAACGGACATCGAACTCGATCCAGCATTCCGGTTTCAGCTGCACTATCAGGTGTGCGAGCCGCACACGGGAGGCCAATGGCGGCTCAAGTCGCTGATCATCTTCCTGGCCCAACTCCGCCATGACGTGGAAATCGTGCTGACGGAGCACCTGGGATACGAATGGTTTCGCTGGGAGCCGCCGCATCATGTGCAGCAGCAAACCATTGATCCGCTACTGCATGCTCTAGGGGAGCATCTGCTGGCACGGTCGCGTTCGTCGCCGAAGACGGACGTGCCACGAGGCGAACATCGGAATGAGAATTGAAACACTCCGGGTGAGTGGTCGTCAAACCCGGTCACGCGAAGTCACAGCGAGAGGCGTCCTGGAGGTCTCTCGCTGACGCTTCGGATTTCTATTCTTCTGGGCTGAATGAACCGAGTAGAACCGTCTCGCGACTGCTGCTACATTCGCCACAGAAATCGGCCTCCTGTTTCCTGGAGGCCACACACCCGGCATGAGGCAAGATGTTGTGG
>JAHBXV010000097.1 GCA_019636285.1 Planctomycetaceae bacterium
GCCGCAAGGATGGTGGCGATTTCACCAGCACGGGCGCTGGCGCTCATCTCCGAGGGAGATGCGAGTTCGAGGTTCTTCATGACGGCTCCGAGGAATTGCATCCGTCAGGAATGGTGAGCCTGATCTTCCGAGGCGGATGGCAACGCAGGGTAATCGAACCACTTGCGAATAACTATAAGCAAGACAATCTTGCATTTTTTAATTCGCAAGATTATAATGCTGATTTAGGAGGTGACTGCCATGCTCGAAAAAATCTCGCAAAAGCTGATCGGCTACCGCGTCAAGGCGGCGCGCGAGTCCAAGGGCTGGACGCAGGATCAGCTCACCCAGGGTCTCGGCCTCAACGACCGTCAATCGGTGTCCGACATCGAGAACGGCAAGCGCGCGCTCAAGCCCGACGAGATGCTGGTGCTGTCCGACCTGCTCGACCGCGACATCGAGTTCTTCATCGATCCGTTCGCAGTCGCCGGAGAGGCGCAGTTCTCGTGGCGCGCTGCGCCCGAGGTGCCGGAGGACAGTCTCGACGGTTTCGAGCTCAAGGCGGGCCAATGGATCGGCCTGCTTCGCTGGCTGCGTGAGCAGCAGGACAGCCGGGCAAGTGTGCTCAAGCGGGCGCTGCGGCTATCCGCCCAGTCTTCCTATGAAGATGCGCAGGAGCGCGCGGAGAGTCTGGTCGCTGAACTTGATCTCGGCGTCATTCCAGCCGAGAGTCTGATTGACAAGATCGAGCGTGAGCTGGACATCCCGGTGCTGTTCGTTGACACCGTCGACGCTGCTGATGGCCAGTCCATTTCGGGGGCTACCTGCCACCTGGAGGAGATGGGTGTCATCCTGATCAACCGCAACGAGAGCGAAGCCCGGCGCTTCTTCGACCTGGCGCACGAGCTCTTTCATGCCCTGACCTGGGATGCGATGAAGCCGGATCATCGGGAATCCAACTCCGTCGAGGATCGCAACAAAGGCAAGCGCATCGAGCAATTGGCGAACAGTTTTGCCGCTGCATTGCTGATGCCGCGCGCCTCCCTCGACAAATTGATCGACCGGGATCGTCTCGACGACATCGCGCATCTGTGTGAAGTCGCCGCACTGCTGCGGGTCGCTCCCGTCACGCTGGCGTGGCGGCTGTTCAACCTCAAGCTCATCGGTGACGACACTCGGCGCAGCCTTTCGCAAGAGAAGCAGCGGCCATCCGTGTCAGGCCCACCCAAACGGTTCTCACCCACCTTCGTGAAGATGCTTCACGAGGCCCTGGAGAACGGAAGACTGTCGGCCCGCAAAGCGGCCAAGGCCATGGGTCTTGGTCTCGGCGGGTTGACGGAGCTGTTCGCTCAGTATGACCTCACCGCACCGTTCGAGCTGTGAGGTGAGCACCGTATGCCGAAAATCCGAGTTTTCGCGGACACCAATGTCATCCTCGAATCATTCCGGACGGGTTGCTGGACAGCCATCAGCAACCACTTTGCCATCGAGACTGTCGAGAAGTGCGTTGAAGAAACGCTGACAGGCAATCCTGGCGATCCCCGCCACGTTGCCGTGCCACCCGCCGACTTGAAGGCAGGGCTTGCCGGGCAGCATCCGGTCACCCGCAAGGAACTCGCCACGCTGGTACTTGAACACCCTCAGTGCAGCACCCTCGACGACGGCGAGAAGCATCTCTTCGCCTGGCTGTTCGCCAACAAGCTGTTGCCGTCGCAGGTCATCGTGGTCACGACCGCTGACAAGGCCGCCCTGGTGGCCTCGTATGGGCTGGGCTGGCTCGACAGCATGACATCGCTGGAGGACCTGGCGCGCAAGGCGGGCGTCGGACGGGTCAATCTCGATGCGCTCGCCCTGCAGTACCGCGAGGACTGGCTGTCGAGCATCAAGACCAAGATTCGGATGGGAATCATTCCGTGATTGTCGTAGCGCTGGCGGCGTTACCTTTCATGGGAGGCAGGCCACGTGCATTGTTCAAGGAGTAACAGGTGGCCAAGAAGTCCCTCAAGAACAGCAAACATCTCGTCGAGTTGATCGGGGCCGCGACGCTGCCCGCCATCGCTCTGCTCTCGAAAGTCGAAAAGTTCGCATTCCTCGGCGTACTGGACACCTCGCAACCTGAGGACGTCGCCCGATCCACGCTAATCGACGCCTTGTCTTCCGTCAAACCGGAAGCCATCGCCATCGCCGATGAGGAAGCCGTGCGCCTCCTGCAGCTGGCGCGTTTCCGTACCGAAGAAATGCTCGACCATGCCTACTCGTCCATCGAATTCGAGGGGCACGCCGAACTCGATACGTTTGACCGCACCTCCGATGCGATGACCCGGCTGATTTGGGTGCGAGCCAAGGCCCCCAAGATCTTCGACCAGATCGAAACTATCTACCTCACTCACCACTTCCACGGGCACAAGAAGTTCCTGGGCTTCAGCGTCCGCGATGGTGACGGGCGTGATTTCGTCTGGACCGACGAAGTCGCGCAGAAACTGCACGAAGGCGTGGGCGAGATCCTGGAGCTGGATGCGGAAGCCAAGGCGAGCTGCGAGATCATCCACTTCGAAATGGAAGATGGCGATGAAGCCGACAAGCGCCGGCTTCACTATCTGGTCGTCTATCACCCCGGCAAGATGCGCACGTTGCGCCAGATGAAAGATCGGCGGCGCGACCTCCTGCTCTACATCCCGGCGCTCGAAGCGACTCTGGTCTACGACCCTGCCGAGAACAAGGTCCATGTGCTTTCCGACCGGCAGAGAACGGCGAAACGGCTGGCCGACCGGTTTTCATTAATCGGCTTCGACAAGCCGCTCTCGAAGCAACCGGTTGACGCGATCAGCTATGAGCTGGCCATGTTCAAGAACGCGGTCGATCTGAAGGCGGCCAAGGCGACCGGCGCAGTGGTCGTGGATGCCTGGATTTCTTCGTTGAACGCAACCCTCGGTCATACCCGCCACAGCATCACTCTGGCGCTGGCCGGCAACGACGACATCTGGCGCGTGGCGAGCGACTATTTCGGCGAGCACAACCCGATCACTGCCTGCCGTTCCGTTCAGGAGGTGAAGCTGTCGTTCGTCGTGCGCTTCGACGGCGAAACGGAGACGCGCGCTCTGGACATCACCATTGGACAGCGCGGCTCCTGCAACCTGCTCACCCTTCCCGACCCCCGGCTGCGCCGGTGCGGCGAGGACATCCTGACATCGCTCGGCGTGATGAAGCGCGTCGAGCCGGCGAAGGTCGGCGCGGACGTCGCGCTCTTCCGCGCCGAAATGAAGCTACTCGATCTGGCTGCGGACGAAGTCGACGGCCATCTGCTCGCCATGCTGCAATTGCCCACCGCCGATCTTGTCGCCAAGGGCCTACTGAAGAAGAAGACCCCGGGCGACTACATCTCGGTGCCCGTGGAGGACGACGACGGCCAATCCGGCTTCCGCCGGATCAAGGTGCAGTCGAACAGCACCAGCACCTGGGCGCAGGACGAGCTTACTGGTGAGCGCTTCGATCTCGCTGAAGGCGATCTCTGCCGATATGCGGTCGACAAATCGTATTTGCGCGAGCGGCTTGATCTGCTGCTCAAGGACCAACTGGTCGACAAGCCCCTCAGCCCCGACGAGCACGAACCATTCGTTCTCGGCAACTACCGCATGGGCGATCAGCGCCTTCCTGTCGCCCTGGTGTCGCGCCTGTGGGAACCCAAGCACGCAGACAAGATGGATACGGAGCTCCGGCAATCCAACTTGGGGTTGACCGTTGTCCTGACCACGACGGCGGAGTCGCATCGTCGATTCCTTGGGCCGGGCATTGTGGTGCCCGTGAATGCGCTGCTGGTCGAGAGCGATGGCCAGGTCAGACTCGATCTCTCGCGTGTCGAGGGTGAAGTGCGCCGCCGACAGAACGCGGCGGCAGCCACCGATATGCCCTACCTGATCAAGGAAGATGCGCGCAATGCCCTGCTGGTCGGACCGTGGCCAGATCCGTGGACGCTCACGAAGAAAGAATGGGTCGACGCTGTCGAAGTCCTCGTGGAAGCCTGGACCTCGCAGAAGAGGAAATGCACAAAGCTGCAACTGGAGAATGCGGCCAACGTGACCATCCGCGCCATGAGCGAGTTTTTCCGCGGTGCACCGGAGTGGAAGAACTACATCCGCGGTGCCGACGGCAACAGCAAACCCCGCCTGTGGGAACTCAATATCGGCGTGCCCGATTATCAGACCACAGAAGCGGATGCCGCCAAGGATGTTATCGACCACGCCGGAACTAACATCGAGGCAGAGGAACCCGCATAGAAATCAAGACGTTGTAATTCCTGCGTAATTTCTGCGGGAAGACTGCGAAATACCGCAGTCCAGTATGCGAGGAAATAGGAGCACTTCAACAAAAGGAGTGCTCCAAATGACAAATCAAGTCCTATCTGTTCAATCAGGCCGGAATGCCACCCGGCCCCTCCCGGACGGTGCCACGCGCATCGCCCTCGACGAGAACGAGCTCGCCGCCCGCTGGGGGCTCTCCGTCAAA
>JAHBXV010000098.1 GCA_019636285.1 Planctomycetaceae bacterium
CCGGAGAGGATGCGGGCACTGCGGCCACGGCATCACGCTTCTTGTAACTCTTGATGACGTTCGTCAGTTCATCGGTGTCATCCCGCTTCCGACAGGCGACCTTGGCCATGAGCGGCAGATCGTGCAGCTCGCAGGAGTCCGTTGGCTGCAGGACACCCACAGCGCGGCAGATCGCCGACAACGTCCCCTTGGCAATCTTGACCGTCGTTTCGTTGGCGTTGTTCAGGTTGAGTCGATCCCAGAGTTTGCGGCCCTGGTACGATCCCTCGATCACCTGCAGTTCGAGTTCGAGATAGGCACCGTCACCCGCCTTGGTCGGTTTCATCTCCGACGTGGTGATGATGCAGAGGTAATCCCCGTTTGGGATCGGATCGAACGAGTCATTCGGTTCCACGGTCTGGGCGTCGAAGCCACGAAGATCAGCCATGTGATGGTCCTTGAGTTTGAGGTTGAAAGTTCTGTCAGGGCGCAGCGGTGGCGCGATTCAACAACGGGCAGTGCAAATCAGGCGGTCTGGCCGAGGTGCTCTGCGTAGATGCGGAAGTCGAGCGGCATCTCTTCCGGCAGGCTCATCCGGTTCTTCGCCATGTGTGCCGGTCGCTCCGTGGTCCGGATGATCCGGTCGCCAGTGCCGATGCCACGGGTCCGCGTCTTGTCGAACCCTTCCTCGGTCTGCTTGGTGTGGACTTTGTAGGTCGCGAATAGCACCTCGTCGCACCACTCCTGAATCAGCGCCGAGGCGTGTTTATTCAGACGCGGCGAGTACCGGTCGTAAGCATCGGTCTCGGGGTTCTCGAACCGTTCGATCTTGGCGTGAGCGATCAGGATGACCATCATGCCCCGCTCGTTGCGGAGAGCGTTCAGCCCATCCAGAACTTCCCGCCAGGGCTCCAGGGCATACGTGTAGCCCTTCGCGAAGCCGTAATCCTCGATCGATGTGATGTCGCGTCCGCGATCTGTCGTCGGCCGCCGGCGGATGACTTCCTTCCAGATCAACTGCTCCAGCCAGTCGGCTGAATCCACGACGACCGTCTGAAAGTCATGAGCCTCCGAATACAGCGCCATCACGGCTGCCATTACATCGTCGAATGACTCCGCCAGCGGGAACCGCGCGGCATCGAGGTTGCCGAGCCCGTCTTCGGTCTGAATGAACACCGGCTTGGGAGCCATCGCCCCGAATGTCGATTTCCCAATGCCGTGGACTCCGTACAGCATCACGCGGCGTGGTTTCTGGTTTCGTCCCGATTCAATTGTCTGCAACAGGCTCATTCGTTCTCCTCGTCGTCAAACTCATCGAAGTTGTCATCGTGTCCGAATCCGGCAGCGGCAAAGTGGCGGCGCAACTTGCTGAGCCGGTACGAAAGCGTGGTTGTCGCCACACCCAAATGGCGGGCTGCCTCCGTCAGCGTCATCTGCTTGAGCAGCCCAGCGAGTTCCCGCAGGTCGTCCGGAAGCCCCGCCAGCACATCGTCACAGTCGATGCGGAGATCGATTCGTTCGAAGTCGCTGACCTCCGGCTGACCGCGGATACCGTCCAGCAGCCCGAATTCGGCGTCTTCTGTGAGTGCTTCGTTCCGCTGATAATCGCAGTGCAGACACTGTCGGGATCGAACCAGATCAACGACCTTGGCATCGACCAGGTTGGCGATGAACGTCGTGACCTTGCCCTTCGCGTCGTCAAAGGACGACCAGCGTTCCAACAGATGGAGCGTCAGTTCCTGACTGATGTCGTCTGCTTCGTCCGGTGCAAAACCGGATGTGCCGGCGAGCTCGTCTGCTTTTTTGCTGATGTACCACGTCGCATAGCAGTCGCTCAGCGCGTGCGGATGTCCAAACGGGGATGACGGCATACGTTCTCCACGGGAGAAAGTGGTTCTGCCGCGATCCGAAGCTCGCCACCGGGCGGCGGCGGCGACAGCGTTGGAAGCCCAAATGCAGCGTGCAGGGCTGGCTGTCGGTTTCGTGCGATTGCTCGCGGCCTACATAAAGTTATTGCCCGCTCGCAAGTCTGATTGCGCGCTTTTCCGCCAAAGTCACATTGGATTCTACATTGGGGACATGTCCCCAATATGGACGCAATATTGCGTCTACCTTGTGTCCCCAATCGTCAATGTGGACGCCACATTGCGCCAATGTGACTTTCATGTCCCCAATGCGGATGCGTAGAGACCGTGTCCCCGATCAGAGCGGATTCTTCCTCACCGTGGTCAGCACGTCGCTGGCCAGCCAAACCTGTGAGAGGAGAAAGCCGAGATGGACACGAAACAAGAACTGACGATCGAAGAGAAGCTGGAACTGATTCGCAGCCGCGCTGTGCGATTCGGAATCAAGAGGCACGACCTCGAAGATGCTGTCCAGGATGTCATTATCGACTTGCTCGAATTCACACCGGATGCTGAGAAAGCCAACGGTGCCAGCGAGTCGACGATTCTCGTCACCGTCATCGACCGCCGTCTGAACAAGTGGCTCCGTGCGCAGAAACGCTATCAGGACATGGTGGAACGCTGCGGGACCATGTTGCCGTCCGGAGACGAGTTGGCCTACGACAGCAGTGTCGAAGCGAGTGATGCGGCGATTGACGTCGAGTCCGTGCTTACCGATCTGCCGGAGTTCGAACGACAGGTCGGAAAGATGCTTTCCGAAGGGCACTCAGCCTATTCGATCGCAGACGAACTTGGCGTTGGACGTCGCGCGGTCAATTCCGCGATTGACGTGATTCGCGAGCGGTTAACCAGCGCGGGGCTCGGTGGCGAGGAACTCGCATGAGTGAGTTCAACGACATCGCGAATCCTGCTTCATCCGGCGGAGACATGACTGGATTCTCTTCGCCAGATGAGCAAGGAATGTGTGTGCCCGATCGGCGACCACTCTCGTTGTCCTGGATGACCGACGAAATGCTCGAGGAAACCCGGCAACTGTGGTCGCGACGGTACGAGCGAGACCTCTCGACGGAGGAAGCCGTCGAGATCCTTCAGAACATCAAACGGTTTGCAGAAATGCTGCTGGAAAGGAGCGAATCATGAATGTGGTCATCTGGTCCCGCGTTTCCTCTCGGGAACAGCGGGAAGGCTATTCCATCGATGCCCAGTTGCGGGCCACGCGCGATCGGGCGGAAAAGAACGGATGGACGGTCGTCCGCGAATTCTCGGTGGCAGAGTCGGCGAAACGTGGTGCGGAACGCCATGCGTTCAACGAGATGGTCGCCTGGGTGAAGGCGAACGCGAAGCGGGAAAACCTGCGGGCGATTCTCAGCCACAAGCTCGACCGCGTTTGCCGCAATATGCGGGACGCGGTGCGGATGCAGGAACTGGAGGACAAGCACGGAGTCTCGCTCGCGTTCGTCGACAACGAATTCGGACCAGGACCGGCGGGAGCGCTGTCATTCAACGTGATGGCGGCCGTCGCCCAGTATTACAGCGACAACCTGCGGACCGAAGTGCTGAAGGGAATCGACGAGCGGTCCAAACAAGGCTGGCAGCACGGATTGGCACCATTCGGCTACGTGAATATCACTGAGGATCGAGACGAGCCAATTCAGCCACATCCAGAGAATGCCAAAGCGGTCGTCAGGTTGTTTGAGTTGTATGCGTCCGGCGATCACACCCTCGAATCGATCGGAGATACGCTGGCGAACGAAGGATTCGCGTTTCGACCGTCCGCGCCCAGGTTTCACCGGACGGCCGTGTCGTACATCCTCAATAACCGGTTCTACATCGGCGAGATTCGTCGAGGAGCGAATCTGTATCAGGGGCGACACCAACCGCTGATCGATCGCTCAACATTCCAGACGTGCCAGGACCGGCTCCAGGGAAAGACCCGGCGTACAAAGGCAAAGATCAACCTGCCGCTCTCCGGCGGACTGTTCACCTGCGACCACTGCGGCGCGATGATCACGGGGGAGCGGATCAAGAGGAAATTGAAGGGAGGCGGAGTCCGTCTTCACGACTATTACCGGTGCGCGAACAACTATCCGGATTCAGAACATCCCAGTGTCCGGTGGCGAGCCGACGATCTGGAAGATGCCATCGTCGCCGATCTGGCCAAACTTCGAATGCCGGATGACGAAGTGGCGAACTGGTTCCGGTCATCGCTGCAAGTCGCGTTCTCTCAGATCGGCGATCACCAGCGCAATCAGAGGATGGCCTTGAGCAAGCGGAGGAGCGAGTTGGCCACGATGAACGACCGGTTGCTCAACGCATTTCTGGCCGGCTCGATCGACGAACCGACGTTCAACGCGAAGCTCGCCGCTCTGCGCGACGAGGCGGCGCAGATCGAGGAAAGGCTGGGCAACGTCGTCACGCTCGAACCGCCCGACGTGCGGGCCGCGCTCGCGGTTTTCGAGTTCTCGCAAAATGTCCCCGATCTTTGGCGCGGTTCAAAGATGCTCGAAAAACGGCG
>JAHBXV010000099.1 GCA_019636285.1 Planctomycetaceae bacterium
AGCAGTGCGGCGAAAGCGGCATGTGGCTGTCCGACGCCATTCCGCATCTGCACGACGTCGCCGATGAGATCTGCATGATCAACTCGATGACGACCGACCAGTTCAACCACGCCCCGGCTGAACTGCTGCTCTACACCGGATCCGCCCAGTCGGGCCGTCCATCGATGGGGTCATGGGTGACCTATGGCCTCGGTAGCGAAAACGAAAATCTGCCGGGTTTCGTCGTCCTCATCTCCAGCGGCGTGCAGCCCAACGGCGGCAAGAACTCGTATGGCAGCGGCTTTCTCCCCTCGGTCTTTCAGGGCGTTCAATGCCGCTCCAAGGGCGACCCGGTCCTGTATGCCTCCGACCCGCCCGGCATGGACCGCGACCTCCGACGCAAAACGCTCGATGCCCTCCGCGACTTGAACACGCTCCAGGCCAACGAACTCGGACACCCCGAAACACTGACGCGCATCGCCCAGTACGAACTCGCCTTCCGCATGCAGACGGCTGTCCCCGAGGTCATGGACATCACCCGGGAAACGGAAGACACCCTGAACGCCTATGGCGCGAAGCCGGGTGAAGCCAGCTTCGCCAACAACTGCCTTCTGGCCCGCCGGCTGGTGGAGCAGGGAGTGCGCTATGTGCAGCTCTTCGACTGGGGCTGGGACTTCCACGGCACCGGAGGCGACACCGATATCGAAGACGGCCTGACCCGCAAGTGCGCGACGATGGACAAGCCGATCGCCGCCCTCATCCGCGACCTCAAACAGCGCGGCCTCCTGGACGATACGCTCATCATCTGCGGCGGCGAATTCGGCCGCACCCCATTCCGCGAAGGGCGAACGTCAACCAGCAAACTGCTGGGCCGCGACCACTACCCCGATGTCTACTCCATGTGGATGGCGGGCGGTGGCACCAAGGGAGGCTACACCCACGGCAGCTCCGACGAATTCGCCTTCGCGGTCGCCGACAAGAAGGTCCACGTCCACGACCTGCAAGCCACGATCCTGCACCTGTTGGGTTTCGACCACACCCAACTCACCTACCGCTTCCAAGGCCGCGACTACCGCCTGACCGACGTCCACGGCCACGTGGTGAATGACGTGCTGGCGTAGCGGGTCACTGGGCTTGCCGGTTTAACGATGCTAAAGGCATCGAAGAATGTAACCGTGGGTCGCGCAGCGCACCCACGGTTCAGGGTCTGATAGGAATCCCGACCCCGGCGGGGTCGCAGAGGGCTTTGGTGACACCATTGAAGCATGCCGTCGCCGTGGTCATTAGTCGGAATTGAAGATGCCGACCGCTCGCGTGCTGAGGCCATTGCTGAAGACAGTCATCCTCATCGGACTCTTGATAATCCCGATCGGCCCATGCGCTCGAGCGGGTAACGAAGGCTTCGGTGGCCCTCCCGGTCCAATTCAAGTCTCCGACTATTGGCAGCAAGTCTCCTACATCCTGATCCCTACCGGCGCCGGAATCGCTTTCCTGGCCGCTGTGGCGCTAGTGGTCATTGACCGCAAGCAATCGAAGGATCCGTAGCCCGAATTATCACCGGCTAATCTTGTTTGTCCCCCCACCAGACCTGAGCGGGGAGTGCTCCAACCCACCCAAAAAAAATCCGCAAAGCCTTCCCCTTGACGCGCTGCGACTTAATCTACACAATAAGGTGTAGATTTAAGGCCGGATCGCCGATGACAGGCAAACACGCTCCTTTGCACTCCGAGGATTCCCATGCTTTCCCCCAAGACAATCGAAATTGTCAAACAGATCACCCCGCTTGTGGCGGCCAACGCCGAGACGGTGACGCGGCGGTTCTACCAGCTCGTGTTCGCCGGGAATCCCGAGGTGCAGGCGTACTTCAACCAGGCCCATCAGCATTCGGGAGGCCAGCAGCGGGCGCTGGCCGGGGCGATCTGTGCCTACTTCGCCAACATCGACAACCTGGGAGCGCTCGGTCCGGCGGTCAATCTGATCGCCCACAAGCACTGCTCGCTGGGCATCCAGCCCGAACATTACCCGATCGTCGGCAAGCATCTGCTGGCGGCGATCAAGGATGTGATGGGCGACGCCGCGACCGATGAAATCATTGGCGCCGTCGCGGAGGCGTATGGGTTTCTGGCCGAAGTCTGTATTCAGCGCGAAGCGGAGATCTACCGGCAGCAACGCGAGACGGTCGGCGGTTGGAACGGCTATCGGAAGTTCGTCGTTGACCGGAAGATTCCGGAAAGCGACATCGTGACTTCCTTCTACCTTCGCCCCGCCGACGGCGGGCCGTTGCCCTCCTTCGAACCCGGTCAGTATGTCACCGTCCGCGTCGATCATCCCCGAACGCCGACTTCGCCCCGCAATTACAGCCTGTCGGATGCCCCCGGCAACACGCACTTCCGCATCAGCGTCAAACGCGAGCCCGGCTTGGTCGAGGGGGCGCCGGACGGCCTGATCTCCAATTACCTGCATGATGTCGTTCAAGTCGGGGACGAACTGCAGATGGGACCGCCTTGCGGAGAGTTCACACTGCCATCGCAATTCGCGACCGACAGGCCAGTCGTTTTACTGGCTGGTGGCATCGGCGTGACGCCCCTGCTGTCGATGGCCAAGGCGCTGGTGAAGCAGGGAGGAGCCCCCATTCAGTTCGTTCACGCCGCCCGCAACAGCCGCGTCCAGGCGCTGGCTGGCGAGATTCGCGCGCTCGGCGAGCACGCGAATGTCTCGACGCACATTATCTATGATGATCCCCTGGAAACCGATGTCTCGGAGCGTCGCTGCGATAGCGTGGGGACGGTCGGAACAGATTTTCTGCGGGATCGGACCCCTTACCAGCAAGCATCGTTTTATTTCTGCGGACCAAAGCCGTTCATGCAGTCGGTCTATGCGGGCCTGAAGGAACTGGGAGTCGGCGACGACCGGATTTCGTTCGAGTTCTTCGGACCACGTCAGGACATCACTGCCGCGGTGTCGGCTGCCTGAAGAATGTCTCTGGACGACGGCACGCGCGCGTCCTCGGAGCGCTCCGAAAGAGAAGGGGAGGCGATCATGGCCATCTCGCATGCTCAACCAGGTGAAGTGATCTTACTCACGGGAGATTCGTCCGCGCCGGGGATGACCGGCACGAAAGCATTGATCAAAACCCCATGCATGGAAGTGATCCGCCTCGTGCTCCCACAGGGCAAAACCATCCCCCGGCACCAGGCTCCCGGAGAAATCATCGTTCAGGGGCTGACTGGTCGTGTCCGGTTCACGACGATGGGCACGACCATCGAAATTGAAAGCGGCCAGTTGTTCTACCTCTCGGCGGCTGAACCTCACGAAGTCACGGCCCTCGAAGATTGCAGCTTTCTGCTGACAATCCTGTTGAACCCGAAAGTGAAAGAGACTTCTGAAAGCTGATGAGGGGAGCCGTTCGCCATGCCCAGGCACACGCCGCGAATCGAGATTGCCCGGGCCTATGACGTTCTTCCGGACGACGGTTCGTATCGCGTTCTCGTCGACGGTCTCTGGCCGCGCGGCGTCTCCAAAGAAACCTTGAAGCTCGACGGGTGGCTCAAGGATCTTGCCCCGTCCGCCGACCTGCGAAAGTGGTTCAACCACCAGCCGGAACGATGGGACGAGTTCCGCCGCCGCTATTTCCAGGAACTGGATGACCAGCCGAGTCAGGTCGCCGAACTCACGGCGATCATCACCCGGCAGCCCGTCCTCCTGCTCTACGGTTCCCGCGATGAACAACACAACAACGCGGTCGCACTGCGAGAGTATTTGCTAAAATACCTCCACAAAGCGGGCTAATGCTCTGTCAGCGCTTGGTATTCGTGTGCCACTGGCTCCGCCAGTGTCTTACGCACGCCCACGACTCACTGTGCGACACAATCGCCCCGATTCCATCCAACCATCGAGCATTTCAATCTCCATGACTCGGGGCATCTGCTATCACGGAACCGTGACTGGCACGACCCGCTTCCCACCGCCGGACCAGTCGCAGGGGATAATCGCACGCCAGGAAGAGGAAAAGCGGTGCGAATGCGATGGCGAGTAGCACGATGCTCACTTCAACCAACTCGTTGGCGGGAGAGCGCCCGACGAGTTGAGCTGCGGATCCGAAGCCAACGCCGACGATCACAACTGCGAGCACGACAAGTCCGAATAGGACTCGCTCCCGCGCCGACGGCGGAGGAGACCCTTCATGCCGCGTGCGCCGATAGGCAACGGCCATTAGAACAACAAACAACGGCAGCAGGGCCAAATTGACGTTGATCATCGCGACCTCAGCTTTCACAGAAATTGTCGAATCGCAGTTGTGAAAGAGGCATGTCTTCTCGGAAGTAAACTGTGATGCCAGGACAAGAATACCCGC